>DATJOO010000063.1:0-5822 GCA_035506955.1 Verrucomicrobiia bacterium
AGAACAAAAGCTTCAGCCCAAACTGGATCTCTCTCTGGTTCCAGTTCCCGTTCATTGCGGTGATTTCCCCGGTGGTCACGTGCGTCCCGGACAAGTTCACGGCGCTGCCGTTGAACGAAATGCTTGAGTTCGGGGTGTTAAGGTTGGTCTGGTTGAACAGATTGAAGACCTCCGTTCGGAACTCCAACTTGACATTTTCCCTGATCGGAAAAGTCTTGAAGATCGAAAAGTCGAACCGCTTCTGGTGCGGACCGTAGAGCTGATCATAACGCTGATTGCCCAGCGTGCCCCACGACGGTTGAACGAAATCGTTCAGGTTAAACCAGTCGCGAAGCGTTGGATTCGAGAGTTTCCCCGAGCCGATCTGGTCCAGATACTGCGTTGGACCGAGCAGGGAAGTGTTCGAGGCTGCCGTCACGGAGAATGGCAAACCGGTTTGCCACGCCCCTGAGGTGTTCAAGCTCCAGCCTTTCAGGAACGCACCCTCCACGCCGGTTAGCGAGTTGCCGTATGGGATGTCGTAGTTCAACCCCCAGGTTATCCGGTGCTCGACGTCCAGCGGGTCATTGCCCCAGTTGTATTGCTGGAAGCCGTATTCTTTTTTGGCAGCTGCCTCTGCGAGTATCTCATCGGCAGCGGTCTTATCGGCGGTAGCGCTGTACTCTCCATTGGTCGTGTCCACGAAGCATGGCGTCATGGTTGCGAAGTAAGACGAGACGCAAGCGTTAGTGTTGGTTATGTTAGACATCATGTGTGACCATGTGTAATTCACGTTGACGGTGAGTCCTTGGCTGAAACGCCGAACAAAAGAGGTTTGGAGGCCTTCGTATGCTGAGGTTCCCCAGTTGTTCGCCACAGTCATGCCGACCGTTTGCATGTAGGGGTAACCTTGGAGGACGCCGAGCGGCGTGTTACCGCCCTGCGTCAGCGGTTGCGCGGTTGCGACGGCTGGATTCACAGGCAAGCCTGTAGCCGGGTTGATCACACTAGGTTCAGTCGGTTGGTTTTCGCTGAGTCCGTTGATTTCAGCGTGTCGTCCGAGTTCGCCCACATACCCCACACTTAGCACATTGGCACCGAACTGCTTTTGTACCTGCAGATTGAACTGCTCGAGATATGCCTCTTGCTGGTTGATCGGCACGGCATACATCGTGGTCGAAGCATAGTTGGCGGTATTGGTTGCGTTCGCCACATTAAGCACTGGTATCGGCAGGCCACCCGCGACAAGGGAGCCTCCCGAGTAACCAAGGCTCTGCGAACTGCCGGTTGTGCTGTAGACGGCAGTATTCGGCGCAAGGAACTGTCCGGCACAAAGAGTAGTCGTGCTAGCGGGGCTGGTAGGTGTTCCTGTCCCCACGTTCTCAAGTCCGCAGCTTTCCGAGTAGTTAAACGGCGCGTTCTGGAAATAATAATCGGAACGGTAGTTCGTCGGGAAGAACGTCAAACCAAATCCACCGCGAAGCACTGTGTTGTGCGCCAGCGTTGCTGCAAAACCAAATCTTGGCGCAAGGTCCGTGTACGGCGTCGTGACCATTGCCGTCGAGTTGCTCTGCTGGGTTCCTGGCAGTGCGGGAGAAACGAGCAAGCCCGTATAAGGATCGTAGTTGGATATGCGGCCGTGCACTTCCGTGTAAGCCGAGAAGATATCGTATCGCACGCCGAGATTGAGCGTGAGCCACGGCTTTATGCGCCAATCATCCTGGACATAGCCGTGTGGCTCCCACGTGCGGAATCCCTCCTGCACCAGAGCATTGTTTCGTGTCTGCGAGCTTGCAAGGCCCTCCAGCAAATCTCCCGCCGCTTCTCCCGTGAAGGAGCCGTTGAAACTAAATCCACCCTGCGCATTGTTACTCTGTCCTACGCCGGAGCGCCGGCGAACCAGCCCCAGCCCGAACCGCACGCTGTGACTACCCTTATTCCACGTCAGCTGCGCTTCGTATTGAAAGGCTGTGTCGAAGTAGCCCAAAGGAACATAGGTCGTGTCGCCGATCGTCGAGAAGGCACCCGCGCTGTTCAGGCCAGACACAGTCATGCGCACCAGCCCGGACGAGCCTACAAGAGACGATGCCGGAGCAAAGTTCACGCAACTCGTCGCGGTACAAGGAAAACCCAACTTTGTCGAGATGTCCGTTCCTTGGTTTGCAGGGAACGACAAGATTTTGCTCCGGAATATCCCGAATTTCAAATTGAGAACGGTATTCGCGTTGTAGACGTGCACGTACGAGGTTCCAAAACTGTACTGATCCTCGTTATTCGGCCCGGCATAAGACGTGACTACAGGCTCAACCTTGACGGCGCCGCTCGCTCCCGCCGTGTCCAGGTTCCCGGTGGTCGGATCGATATACACGTCCGGGAAACCGTTGGGCGTAATTGTCGTTTCCTGGTTGTAGGTAATGCGCCCAAAAAGTGTGTTGTTCTGATTGAAGTGCTGATCGATTCGCCCATCCCAAGTCTTGCTGGTATAGGTCTTTACAGGATTCACCACGTAATTGTTCGTCAAGGCGCCCGCCGTTCCGGTATTCGGCAGCGGGTACATGTTAAAAAACGCCTTGCCAATCGGAGTCATCGCTGAGGAAGGAATAACCACGTACGGGCAGGTTGTCGAGCCATACAGCAGTGGACTGGAAGCCCCGGCGGTTGTTGAACAAGGCGAGCTTCCGGCCACACCGGGCTCTCCAACCGACGGATAATCTGAAAAGTCCCCATACTGCGTGTTTCCATCCGGGCAAACCGCCTCGCCCTTCTCGCACGCGGTCGGTACGCTATAAAGCGACGCCGAGAGGCCCGTCGCATACCTGAATCCTTCGTAGTCGACGAAAAAGAAAGTCTTGTCCTTGATGATCGGGCCGCCCACGCTTCCGCCGAACTGGTTCTGCCGAAAAGCGGGATTCGGCGCAGCGGGGCACGCAGCCGCCGTGGGGCAAGAATTGTAAGGAGAAGCTGCTCCTGGGGGATTGTTTGCCAGCGTAAAGTTCCAGTTAGGATTGGTGTTCAGCACTTTATTGCGGAAGAATTCGAATGCCGATCCGTGGAAGCTGTTTGTGCCGGACTTCGTAATAATGTCTACCACCGCGCCGCCGGTGCGTCCCACGGACGCGTCATATTTGTTTATCGAGACGTTCACTTCTTGAATCGCGTCGATCGATGGGCGCGCTCCGATCGTTCCGATCATGCGTTCATTGTTGTCGAACCCGTCGATCATGCTTTCATTTTCCGAGTCGCCTTGGCCATTCGCGGAGAACGCCGACGTTTGCCGCCGATCATCCGGTCGATTGCCCGCGGCAATCGAGCCCGGTGCGCCTTCGGTCGTGCCCGCCGAGAGCTGAACGAGTTTCACAATGTTGCGGCCGTCCAGAGGCAGGTCCTCCACAGCCTGCGACGTCACCAGCGTCCCGATTGTCGAAGTGTCCGTCTGCAGTGCCGGTGCAACCGTGCCCGATACTTCCACTGTCTGCGAAATGTCGCCCAGTTCAAGCTTGGCGTCGGCGCGAGCGCGGTCGCCCGCCGCTAGCGTAATGTTGGGCGCGACGAACGTCTTAAATCCTTTAGCCTCCACCTTGATGCTATAGGTCCCCACCTGCAGCAAATTGAAAATGTAATCCCCAGTCCCATTGCTTTGTGTTGTTTGCTGGATGTTTGTTCCGATGTTGGTCAGCGTGATCGTCGCGCCCGGAATCACGGCGCCGCTGGTGTCCGTCACCGTGCCGACCACATCAGCGGTGTCCTGCGCCTGAACTCTCTCCGCGTGAAGCATAACCATCGCGGCCAGCACCACCAACACGCCCAACCGTCTAACTAAACGTGAAGCCATGGGACCCTCCTTGTCGCTACATTGTCAAATCTGGTTCTGTAAAAAGAAGCCGATCAACGAAAGCTGATCGCGATCAACAAAAGGGTTGGTCGGGAAGAGACACAAACAGCGCGGTCAACAACAAAACGTCTCGACGCATTCGTGCGTCGTCAGTTGGACACTACGCCCCGTATTGCGCCCGCTAAAGCGTTACGATCTGGAACCTCACCCACCAACAGCAGCCGCCCGGTCTCGCACCGAACGCGCCACGCTCACCAAGCCTCGGAATGCCCGAGCGATGGCTTGCGGCGCTTCTTCGTGACCGATAGCGTTCTGCGATATCTGGCCTCGAACGATACCGGACCTTCCCAAGGCCGTCTATCTTTTTATATTTATCGGACCGATTTGTACCGCATAGCCGACGTTATAGCGCGGACAATACCACTCGGAAGGAGAAATGCAACAAATAAATATTCTTGATGCAGGTTTTAACTATCGAAATACCTGCCGCTCCCGGACCAACTCGATCTCAGCCCCCGATTTTCGCCAGTGTGGCTTTCGCCTCTTCGGCTCCTATTTCGCGCACGTATATATTCCGGAACCGTATTTCCGATCCATGTGTCTGTAACTCGATCGGTCCCGTCGGCAAAATGCTGCCGCTGCGGTCGAAATAATTGTCGAGCACCTGCCCATCCACTGTTTGCTTCCCATTCAACCACACCCACACCCGCGTCCCGATCATCTTGATGTGGAACGTATTCCATTGCCCAACGGGATTGTCCGCCTTCACCAGCGGCCATTTCCCCGGATTATCAATATCATCGTTCCACAGCGAACCGGACCCGCGCGGCGCACCATTCCTCACTTCCCGTGGGTTCTCTGGGTCCCAAACTTGCACCTGCGGATACCCGCGCAGATAGACGCCTGAGTCGCCATTGTGGTTCACCATCAGCCAATCCACATACAGCTCAAAATCTCCATAGCTCTTCTCGGTTCCTAGGAAAACCCCTTTGCCGTCGGACACCAATTCACCCTTGGCGACGTCGACGCTCCAATTCTGGTCCCGGTCGGTATTCCACTGCGCCTGCTTCGCCGCCAGTTCGTCTGGCGAAAACTCCGCCACGGTTTGCGGGTTGATGTCGCCTTGAATCCCGCGCCACCCGCTCAGATCCTTCCCGTTGAAGAGCAGTGTAAATCCTGCCGGCGGCTGGTTCAGCGCCTGATCCTGCGCCTTCAGCACATGCAAGCTAATCATCATTAAAGCCGCCACGCTGAACGCAACCGCAGCTATTCTCTTCATCGATCGTTCCTCCGCTCAAAGTTTCGTCTTGCTGCTGCTATATCAGATGCCCATCGCCACTGTCCACAGATTTCCAGATTGCCCCACCAGGCCCGGCCCCTTTCAAACATTAGAAGTTCCTCATCCGCCCCCCCGGGCCCAAAACACGCCGGCGCGACTCTTCCGCCTCCTGCCATCTCTTTCCCATCCTTCAGTGCAAAAATGCAAACGCCATAACGAAAGCCCCGCGATCTGACGATATTACTTGCAGGTCAGGGAACGCCCGCTTGCTCTCCGCGGCGCTCGCGTCCTCGCCCCAACGAAAATCCTTCTGCCGAAAGCGAAGCTTCGATGGCCGAAAACGACATCGTCAGCGATTTCCTCGTCGAAAGCTACGAAAGCCTCGACCGCCTCGACCGCGAACTCGTCGGGCTCGAAAAGAACCCCGGCGACCGCAACGCGCTGGCCGGCGTATTCCGCACCATCCACACGATCAAAGGCACCTGCGGCTTTCTCGGCTTCGCAAAACTCGAAAAGGTCGCCCACGCTGGCGAAAATCTCCTCGCGCTTCTCCGCGATGGCAAACTTGCTCTCGCCCCGGAAGTCACCACGGCCCTGCTGAAGATGGTCGACGCGATTCGCCAGATGCTCGCCGAAATCCAAACCACTGGACAGGACGGTTCTTCCGACTACGCCGATTTGCTCGAAACCCTTAAACGTCTCCAGGCCGCTCCGCAAAACGGTTCAGGCGAA
>DATJOO010000064.1:0-28797 GCA_035506955.1 Verrucomicrobiia bacterium
TCGCGCCAGTAACTGCCTTCCCCCCAAGAACGTTCCGACGTTCCTTCCTATCCGCACGCCGGAAAAACACAACAGTCAGCGAGGAGTTCCGGTGTCTGCACCTATGGAAAAAGAGACCATGATGAACACGTTGGAGATGGATCGGGAAGTCATACGCTGCAAGACTTGCGGACTGGTCCAATATCGGACGAAGACCGGCAACTGCCGACGCTGCGTACGAGCATTGCCCCAGCGCATGGATTATTTGATCCCGCCGGAAGCGCCGCAGGAGCAGGCGGTGCCGGAAGTAGTAGCGTCGAAGTTTGCGAATCAGGAGACCGTGGAGAATATCGGTCAACGGATTCGCCAACTGCGGGAATCCCGAGGAATGACGCAGAGCCAGTTGCAATCGCGCTCGAAGGTGAGCCGGTCGTACCTATCGCGCATCGAGAGCGGGCAGATGACGCCGAGCCTCGGCACGCTGGAGAAAATCTCCGAAGCGCTGAACGTGGGCTTGAACCGCTTCTTCATTCCGGAATCGGACGGCGAAGCGCTGCTGGAAGATCCGTTCATCCAGGGATTGCGGCCGTTCCTGCGTCAGTTGGATTGGGAACAGTGGCAGTCGATTTTGAAGAGGTTGCAGGCCATCAGCGATCATGTGAACGCGGCCCCCATCAATTTGCGCCCTATCGGTAATCCGGCTCGGCTGCCGCAGCCCGCGCCGTCGAATGGAAATGGCCAGCTCGGGCACATCGGCCACGCCAGCCATTCGAATGGACTGATGCCCGCGCCAGCCCATGGTCAACCGCAGGGTTATCCGCTGCGGCGCCCAGGGATGCCGGTATTTCAGCGGCCATTGGCGCGCTAAGAAGTTTCCTCCAAGAGTGGTGAATTACAAAAGCATGCGCCGACTGTACTAACGTCTGCAAAATCAACAAATATCCACAGGTGCAGACCAATTTGCTGACCCATTCTGTGATAGAGTCGCGCCATGCAAAAGGGAACTATTCTCAAAGATCACGGCGCTTGGATTCTGCGCTACTGGGACGTAGTCGTAAAAGACGGCGTGCGCCTGCGCAAGAAGGCGTTTCACAAACTCGCGCGCGTCGGTCCTGATTACCCTACAAAGTCCAGTGTCCTGCTGCTGGCGCAGAAGCATCTTGCTCCGATCAACGCCGGCTAGGTTGCACCAGAGTCCTCGATGCCGGTCACGGAGTTCATCGAGAGAGTGTACCTGCCGCATGTGAAGGACACACTGCACGCGAGTACATACAAGAACTATAAAGAGAATTCGTACGAGCACCACCTCAAGCCGCGCCTGAGCAATATTCGCCTGCGCGATTTCCGAACGGTCAACGGTCAGCGGATCTTAGCTGCGATCGCCAAAGAGTCTGGAGTTAGCCATCGAACCCTGCTTCGGCTCAAGTCGTTCTTGAGCGGCGTGTTCAAACATGTGAAACGCGAAGGATTGATCGATTTCGAAAACCCGATGCGGGATGTTGCTGTGCCAGGGCGTCCCAAGAAATTCAAGGGCGCGATCTACACACTCGCGGATATCTACAGGATCGGAGAAAACTTAACAGGCGTGCCGTTCGTTGCTGTGATGACCGCAGCCTTCGCCGGCCTGCGGCTCGCTGAGTTACGGGGGCTTCAATGGAGGGATTACGACGGGGAGTCACTGCAAATACGCAGAGCAGTGTGGCGCACGCACGTGGGAGAGACCAAGACGCCGGGTAGCGAGGCTGCTGTTCCGGTGTTGCCGATGCTCCAGGGCATCCTGAACCGATATAAAGCTAAGGTGTGGAAGAAGGATGAAGACTGGATATTTCGTGGAGAGAAGCGCGGCACCAGTTTGAATCTGGTGAACCTGGTCAATCGACAAATTATTCCGATGCTCACGCGGTGCTCGGTCTGCCGGCAGATGGAGGCCACGCACGGCGACGATCATAAGTTCAAGCTCGACGAGACGATTCCAAAATGGTTGGGCTGGAAAGCGTTCCGCCGTTCACTGTCGACGAACCTGTATGAGCTAGGTGTGAAGCCCAAAGTCATTCAGGCGATCTTGCGCCACAGTGACATCGCCACGACGCTCTCCTTTTACGTCGAGACGCAGGATAAGGAGTCGCGCGAAGCGTTGGGTATGATTGAGGACCTGTTCCAGCAGCAGGAAGAAGCTGAATGGGAAGTCGCAGCTGGTGGGAAAAGAGTTGATCCTTCAGAGCTGTTCGCGGCAATGTCAAAACCGAAAAGATAGGTGATGTACTGCGTCAACGGGGCTCGCGATCGTTCGCCTGCGGTCACGCTATTGCGAAGTTTTCGCCCTGAGACACGAGAAGCGCCGCCACCCTGCGATCGTCTCGCTGCTTCGCGTTACTGGGGGATCGGGGGGATCTTTAGTTTTTCCGCATCAGACTCGCGCAGGTGTAGTTCGCGTCTGCAGGAGTAACAGCGACGCACTCAGCCAGAGTACTGCAGCCATCACCAAACCCACGCACAGCACCCGTGTTCCAAAATCGTGGATACGCAAACATCCGAGTACACCGAGGAGGCAGAGAGATCCTGTCCAGTAGTAGAGTCGTACCTCAAATGTGTACGCCAAAGGAAGGAAATGCGCGCCGACGATAATAGCGACCTCAATCGGAATCCAGAATCCGAGACCGTGGTTCGCAAGCACCGTCGAGCAGACCGCGATCAGGCCGCCTTCGATTCCAAAGATGATTCCGAAAAGTTTGCCGGCCCGCTTTCCCTTAGCTGCTGCGGCCGGATCGTGAACATGGGGAATTTTCTTGGAGGCCACAAGTCGTGCGGCACACAGAAGCAGTAGAACGATAGTTGCTATGACGCCTGCGGGAATTGACCAAACAGGCCGCGCAGCCCAGTAAGCGAGAGCTATCAGGCACCAGAGGCTGCCAAAAACCGTGAGGATGGTTGCTCCCGCGACGACGCCTCGTATGTGCGCTAGCGTTGGCATGCCTTCACGATACGAACGGTCGAATTAAAAAGCAATCTCATGCCAATCGCGCGGATCTTATGGAAATTTGCGGGACGCTACGAGGATGCTTGGAGGCCCTGGAACACGATCGCGGGCGGCCCGCGATTCGACTCGCTGCGACGCAGCGAGGCGATTTCTGGTTTGTCGCCCGTCAAGGAACAAGCGGGCCGTGGCTTCTCCGAACGCGCCCAGCTTAGAACTCGAAAACGAGCCCCGCCTGGTAGCGGAAATTGTTTTGATTGTTGTTCCCAGTGGTGAGGTTGTTAATGAAACGCGTCAGAAAATAATCGACTTCGATCGGCCGGATCGCCAAGTGCGAAGTAACTTTAATATCGACGCCACCCCCAAGCACGACGTCCAGGGCCCAATCGCCAGGTGAGCCAAACGTGCATCCGGAGCAATTCTTATGAACATTTTGGTAAAAGTTCGTATGCACGCCGCCCACCAGCCCCTCAAAGAAAGGCTGCACGCGCTTGATACGGATCTTAATTTGTGGCCCGAAATTCCCGGTGAACAAGTTTGCCTGCGCGGTTCCCGTGCAGCCCGATGGGCATCTTATGCTACCGGGTGGAAAGTTAAAGTTGATGTTTTGGCTGGCGTATCCTTCGACTTCCGCCTTGAGCCCGAAAAAGCCAGCAAAATAAAAGACCGCAGATCCGCCTCCCCCGTTCAGGTTGGCCGTCGGAAGGTTGTCCACCGGCACGTAATGCATATAAGAATAGTTGGCGGTCAATTCTCCAAGGTGTTGACCCCATGCGGCTTTTCCGGATACCAGCAGAACCAACCCAACGAGAAGCGTTTTTCTCATAATTATCCCCTCACCTCAAAGGACCCTCGCTGGGTAGGGCGCATATTGATGGAGCGCGAGCAGCAAAACAACTGTCTAAGCAGTCGTGTACAAACGCCGATTACTTTCCTTTTGACTCGTTCTTGGGCGACTTCGCAGTGAGTACCGCAAGCAGTTCCTTCGCGGAAGCGGGAGCTGGTCCGGCTTTGCCGTCAATGATCTCTGTGGCAGTCACTTTCTTGCCATACAGATCTTTATTTGCATCGTCATCAGGTCCGAGCGACGATCCCTCCAGAGAAACGCCAGCGAACACACCCTGCGCTCTGGAATAAGAGAGCAACTGTGCACTCATCGCCGCATTCGTGGAGGCTTCCGCTTCCCGCCCGACGGGACCGGCGGCGACACTGGCATCGGCACCGAGCTTAGCTTTCCCATTCATAAGGGCGCGCGCTCCCTTGTCATTCATTACTAGAACAACGAAGTCGGTAGCTTGGCCGCCCGCCTGAAGACCAAAACTTCCGCCAGCCGATTGCATCATCGTTGGGGCGCTCCACGGCCCGTCAAAATTTTCTCCTCCCCGACACGTCATCACACCTTTACCATATTGACCCGCAACAATGAATCCAACCTTCTTTACAGACGGGAGAACGATAACGCACTCCGCCTTATTCAGCACACTGATGGGAACGCCGCTCGATGACGAGAGAAGCTCCTTCATTACATTGCCCGATTCTTTTACTCGCTCCTGCTCATTCTTGTCATCCGCCGCAATCGCAATGCTTGGAATACTTAGACACAGAACGGCAATCAGCAAGGCTATTCCCGTTAGCTCTCGGTGTTGATTCAACATATCCTCCCCCTTTTCTCTTCGGTTCGAAGGAACGTCGTTAGGTTTGGAAGCGAATGGCCATTTGTCCTCGTCGCTTGGATGCTTTCGTACCAAGGTGATTCCACGAAAGGAACTTCTCAGAGCGGCGGTCCCGGCGTTCGCTACTCCAATCAAAACATCACGTCCCATCCGGCAACCTAATAGAGTTACGATCTCCGCTACTACTAGGGAATTCCCCAGTTGTTTGGGGAGGCGGCCAAGTTTAGAAGTTACGCGCAGCAGGTCAAACGCGAGCGGTCGGTGCAACCCCGCCGCCGCGGAAGACACAACAGGACTCGGGAAGGACCTCTATTGTTCCCCAGCAATACCTCCCCGAGTTCTGCGTTCAGCCTGAGGCCGGGTGTCAGATGAGGCGATTATGGAAAAGTCCGGTCCAGTACCAACTGTCCGAGTTGTATCCGTCAATCAGGATTTTAACCATCATCAATGAAAATTAAACACAAGACTGTCAGAAGTGACAGTTACAGCCGATAGCGGAAGAGGGTAGGCTCCCCCACAGGTGACAGTCCTTCCCAGAGCGCTCTGACACGCATTCTGTACCACCTCCTACGGTCTAGGTGACCACTCCTCCAACTCCAGTCAGACGTTATGCAATTGTGACGACCCGGTGTCGCTCTTCCAGCTTTCGTTGATCGCACAGAGAGGAGCCCTTATGCAAAGCGTGTCTTCGCGCAGCACGGGTCCGCGTTTCTTAATCGCAGATGATCACGCGATGTTCGCCGAAACATTGCGGGCCTATCTGGAAAAGACTTACACCGTTTTAGGGGTGGTACTGGATGGTCGCGCTATGGTTGCGGAAGCCATGCGACTCCGACCGGATGTGATTCTTGTAGACGTCGGTATGCCCCTGCTCAATGGGCTGGATGCGGCCCGGGAAATCAAAAAGCAAGTCTTCAACATCAAATTTATCTTCCTAACGATGCGAGATGACCCCAATCTGGCTGCTGCTGCTTTGGAACTTGGGGCAATCGGGTTCGTCCTAAAACACTCTGCGGGACAGGAATTGTTGAAGGCGATAGATCAGGTCTTGCATTACAAACCTTATTTAACGCCCAAGCTGAGAGCTGAGGACTGGGTCACAACGAAGATCAGGGCGCGGCAATACTCGAAGGAGATGACCCCGCGACAAAAAGGAATTGTCCAGTTGCTAGCTGAGGGGCGACCTATGAAGGAGATCGCAGACGTCTTAAGCCTCAGCGAAAAAACTGTGGAGTTCCACAAACACCATATCGGAGAATTGTTCAACCTTCATTCCACCGCCGACATAGTCTTGTTTGCCTTGAAGCAAGGATTGATCTCGATCAGGCCCTAAATGTCCCGGCGGTTGTCATGCTAGCGTAAGAATGGCTCCTCCCTTTCGGAAGGAGCCATCTCTTTGCGAGTTCCGCCCTACCGATTCACCAGGGACATGAATCGCATCTCGCAAATTCTTTCCTAACTTTTTTAGACGTAACCAAGTCCCCACGCAACTGGGGGAATCCCTAGGACACAGCCGACCACAGGATTGACGTTTGTCCTACGGGCTAACCTTCGGTCCCCAGCCCCCCTTTCTCAGCTGTCGTATCTGTTCGTTGCACTCCGCGATCTGATCATCGATGCGCTTAATATCCAAAGCCAAGCTGATCTGTTGCGAATTCTTCGAGAAGTGCTCGAACAACAGGTGCCTCTGCGCCTCGAGCGCCTTAAGTCTCTTCTGGCAGTTCGCAGTCTGCCGTTTGAAGGCTAGCTCCGTTCTCGATGCGTAGTAGAGAAGGCCTTTCATGTCGGCGGACCTCGCTCGGAACGTTGACTCGAATCACCTTAATACTTCGGTTACGAAGTGGGGCGACTTGGCTTGGCATCTCATCATCTTCCACAGGGGCTGCCATCGTCCCCCGCCCAGAAGTCGATAGCAGCCCGAGTTCGGACGTTAGGAGAGTCACGTCCGTTTCCGGAATTTATAGCCTTCCGGTCTCCGCTGCTGCTACTGGGGATTCCCCCAGTTGCATGGGGATGGCCGCTCATTCTACCAATTAGGCAGACATGTCACGCGAGTGGTCGGTGGAACCTCCCACCATGGAAGCACAGCAGGACTCGGGGCGGTCACTTGACCATTACCCGAGTCCTGCCCTCGTTGGCCGGCGTTTTGAGAATCGAACTTCAATGCGGTCAACCAGTGCCACGGCAGATTTAGGGCTAGCTCCTGGGGAGTCGGGAACTGCCGATAGGGGTACCGAAACCCGCTTGTCCCGGGAACGCGTTTACCCGGTGTTGAATTAAAGTGGCAGCGACAGGTTTCAGGCTCCAACGGTTAGAACGTCTTTGCGAAACTACAGGTTTAGAATTTCCAAAAGAAGCGTGGCCAAAAGATGACCACAAAGCGTATTTTCTACTCGGCGTATGTGCTACCGAAGATATGAACGACCTTAGTTTTCGCGAGAGACTCGAACGGCTCGATGACTGGGCACGCCAGCGCAACTTGCTTAGACCAAACGAAACGCTCTTCGCAAGGAAGCAGGTGAAGGCTCAACAACCAACATTTCCGCTAAAAACCCACGTGTCCGACAAGCGAATTCGCGGGAGTGGATGCCGCAACAATGTTCGACGTCCGCAGCAGTCCGTGATCGCGACTGCGGCTAAGTCGTGATTTGTCGTCCATCGGCTCGTTCGTGATAGCGCTCATAGACAACGCGGCGGGCCAGAGCCAGACTCCCCTACATGAGATTAACTATACATTTCCTCTTGGCATGCTTAGTGTTCCCGGCAGTAACTCCTGCGCAGGCTCCTGTGTTCGAGTTTACGAAGGTAGAAAGCGCGATGAAGTTTGATGTGGAGTCGGGAGTACCGTACGCCGGCGAAGGGTGGACACGAGTTTCCTGCCAGTGGCCAAGACACCGGGCAAGTGGCGTTAGCGTTGATTTTTCTGCCCAACATGCAGACCGACTATCAGATGAGCTGTGAAGGGCTGGGCAAGTGGAAGGAACAAGCGGCGTGGTTGGTCCGGTTTCAGCAGCGAAAAGATAAACCAGGGCGAACTTTGCAAATTTATTCGCAAGGGGAAATGCATCGGGCCATGCTGAAAGGACGTGCATGGATATCGGCGGAAAACGGCCAGATCTTGCACCTGGAGACCAAGCTGATGGAAGACATCCCGGCAATCAGCCTCAGCGGCAGCATTATCTCGGTGGAATACGCGCCGGTGATGTTTCAATCGAAGAACGTGGAGCTGTGGCTGCCACGGACGATCGAGGCGTATTGGACGATCAGCAGTCACCGAATCATCCTGTATCACACCTACCGGAATTTCCGTTTGTTTGCGGTGGAGACGGAACAGAACATCCAGAAGCCGAAGGAGCAGTGAGGGGCACCTGCCAAGACGTGGACAGGAACTATTCGCGGACGATGGCGGCCTTGGAAGCGGGAACTTCGATGCGCATGAGGCGATGGTTATTGTCGAGATAAAGCACGACTTGAAGATCGTTGGTGTTCACTTTCAGGCCTTCGTAGGTTTTGCCATCGGCACTGACCGCTCCTGCCCACTCGACAGTGATAGTGCCCGGTAGAAGTTCCTGAGGAATCAGCACGGAGAAATCTTGCGTGCCGCGACGCGACCAGTCGTAGACTCGGGCCAAAACCGCATATTGGTAATAAAGGTTATTGTCGAGGACCACGACGAGCGGTGTGGTGAAGGTGAGGTCCTGCTCGAAGGAGCGACCGGTGCCGAGCTGAACCGTCATCTTCGCGGTGTTGTTGACGAAAGCAATGTGAGCGTTGCTGTTTTTGTCGGCTTCGGAGCTCCACTCGTAAGAAACGGGAGCACCGTCGGGTTGCAGGGTGAGATTGCCGGTCACGGTAGCGGCAGGAGAACCCGGAGGGTTGAGATGCGTGGTGCCCTTCGCGACCCAGTTGCCGCCGCTGGAGTAAATTTCGAAATCTTCCTGGCCGATCTGGTTGTTATCGACCAGCAACTTGAATTTGCCTTTATCATTGGCGAAGAGGGAGGACTTTTTCTGGTCGGCGTGCGCGAGGAGAGTGGCGGCGAGGGCGAGCAAAATTGTTGTGGCAATAGAAAATTTCAGTCTTGAGTTCATGCGGGAAGCCATTTCTTGCGTCGTAAACCCGCAAACATTATGTGGCGGAGAGCGGCGGGGTACCGTGGGCTTGCGGATGAGGTGTGGCGTAACCATTAACAGTGGGCATGCCGGCCAAAGTTGCCAAGACGCGGAGATCGAAGCGAGATTCCTCACTACGCTTGGCTGCCGCAGCTATGCTCGGAATGAAAGATTTTGGTTGCTGGAAGGACGCGTTGTGATTTGGCTCCGCCCCAAATGACGAGTTTTGTGTTCAGGGGCGCGGATGGTCGACGGTCAGGGGCGAGTCTTCGGAGTTCGAAAAACCCAGGATGCCGCGGCGGAGAATTTCGGCGACAACGGAAGCGGCATCGCCGGAGCTGTCGACGCGGAAATCGGCGAGCTGGTAGGAGGAGAGGCGCTGGGCGTGCAGCGCGCGGAAGCTGGCTTCGTCGCGGAACAACGGGCGGCCGGTCATGGTCATGCAACGAGCAAGGAGAACTTCTATGGGAGTGTCGAGCCAGATCACGGGGACGCCGGAGTTGCGCAGAAATTCCGGAGCGCCCGGCTGGGCATAGGTGCCGCCGCCGAGAGCAAGGATTGTGGATTCACGGAACTCGACGGCTCGACCGAGAGCGGCGCGCAGTTGATCAGCTTCGAGTTGGCGGAAGGTCGGTTCGCCGTGGCGTTCGAAAAATTCAGGAATGGTAATGCCGGCGGCGGCTTCGATACGCTCGTCAAGATCGACGAAGCGCCAGCCGAGTTGACGCGCCAAACGAGTGCCCACAGTGCTTTTGCCGGCGCCCATGAAGCCGGCGAGGCAAACGACGGAAGGTTTTGGAGAAAGAGAGCGACCGATCAGGTTCTGATTCACGATTTCGGAGAGCGCTAAGTTAATCGCGCTTCAGAATCCGAATTGTACCACTGTACGAGGAAAGTTCGACTTTCGCGTAACCCTGGCCAACAGTGCCAAACAAACTGCGGCTGAACTTGGACTGTGTGGAATGATGCTTGCTGCCGTGAACGTCGGGCTTCAGGAAATCAGCGGCCTGATTATCGACAGTGCCGCGATAGGTTTGGGCATTTAGATCGAAGGAATCGGTGCCAGCGAAGCGGACTTCGACGAGACCGCGGCCGCTGTTCATGGTGTACAGGCCGGTGCGGACAAAGTCGCCGTCATAAAGAATGTTGCCGGTGGTGGTCATGACGTTGAGATTGGACAGGGAAGGCTGGAGGATTTGGGCGCCACCACTAATGGAGTTGTACTCGAGCCTTCCGGAGCACAAGGTACAGACCAAATTGCCGCTGGTGGTCTTGACGATGATGTAGCCGGAAACTTCCTTAAGGTGAACATCGCCGGCAACGCTTTGCAACTTCATGTCGCCGTTCACTTGCTCGACCAGAATGACGCCAGTCTGGGTGCGTAGTTGGAGCTCGGCTTGTTCCGGGACGACTATTTGAAAATTGGCTTCCACATCGTGAGGGCCCGTGGAAGCGACCAGAGAAGTGGCGTTGATGTCGATGCGATCGCCAACCTGCTCCGAATCAATAGCGACTTTGCCGGGGACCACAGTAGTGGTGACCACGACTTCTGAATTTTTCCAGGAATGAACTTCGATGCGGCCGTTGACGATGTTATTGATGATCACCACCGGATGATCTTTGACGGTGAAATGATGCTCTTCCTGTTGTTCGGTAGTGGCGCGAACAGCGGCAGCGGTGCACAGGAACAATCCGGCGCCGAAGACGGAAAAGACGACGCCACGAAGCAAGTTGTACTGGGGAAACATCAGTGTTCGCTCCTTCCAGTGTCCATCATCGCGTTGAGGAGTTCCGCTTTCTGCTGGTAGGCCATGTTGAGATACTCGCGAGTCAACTGGTCGCGAGGGTTCTGCTTCAAGCGGGCTTCACATTCCGCAATAAAGTCGTTAATGGTGCGCAAATTTTGGCGCAAAGAAGCGTCGACCGCGGGATTATTGGTGACCCCGCTGCGAGGCAGAGAATCCTGAACGTCAGCCAAGACCGCGCGACTGTCCCCCAGATAGGCGTTTTCCGAAGGAGAGGGTTTGAGGTCAGCAGGAGCAGGAGCGTTCGGACGGGCCGCAACGATTTTGCGAGGCTTAACCGGTTTACCGGACGGTGCGTTGGAAACAGAAACCGTTTGAGACACTTCAGCGGGTGGGACGGCGGAGCCAGTGAGATTGGATCGCGTCTTGGCCGACGGAGGCACCTCTGCCACATGCGAGGGCGTGGAAGTGTTGTGATGCTCGACGACGTAAGCCGCTCCAGCGACAACGAAGAGCGCAGCAGCCGCGGTGGCGAGAGCACGCGGCCGGAAAAATTGGGCGATGCCATCCCACCAGGGAGTGGAAGGCGCAACCACAGCGGGTCGAACATCGCGGATGATGCCTTCGGCTTCCAACTGCGCGCGAATGGAATTCCAGACGCGGTCCGGCGGAGTTACCTCAGCGGGAATGCGCTTGGCAGCAACAGCTATAGCGGAAAGATCAGCGAGCAAATCCTGGCAATTGGCGCAACCAGAAAGATGTTCGCGAGCGTCGGGAGGAAGAGGGCTCAGGCCCTCCGAGGCGAGAACGGCTTCGAGTTCTTTACACTGCATACCACAGACTCCGCGGGAAACAGGACGGCATGGCGCTTCCCGCAAAAATCACGAAAGGTGCGCGTGTCGCAAACCTCGACAGCCTCGACGTAATCGGTAGCTTCATTCTAGCTCATTCCTTGGAACCTGACTGAGCTTTTGCCGACTGTCGTTCCTGGCGGGCCTGATCCCGGATTTGTTCCTGGAGAAGCTCGCGCAGGCGAGTGCGCGCCTTGTGTAACTGCGATTTCGAATTACCAACAGAACATCCCATGATGTTCGCAATCTCGTTGTGCTCATAACCCTGGACGTCGTGGAGCACGAACACGGTCCGGTAGCCAGGCGGGAGTTGCTCGATGGAGCGCTCGAGGTTGACTCGGTCGACGGCGCCGGAAAGACGGAGATCCGGGGCACCAACATCGCGTTTCGGGCTGCCGCTCTCCGCATCGGGATCCAGGGTCTCCTCCAAGGAATCGGTGGGAAGCGATTTCTTGCGCAGGCGCATAAGCACGACGTTGACGGTCATCCGATGGAGCCACGTGGAGAAGGCCGACTCCCCGCGAAAGGTACCGATTTTGCGGAAGAGCTGGAGAAAAGCCTCCTGCATCAAATCTTCCGCATCCGCGGGATTATTCACCATGCGCAAGCACAGGGCGTAGACGCGACGGCTATGCAGATGATAAAGAAAGTCGAAAGCAGCGGGATCCCCCGCTTGAGAGCGGCGGATGGCCTCCGCTTCAGTCCACGCAACGGGCTCGGTTGGTCTTGGTCGGGCCAACGGTCCAATAGCGGCGCCACTAGGAAATGCGATGCGCCGAGTCCCCTTAAGAGTTGTCCCGAGAATGGACGTCGAGGAGCACATATGCTCCCTATAGAAGGAGGGAACCTTCAATAGGTTGCATCGGCCGCGGGGCCATCCGCAGGGATTTAATTATTGTCCCTTTAGGAACGCCATCCGTCTATGGGCAAGATGCCGGGCACGGGCAGCGAGCGAGGGCGAATTAGCCTGGCATTCGTGAAGAGCAGCTTGGAAACTGGGGATTAGTTGATCGGGAAGAGCATGGAGAAAGGACTTAAAGAGAACTACGGTCTCGCGTAAGCACGTATTTAGGTCGTAATGAACCGCATCTAATCGTTCCCACTTGCGATCAGGAGAAGTGGAGTCCCCCGCAGAAAGCTCCTCAGCGGCTGCGATGAAGCAGGCGTCCAGTTCGTCGACAAGATCCGCAATAGCGGAGATTTTGTATGAAAACTGGGATTTTCGAGTGAGCAGAACCCGGCTGAACACGTCATTGTAGAGAGCGACGCGGCGGCTGCGGGCGTGTTGAAAATTTTTCACATCGAGAGGCGCGATATTGGGAGTGATCCCAAAATGCTTGGCGTGCTCGGCCATCGTTCGAAGCAAAGAACGGAGCGGATAAGCCAGCCGCTGGCATAAATCGGGAGCGACAGAGAGAAGTTGACAAGCTTTGGAGCTTCGGCCATGACGGCGCAAGCCGAAAGCTTCATCGAGATTCACACTGAACATGGAGTAGGCGATTTCCAGGCGTTGGGCGCAGTGGAAATAAACTTGGGATTTGTCGCCTTTAAGGGGTACCCGCCAGTCTTGAGACACCGAATCGTGTTGCAGAGTAACCGGGCGGGGCCGCACAGAGAACCTCCGAGGTGAAAGCGATTATAGCAATTTTGGAAAAGCAGGTGAACAAAAATTCAAGAAAAAAGGCAGAAAATGGCTTGAGAAGAAGATTCCCAAACTGGGAATGATCGTATGTCCGTAGATTTTCGAACAAGTCCGGGTTCCTTGCTCTGTTCGGGAACTGGCCTTTATACTCCAGAGAAGCAGAAAATAGAAAGGATTACAGCCCTCTTGCAATTTGAGCCTCAAGATCAGTTTCAGCAGCGGCAAAAGAAACTCGAAGAGATCCAAGCTCTGGGATATGAAGCATTTCCTCGGGAATTCCGGTGGACGGAGACGCCGGCCGAGTTGACGAAGAAGTATGCGGAGCGGACGGCTCCGGAATTAGAAGCAGAGAAGAAGGATACGCGAGTGGCGGGACGAATGGTCTCGTACCGCCTGATGGGCAAGGCAGGGTTTGCTCACCTACAGGGAGGTGGGGGGCGAATCCAGATTTACGTAAGAAAAGATGTAGTAGGAGAGAAAGGTTTCCAGTTATTCCATTTGTTGGATTTGGGAGACCACGTCGGCGTGCGCGGGCACATGTTCCGAACGAAGACCGGTGAGCTGTCGGTGTGGGTGGAAGAGCTGTTTTTCTTGAGTAAGGCGCTGTTGCCCTTACCGGAAAAGTGGCACGGACTGGCGGATGTCGAACTACGCTATCGCCAAAGATATTTGGATTTGATTGCCACGGAGAAGTCACGGGAGGTCTTTAGCACTCGAGCGCGGATCATTCGGGAATTGCGCCAGTTCTTCGACGGACGCGGATATATGGAAGTGGAGACCCCGATGATGCACCCGATCGCTGGGGGAGCAACAGCGCGGCCGTTTGTGACGCACCACAACACGCTGGACGTGGATTTGTATTTGCGAATCGCGCCGGAACTATATTTGAAGCGGTTGACGGTGGGCGGATTCGACCGCGTCTATGAGATCAACCGGAATTTCCGAAACGAGGGAATCAGCACGCAGCATAATCCTGAGTTCACCATGCTGGAGTTTTACGAGGCGTATAGCAATTACCGGGACTTGATGGAACTGAACGAAGCGCTGTTCGCACAACTGGCCAAGAATATTACGGGATCGACGATGGTGAAGTACGGCGAGGATGAGTTGGACTTCGGGAAGATGCAACGGCTGACAATGCGCGAAGCGATTGTGAAGCATTGGCCAGAAGGAGCAGGGCCCGCTCCTACAGCGGAGGAACTGACGGCTCCGAGTGGCGCGCAACGAGCGACGGAACGCTACAACGTGTGGGCGAAGGCGAACCATGCGGAATACGCAGCCGCCAAAGGGCCGTTGGCGGACGGCGAGTGGACAGGTTTGCTATTTGAAACAATTGCGGAAGATAAGCTGGTGCAACCGACGATTCTGTACGATTTTCCGCTGGAGATTTCGCCGCTGTCGAAGCAAAAACCGGAAGACCCGTCCTTGGTGGAGCGATTTGAGATTTACGTGGCGGGCATGGAAATCGCCAATGGATTTTCCGAGTTGAACGATCCCGCGGAGCAGGAGAGACGCTTCCTCGCACAGATCGCGCAGGGTGGAGATGAAGTGCCAAAGCAGTTGGACGTGGATTACGTAAGAGCGCTGTGTCATGGAATGCCGCCGACGGCCGGAGAAGGGATAGGCATCGACCGGCTAACGATGTTGCTGACGGATTCGCATTCGATTCGCGACGTGATTTTATTCCCGCAGTTGCGTCCCGAGGGCAAGCCGGAAGAGGGGAAACCGGAAAGCGCGAAGGCGTAAAGCGAGGAGGGTTTCTGGGCATCAGAACCTGTGCTCCTGCGATTTGGAAACGAAAACAAGAAAGGTTCCTCACTCCGCAGACTCCGTTCGGAATGACAGATTTTTGGTTCATGGGAAATGAGGCTAAGGGCGGTCCTGCCTCATGAGCTTTGAATGGTTCGTGGCGAAGCGGTACCTGCGGTCACCGAACCGACCGGTGATTCTGCGGTTAGTGACGGCGTTCAGCATTTTGGGAGTGGCGGCCGGAGTGGCGACGCTGGTCATCGCGTTGGCCATGAACAGCGGCTTTCGCGAGACGTTGCAGGATCGCTTGTTGGGAGTGACCGCACATATATCTCTGACCCGTCCGGGTTCGGAGGGAATTCCAAATTTCCTGGCCCTGGCGGACCGGCTGAAAAAGATACCTGGCGTGAACTCCGTGACGCCAGCGATTTACGAGACCATGCTGCTGTCGTTTGGCGGCGAGGCGCGCGGGGTAGTGGTGAAAGGCATTGATGTAACGCCGGAAAGGCGCAGTGACGAGGCGTTGCAGAAGCTGTCCGAAGGCCAACTGGATTTTTCGCCGGACGCCGATGGAATCGACGGTTTGATCGTAGGCAAGGAATTGGCAGGCGAGTGGAGGGTGCACCCGGGAGACTACGTCACGTTGACGAGCCCGCAGGGACGATTGACACCATTTGGATTGATACCGCGCACCAGGCGATTCCGTGTGGCGGGCGTGTTCGATTCCGGCTTTTACGATTACGACGAAAACTGGTGCTTCGTGACGTTGGCGGCGGCGCAATCGCTGGCGGGGACGGGCGACGTGGTGAATGTGCTGGAGTTCCGGTTGGCGAGGCCGGAGCAGGCGGCAGAGATTGCCAACTTGGTGGAGCGCGAAGCGGGGGCGGGATTCACCACAACGACGTGGATGGAGCAGAACCGCGCCTTGTTCCGGGCGCTGCGGTTGGAGAAATTGGTGACGGCGATATTCATCGGGCTTATTACGTTTGTGGCGGGGCTGAATATCCTGGTGGTGCTGTCGATGACCGTGACGGACAAAGCGAAAGATATTGCGGTGTTGCTGTCGATGGGGACGCGACGCGAACAAGTGCGAAGAATTTTTTTGCTGCTAGGCACTGCGATTGGTGGAATGGGGACGCTGATCGGGTTGATCGTGGGGTACACGTTCACCTGGATTGCGGGCACGTATCATTTGATTCCGCTGGATCCGCAGGTGTACGCCGTGCCGTATGTGCCGTTTCACTCGAGCTTCCTGGATGGATTGTGGATTGCGGCGGCAGCCATGGGCATCGCGATATTGGCCACGGTGATACCGGCGCGAGAGGCGGCGAGACTCCTGCCAGTGGAAATCCTGCGCTTCGAATAAGGTAAAAGAAACAAAGATGTGAAGGGTTTAGGGGAAGAGGTGTTTGGAGTCCAAGTTGCTCCTGTGAGAGGCAACCGTGGGTGAAGCTTGGGAACTACGGAGCCAGCCTGTTTGTAAATCCCAAGATGAGACCGTGCAAGGCGATGAAAGAAAGGGAGTTATAGCAGCTCCGAGCAAGGGCCTTAGAAGAGTTGAAATGGCCCGGCAGAGCCGGTGAGGAAAAGGGAAAAATCTGGGTCAGAAGACGCACTCGGCTGCAGGAAAGCGAGGCTGGACTGAAAGGAATTGCGGCGCATCTAACGGTTAGAAACAGATAAGAAAATTTGGCGGCTGTTGAAAAAAATGCCCGGTTGTCAGGTAAGGTGGCAAGAACCAGCGAAAAAAGAGGTGCGGGGGCGGGATCGCGAGGCGAAAGAGGGATGAATACGACGGACCAAAGCGAGGAAGCGATCCTGGAAGCGCGTGGATTGAAGAAAACGTATGGAGCGCGCGAGAAAAATTTGGAAGTATTGGTCGATGTGAATTTGAAATTGGACGAAGGCGAGATGGTAGCCGTGGTGGCGCCATCGGGCGCGGGAAAAAGCACATTGTTGCACTTGCTGGGCGCGCTAGACACTCCAACAAGTGGTGCCGTATACTTTGAAAATAGAGTGATAGAAATGCAGGAAGACGCGGCGCTGGCGGAATATCGCAATCGCGCCGTGGGGTTTCTCTGGCAGCGGCACCAGTTGTTGCCGGATTTTACGGCAGCAGAGAATGTAGCGATGCCGCTTCTGGTGCGTGGAGAGCCACAGGCAAAAGCGCTTAGAGAGGCGCGAAAGTGGCTGAAAGAAGTGGGCCTGGAAGATCGGGCCGAGCACCGCGCAGGAGAACTTTCGGGCGGGGAGCAGCAGCGGGTGGCAATCGCACGGGCGCTGATCACGGGTCCGCGGGTGTTACTGGCTGATGAACCGACCGGAGATCTAGACGAGCAGAATGCTTGGGCCGTGTTCGAGTTGTTGCAACGGCTGCATCGTACGCATCGCCTGACGTCGCTGATCGCGACGCACAACCTGGCGCTGGCGGAACGATGCAACCGGATCGTGGGGCTGGAGCACGGTGTTCTGCAAGTCCGCGACGCCAAAAGCGCTGCGGAAGGGACCCCAGGGGGAGAAGCGAGCTAACGTGTTCGAACGATATACAGAAAAAGCGCGGCGAGTGATTTTCTTTGCCAGGTACGAGGCCAGCCAGTACGGAAGCCCCTACATCGAGACCGAGCACCTGCTGCTCGGGCTGATGCGAGAGGACAAGGCCCTAGCCAACCGGTTCCTGCGGCAGCAGGGTTCCATCGAATCGATTCGAAAAGAGATTGAGGCGCGTATCACCATACGCGAGCGAATCTCCACGTCTGTGGAAGTTCCGCTGAGCGCGGAGTGCAAGCGCATCCTGAACAGCGCGGCGGAAGAAGCCGAGCGGTTGGGGCACAAGCACGTGGGCACCGAGCACCTGCTGCTGGGGATCCTGCGGGAAGAGAAGTGCTTTGGCGCCGAGATTCTGATGGAGCGAGGCCTGCGGCTGTCGGCTTTGCGTGAGGAACTCTCGCGGACGACTGGGGAAAAGAGCACCGCGGCGCGGCCGAAGGAAACGTCACTGCTCGCGGAATTCAGCCGCGACCTGACACAAGCGGCTGCCGAAGGCAGTTTAGATCCGTTGGTGGGACGCGAAGGAGAAGTGGAGCGGGTTATCCAGATTCTGTGCCGGAGGACGAAGAACAATCCGGTGCTTATCGGGGAACCGGGCGTCGGAAAAACGGCGATCGTGGAAGGATTGGCGCAGCGAATCAGCGATGGAGATGTGCCGTCGTTCCTGGCGGACAAGAGAATCTTGTCACTGGATTTGTCGTTGATCGTGGCCGGCACGAAGTACCGCGGACAATTCGAAGAGAGATTAAAGACGATCATGAAGGAACTGATGGAGAGCCAGAACTCCATCGTGTTCATCGACGAGTTGCATACGCTGGTGGGAGCCGGCTCGGCGGAAGGTTCGCTGGATGCGGCAAATATCCTGAAGCCGGCGCTATCCCGCGGCGAGATTCAGTGCATTGGCGCGACCACTCCCAGCGAATATCGCAAGTCCGTGGAGAAAGACCGCTCGCTCGAACGCAGATTCCAGGCAGTGAAGGTGCCGGCACCTACGGAAGAAGAAGCAGTGCAGGTAATTAACGGTGTGCGCGAGCGGTATGAGAAGTTTCATGCGGTGAGCTACACCGATGAAGCGCTGCGCTATTCCGTTTATCTATCGAACCGGTATATTCCCGACCGTTTTCTGCCGGACAAAGCCATCGATTTGATCGATGAAGCTGGCGCGCGGGTGAAACTGAGGCAAGCTTCGGTTCCGGAAGAAGTCAGCGAAGTCCAGAAGCGCGTGAAATTCATCACGCACCGGATGGAATCGGCGATTGCCGCGCATGAATTTGAGAAGGCGCGGTTCTACTCCGAAGAGGAACGTAAGGAAAAGGAAAATCTGCGCGTGCTGCGCGAGCGGTACAAGTTGGACGACGCGTCGACGGGCATCGTGACCCGCGAAGACATAGAGGAAGTGGTGTCGCGGTGGACGGGCGTGGCGGTAACGTCGATCAAGGAAGACGAACAGCAGAAACTGCTGCGCATCGAGCCGGAACTGCACAAGCGCGTCATCAGTCAGGACAAAGCCATCACGGCGCTGGCTCGGGCTATTCGCCGGAGCCGCGCGGGATTGAAATCGCCTTCACGGCCAGTGGGCTGCTTCTTCTTCCTGGGCCCGACGGGCGTAGGAAAAACCGAGGTAGCGCGGCGGTTGGCGGAATTCTTGTTCGGCAGCGAAAAGTCGCTGATCCGTTTCGATATGTCGGAGTTTATGGAGAAGCACTCAGTATCGAAGTTGATCGGCGCGCCTCCAGGATACGTTGGCTACGAAGAAGGCGGGCAATTAACCGAGCGCGTGCGCCGGACGCCATATTCGGTTATATTATTGGACGAAATCGAGAAGGCGCATCCTGACCTCTTTAACATATTGTTGCAAGTGTTTGAGGACGGGCAGCTGACGGATGGTCTAGGTAATACGGTCGATTTCCGCAACACCATCATCATCATGACTTCCAACATCGGGGCGCGGCATTTGCAGAAGCGCACGACGATCGGTTTTCAGGCGGGCATTGATGAAGCCAGCCTGAGGAGCATGGAAGATCTGGTTTTGGGGGAAGTGAAGCGGGCGTTCAATCCGGAGTTTTTGAACCGGCTGGACGACATCATCCTGTTTAATCCTCTGGGCGACGAGGATCTGTTGCGCATTATCGATCTGCTGGTGGGACAGCTGAACGACACGCTGATTCATCGGCAGGTTCAAGTGGTGTTGTCGCCCGAAGCACGCCAGTGGATCCTCGAGAAAACGTGCGCGGACCGAAATTATGGGGCGCGACCGTTGCGGCGGGCGTTACAGAAATATGTGGAAGACCCGTTAAGCGAATCGTTGATCCAGGGGGGAATTCAGAGGCCCGCAACATTGCAGATTTACGTTGCAGGGGAAGGTCTCGCGTTCCGGCCAGTGGGTGAGGCAACCCCAGTCGTTCATTAGTGAATCAGACGCTGCGTGTGAGCGCAAAGCGGCCTGGAGGCCAGGGGCCGTAAAGCGAAGTACGCTTGGCCGGCCCATACCGGGTCCGGCGGGAGAATAACAAATTGGGTTTGGGGGCGCGGCCTTGAAGGACCAAGCGGCCGCTAAAAGGATAGTCTGTTTTCCGCCAGACAGATCAGCCTGGTGTGCTCGCCAGTATCTTGTCTTAGCCCTGGTGGTAGTGGTTTCTCTGCTCGGAGCGGCGAAAACGCTGGCGGGGGAAGAATCGGCCAAAAGCGATTCGACGGGCAAAGGATTCACGCTGTTTCACGCCGCACTGAACGAAACGACCCTGGAAGAAAAAATTGACGAAGTGCCCGCGGAGCTGCAAGCGGGGCAAGACAGCACGAACGGATCGCAGCCCTTTGTGGAGCGCATCGAGTTCGATGGAAATCGGCGCATTCGCCGCGACACGCTGCTGGCGCGTATTTTCACGCGGCCGGGGGACCCCTATAACGAAGAGAATTTGCGTCGCGACTTCATGGCGCTGTGGAATACGCAGTTCTTCGAAGATGTGCAATTGAAAGTGGAAGACGGGGACAAGCCCAACGGAAAAGTCATCATCTTTGAAGTGAAAGAGCGTCCGGTGATCCGCCGCATCAAGTACGAAGGGATTCACTCCATTTCGGAATCGGACATTCTGGACCGATTCAAGGAGAAAAAAGTCGGACTGACGGTGGAAAGCCAGTTCGATCCGACGCGCATCAAGAAAGCGGAAGTGGTACTGAAGGAACTGCTGAGCGAACATGGGCGGCAGTACGCGACGGTCACGCCGGAATACGAAAGGATCGCGTCGAGCAATGCGGTCATCCTCACCTTCAAAATTGACGAAGGGCCGAAGGTCAAGGTCGGGAAAATTTCCTTCACCGGCAATCATGCGTTCAGCGACCGGAAGTTGATTCGCGCGATGCACAACGACCGGCCGTACGCGATTCCCCTGTACTTCTGGAACATTCCGGTGATGTCCAAGACCTACGATCACGACAAATTGATCGAAGACCAGGAAGTAGGAATCCGCGGGATCTACCAGGACAACGGGTATATGAAGGTGTCGCTGCCAGACCCGATTCTGGAGAACGTGGATACGGAAGGCTGGAAGTATGGCGTGCCGCTGGTCGGTCCGCGAAGCACGGGCAAAGCGGTGAACATCACGATACCCATCGAAGAGGGCGACAAGTACACGATGGGCACGTTGAAGATTGTGAGCTCGGACCCGGATAAGGCGCTGTCGCTGAAAGTGGACGCGCTGAAGAGCGTGTTCCCGTTGAAGCCCGGGGACGTTTTCTCGGCAGCCAAGGTCCGCAAGGCCATGGAGGAGTACACCAAGATTTATGGCCAGTACGGATTCATCGACTTCGTGCCGCAACCACAGATGGACTTTGACGAAAAGGCCCACCGCATCGATGTGACCATGCAGTTCGATGAAGGCAAACAATATTACGTGCGTAGGATCGAGTTCAGCGGCAACACCACCACGCGCGACAAGGTGATCCGCCGCGAACTGTTGATCGACGAAGGGCAGTTGTTCAACAAGCGCTTGTGGGAGATCAGCATCCTGCGCTTAAACCAGTTGAATTATTTCGACAAGATTGAGGCGGACAAGTCCGCGGAAATCAAGCGCGACACCAAGGCCGGCACGGTGGACATCCTGCTGAAACTGAAGGAAAAAGGCAAACAGTCCATCGGCCTGCAGGGCGGCGTGAGCGGATTGGCGGGCGGCTTCATCGGGCTGACCTACCAGACCAACAATTTTCTGGGATTGGGCGAGACGCTGACGCTGTCTGCGCAGGTCGGGCAGTACACCCAGAACATCATGTTGGGCTTTTCGGAGCCGTACTTGTTTGACCGTCCGATCGCCTCGGGTTTCACGATTTTCAAATCGCTGTATAAGTTCAACCAGGCCGAACAAGCGGCAGTGGTGACCGGGCAAGCGGTCAGCGTGAACCCGCAATACATTCAGGATTACAACCAGAACAGCGAAGGGTTCACGGTCTACGCGAGCTACCCCTTGAAGAAGTATGCGTTCACGCGCGTGGGATTGACCTACGGACTGACACATACCGACATCACCACGTACAACGAGGCATCGGAGTTGTTGTTCACCCAGTTGCAGTATTTGAGCATCGCAGGACCGAGCGCGCTGAATGGAATTCTGTCGAGCGCGGTGACAACGACGATCACGCAAAACACATTGAACAACCCCATCAACGCGACCAGCGGACGAAGTTATTTTTATTCCCTGTCCGTGGCGGGCTTGGGCGGAAACGTCAAAACCATCACCAATACCGGCGAATTCAAATATTTCCATCCGATCAATCACCGGAGAAACGCGGTTGGCGTGCGGTTCCTGGCCTCGTGGATCACCGGATATGGCGGAGGAGAAGTGCCGCCGTTCAACCGGTTTTACATGGGCGGTGAAAACGATTTGCGGGGATTCGATATCCGCGCGATTTCGCCGGTGACGTACATTCCCAGCGTGACGAACCAGGCGGTGACATTCACTGACAACCGCCGGTTGGGCGGTTCCGGGTACCCGACGATAGGGGTGTTCAACGTGCCGGTGGTAGCCTACACGATCACCTTCCCCGGCGCGGACCTGCAAGGCGTAACGAATTTAGAGTACCGCATCCCGATCGCGGGGCCGGTAAGCATGACGCTCTTTAACGATGTGGGAACCGACGGGATCCTCAATAAGAACGCGTTGAAACTGGATCCCACTGGCGTGGAGAACATCAATCAGCAGTTCCCGCTTGTGAATCAGGGACAGCAGTTACAGATAGCGCCCAACACAAACTTCCATATTCGCGATTCCGTGGGCATCGAGTTCAACATCAACCTTCCGATCGTACAGGCACCGTTCCGCATTTATTGGGCGTACAACCCGCTGCGCCTGCACGAGACGATTGTGGCGCCATACGACAAAATCAACCTGGCGAACCTGTTCGCGCAGTGCCAATCGCTGGGCCTACTGGACCCGTTGCATCCGAACCAGTGCGATCCTTCGGTTTTGTATCAGGTTCAACCGGTGCTGCAGAATCCCGGAAGATTGAATTACTTTGAGCCGGCGAGCACATTCCGATTCACAGTCAGCCGGACATTCTAGGAGTTCGTGAGGTGCCCGGGATCTCGCGGTCAAGATTTAGGGATGAGCGGGCGGAAGGTTTTCGAACGACGGTACAGGGGCAACGGGAAAGAGTTTTCGGGTCATCCAAAAGGGAAAACAAGACTTTGGAAATGGTGCGGGTGGCTGCCCGCGCAGAGTACACCAGGAGATAGGACCGATGAAGTGGCGCATGATGAAAATGGCCGCAATGTTGGCGCTTGCGGGCGGAGTGGCGTGGCAGAACGGATGCAGCAGTTCCGGGGCGAACCAGGTAACGGTGTTGGTAACGCCGTCGACAGACGTTGTAATCGCAAACACTACGGCAACATTCACTGCGACAGTGTCGGGTTCAGACACGACCACGTCGACGTATACATGCTCGTATGTGTACACGCCGAATCCGACCACGCAAGTTCCGAATCCATCGCAGATCGGCCCGATCAACAATTGCACGTCGGGACAGAAGGTGGCGGCACTCGGCGGAGGCAGCCTGGGCACGTGGACGCAAACACCGAACGCTCCAAGCAACGTGTTGACGTATAACGCGCCGACGCTGGCGAATTTTCCAAATCCGATCCCAACGATTACCTTCACCGCCGCGGCCACCGCGAACACCGGCAAAAAGGGAACGACGGTAATCACGCTGGACACGGGCATAAGGACGGCGATCACACCGGCGACCGCGACGGTGCCGACGGAAATCACCCCGGCGCAGACGGTTCAATTCATCCCGAACTTCCTGAACGTGTCTCCGGCGAACGCGAGCCCGCAGTGGCTGGTAACGCAGCCTGTTTCCGGGAACACCACGAAGTTTCCGCAAGGAACAACGCCGGTGCCGCAAGACGTGACTTGCAGTCCGAACTGCGGAACGATTTCGGCCCAGGGAGTATTCACAGCGCCGGCGAAGCAGCCGACGGATACATCGCCGATAGGATCGGGATCGCAGGCATCGTCGTTGGCGCCCATCGTGTATGTGGTGTGCTGGTCAAAGGCGGACATCAACCATTATGCAATCGCCACCATTACCCTGGTGCCGGCGAGCCAGAACCCCATTACGTTCACGGGAATTCAGCCGACGACGATTGCGGCTGGAGGAGTTCTGCAGGACATCTGGCTCAATGCGCATAATTTGCTGAACACCAGCCAGATTACGTTTACCCCACCGGGGACGAACCAGGTGCCGCAAGTAATTCCGTCGACCAACGTTTTTACGGTCCCGATCACGGCGGCGTACTGTACCCCGAGCGCTTCGGGAGTAACGCCGGTGGTCACGTGCGACGCGTCAATCACTACGCGAATACGATTATCGCAGACACAGTTGGCGAATGCGGGAACCGGGACGATCACGGTAAACAACATACCGGACTCGAGTAGCGGCGGCACTAAGTCGATTTCTTATCCGATCGATCTGGTGTACGCAAGCCCACAAGTGGTCGCCGCGTCGCCGGACAGTTATCTGCAGGGAACCAGCACGGACTTCTCCGCCGATGGCGGGTACTTCGGATTGGGAACCAGTCCGCTGGTGCAAGTGCTGTTCGACGGACAAGCCAACCAAAACCCCGGCACTGGAAATCCGCGGCAGATTACCGGATTTTTGCCGGGAAGCAACGCATCGTTGAATGGTCCCGGGCTGTATCCGGTTTCGGTGGTCAGCAGCGCGCCGCCGGGTTCTGTGCCATTTCCGCTGGTGAGCACAGATGTAGCGGTACAGCCGACGTTCCAGTCGGGGAGTTCCTCGCTAAATGCGATGTACTTCCAGCCGGGGACCAGCACAACTCCGCCAACGCAGATTCTGTATCCGCCCAGTATTCCGTTCCCCGCGGTGGGAGGGAAATCGAACGTAGCTCCGAGCAGCATGGCGATAGACTCCGCGAAGGGATACGCCGCGGTGACCTTGCAGGCGGCGAACGCGGTGCAGATTATCGATCTGGTGCCGAGCGGATCAGGGCGCTATAAGCCGCAGATGGGAGCGCAGATCGCGGTGGGGAATCAGCCGACGGGCATAGCCATCGACGACCAGATCAACCTGACGAATTATCCCGGGCAGGACCTGGGAGTGGTAGTGAACAGCGCGGACTACACACTGACGCTGATGGCACTACCCTCGGGAACCATCATCGGATCGCCGATCAGTCTGAAAGGACTGATCTCCGGCGGCCCGACGAACCTGGCAGCACCCACGCCATTTGCCGTGGGAGTAGATCCGACAACGCATTATGCGGTGGTGGCGTTCAGCAATGCGTACGTAGGGTTCGTAGTCGACGTGAACCCGAATACCTCGTCGACGCCGCCGACGTGCTTCGTGTCGTCGCAGAAGCCGCCGTGTGCGCTGGTTTCGGTGTCGATGAATACCGGGGCCACCCCGCAAGTGGTTATGCAGCCCGGAGTGCCTGTGGCGTACGTGATGCCCGGAGGGACCGGAGTCATGTCTGCGGTGAATTTGCTGGGCACCAACACCACGGTGGCGATTGCCCCGTCACCGAACGGGCTGGTTTGCACCAACGACATCGTCACGGTGACAACGCCGAACATCAACGGATTGAATCCGTTTTCACCTGGGTCGGTATTGATTTCGGGGGCAACGCCGGCTAGCTACAACGGCACGTACAACGTGCTCAGTGTCCCAACAAGCTTTACGTTCACGTACGAGTACAACGGAACGACGTGCCCTTCTACGACTACGGGTGGTGGAGGCACGGTGACCTTTGGCAATCCGTACTACACCTTCGGCACCAGTCCGACGATTGTGGGCGGGGCAATGAACGCGATCACGAAGAATCTGGCGTTTGCCGACCCAGGGGCCTCGACAGCGGCCCCGCAGATTGGGTTTATTTCCAACGTCGATCAGTCGGTGAGTTCGCTGTACTTGACGCGTGGAAGCTGCATCAATTGCTCACCGATTCCGTCCGGCGCGCCGGAAGTGGGATTGCGATGGGTATCATGGGATCCCTACCGGAATATCCTGGTGGCGTTTAATCCCGCCGACAATTACAACGAAATCTCGCTGATTGGGCCACCGAGCACGGGAATCGGGGGGACCACGACAATAGCCAACCGGCTGCTTCAGGCGATCTCCACGGGCGACAGCACATGCGCCGCAGCAGGGGGCGCTTGCGCGGGATGGGCGCCGGCACAGGGATCATACACGCCGGCGGGAGCTTCGGGGCCAGTGACCGTGTTTGGGCCGATGGTCTACGACCCGATCACAAATCTCGTACTGGTGGCCAATGCCGGAACTAACTCGGCAGGGCAGGCCACTCTGAACTATCTGGATATCGACCCCCAGACGACCTTCAAGCCCGTCAACATAGAAGGAATCTACGTGACGTCGGGCGGAGTCGCCAGCGCACAGCCACCACTGGCGAGCGCGCCGAATGCGCCGAGTCCGCTGCCCAAGGCAGTCTGCGACCCGTCGAATCCGACGAACATTTATGCAAGCTGCTTCCCGCAAGCGGTGACGGTGGGGCAATCCGCAACCTTGCGAATTCTCGGGCAAGGCTTCACGGCGTCTGGAACTCCACAGGTGCTGCTGGATACATCTTCGACCGGAGTAACGATAACCAATTCGTCCGACACGGAACTGGACGTGACCATCGCCGCCTCGCGACTGACGCAACCTCATCTGTGCGCGCTAAGCGTGGTGACTGGCAACAGTGTGAGTTCGAATACCGCGCCGCTGTATGCCGTCGGCGTGCTTTCGTTGACGTCGCTGTGCAGTTCGGCGGTGATGCCCGAAGCGGTAGCAGTCGATGGCATCGCCAACGTGGCGGCGATTACCAATTACGGATGCAACAGCGTTTCCTTCATCAACATGGATTCGACCAATGCGCACAAATACGGAGTGCCGTACGGAGCGCTGTTGGCAACGGTTAAAGTGGGCAATCACCCGATCGGTGTGGACGTGATCCCGCGATTGGGCTATGCGGTGGTAGCGAATAATGCGGACGCGTCCGCGTCGGTCATTCGCTATGGAGGAAACCCGTTCGCGGCAACGCAAATGGCGTTTACGTCCGTCAGTTGCACCACGGGTACCGGCGGCGTGACCACCACCAATATCTGCACGGGCGTGTCCCCTGTAGGAGTGGCGATTGATCAAGACCGGGCGCTGGCGATGATCGCCAATAACGGAGGGAACAGCCTCACGGCACTGGATTTGACGCCATTGCTGCTGCAGACTTCGGCGGGATGCAAGGCCACGAACGAAGTGTGCACGCCTTCCGCCAACCTGGTGGCGGCGAGCGGCCCGCCGATCGCAATTGCGATAGATCCGAACCGCGATGAAGCGGTGGTGACGAACGTGCAAAACGCCGGCACCACGGCCATCACCGGCGGGTTGGACGTGATCAATCTTGCCACGAGTCCACCGACGAAAACGACAACCGCGTCGATCAGTTCGCTGACGGCGAATCCAACGGGCATCGTATACGACCCCGCGGCGATATCCGGGAGTTGCAGCATACCGTGCACGTCATCGGCGTTGTTCTATGTTTCGTCGACCCAGCAAAACGCGATCTACACTTTTGATCCGGACAGTTCGACGACGACGCTGGTGCGCGTGGGAATCAACCCATACTCGCTGGCATATAACTACCAAACGGGCGCGATGGTGACGGCGAACTCCACGGCGAACACCATGTCGGTGGTGGACGCAGTGAACGCACCGACGTTTGCGACAAGAGCGACCCTGGGGATCAGCAGCCAATCGCAGTTCGCGCTGGCCATCGATAATTACACGAACACGGCGGTCATGGTGGACCAGAACAACGACCGGGTGCTGTTGATACCGGTGCAATAGGAATTTCCCCGGAAAGAGAGGCGCTTGCCGCAAAAAACGGAAAAGGCCTCGATTGCGGCGGAATCAACGGGTCAGTTATACTTTTAGTACTCGTGATTCTGCTAAAACGTGGAGCAGTGACAACGCCATGCGGAATTCGTGCGTATGGGGCGTAGCCGAGTGGGTTGTGGTTGCAGCAGCAATCGCGAAGAGAGTTCAACCGGAGCACGCTAAGAGTTCAGGGTAATCCTTTCGTTTATAGAGAATGTGGACGAAGAAGGCGTGCCCGGAGATCAATAAGGAGAATACAGTGAATTCCAGAAATATCATTCGTGTAGGCGTTCTCGGCTTGGCCTGCCTGCTCGGAACCGGGGTGGTTCGAGCGCAGGCGGCAGCGGGATCGGCAGCCAGCGGAAAAATCGGCGTGATCAACGTGCGGCAAGCGATCGTGACCACAGCGGAAGGGAAGCAGGCGTCCAACGAACTACAAGCGCAATTCACACCGCGCCAGACCGAACTGGAAAACATGAATAAGCAGATCAATGACCTGCGGAACCGCTTGAGCGCCGGCGCGAATACACTGAGCGACGAAGAGAAAGTGCGGTTGACGCAGCAGGGCCAGAAGTTGACGCAGCAGTTGGACCGCAAGAACAACGAGTTGAACGAGGATGTACAGGCAGCGCAGGCCGACGTGGTGGACAAGATCGGCCGAAAGATGATGGACGTGCTGGACCGTTACGCGCGGGAGAACGGATTGGTGGCGGTATTTGACTCCTCGGCGCAGAATTCCCCGATTTTATTTGCATCGACGAGCATCGACATCACCCAGGAGATCATTAAGCTGTACGATCAGTCGTACCCGGTGAAGGGCGGAGCGGCAGCAGCGCCGGCGGCAGCGAAGCCGGCGACCACCAGGCCAGCAACGGTGCCCGCAACCAAGCCGTAACTCGGGCACAGCGAGCTTACAGAGAGCGAGGCTCCGGCTTACCGTTGGGGCCTCTTTTCTTTTCTGTCTGTTAGGGCGCAGACGGTACAGGGTGGCCGTACCTTGCTTTTGCGGGTTTACCGGAATATACTCTAACTTCGCTCTGTTACGGGTCGCACCATGGAGTGGGCGCAAGCCCACTTTTTTGTTGCCGCCGGATGGACTGAGCTTCAGACCGGCTTAGGCCGGGGAGTCTTTAAGTGAATTTGGAAAA
>DATJOO010000065.1:0-16411 GCA_035506955.1 Verrucomicrobiia bacterium
CGGAGAGGAGGGAGTGTTTTTCGGTCTGTTGGTTCATTGGATGCTCCGACAAGTTCATGATAGTGCCCCTACAAAGGGATGCCTATGTCGTTTTCGCGTTTTGCATGCCGCTCCAAGCAGGAAACAAACGATGGTTTCTACTGAAATCGATGCTAAAGGCCGGATTGAGTGACACCTGTTTTAGTAGCCCAAAATATCTTGCGCTTCGGTTCAATTTTTGAAGTAGAATCCGTGACGCTAAAGATTAGGCTAGCGGTTGGAGTGGAAGTTTATGGTTGGGGCGTTTTACTGTTACCAACTGTTGCCGGATTGAGGCAAAAACGGGGTATCCAAAGGGCTTTTGAGGGCTACTAAGGGAGACACACGGAATCGGTAAGGGGCAGCAAATTCACAAATTTAGCGGTTTTCCTTTGATTTTCTTCAAGCGGCGTCCGACAATCCCATCGGCTCCACCAAGTAATACCACGGACATTCCTTAGAGTTCCTTTCAACGACTTAACTCCAGATCATCTTCAGCGCCTTGTGGATAGCGAAGCTGTCCGCTATTGCGCGTTTGGCAGGCGGGCGAAGACGCGAGCTAACATGACTGCCATGCAAAGAGCGCCGAGAATGGCGGCGAGCGCGTCGGGAATGTTTCGGAAGTGGAAGTCTCCGACATGGGCGACGAGAAAATATCCGGCGAGCAAATTCAAGGTGCCCCAGATGACGTTCACAACTGGCGAGGATAGGCCCTTGCCTGGCGGCGAAGCGAATGGCGTGGGAAAAGGACGGCCGCAGACACCGCTGACGAAGTGTGGAATGGCGTTGGCAAGGAAAGCGCCGCCGAAGAAGTAAGCGAGATAGAAATACCAGGGCATGATTGGCTCCTTTAACGCAGAGTCAGCAAGCCAGATGGAGCTTGCCGGGATGATAGCACGCGTGGGGAGTGCGGCGGCCTTATAGTGGCCAACTGAAACGCCGACGACGGACAAGACGCACGGACTCCATATGCAAACGAGGCGCGCGGGCCGCCAATTTGTGGCGTTAGTGGCAGAATTCGCAGGCGCGGCCTACGGTGCCGAGGCCGAGCAGTTCAATTTCCGGTGAGAGATAGCCGGGCTTGACGGGCTCGTCATGCATCAACGCGGTACTTAGGTATTTCTTGTTGTCGTCGCAAAAGACCGTGGCGACCACTGCACTGGCGCTGATTTTGTCTTGTGCTTGTATGGCGGCCAGGAAATTACATCCAGAGGAAATACCCACAGCGAGTCCGAGTTGCATGGCCAGTTTCTGGGCCATCAGGATGGCGTCGCCGTCGGAAATGGCGATCACTTCGTTGAGATCTTTCAGGTGGATAATCTCCGGGACGAATTCATCGGAAATGCCCGGGATGCGGTGATTGCCCACTTTGCAGCCGGTGCTCAGGGTTGGGGATTCGGCCGGCTCCACCGGGTGGATGCGAATGGAGGGATCCTGCTTGCGAAGATACTTGCCTACGCCCATGACCGTGCCGCCGGTGCCGACGCCCGCGACGAAAGCCTGCGCGCGCTTGCCGACGGAAAGAAGCTGCGACCAGATTTCCGGGCCAGTGGTTTCTTCGTGTGCTTCGCTATTGGCGGGATTGGAGAACTGGCGCGGCAGGAAAACGTCGTTGCGCGAAGCAGCAAACTCTTCGCACATACGAATACTGCCCAGGAAACCGCCATCCCCTTTGCTGACGGAAACCACTTCCGCGCCGTAACTGCGGATCAGGTGGACGCGTTCTTCGCTCATCCAGTCTGGCATGAATATTTTGACGGGGTGCCCGAGCATGCGGCCGAGAGCAGCAAAAGAAATGCCGGTGTTGCCGCTGGTGGCTTCCGCGATGGTGTAACCGGGAGCGATTTTGCCTTCGGCATAAGCCTTCCGCAGAATAGCCACGGCCATGCGGTCTTTGATGCTGCCGGTGAGGTTCAAATACTCAGACTTGGCAAACAGAACGCGATGCGTGCCACGATAGCGGAAATGGATAGAGACCAGCGGAGTATTTCCGACCAGCCGAGTCAGGGCTTTGAATTTAGAGCTGGGCACTTCGAGTGTGGTAGTCATGACGAATCCTTTGTGACACAGTTAGGGAGAATTCGGCAATGACATGGCGCACGGGCCGAAAGCTTGCCTTTTCAGCGAGTTGAGCGGTTTTGGGGAATTTAGATCACAGACAAATTCAGGGCTTGATTTGCCCCGTTTCGTCGTGCGCGGAAACCGCGAAAATGTACCACGCGCCGTGCGGGAGCCACTGTTCCTGCCAACGCCAATCGTTGTCGGCGCCGGTTTGGTGGTAGGTCAAGTTGTAGTCAATGCTTTCTTCGTCCTTGAATCCTGCGGTGATGCCGTTGGAAATGCCGCCCGGCGCGTTAGTGTATTCCCAGGAATCAAAAAAAAGGTACTGCGGATTGTTGCGGCCCACACCGTTCATCATCGAGGAATCGAAGGGGTTCAGGCCGAGAATCCAATTCAGTTGATCGGCGGCAAACGCGCGCAGTTGCTTTTGGAACTCGGGATCGTCTGGAAATTGGCGCGCAGCTAGCCGGGCCGCGGTCGCTAGAGAAGCAAGACGTGCGTTTTCGCCCTGCCACCAGGGAGCGACTTCGGTGTTGTGCGGGAAGAAGAAGGTGATGTGGCGGTTGCCGTCTTTATCCTGAGTGAGCTGACGGGCATAGTCGAAGGGATTGGTCACGTTACGATTCATGGCGAGTTGAGCTGCCAGGGATTTTTTGACGGTGTCGCGCACTTTCTGCTGAACTTCCGGGCTGGCGATCTGCGCGTAGTAAAGCAAGCTGACGACCGGCAAACCCGCATCCGAGGCGTGGAAAAATGGACGGGTGGCACCGTCGGCACGGAAATAATCGCCGTAACCGCCGTCGCTAATCAGGCGAGACATGAGGCTGGCGGCGCGCTTGTCGGCGGCCGTTTTGTAAACGTCCTTCTGCGTGGCGCTGTAAAGCTCGGTGGCGGCCATGAGCGCGCAATAATCGTCGACAATATTTTCCTTGCCATCGTTGGTCAGTTTCAGGTTGTTCTTTTCCAGGAAATCGAAACTTTCCTCAGCGGCTTTCAGGTATTCCACGCCGCTGTACTCACCCGAGATGGGATAAGTGGAGGCGATGGCCAACGCGGCCACAGCGACGCCGCCGCCGGAACGGTAGCTGACCTCATACTCAAAATCATTGTTGGCCTGCTCGACAATGCCACGAGGCGATTTCTCGCTGGTGGTATAGATGCCGAACTTTTTCATTTCGCCGGCGACCTTGCGGAGTTCGGGAACCTGCTTGGGACCGCCGGTGGAGATGGAGCGGTAGAACGAGCCGTTGGGGACCTTCACACGCACCAGATAATCGGCGCCAAACATGGCCTCATCGAGCATATGGTCTTGATAACGAACCATTTCTGGCACGCCGCGTTGGTTCAAGAGCTGAGCGCTTTTGAAGAAGCTGTAGACCACAAAAGGAATCTGCTGCGGATTGAAATAGGTGGAGAAGGAAAGATGCGAGAGATGCTTGCCGTAATCGCCAGTGGCGTCCCACCATCCACCATGGGCATCGAGCGTGCCGGTTTTCTTGCCGTCGAAATGGAGATGGCGATCGGCTTTATCCATTTGGCCGCTGCTGCGTTCTTCCTTGAAGAAATAGATGGCGTCAGAGAGGGTGTTGCGCTCCAGCAGGAAGCGCTGGATGAGAAAAGGATAGGAATCTATGGAGCGATTGCCGGCACTGCAGGTGAGGTAATACGTGCCTTCGGTGGAGAAAGAATCAAAATCGACGGTCCAGAAATCCCAATCGCGCCATTTCTTAACGGGCCCGGCATGCTGCACAGCAACGTCGAACACTTTTTGATGGTCGCGAGCGTCATTCAGCGTGCAGGAAGTAAATTGATCTTGAGCTGTGCCAATAATCACAGCGTGTTTCGGACCAGTGGCGTTGTAACCAACTTGGTTGGTCAGAATTTTGGCTTCGTCGGTGTGGGAAGCGGGGAGAAGGAACAACGCGGACGCACTGAATAGAACGATTCTGGAGAGTAGCGGCATGGGTCCCTCGAATTTCGGGTGATTTGCTAACGCATAGAGCATAGCGCGGGTTCGCCGAGTGTGCAGGTGATGGCGGACACCGCGTCTTGGGTAATTTAAAACGTTTCAGCAGAAAATGCGAGATTCATTGACAGAGGTTTGCGAGCGTACCTACAATGGCGGCGAATTCGAGAATTGGCAGCAAATCAGGCTTCCCGGAAAATGGCCATCGCACATCGCATCTCTCCTCTTTTTCTTGTTCTGCTCTTCCTTATTCTGTTTCCACAGAACAGTGCGGCACAGAACTTTGCGGATGTTGAACCCAGCCCACAGCAGGTGGCCTGGCAAGATCTGGAAATCGGCGTGATTTTTCATTTCAGCACCAATACATTTCTGGATCGCGAATGGGGCGATGGAACAGCAGCGCCGAATGTGTTTAATCCGAGTCATGTGAACGCAGAACAGTGGATCGAGGCGGCAAAAGCAGCGGGTGCAAAATACGTGATTCTGGTGGCCAAGCATCATGACGGTTTTTGCTTATGGCCCAGCAAGCTGACCGAATACAGCGTGAAGAGCAGTCCGTGGGAGAGTGGAAAGGGCGATTTGGTGCGAGAGGTGGCGACAGCCGCGCGGAAAAACGGATTGCAGTTTGGAATCTATCTCTCGCCCTGGGACCGCCGCGATCCGCGCTATGCAGATGCGGCGACGTATGACACTTATTATCTGGAGCAATTGGATGAACTCGCGTCGAATTACGGCGAGTTGGTGGAATTCTGGATGGATGGGGCGGGAAGCGCCGGCCACATCTACGACTTCGACAAAATCGTGCAGCAGTTGCGGATGTTTCAGCCAAACACGCTGGTTTTCGCGGACGTGGCGCTGTACAAGTACGCCGACCTGAGGTGGGTGGGCAACGAAGAAGGGCGCGTGAACTACGAAAACTGGAATGTGGTGGACCGCGCCGGTTACTTAAGGTGGCGGCCGGTAGAAGCGGATACGCCGTTGCGTAACGCGCATTGGTTCTGGCATCCGAATGATGAGAAAAACCTCAAGAGCTTGGCGGAACTGGTAGATACCTACGAGCAAACGGTAGGGCACGGGGCGCAATTAATGCTGGGCATTGCGCCAGACCGCGAGGGGCGCGTACCCGATGCGGATGTGGCGCGACTGAAGGAGTTCGGGGAAGCGATTCAGCACCGCTACAGCCACAATTTGATGAAGGAGAAACAGTTCGATGTGTCGGGGGGCCAAACGAGGGAAGCCCTGGATGGCGACCCAGAGACGTTCTGGTCCGCTCCAGCCGGGTCGCACAGCGCGGTGATCGAGATAGGATTTAAGGAGCCGGCGACCTTTGACTGCGCGCTAACAATGGAATGGCTAAACGATGGGCAACATGTGCAGAGGTATGCAATTGAAGTGCTGGAAGGGGGCAAATGGAAGCGGGTGGCGGAAGGACAGGCCATCGGACACAAGAAGATCGATCACTTTGCGCCGGTCACCGCCCAGCGGGTGCGGCTGAACCTGCTGGAGACTACTTCTGAGGCACACATTCGGGAATTCCAGCTTTACAACCGGGCAACCAGCGATAAAATTGGTGATTAGTAACGGGTCCCTCGGCCGATTAACCAAGCATTTGTAAAAATCCAAAGTAGGTTTGATTCGACGTAGTCTACGGGTCCACCGCCCATGAACTTGCGAGACAAGCGCCGTAGCCGGCGCATTCGTATCGGCCAACCACTCAAGACCCGTGCGTCTGATCCCAAAGACGCTGGCGTGGAAGAAATCAATATCACCAAGAACGTTTCGCGGGACGGCATCTATTTCGTCACCCCGATTACCACATATACGGAGGGGATGCGCATTTATGTGACCGTGCCCTTCCATAATCCGCGCGATCCGCAGGACCGCGAGTATTTGGGGCAAGTAGTGCGCGTAGAGCGGTTGGCGGAAGAACAGTGTGGCGTGGCGATCCAATTTCTGGCGGAAGTGAAACCGCAGTAGGTGTATGTCCTGAGCGGTAAAGGCCGGACGACACTGCGCCTATTAGCACGCAAGGGTTGATATCCCATAGATGAAAAAACAACGGGCCGTCTGAGACACGGGCTAAAGCCTGCGCTACAGATTCGGTTGGGAGATTGAGGCAAGCCGCTGGGAACGAAGAGAGATTCCTCACTCCGCCTGCTTGCCGCAGGCAGGTTCGGAATGACAGTCTTTTTGTTGAGTTGGGACAATTCTCGGCGAAAAAACAAACAGCCGGCCTCAGAAGGCGGCCGCTACAAAAACCGCAGGATACACAGCTCTGCTGCAGCCTAAAGTGCTAGGAAGTGGAAGGAAGAGCGATGATCTGGGTGCGGAGCTTGTCGAATTCGAGCGTGCCCAAGCCGCGATCGGCGGCCATTTTCAGATAGGGGAGCGCGGGCGGGTCGAGGTTCCAATAAGCTTTTGCGACGTAAGCATCCAGAGCGACGGGATCGGTGCCGGCAACCAGAGTTTTCTTGAGCAGCACATCCTCGAGGTTGCCACCGGTGGGACCGTTGCGGATCAACACACGATAGGAGTCGATCATCGTCAGCGTCGGGCGAACGAAGTCGGCCAGGTCCGCCAAGCTTTCGTGAATTTGCTGATGCAAACGATGGCGCTGGCCGCCGAGGATGCCGTACCAATTTTTCATGCCGAGGGTCGTGCCCGTCAGGCTGTGGTGCTTGGCGATGGGCAGGTTAATGATCTTGTCGGCTTCGAGGAAGGGCTGAAACACGGGCCAATCTTCAAGCATGTCTCCGCCGAGATTCACCTCGCGGAATTTGGATGGATCGGGGAGAAGCACCTCCGCGCCTTCAGCACGTGCAGCGTCGGCAATGCCGGAACGCTGAAAGCAGCGGCGGGGATCGTTACAACTTACATCGGTGACGATGACCTTTTTGGCGCCGGCGGACCAGCACTGGCGCACGACCTCAGCGACAACCTCGGGATTGGTGTTGGCGGCTTGTTCGGGAGTGCGATCCCAGGCGATGTTGGGTTTGACGATCACCACGTCGGCGCGCGAGATGAAACGCTGAATGCCACCGAGCTCCTGCAAAGCGCGTTGCACGAGCGCGCGGGGCGAATCGCCACTCAGCACGGTCAGGTCGTGGAACAACGGGTTCGGTGGAATTGTGTGGCTGCGACGAACTATCGCGAGCACTTTCTCGGTGGGATGCACGCTGCGCGCGGAGAGCCAGTAACCCGCGGCAACGGTGCCGGCACTGATGCCCGCCAAACGCAACATACGCAGGAGGGCCTCGCGGCGGGTGAGCGGCGGGACCGGCTCTTCGGGATGAGTGGGACGAGGTTCGCTCACTGCACTAAACCTCCACAAGGTCAATGCGGGCAGGATTGTTGGTGCCCAGGCGGTGTTGCGCATCAGCCGCCACGGCGATGTAGTTTGCAGGCATGCCCGCTTGCGCGAGGGTGTTGAGGCCGCGTTCGGTGCGCTTCTTTTCGATGATCTGCGAGGCAGTGTAATCGATGGCCACGGGATCCGTGGCGACCATGAGGCCGTTGTACTTCCAGGCGTATTGCGGCTTGTACATGGGACCGCCGGCGAAACAGGAAGTCATTGCATCGGCCACGATGAAGCGGAACTTGCTGCGAATCGGCGGGAGCAGGTTCAGATCGGCGACACCGGGAGAGCAATTGTTGGCGTGAAATTTGTTGGGATTGTCGTTCACGCCGTACATATTTTTGAGAGCCAGCGTGACACCAGCCATTTCGTGATTCTTCAGAATTGGGACGTTAATCATGCAATCGCAGGTGCGCGTAAGCAGACTGGAGAGGCGTGTTTTGGTACCACCTGCGACAAACTCGGTATCGTCATAGCCCACTTGTTTTCCATCGGTGCCGACGTACCGTACGCGATTGGAATTGGTCGAAAGAGTGTAGCCGGCGCGATCGAGTTCATCCTCGGTGCGGTCCCAGACGACGATGTTGCCAGCCTTAATGCCGGCCTGCTGCAGCCGTTCACAAATGGCGGCAATCAGAACGGGATGCGTGGAGAGACCGTGCCCCGCGATGGTATTAACCTTGAGGCCAACGACTTCACCCGGATGAACGATTTTCTTCCAGGGGCTGACGGGGTCGGGCGACTGGAAGAAATTCTGCATAGCTTGATCGAGCAACTTCTCGACTCTGGCAGGATCGGGGTTGGCGCTGTTGGCATAGAGCGAAGGATCACGCGCGATCACCACTTTCGATCTTGGGCTGGCGGCCGGGGGAGGATTGACCTTACCATCCGCGAAAGCGTAGCGGCCGGCGCCCATGGCCAGAGCACCGATGGCGCAACCTTTCAAGAAGTCGCGACGAGTTTTTCCTGTTCCGTCTTTCATCTTTGATCCTCCTAACGCGGCAATTTTTTTCCTATGGCTTGACCGAGCTTCAACAGGGCGGGAGCAAGTTCCGGTGAATCCTGATAAGCAACGATACGAACGAGGTAAGGTCCTTTGCGGAAGGTGAGACTCTGCGCGAAGAGGCGGGCGGCGTCGCCGAGCGCGGGAGTTTGCGCGTCCATGGCAGGCTCGGACTCCAGGATGGCTTTCGCGCCGTCTGGGGAAGAGAAGGTGTACACGTCGGCGGTGGCTTGCAGTTTGTCGCGGAATTTGTAGTCAGCGGTGGAGGTGCTGCGAACACCGGCCTTGAGATATTTTTCGGCGTCGCCGTCGATGTAGTCAGAGAGCTTGTCCGCGGAGAATGTGCGAACCTCCGGAGCTTTGCTCCAGCCGGGAGCCTCAGCGGAATCGGGGAACAACGAACTTGCGGAGGCAGTAGGGCGCTGACAGGCGAAGCACAACAACAACATAATGCCGAGAGCGACGGCGAGAGCCAGCCAGCTTAAGGCCGGCAAGAGTAAAGCGCGATTGCGAGACGAATGAGTCATGACCGTGTGGTTTTCCTTCGTTGATTCAGCAAAATCTGGTTCGTGGAGGAGCGCGTTTCTCCGATGGATGTGACATACACGGCGGGGCGATCCTGGAGCGGACAGGCATATTCGCAGGCGCCGCAGCCGACACATTTTTCAGGGTCGACGCGCGGCTGCTTGAGAATTTTTGCCTGACCTTTCGCGTCGATCACTTCAGCTGGCTGCAGGTAAATAGCCTTTGGCGAAGTGGGGCACCATTCCTCGCACACGATGCATTCGGTGGCCATAGCCCATGGAAGGCAACGGCCGCGGTCATAGAAGGCAGTACCGATGCGGATGGGTTTGCTGTCGCTCGAGAGGTCTACCGACCATGCTTTTGCTTTCGCGGTGATTTCCCAGATTGCGCCAGTGGGACAAGCTTCCGAGCAAAGTACGCAACTGGGTTCGCAATAGCCAATGCGAGGCACCAGCACGGGCGTCCACAGGCCTTCTAAGCCACCTTCGGAGACAGCGGGATGCAGCGCGTTGTTGGGGCAGACCTTCATGCATTCGCCGCAACGGACACAGCGCGCCAGAAAATCGGATTCGTCGAGAGCGCCGGGCGGCCGGATACGGCGATCGCTTTTTTCCGCTGCGAAAGAAGTGGTGGCGCGCATCAACGGGAGGACGGCGACACCGGTGGCAAGTCCGGTAAGAACCTTGCGGCGCTGCAAGCTGGGAGCTTCGTGGGTGCTGCCCTGCGGGAAAAACTTAAACTTCAAACCGTGATGCGGACATTCGCCCACACAGTTCATGCACAACATGCATTCGGATTTGCGCCAGAGCACGCCGCCAATGGGATCGTCGCCACCCTGGCAGTGAAGCAGACAGCGGTTACAGTTGTCGCAGGAGGCGGGATGTTTCTGCAAACCGAGGATGGACCAGCGCGAGACGAAACCAAGCAGAGCGCCCAAGGGACACAGCGCGCGACAGAAGAAGCGAGTGACGCGAAGGTTCAGCGCAAGGATAAGGATGAACAGTGCGCCAAGGAAAAAGCCCTGGCGAAAATGCGCTTGCTTCAGGTTGAGCACGGTCAAATTCAGAATGGCGTGAATCACCCCGCCAATGAAACGCACGATCGGGAAGCCGCTGGATTCCACCGAGTGAAGAGCAGCGTTCGCAAGGTAGTCAAGACCGGGCAGGATCGAGAGTCCAAGGGAGCGGGTAAGAAACGAGAAGGGGTCGAACCAACCGACCAGGCCAGTGCCAAAGAGAGCGGCCGTGAGCACCGCAATCAAGATGTAATATTTCGTGGCTTGCCAGGATTTGTAGCGATTGGAATCAATGCGCTGTTTGCCACGCTTGGATTCCGATTTCCAGCTGCCGAAAAAATGGTTGAGCGAACCCATCGGGCAGATCCAGCCGCAAAAGAAACGTCCGAAGAAAAAGGTTGGGATCAAAATGAGCAGGCTCCAGAGCAAGCCTTGATAGAGGGCGCGACTGGCGAGCGCGTTGGAGATGGCCACCAAAGGATCGATCTGGAAAAACAGAGAGACCGGCGAGGTAAGTTGCAAGTCGTGCGAGGAACCGGAAGCGGTGGGGCGAAAATCGGTGCGCAGAATCAGGAACAGGAAGAGCAAGGCAAAGGTAATCTGAGAGATAGTCCGGAGGCGAGTTACGGAGGGACGGGGCACCTCGCCATTGTGACAACCTGGCGGCAGAGCCGGATGTGATGAGAGTCACCCTTTGCGCTCAAGGATGAAGACGCTGCGCGACGTGCAGCAGTAAGCATGGCGTTTCCGGTACAATGCTGTTTGTGGGGCCAGTGTAGCAGCGGCTCTACGCGGCTGACGGCGGGATAAACCCGCCGCTACACACGGCCAGGTGGATTCGTGATACATCGCTATGTTTTGCAGAATGAGGAATTGCGGCCGGTGGAGAAGACCCGGTGGTCCCCGGGGCAGGCGGGGCTGATTTGTGGCTGGGGCCTGTTTACGACGGTGCGTATCGCGCGGGGCGAGGCCTTTGCGTACGAACGGCACTGGCGGCGGCTGGAGAAGGACGCCACGCTGACGCGGCTGCCTATGCCCTATTCGGGCGCGCGGGTGCGCGTCATGCTGCAGGAAGTGATCCGGGCGAACGAGGTAAAGGAGGGTTGCGCGCGAATTTACCTGGTGTGGAACACGGTCGGCGGCTGGCGGAGCGATGAAAAGATGCCGGAAGTGGACCTGGTGATTACCAGCGCGGGACTGCCGCATTATCCGGAGATTACACGATTGACGGTGCGGGAGCATGGCAGGCACGCAGCCTCGCCGCTGGCCGGGGTGAAAACCATTTCCTGGCTGAACAGCGTGTGGGCGGCGGCGGAGGCGCACCGCGAGGGATTCGACGAAGTGGTGCTGCTAAATGAGCGCGGTGAAGTGAGCGAGTGCACCGCGGCGAATATTTTTGTGGCGAAGGCGGGAAAAGTGATCACGCCGCCGCTGACTTCGGGCTGCCTGGAAGGCGTGACGCGCGGAGTGTTGATGGAAATCGCCGGTGAAGCAAACACGACGATTGTCGAACAGGCCATGCGTCTGGAAGATTTGTACAGCGCCGACGAAGTGTTTGTGACCTCCACGAACCGGAACGTGATTGGAGTAAAAGAGATTGCCGGGCACACCATTGGAGATGGAACGACCGGACCGATCACAAAGAAACTGGATGAGGGTTTTGAAGCGTACATCAATGAGTACGTCGAACGGCGGCTGACCACCAGCCGTTAGTGTGCTATCCCCGAAGTAGCCAGCAATCAGCCTCAACGGCTGAAGCCGCACTGGTTCTGCATTCGTTACGGCACGGCTGAAGCCGTGCCCTGACGAAGAGACTCCACACAGGGGCGTCTGCCCACCGCAGGCGAGACGCTGTGCAGGAATCGTTACTTTGTGCGCGGAGCAAGCTTGTCGAGGGCGGGCATCGAACTGGCGGCGGTGAAAACACGGTCAGGATAGCTGCGTTTGTTCTCCAATATATCGATCAGCATTTCGAGCGCCTGGCCCGCAGTGGGTGGAGTGACAATGGTGGCAGTCAGCAGGCCGCTGCGTACCCAGGATTGGCCGGTTTTGGGGACTCCGTCACAGCCCAAGTAAGGAATCGCCAGCCAGCGTTCACGCTCGCTTTCGTCTTTCAGTTCCTGGAAGGCCTTGCGCGCACCGATGGCCATGGCATCGTTCTGTGACAGCACAATGTCAATGGCGGCTTTTCGAGAAGTGGACAAGGAAAGCCAGGAACGCACGGCGCGGGTGGCGCTCTCCTCGGTCCACTGGCCGCGAAGAGTGGTCAGCTGAATATTTTTGGGCAGCGTTTCCCGCAAACCCATTTCGCGTTCTCTAGCGACAATATTCTGCGAAGCACCGGCGATATAGAGGATGGACCCACCGCGGGGAAGGAGCGCGATGCACTGGTAGCCAGCGATGCGGCCGACTTCAATCTGATCGTGGCTCACCCCAAAGATAGGAATTTTGCTGGTGCGGCGAAGCTCCGTAATGTAAGAGGCATCGCGATTCAGGACGGCCCAGCCGATACCGGCGTCGAGAGCAGCGCGCGCCACTTGCGGCAGAGCGGTTGCGCCAACCGGTTCAAGAACAATGCCGTGGGGCCGTTCCTTTTCGGAAGTTTGCACGGCCCGCAAAATCTGGGTGCTTTGCGTGATCGCGTCGTTATCCGCGAACTGGATCTGCGCTGCCACGCCCAGCTTGCGCGCTGTTTCCTGCGCGGCGTTGGACTGTTCGATCTGAAAATCATTGTCGTTGGTGATGAGCGAAACCAGGAACCTGATATTTCTCATGAAGCGACCGAATCCTTAGCCGGTTAGACAACTCCGCGATTATAGGCTTGAGGGAAAGAGGGCTCAGAGTTTTTTCGCAAATGTCGCGAGCTAGGCAACGGGCGTGGTGGCGCAAGAACCGCGCACAGAAGTATCAATGATGAGAAGCGACTGGGACGCTCGGCGCCGTCGTGGGAGCACCGGTACCCATGGTGGCGCGGAGCAGAATTGGCGCTAAAACCGTGGTCACCATGACGAGGAGAACGATAGCGGAGAACAGGCCTTCGTCGACGACGCCGATGCCGCGCCCAATGCCCGCGAAAATCAGGCCGACTTCTCCGCGTGGCATCATGCCAAAGCCAACCGCCAGACGATTCATGCTAGCGGGGCTGCCCCAACCGGCAGCCACCTTTCCTACAATGGCCACGATCGTGAGGGCCAGTCCGGCGATCAGCACATCTTTGCTGGCCATGGTTTCGAGCTTGACCTGAATGCCCATCCAAACGAAAAACAGCGGCACGATGAGCGATTCGATGGGCGAGAGCAACTCATGCAACGAGACACCTTCGACCTCTTTATCGAAGAAGCTGTTCAGGATCATGCCGGCGGCGAAAGCTCCGACGATGGTGGCCAATTGCGCCACGTTCGCAAGCCAGGCAAGAAGGAGCGCAAAGCTCACGCCAAAGAGCAGCTTCAGATTGCTGACACCGAAACTAGCGAGGCGGCGTACGAGTTTGGGAGTAAGCCAGATACCGATACCGAGCGATGCGACCAGGAACAATGCGGCTTTGCCGGTGGTAACGGCGATCGCGGCAACACTGATGGTACCGGTGACGGCCAGTCCGCTGACCACCGCGAGCACAATCAGACAGAGTACGTCGTCAATCACCGCAGCGCCGAGAATGATGCGGGCTTCTTCGGTATTGTCGCGACCCAGATCGCGCAGAACGCGAGCAGTGATACCCACGCTGGTGGCAGTGAGAATACCGCCTACAAAAAGGTCGACAGCCAGTGAATTGTCAGGATGGAGTAGCTTCATTACTCCCATACCGAGGGCCATCGGAAGGACGATGCCCAGAACGGCGACATAGGTGGCGTACTTGCCGACGCGTTTCATCTCCACCAGGCTGATTTCCAGGCCGACCATAAAGAGCAGAACCAGAATCGCTAAGCGGGAAATAATGTCGATGAAGGAGTAAATCGTGATGTACGTTTGGCCATCGGGGCCACCCAATAGCTGAGCCAATTGTGTGGTGTGTGGACCGGGAGGCAGGATTCTCAAAGTGGCCGTGGCCAGGTCGTAGGGGCCGGTCAGTGCAAGGGATGCTATACGAGAAAGGTTATCGCCTTCGCGCAGAACGGTCAGCGTACGGTCCCCGAAGTAATAGCCAAGATTTCCGGCAATCAGGCCGACGAGCAGTTCTCCTAAAACCGCAGGTTGCTTGAGCCATTTCATCAGAGAACCGCCGACCGCGGCTCCCAGAGTGATGAAAATGGAAGCGATGAGGATGGGAACAACCGGGTCAGCATGAGAAAGCTCGCCACCCGCCAAAAAACATCCTACGGTCCGAGGTACCCCGTCCAACAAGGGGGACAGAAAGAGCATTGGTATACTCCTGAATCAGCTAAGGCGGCGTGCAAAAAAGGGCAGCGCAGGTATTCTGGCCGGGAGCGGCCACCGGAAGCAAGTGGTAAGGCACTGATGGGCGCTTGCGTGCTACAATGCGCGATTTAATGGGAAGGTAGGTTCTAAGAAGAATGACGGAAACACTAGCACAAGCCGAAGCAGTGCTGGAGGTCATCTCCCCGGACGGCGCGCGGAAGTATGTCCGCGTAACACAAACGCCATTTTTGATTGGGCGCGGAGCGGAAACCGGAAATCACTTGCAGCTGACGGATCGTCGCATATCGAGGAACTGTGGCGCGATCGTCACCGAAGCAAATCGTTATTACCTGGAAGATCGCGGACAACGGCGTGGAGTTTTCGTCAACGGCGAAAAGGTGGAAAGCCGCGCATTGAACGATGGCGATGTGATCACGTTTGGCCTGGAAGATTCCTACCAAGTGATTTTCCGGGCGGCGACTGGAACGTCCGACGAATCAATTCCGCAATTGTTGACGCGCATCGACCACATGACCAGTTCGGAATCGACCGGTGGCGGGTTGCGCAAATTGAACTTGCTGCTGGAAGCTACTTCCCTGCTGCACTCGCAACTGCCGTTGGACTCGGTGCTGGCGAAGATGATCGACCACGCGGTGGCCGTTACCGATGCGGATCGCGGGCTGCTGGAAGAAGCGGTAGAAAGCTTTTCGTCGAGCCCGTCGGAACGCCTGCGCGTGCGATTGGCACGGCGCAGCGGTGGCCAGCGACTGCCTCCCGAGAGCATGACGCCGAGCCAAACGGCAATCCAACTGGCGATGAAGAAGCAGTTGCCGGTGATTACCGAAGACATCGAACAGGCGGAAATGAATCTGCAGGCGGCCGCGAGCATCGTGGCGCAAGGATTGCGCGCGGTGGTGGTGATTCCGCTGTATGCAACTTCGCGGGCCAGCAGCGAATCGGCCACGAATGTGACGCGGGGTGAATTTCTGGGTGTGTTGTATCTGGATTCGAAACGCCCGACCGCGTTCTCCAAGTTGGATCGCCAGATTCTGGATGCACTGGCGGCCGACGCGGCCAGCATCCTGGATAATGCACGGTTGGTGGAACGCGAGCGCGAGCGGCAAAGACTCGAGCAGGAAATCGGCATCGCGCGCGACATTCAGCAGGCGCTGCTGCCCAAAAATTTCCGGGACTTCCCGCATCTTGCGGTGACTGGTGTGAATTTTCCCTGCTTGTCCGTGGGAGGCGACTATTTCGATGTGTTCCCGCTGGATGACAGGCGCACCGCGTTTCTGCTGGCGGACGTCAGCGGGAAAGGCTTGGGCGCGGCGTTGTTGACGACGATGCTGCAGGGCGCGCTTTCCGGCATGACGCTGGGAACCGATCCGGCGCGCGTGTTCAACCATGTGAACCGTTTCTTGTGCGATCACGCCGAAGTCGGCCGCTATGCCACCATGTTTTTCGGCATTTTGGATGACGCGGGAAAGTTAGAGTACATCAACGCAGGGCATCCTTCCCCGATTCTGATGCGCGCGGAAACCGCCGACGAAGCCTTCACGGAAGGTTCGTTCCCGGTAGGGCTGGTGCCGGAAGCCGAGTTTTCTACGACCACATTGCAACTAGAAGCCAACGATACCCTGGTGCTGTATAGCGACGGCGTCACCGAAGCGATGGATCCGGACGAGCAACTGTACGGAACCGGGCGGCTACGCGCGGTGCTACTTGGGAAAAACGAGTTGCCGCTCGACGACATTAAGAAGACGGTGCTGGAATCCGTGGAGAATTTCGCGCGCGGCGCACGGCAGGCCGATGACTTGACGATGCTACTAGTGCGGTTTCGTGCGGTTGGGACTATGGCGACGGAAACGGACGTTTCCGGGACGCGAAACGCGGCGGCAGGCGCGTAGGCACTCCCAGCTGAAATGATCTTCCAATAGGCGCTGATACCGCGGCGCCCTTCTTTTGACTATCAAGTCCACCGTTAAGAATTAGATTTCAGGGATGGACAGCGGAATCGTTCAGAGGATTGAGGAGCGGGTGAGCGGCTTCTTGCGGCAGTAGAGCAGCGAATAGGGCCCGCAGAAACGGGCACAAGAAAAGCTTTATGCGTTT
>DATJOO010000066.1:0-94210 GCA_035506955.1 Verrucomicrobiia bacterium
GCCGCTGATCGTGGGTGGAAAAGGCTCATTTTGCGAAACGGCGGGAGCGAGGCTCCCGCACTCCAAAAACAATTTATTTTGCGGCCATGGAGGGGCCTTCGTCTGACTTAAAGAAGGACCACGGGCCGGCTTTCATATCACGAAGGTAAGGGGCTTGCCACGCGTAGTCCGGGTGCGCGTCGAGGAATGGTTTGGCGATGAAATCTTCGCCGCAGGGATGACCAATGCGGGCCACTAAGCGCATTTCCTTGGTCATTGTGGAATCCGTGGCCTTGCCCTGAACGGCGCCACCCGGATAGTTCGGGCCCCAGCTCCAAATGGCAATGCCCGGTGTGTTTTCGACGTGGCCGCAGAGCGTGCGGTCGTTGGCTTGCGTCTTCTTTTCGTAAGTATCGAAGTGGTCGCTGAGCATTTTTTCGGCGAGGGCGACGTCGATCTTGCCCTTGTTTTCGTTCAGAAGCTGCTCCCAACGGACGCGGCGGGCATTTGGCGAAGTTTCCAGATTGTTGGGGTCGAATTGCGGGGTGTCGAGCTTGAGGACTTTGGGATCGCGAGCCCAATTGGAACCGGAGAATACGCCGTCTTTGGTGCGCCAGAGCTTATAGGCCTTCAGGCCGAGCTCGAGTTGCGCGACCTCGCCGGTTTTGCGATCGCCCAGGAGCCAATCGTTGGCGTAGCCGCCATTGTTGCCGTCGAGCATGATGCGGGTGTAATCGTCGATGGAGCTGGCGTATTGCAGAGCCTTACGCGCGCGCATGAATTCGGGCTTGCCGTTGGGATCCCAACCTTCAAATTGCGTGATGGTGGTTTCGGTGACCATTAGACCGTCGCTGTTGATGCCGAAATCGTCGTCGCTGACGATCACGCCAGGAAAGCCGTCCATCAAGATGCGATAGCCGTGAGTGGGCTGAATGTCGAAGATGATGCGCCAGCGTTCGCCGTTCATGTAGCTGGTCCAATTGTTGTGGGCGATGACGATCTGGCCGTCCTTGGTCCAGCTTCCCGTGGCAACGAAAGCGCTGCAATTGCCGGGGCTTTTTAGATTCGGGGCGCGGGCGGTTTTCTGCTGCTTGTCGAGCCAAGCCACGTAATAATCCGGCACTTCTTCGAAGGAATTGAGCGCGACGATGTCATAGACGTCCAGAGGCGAGCCGGTGCGAGAGTGGAGGCCTTCGGCGATGCCTTCGAGTTCCTGCTGATATTCGGGATCGAGCTTAGGCCAGAGTTGTTCGCGAGCCACTTCGCGGAAGAATGGCCAGTCCCGATGAGTGGAATGCATCATGCCGGCCTGCACCGCGGGAAACGCGTCCTCGATTTCATTGGCGAGCAAGTAGCCGTGCTGATAGCCAATCGTGAACGGCTCGCCTTGGAGGTGCACATACACCCAACCGCCTCGTTCAAAGCTGTACGTGCCCTTGAGGCGCGGATCCTGAGCGGCGGCCTGCTCCTGGGCAAAGGCGATGGTCGAGTGCATAGCGGTCTTGGCATCATCCGAGTCGGAGTGGGAGCGGCGGCCAGCCCATAGGAGCGCCGCACCGAGAAGCACGATCGAAAGGGCAATCACCTTGCGCACTACGTCGGACATACCCGAGACTCCTTTGGCTTGCTGTGGGAGCGAAGAAGCGAGTCTATCGAGAATTGCGAGCAGCGACAACCGGCGCTTCAGGGGTTGAAGCCCGATTCCTTTCCTACGACTTATGTGGGGTCTGAAGCCGCCACCTCCTAAAGAGAAAATGTCACCAATTTTCGGTAGGCGGCAGTAGAGGGGCAGATTCTCTGATACATTCGACCAATGCTGACAGCGATTACCCGGAAAGTAAGTACGTCGCTCGCACAGTGTGAGCTGAGTTTCATTGAGCGCAGGCCCATCGATCTGGAAAAAGCGCGGGCGCAGCATCACGCGTACGAAGAATTGCTAAGCAAGCTAGGGGTACGAGTGATTTCGCTGCCGGAGGAACCGGACCTGCCAGATTCGATGTTTGTCGAAGATCCCGCCATCGTATTGGATGAGGTGGCGGTAATTTGTCCCTTGGGGACGGAATCGCGCCGAAAAGAAGCGGTGACGATTGGGGCGGCACTGGAGAAATTTCGTAAGCTCGCGTATGTGAAGTTGCCGGGCACGCTAGAGGGAGGAGACGTTCTTCAGGTGGGCAAAAGGATTTTCGTGGGAATTACGGCACGCTCTAATCCGGAGGGCATCCGGCAATTGGCGGTGATCGTGGAGCACTTTGGATATGTGGTAACTGCGGTGCGGGTGCGAGGCTGCCTGCACTTGAAGTCTGCGGTGTCCAGCGCCGGCCGAAATACCTTACTGGCCAACCGAGCGTGGTTCGATTGGAAACGCCTGGAAGGATTCGAATGGGTGGACGTGGATGCCGGCGAGCCACACGCGGCAAACGCCCTGGCCGTTTATGATTCGGTGATTTTCGCCGCTTCGTTCCCGAAAACGCGAGCCGTGTTAGAAGCGCGAGGGTTCCACGTGCAGTCGCTGGATATTAGCGAACTACAAAAGGCGGAATCGGGGTTGACGTGCTCGAGCCTGCTGTTTACCGCGTAAATTTAAGTTCGCCCACTCTTCGCCGGTCGTAAAACGCGCAGTTATCGCGAATATTTACGAAACTTTGATTGGAATTTTGGGTGAACATGCTATTCTTTCAGCATGTTGGCTATTGCCACGAAGCGAATCTGCTCTCCGTCGACGAAGTCCTCCAAGTCGACTACGACGACTATTATGCGCACTACCATCGCTTCGGGCGCGGGGAGAAACAGCTAGCCAGCTAGAAAAAGTTTCCAAACCCACCGCCAGAAGCGAACCTGGCGGTGGGTTTCTTAGTCTAAGCCCCCTCCAGAGACGCTCCGGCGGTAACCAAGGAGCGGTAAAACCATGAAACAGGAACAGCAAGAAGCGAGTCACAACACGGAGGGTGAGTTAGGCCCCTACGAACGAATTGGTTTGGAGCGTGTGGTACAGCTGCGAACCGCGTGTCCCGAGCAGGAAAACATTATCGCGTTCAAATTTGGTGGCAGCTCCTTGCTGGGAGCAGAGCGATTGCTCCACGCGGCAAGGCTGGTGCACGAGGAATCGCGAACGCGCCCGGTGGTGGCAGTGGTTTCCGCGATGAAAGGTGTGACCGACCGGCTGCTACACGCGGGACATTTGCTGGGACAGCGGCAGAATGCGCAAGCGCGCAAGGAGGCCGAAGCAGTCGCGGAGCTCCACCGGTCTACGTTGGGAGAGTTGCGGCTGGAGCCGGTGGAACAGGAACGCGTCGAAGAGGAGTTGGCACTCCTTACCGACGATCTGTTGCATGAGGCTCCGTTGCACGGACAGGCGCAGGTTACCGGGGCGTTGCTGGATCGGCTGGCGTCGTTCGGAGAGCGGTATGCAGCGCGATTGTTCGCGGCGGCGCTGGGGAGGACCGGGGTCACGGCAGTTCCGGTGGCTTCTTCGGATTTTGTGCTTACGTGCGATACGTTTCGCGATGCGAAGCCGCACCTGGGACATACCCGGAGTCGTGGGCGAGAGATTTTGCTGCCTCTGCTGGAAGCCGAAATTGTGCCGGTGGTGACGGGTTTCATTGGCGCGACGCAAGACGGACGAATCACCACGTTGGGGCGAAACAGTTCCGATTTTTCGGGAGCGCTAATCGCGCACGTGGTGGATGCGGAAGAATTGGTGATCTGGACAGATGTCGATGGGATTTACACCGCGAACCCGCGCGAGTCCGAGGAGGCGAAGTTGCTGCATGAACTGAGTTACGATGAGGCCCACGCACTGGCGGCCAGCGGGGCCAAGGTGCTGCATCCCCACGTGCTGCCGCTGGCGGCGCAGACCAAAATGACGGTTTGGGTGCGAAACACATTTAAACCACAGGCACGCGGCACGCGCATCGGCTCGCAACAAAAGGGAGGATTGGCATGAACGCTCGGGCAAACACAAAAAGATGGCGCGCGGGCGTTCTAGGCGCTACCGGGATGGTCGGACAGCGCATCGTGAAGCTGTTGGCAGAGCATCCTTGGTTCGAATTGACCGCCGTCGCCGCGTCGGAACGTTCCACCGGAAAAACTTACGCCGAAGCGGCGCGGTGGCATTTGGAAGGCCCGGTGCCGGAAAAGGCGCGCGGGTTGGTGGTGAAGGACCTGGACACGACGCTGGAGTGCGATTTTGTTTTTTCGGCGCTGGATTCATCGGTGGCGGGTGAGGCGGAGGAACGGTTTGCACGGGCGGGCTATCCGGTAGTGAGCAACTCGAAGAACCACCGCATGGATGCAGATGTGCCGCTGCTGATCCCGGAAGTGAATGCGGCGCACATCAACTGCATTCCGGTGCAGCAGAAAAATCGCGGTTACGATACCGGCTTTATTGTGACGAATCCAAACTGTTCGACGGCAGGCCTGGTGCTGGTGTTAAAGCCGTTGGCGGATGCGTTTGGTTTGGAGAAGCTGTTCGTGGTGACGCTGCAGGCGGTTTCCGGCGCCGGCTATCCGGGAGTGCCGTCGATGGACGCGCTTGGCAACGTAGTGCCATTCATCAGCGGCGAAGAAGAAAAAATGGAAGCGGAGCCACAGAAATTGCTCGGGAAATGGGACGGGAGCCGGTTCATCGACGCGGGACTGGGGATTAGCGCGCATTGCAATCGTGTGCCGGTGGTGGATGGACACCTGGAATGCGTCTCGGTGCGGCTGAAAAAAACGGCGACGATCGAGGAAGTGCGCGAGGCGCTGCGCGACTTTGAGGTGAGCGAAGAACTGGCGTCATTGCCAACCGCGGTGAAGCACCCGGTTGTGGTGCATGAGGGCGATGACCGGCCGCAGCCACGAAAAGACGCGAACACCGGACATGGCATGGCAGCGGTTGTGGGCCGAGTACGCGAATGTCCGCTGCTGGACGTGAAGCTGACATTGCTCTCGCACAATCTGCTGCGCGGTGCAGCGGGGGCGGCGCTGCTGAACGCGGAATTGTTGGCGGCGCGGGGCTTTCTGAAAAGCCGGCTGGCAGAAGCGTCAGAAGTGGAAGAGGCGGTCCGATAGCGCGAGCGCTTACAACACGAAAAAATAACGGACCAGATGGAAGAAGATCGGAGCGGCGAAGCAGAGTGAGTCGATGCGATCGAGGATGCCGCCGCGGCCTTCGACCACCATGCCAAAGTCCTTAATGCCGATGTCGCGTTTGACGGCGCTCATCACAAGATTGCCGTTAAAACCAAGGATACAAATCATCAGGGCCATTCCGGCGGACTGAAATGGTGTGAAGGGTGTGGCCCACCAGAGCGCGGTGCCAATCGCCGTTGCGCTGACCATACCGGCAAAGGCACCTTCCCAGGTTTTGCTGGGACTTACGCGCCAGGCAATTTTGGTTTTGCCAATGAGTTTGTCCCATACAAACTGAAGGACGTTGTTCATCTGGTCGACGACCACGAGATAGAGAAGCAAACGCGCGTTGTGGCCCAGAAACCCTGGAATTTTTAGCTGCAGGAGTGCGGGGACGTGGCTGAGCGAATAGACGCAGACCATGATTCCAAACTGAATTTTCGAAGCGCGCTCAAGAAATTGTTCGGTATCGCCGGCAATGGCGATGCTCGGCGGGATGTAGACGCAAGCCAGCACGGGAATCATGGTGGCGAACAGGAGGTACCACTGCATGCCGATGAGGTAATACTGCAACGGCATGATTACGAAGAAACTCCAGAACAAAGTACGATGATCGCCGCGGTGTGTCGGCACCAGGGTCATGTATTCGCGCATAGCCAGGAAGGAAATGATGCCGAAGAGAACGAGCGCGCCAATCCGCCCGAGCAGGACCGCCAGTGTAAAGATGGTGCACATCTTCCACCATGCGGGAACCCAGGAGTTCAGATTGCTGATCGTGCTGCCGCTACCCTCTTCGCGATGACGGCCCCTGCGGCTGCTGCCGACGAGGCTAAGGATTACCAGCAGGAGGAGCACGGCGCCGAACAGCCAGTCGAGCTTGGCATCGTGGAGAAATTCAGACATCAAGAAGATCCGATCCGGCGCAGACTGGAAACGGCGTCGCGAGCGCGTTCCAGAAAAATGTCCTTGTCTTCCCCCGGTTCCAGATGCAACGGCTTTCCGAAGGTCAGCAAGCTGAGCATGGGCACCGGCAGAACCTCACCCTTGGGCAGAATCCGATTCATATTTTCGAGATAGGCCGGCACTAACTCTACATCAGGACGACGCAAGGCAAGGTGGTACAGACCGGACCGGAAAGGGCCAACTTTTTCGCCATTGCCGCGGGTGCCTTCCGGGAAAAGGATTAAGGAATACTCGTCGCCGAGAGCGTCGGCCATCTCCTCGATGAGGTGGCGACCGGCATAATGGGGTTCGTCAGAATTTTTTGGTTTGGCCGGCACGGTGCGTTCGAGAAAAACCGCGTGAAAGACATTCTTGGCAAGATAGCGTCGCAGCGGGGTGGCTTCCCAATAGTCTTTTGCCGCGATGGGGCGCGTTCTGGCACGAAGCTCGGAGGGAAGCGCGGACCACAGTACGACGAAATCGAGATGGCTGGTGTGATTTGCGAAGTAAATGCGCTGGCGTTCGTCGGGTTCGCAGCCGGCCCATTGCACCTGCACGCCACTGATGCCGCGTCCAACGGCGGCCAGCAAGCTAGCGATGGGGTGGATGTGGTTGCTCATTGGTCAGGCCACAGGCTAAAGCCTGTGCTACAGGCCGAAGTTTCCGCAAGCCGTATTACCAGTACGCCCTAAACTGAATTTGCTGCCCTTCCGCGTATTTTTGCAATAAGGAACTCATGCGCTGACACGAAGATTGCAAGCCCTCGGCTCCGCCAAAGGAAACCAGGATTGCGGCGACCTCGCGCGTCGACGAGGTAACCATGGTGCGTTCGGAATCGCTGGTGGGACTACCGTGCGGACCGTCACGATCCGAAAAAACCGGCAAACCTTCCAGATTAAGATCGTATTTGCCGATACCTTTATAAGTTTCGCGAGCTCGTCCGGGACGAAAGGCGATGTCACCCTTCACGTGCGCTAGATCGTACAGGCCGATCGGCAACCGGCTTTCCACGGAGACGAGATTGATGATGTCCACCACGGAGTTGATTTGCGGAAGGCCTTTACCGCTGATGATACGGCGGAGCAAAGCTTCGGCCGAGCCGCGATAGCGCGCCGGATCTTTGCCCAAGGCTTTGTAGCCTGCGCGCGTCGCCAGGATTTTAGGGGACTCCAGCAGGGTCCGAGGATCGGGAAGATGCAAAATTTCTGTTTCGCGCAGCTTCATTTCGTCTTGCAGATCCGCCGGTGTTTCCCGTGGAACGACGTTGGCGGTTAAAACTCCGAGCGTGGCACGAGGGCATTTGTTCTTTAACTCAGGATCGATGGTGACGTTGACCATGGGCCTAAGGATAACTGACGGCGCCCAGATTCGCACACGTCCAGAGACGAAGCTGGGAAGCGCTTGCTGGATTTTGGCGAAGTTAGCGCAAAACCGGCTTGGCGCGGCAAGCCAAGCACACATACGTGGTGTTACCAGTCACTTTGCCCCACTCTATGCGGCAGACGCCGCACAGGTCGGAGGATTGGTACTCGCAATCGGCGCAGAGTTCATCGCTGCGGGAAGGCAGCTCCTTGGCAAATTCGCTGATGGGAATTTGTGTGCCGCAACGCGAGCAGCGAATGGTGATGAGTTCGCCGCCCAGGGCAGGAGCGCTGGCGACTTTCTTGTCCAGGAGTTCGAGGGCGCGCTTGGCGATATGCTCGGCGGTCAGGCCAAAGTGCTGTACTAACTCCCAGGGATTACCGGAAACGCCGAAGCGGTCTTCGACGCCGATCATGGCCAACTGCAAAGGCTGACGGAAATTCGAGCGGTGGCGAAGGATCGCGCCGGCAATGATATTGCCAAAACCACCGACCTGGTGCTCTTCAGCAGTGATGACCGCGCGGGTCTCGTCGGCGGCACGCACGATCGTGGCTACGTCGAGCGGCTTCACCGTGTGCACGTTCACGATACGCGTCTCAATGCCATATTCTTCCTTCAGAATCCAGGCGGCGCGCATGGCTTCGGGCACCATGGGACCGCAAGCAATTATGGCCAATTGCTCGTGTTCGTTGTGATAACGCGGCCCGAGAATGGTATCAAACGCGTCGAGAAACCTTTGTTGCGGGCCACGATAGCGGACCACATTCGCCACGCCAAATTCAAAAGGCGTATCCGCGTCGGTAACGATAGGAGTGGCTTCACGGGCAAACCGCAAGTAGCAGGGGCCCAGGACGGAGAGCAGCGTATGCTCCGTGGCTTTTCCGGTTTCCACAGAATCGCAAGGGACGACAACGTTCATGTTCGGAAGAACGTTGGTCAGGGCAATTTCTTCCAGGGCCTGGTGCGTCGCGCCGTCGGGTCCCACGGAAATGCCGCCATGGGCGCCGGCGATTTTAACATTGAGATTGGAGTAGCAAATTGTTGTGCGGATCTGGTCCCAGGCACGTCCTGAGGCGAAAACGCCGTAGGTGCCGGTGACAGGAATGAAGCCCTCGCGTGCGAGTCCGGCGGCGACGCTCATCATGTTTTGCTCAGCAATGCCGACGCTGAAGACGCGGTTGTTGCGTTCAGGATGTTTGGCCTCAAAGTCGGTGATGCGAATGGAGCCGGAGATGTCGGCGTGCAAGGTGACGACGCGCGGATCTTCGCCGGCTTTCTCCAAGCCACGGCCGAACCCCATGCGCGTGGGATCCATGTCCACTTTCATGTTGGTTCGCGAGTTCCACCAGTACTCGTTGACGAATTTGGGAATGCCATTTTTCGCCTTCTTGGCCGCCTCCCCGGCGTTTGTCGCGGCGCGCTGGAGCAAGGCATCCACGCGAGAGCGTGGGAAATCGGGCGTGAGCAGCTCGGTTAAAGCCTTTTCGAATTGTTCTTTCTTCGGGGCGGTGCCATGCCAAGCCGCCTCGTTTTCCATGTATGAGACGCCCTTACCCTTGATCGTGCGAGCCAAAATGACCGTGGGGCGTTCCGCTTCCTGTTTGGCACGGACGAACGCATCCAGAATCTGCGGCATGTTGTGGCCATCGATTTCGATGACATTCCAACCGAAAGCCGTATATTTATCCTTCAGCGGCTCGACGCTCATCACGTCTTTGACCCAGCCATCGATCTGCAAGCGATTGACGTCGATGATGGCGCAGAGATTGCCCAACTTGTAGTGACCGGCAGCCATGGCCGCTTCCCAAACACTGCCTTCCTGCTGCTCGCCGTCGCCCATGATGACGTAGACGCGAAACGGTTCGCCGCGCAACTTTCCGGCGAGCGCATTACCCACCGCGGCGCCCAGACCTTGCCCTAAGGAGCCACTGGAAACTTCTACGCCGGGCACTTTCAACCAATTCGGATGGCCTTCGAATTTGGCGCCCAGTTGCCGCAACAACACGACGTCGTCGAGTGGAAAATATCCCGCGCGGCCCAGCGCGACATACAGCGCAGGCGCTTTGTGCCCGGCGGACCAAAAAACGCGATCGCGACGGGGCCAGTTGGGATCGACTGGATCGTGATTCAAAACGTTGAGATACAGCGCGGCAGCAACGTCCATCACGGACAATGTGCCGCCGGGATGGCCTGAGCCCGCGGCAAAAATGCTGACGACATTCATCGCGCGCATTTCAGCGGCGGCGGCTTGCAATTGCGCTACCTCCAGGCGTGGACCGCGAGCTTCCGGGTTGGCTTTCATGGCGAAAGCTCCTTAGGCAGACACTGAGCCAGAAGACTCAGCGGTTGCGGGGATTCCCGGTGGTGCAATGGCGGCCGGGCCCGGGCGGACTCAGGGCCGCCCTACCGCCGATTCTCTTAACTCATGCCAGATCAGGGAGTTAAGTGGGACGCGTGGCCCTATCGGGTCTGTAAGCCCGAACCGGTCTCGGAATCCACGGGCAACTATTCCTTGAATGAAGCAAAAGCGAGGCCAGACTGTGGGCGCTTTGGGTCAGGAACCGAGAGGCCTCAAACGCGCGTTGAAATGGCGGAGGAAAGGCGCAGAATGTGTTAGCTCGTAGCCGGGAATTTTGTCGCGGCGGCGCCACACATCCAGGATGACTTCTACCACATATTCGATGTGACTTTGGGTATAGACGCGACGAGGAATGGCTAAGCGCACCAAATCCATGGTGGCGTGTTCGCCGAACATCAGCGTGCCAATTTCTACGGAACGGATTCCGCCCTCGAGATAGAGTTCCACGGCAAGCGCGACTCCTGGAAATTGCGACACGGGAATCTGCGGCAGAAACGCGCGCGCATCGAGATAAATGGCGTGGCCACCGGGCGGCTGCACAATCGGCACGCCTTGTTGCGAAATGTGATTGCCAAGGAACGCCGTGGAGGCGATGCGATACTGCAAATAATCTTCTTCGAGGGCCTCGTTTAGACCCACGGCGATGGCGTCGAGATCACGACCGGCAAGGCCGCCGTAAGTCGGGAAGCCCTCGGTAAGAATCAGCAGATCCTTTTCCTGTTGCGCGAGAATGTCATCGTTGGTGCAGAGGAAGCCGCCGATGTTGGCGAGACCATCTTTCTTCGCCGACATCGTGCAACCATCAGCGTAGGAAAACATTTCGCGGGCGATCTCGCGCGGCGATTTGTCGGCATAGCCGGGTTCACGCAGCTTGATGAAATAAGCATTCTCTGCGAAGCGGCACGCGTCAATGTACAGAGGAATGCCGTGTTTCTTGCAGATTTGTTTCACCTGGCGAATGTTGCCGAGGGAGACCGGCTGGCCGCCGCCGGAATTATTCGTGACCGTGAGCATGACGAGCGGAATCTTTTTGGGGCTTTCGCGCTCGATCAGTTCGGTCAACTTAGCGGTGTCCAGGTTGCCCTTGAAGGGATGGAGGTGCGCCGGCTCTTTCGCTTCGGGAATGGGGATGTCCACGGCGTGAGCGCCGACAAATTCGCAATTGGCGCGCGTGGTGTCGAAGTGGGTGTTGTTCGGTACGGTGTCGCCCTTCTTGCACATCACGTTGAAGAGAATACGTTCAGCGGCGCGGCCCTGGTGTGTGGGAATCACATGGTGAAAACCAAAAATGGATTGGATGGAATTGCGAAAGCGCGTGAAGCTGGGAGATCCTGCGTAGGATTCATCGCCACGCATCATGGCGGCCCACTGTTCGGTGGACATGGCCGAAGTGCCGGAATCGGTAAGCAAATCGATGAGGATCGCTTCGGAAGGAACGAGGAATAAGTTGTATCCCGCGTCTTCGATTAACTTTTTGCGTTCCGCCGGAGTGGTGCGACGAATGGGTTCAACACTTTTAATGCGGAAAGGTTCGATGATTGGACGAGTGGGCATGGTGTGGCAGGCTCCCTGGAAACACTACCACACCTAAAAGCCACGCTCTGTGAGCGGGCCGCCGCTGACGCTAATCGTCGCCGTGAGCAGGTTCGTGTTCGACCGCCGCTTCTTCCTCTGCCTCATCGGGCGTGGTGATCAGGCCACGCTTCGCCAATGCGCGATAATACGCCGGGCGTGTATGCCGGTAATGATCGGCGGGAATTTTGCCGTCGAGCCACGCCGTGTCCATGGGATACACGGAGGGATCGAAGATCACCAGATAGAAGTGCCAGATGAGGATCGCGAAGGTGGCCAGCAATGCTTCATACCAGTGCACGGCGGTGGCGGCATCGGTAATCCACTTCGGGAAATGGCGCAGCACAAAATTGTTGAACCACAGGATGAAGCCGGAAAGGGCCATGACCAGGGTGCCCCACAGGAAGGCCCAATACTCCATTTTTTCGGCGTAATTGAATTTGCCGAAGGTTGGCTCCTTTTTGGAGAGGCCAAGGTTGTAGCGGAGGACCGCCACAAGGTCGGTGGCGTCATCCAGGTTGGGAATCATGCCCCACAGGAAAGCGCGGTCTTGTTTTCGTGCGAGCAAATGAACGACGTGGAAAATCGTAGCAGCAATCATGACTATCGCCGCAGTACGGTGCAGACCACCGCGCACGCCGGCATTGGCTTCCCACAGCAAGAGAGGTTTGGCCCACCAACTGTCGGGGAACTTCAGAGCGAAGCCGGTGACGACTAGTGTGGGGAAGCTGGCCATGATGCCCCAGTGCGCGATGCGGAACCACAGATTCATGCGCAGCGCTACTTCGTTACTTTCGCGGCGAGGCTTGCGGCGGATCAGCTTAGCCAGCAAATCGAGCAGATTGTGCAAGAGCATGAAGCCGAGGGTGAAAGGAATCAGCGTCAGGTAGGTCCAGCGAATGAAGCGCACCACGGGATGGTTCGGGCCCGAACCGGTTTGCACGTGAACTGGTCCTATGGAATAGCGGGCCTGATTCACGCCCGTGTGACACTGGCCGCAGGTTTTGGGCAGATTCGCGGCATTGACGGTGGAGCGGGCATCACTGGACTTGAAGATGTTGTGGACGCCATGGCAGGAAGCGCAGTTGGCGGCCGTGAGTTTGCCCTCGCGCAAGGCCAATCCATGGTAACTATCCGCGTAGGAGGGAACACGATCTGCCGGCAGATCGTAGAGTTGCGCCATGCGCTTGCTGGCATGGCAGCGTCCGCAGGTTTCCGCAGAGACATTGGCGGCATTCACCGGGGAAGCGGGATTCTTGGGATCCAGAATCAAATGCTCGCCGTGGCAATCGACGCACGCCGGAGCGTCTTTCACACCGGCTTGCACCGCTGTGCCGTGTACGCTTTGCTGATAGACCTTGGCGATTTCGCCATGGCAAGTGGCGCAGGTTTCCGATACTTTCCAATGGTTTACGCGCGAAGCTGCGTCCTTCGCCGGAAGGATATCGTGATTGCCGTGGCAGCTATTGCAGTCCGCCGCTTTTTCGCTGCCTGCGGCGACGGCGCGGCCGTGCACGCTCTGTTTGTAGGATTCTACCGGATGCGCGACGGGAATCTGATGGCGGGACAAAAACCCGGCGTCGCTGTGGCACTTTGCGCAAGTGTCGGCCAGGTTTTTGCGGGCCACCGCGGAATCGGGTTCGCCGGCCGCTTTGACTTCGTGGATGGAGCCGTGGCAAGACATGCATTTCGGGGCATCGTGATCGCCGCGCGCGGCGGCCTGGCCGTGAATGCTGGTCGCGAATTGCTTCACTTCGTCCGCGTGGCACTCATTGCATTTGGCAGGTGCGAGATTTTCCGCAGTGGTGAGTTCATGGACACTGCCGTGGCAACTGGCGCAAGCGGAATCGCCTAACACCGAGTGGGCACTGGTGGCGAAGCTTTTTGCCTCCTGATCGTGGCAAGTGGTGCACTGGACCTTGGGCACGTTCGCAGGATGCGGGAAATCCTTGATGGACGTGTGGCAATCCTGACAGCCAAGAATGCCGTGGGCGCTGGCAGAGTGCTTCGCGGAGTTGATGGATATGTCTTTGCCCTTGGCGGACTTCATGCCCGCTGCGCCATGGCAGGCCAAGCAAGCTTCATCCTGTTTCAGGGGATGAGCATTTTTTTGTTGTGCGGTAGCGCGAGTGGGAGCGAGCACGCACGCCAGCGCGAGAAGCAAGGCCGAAACAAGAAGGGTGTGGCCTTGCCTTTGCGCTCGGTTGGAGCTCATAAGGCACTACCTCCGGGCCCGAAGGCCGTCGAATTTTCTATTGCTGCAGTCCCAGGTCCGTTAAGACTTTGGGTTTTTCCTCCTGCACCGCGAGCAGATTGTGGCAAGCATTACAATCATTCGTGATGGTTTGGCCGTCCGCGCTGGTGTGCGAGCCATCGTGGCAGCGGAAGCAGCCGGGAAAATCATTGTGTCCGAGATTATTGGGGTGGACGCCCCAGGTCACTTTCATGTCCGGGAAGATGTTGCGCAGGTAAATGTCCGCGACGGCGTCGGCGGATTGCTCCACCAGGGCGCGCTTGGTGTTGTACACGGCCGGATAAGTAGTGCGGTAATAGCTGTTGAAGCCTTCGACGATTTTGGCCTTGGCGGTATCGCGGTCGGGATAATCAGCCTTGAGCAACTCTACCGCCTTCTTGCGGGCAAAGGGCAAATCCGAACTGATCAAGCCGCGCGACATCCGCAGATCGACGGCATTTTCCGGCAGTTCGAAGTTGTGCGTGGGGCGATTGTGGCAATCGATACAATCCATCGAGCGCTTTTCGCCCTTCTCGAGTTGCTCCTTGGTGGCCTTGATATCTGAAGAAACGAATTCGATAGTCTTGCCCTTATCATCGGTGTAGTACACCACGGGAATTACCTGGCGCTTGTCGTCGGTGGAGATGTAGTGGATGCGCGAGCCGGCGTCGAGATGACGTCCATGGATACCGACGGAGCCTTGCCAGGTACGGCCGCCTACTTTCAGCAAGAGAACGGTCTTTAGCGGCGTATTCTTTTCGTCTTCGGTGTAGGTGGTCTTGACGATGAACCTATCTCCCGTGAAGCGCGCAGGCCAATGACACTGTTCGCAGGTTTCTCTGGCGGGACGGAGGTACTTCACCGGGGAAGGAATCGGGCGGGAATAAGTGTGAAAAGTGACCGCGAAAACCTGGCGGAGTCCCGAGAGCTTGGACTTCACAAACCATCCGGCACCGGGGCCGATGTGGCACTCCACGCAATCCACACGAGAATGCGGCGATCCCTGGTAGGCGCTGAACTCCGGGGCCATCACCGTATGGCAGGTCTGTCCACAGAACGTGGTGGTGTCCATATAAGAGACGCCGCGATAAGAGGCGAAGCCGAAGATCATGATGTTCAGGAGGGTGGCAAAGCCGATGAACAGCAGCCCATTGCGTACCATGGGTGTCTTCAAGTCGATTTCGGGATAGACCGACGGCAATTCACCAGCCGCTTGGAGCTTGCGACGGCGAAAGTACACGCCGAGCGGAATCAGAAGGAGACCGAGAATAAAAACACCGGGTAGGATCAAGAAAATCAGAATGCCGACGTAAGGGTGAGGGGGACCCGGAAGGATGAAATCGTAAATCCAGAAGCCGATCAAAGTGATGGCGCTGCTGGTGGTTAGCACCACGCCGATAAGACTCAACGTATTTTGGCTCAGGTAATAAAGTAGCCTGGCCCAATCTTTCACGGGGTTTTCAAAACTCATGACCGAAAGGTCCTCGCCTTTTCAGTTCGCGACCGAGCGCGTCTTCCAGAAAGAAGAGCCCCGACGAAGGATACGCCGGGGCCCAGGAGCAACTGCTACTGTGTGCCTGTTCCTACAGGCCCACCGGCGAACTTGAACGGCTACTTGAGCGTGGCGAGATAGGCAGCGACTTCGTTCACCTGATCCGCCGTGAGGTTCTTCACGCCAGCGTGCTTCGGCGAAGTGGTAATCTGCTTGGTGATTTGATCGGCAGTCTTGCCCTTGATGGACGGCGCCTTCATGGCATCTTTGCCTTCGGCGTTCGCGCCATGGCAGGCCGCGCACTTTGCCTTATAGGTCTTTTCCCCGTTGGCGGCATCCTGAGCGCAAACGACGGTGCCGGCGAACGACAACGCTGCGATAATTGCTATCCCTGACAAAACCTTCTTCATCACTTCCTCCTTGTTTGTTTTACTTGCACGAGGCGCGTGAGGAGCGTTCGCGCCTCGTGCCAGAAGCTGGTTCCGTTACTTCTTGAGCGAGCGAATGTACGCGACCATGTCTTTCACCTGGTCGGGAGTCATGCTCTTGTACGCCGGCATTTTTGGCGGCTTGCCATTGGTGATGACCGCGCTGACGTCCGCGTCGCTCATCTTCTGCACGTCGGCGGAGGTAAGGTCCGTGCCGGTCATAGAGGACTTGCCCTTGCCGTCCGCGCCATGGCACATGGCACACTTGGATTTAAACGTTGCCTCGGCGGCGGCGACGTCCGCCTTGGCCGGCGAGCTGAACAGGCAAATGCCCGCCAGCAGTACGCCGATGACTGCGACCGCTCCGAGGTTCTTGGTTGTTTGATTCATATTGTTCTCCTCTATGAGTTTTCGGCGAGGACCCAACTCGCTTCCCCCCGTCTTACTAAAAAACGAGAACGAACAGAGAATGTGCTCAGGGTTGGATGGAAACTGTGAGGCGCGCAGTGATCCTGACACGAACCGTTCGAATCTTCGTGATAAACGTAATAGTCCCAACAGGGATGTTCTGTCCAGTGTTTTGCAAACTGGCGGGGGATGACACCGTGTTGCGGATAGCCGACCGCACTTGGCCTGGACGAGTGATTCATGCTGCTCCTTCGCTGCGGCGAATCGGCGCGCAGACGAATGGACACGTGTGGAGTTGGGCGCACCCCAAAAAACCTGCGATACCGGCGAGGGTTAGCGAAGTAATGGAAGGGAAAAATTACCCGCGCGCAGTGATCACGGGAAGAGTCGAAAGGATATCTAATGTTTGCAGTGGCTGAGTAAAAAGTCAACAAAATATACAGCAAATGATGAGAAATTCATCAGCGGAATCCGACAAAATCAGTCCGACATGAATTGCGCATAGGTCTATAGGATTTGCCGTTTCATGTCTACTGCGCTGTATCTACGGGATTTCGCTTACCGAACCTAGGAGTTTTTCTTCTAGTTTTTAGGATTAAGTCTGACCTATAATCGCTCGCGAACTTCCCCGCCCGCCGAAACGGCCGTCTGATCTAGGCCCCCGGCAACAAGCCCTAAGGAGCCTTATTTATGAAACGGAGTTGGATCTCGGTGGTGGCGGCCGCTTGTCTGGCCGTCACGAGTACCAGTTTGTTTGCGGCTGACGACACAAAAGAAACCGACCGCGTGGCGAACGCGGGAAAGGTGATGACCGAAATCTTGAATGTTCCTGACGACATTCCTGCGGACGTTTTGAACAAAGCTTATTGCGTGGTAGTGCTGCCATCGGTACTAAAAGCGGCGTTCATTGTGGGAGCCAGCTATGGACGTGGCGTGATGACTTGCCGGAGTGGGGCCAATTTTGAAGGGCCGTGGACGGCGCCGACCATGATGGCCCTGGAAGGCGGGAGCTTCGGATTGCAGATTGGCGGAGAAGCAACGGACTTTGTATTGCTGCTGATGAGTGACCGCAGCGCCAAAGGAATTCTGACGAGCAAAGTGAAGTTGGGTGCAGACGCATCGGCAGCTGCAGGTCCCGTGGGCCGCACTGCTTCGGCAGAAACGGACGCTACGATGCGAGCGGAAATTCTGAGTTACTCGCGGGCCCGCGGTGCGTTTGCGGGTGTATCGCTGGACGGTTCCACGCTTCGTCCGGACAACGATGCCAACAAGAAGCTCTACGGCAGAGAAATCAGCGCCGATTCCATCGTGCTCAAGAGTGGAGTGAAAGCGCCGCCGAGCGCACACACTTTGCTGCACACTTTGGACGTGAAAACGCCGCATAGGAAAAAGTAACTGGCAGAGGTCGGTTCAAAGAGTCCATGGGGGCGGCGCCAAAATAGCGGCCGCCCCTTTGTTATTTCCCGGTCAGGACAGCTGGTAACCACGCGCGGATAGCGCGGGTGCCATCGGCAAGGAGTGAGCGGGAATACCCGTCAGCGCATAGATGGCATTGGCAATTGCCGGAGCTATGCCGAGGATAGGAGCCTCGCCCGCGCCTACCGACGGCCGATCCTTGCGGTCGATTAAGAGCGCGTCCATGACCGGCACATCGCGAAAACGAGGCACGCGATATTTGGAGAAGCGGTTGTTCAGGATGCGGCCATTCTCGAATTCGATGGCTTCGAAAATCGCGCCGCCGATTCCCATGACGTTTGCGCCGATCAATTGATTGCGCACACCATCGGGGTTGACCAGCGCGCCGCAATCGAAAGCGGTCAGCACGCGTTCGACCTTGAGCGTCTTCGTAGTTGGGTTCAGGGAAACGTCAGCGAAGGTGGCGATGTATCCAAGTTTTTCATAGCCACCACCCATGCCGAATCCATGATTGGCTTGGCGAGGTTTGTCCCAGCCGAATTGCCTCGCGCCCTGTTCGAATACCGCGCGCAAACGTTCCTCTTTCAGATTCTTCAGGCGAAATTGCAGCGGATCCATTTTGATTGAGGCGGCCACTTCGTCCATGTGCACTTCACGCGCAAAATGATTCGCGGTTGCTGCGAGCGCACGATAAGAACCCTGGCGCAGAGGCGAATTCACAGGATGAAACTGAATACGCTGGTTGGGCACGTCATAGTAGGTGCGAATGCCCGCCCCGCCGGAATTGTAATTGTGGAACTCCCATGCGGTGAGTTTGCCGTCGGCACCCAGCGCGCTACTTACTTCGATCACGCCGGCAGGCCGGAAATAGGCCCAAGTAAATTCCTCCTCGCGGGTCCACACCACCTTTACCGGGTGATTTGCGGCCCGAGCCAGTCGCGCGGCTTCGAGTGCCGCATCGCCTGTGTGCTTTCCGCCATACCCGGAGCCCATATCCGGCATAAGTACGCGGACTTTCTCCTCCGGCAGATGAAACGCGGTGACCAGTTCGCTGCGAACGCCAAACGGCCGCTGTGTGCCGGTCCAAACGGTGAGTTGGTCGCCATTCCATTGAGCCAAAGCGGCGCGTGGCTCCAAGGGCGCATGGGCGATGTAAGCAATGTCGAAACTACCGCTGAGCCGACGATCGGACGAAGCGAAAATTTTGTCGACATTTCCGGTTTCGTATGCGGGTTCGCGTTCGCTGGCAATCTGATTTTTCTTCAGATAACCGAAAAGCTCTTTGCTGGAGGGCTGTGGCACAGACTTCCATTCGGCTTGGATCGCCGCCGCGGCTTTCACGGCGAGCGCAGTACTTGGTGCCGCGACCGCGAGAAAGTCGCCATCGCGCACAACCATGACGCCGGGGATTTGCTGCGCCGTCTGCGCGTCAAACGAGACTAACGTTGCGCCGAAGGAAGGCGGGCGCACCACCTTGCCGTAGAGCATGCGGGGTAGTTTGAAATCGGAGGGATAGCGATGCTTGCCGGTGACGAAATCCCGTCCGTCGACTTTGGGAACAGGCTGGCCGGCAACCTTCCATTGCGCGGCGGGTATCAGCGGATCCTCCGGCGGAAGCAACTGCGTAAGCCGTTGGCCTTGCACCAATTCCGCGTAGGTCGCGGACCGGTTGGACTTGGGGTCGAGGATTTTCCCGTCCGCAGCCGTGAGTTGCGCGGCATCGGTGTTCCACTGCTTCGCAGCAAGGGAGAGCAAAACATCGCGGGCCGCGGCGGAAACTCGGCGCAATTGCAGATTCATCACCGGGGTAGTACGGCTGCCAAACGTACCCATGTCGAACGGGACCAGTTGCGTATCGCCCATCACCAGATGCACGCGTGCGATCGGCACACATAATTCTTCGGCGACTGCTTGCGAGAGCGACGTGCGAATGTTTTGGCCAACTTCGACCTTGCCGGTGAAAACGGTGATTTCGCCGTTTCCGCCAATATGCAGCCAGGCATCGATTTCACGAGGCAAATCGTCTTCACTGCCGCGGTGATTCTTGCCGGACTCCTGAAATGCGGCCGTTTTGGTGGCGGCACAGGCGATGAAAACGCCCGCGCCGAGAAACTTGAAAAAGTCGCGGCGACCGCTTTCGAAAATCACCGAAACGGGAGAATGCAATTCGTAGCGCTCGGGTTCCAAGCCTTCAGCGAATTCGGATCTACGGGTCATCGAACCAACTCCTTTCCGGCGGAGCTGGCTTTTCGGATGGCTGCCACGATGCGCGGATAGCTGCCGCAACGGCAGATATTTCCCTGCATGAACTGCAGGATGTCCGCATCGGATGGATTTTCGCGATTGTTCAGAAGCGACACCGCAGACATGATCATGCCGGAGGTGCAGTAGGCGCATTGCATGGCGCCTTCGTCCAGGAAGGCTTGTTGCACCGGGTGCAGATGATCGGCTTTGGCAAGGCCTTCAATGGTGACGACAGATTTTCCGGCTAAGGTAGAAACGGGAGTCAAACAGGAACGTTGCGCGCGTCCGTCAATCAGAACAGTGCAAGCGCCGCATTGACCTTCGCCACAGCCGTATTTTGTGCCGGTGAGGTCGAGTTGTTCGCGGAGGACGGAGAGGAGGGAGGCGTCGGGTTGCACATCGACAGAGAAGGTCTGCCCATTGATTTTCAGGTCATATTTGGAAGGCATAGCAAGTTCTCCGGGCACTAGTTTACGCCTGCGTGGAAGTGTGCGAAACCAGCCAGAATTTAAGACGCGCGGGCACGAGAAAGTCGTCAGGCGATGAACAGCAGGTGACATCCTCGGATGGGCCGCGTTATAGTCGAAAGGGCTGACGGTTTTCTCGGATTCGAGGCAAGCGTTTCAATGATGAACTACTTTTTGGCTGCAGTGCTCCTGCTGGCAAGCCCGCAGTTCCTTAAAACGAACCAAGATGTGAGCGTGACGTTTGACCACGAGGCGCAGTTCGCGAAGTACAAGACGTACAAGTGGGTGCCGGTGCAAGTTGCGCAGCACCTGGATGACTTAACCGCAGACCAGTTGATCGGAACGTTCAATGCGGAACTGGAGAAAAAAGGCTTAAAAAAGTTGGAGGACAAGCCGGACCTCTATATTGCTTATCAGGTTGCGCAGGGTAACGAAAAGAAGCTGAGCCAGTTTGATCTGGGAGCGACTTATGGGTCGGGTGCCGGCGGCACTGCGGCTAGCGGAGGAGCCAGCACCACGATCGTCCATAGCGGCTTGCTCGTTCTGGACATATACGACGCGGCGACTAAGAAGCTGATCTGGCGTGGGGTGGTCAGCAACGTGATCGCTCCGGATGCCAAACCTGATAAGAAGCAAAAGCAAATGGACAGCGGGGTGCAAAAATTATTGAAGGATTATCCGCCGAGCAAGTAGGTACCCGAAATCCACTTAGTTTCTAGAGCCTCGTGAATCCGTCGGCGCTCCATTCTTCCGAACCCACTCCGTTGTGGACAAAGAACAAACCGCTCGGATCGTACTTCTTTTTCACCGCGGCCAGGCGCGTGTGATTACTGCCCCAATAGGCGCGCTGAAAATCCTGTTCGAAATAATTGCTTTCGGAAACGTAGGCGCCGCGTTCCGTTGCAACCGAGCGCAGTTCATTCATGCAAAGGTGAACGCTCTCCGCTGCTTTTTTCCCGCGCGCGACGTCCGGTTCGTGTCCCGGAAGACCGGGATAAGCTGGTCGCTGCCCATCGGCAATAATCGCGAGTGCGAACGCAGTGGTAACGGCAGGATTCATGGCCGTGTCCTTGGCCGCTGCAATGGCATCCGCAGGCGCTCCCGCCAGTCCTTTGTTGAAGTGCAATTCCACATCGCTATGTCGCGATGCGGCGAAGAGCGCGTTGGCTAGCTGTTCTTGCGAATGTTCGTCCAGCAGGGATGCCGGGATCCAAAGTGATTCGAACGCGTAAATGAACCAGCCGACTTGGCCGCCATCGCCGGTCCACCACACATTATTGGGGCTGGCATCTGTCCGTGGATCAGCTTTGAAAACGGGATGCTTATGTTCCTTGCGCCAATCCACATCCCACCAGTGCCGCGCAGGCATGCTGCCGATAACCGGTGTTGCTTCGATGGAATAGGCGCTGGGGGAAGCCGCGAGCCAATCCATAAAGGGCTGCCAAATTTTTCTGGCCGCATCGGTGTCGAGGGCATAAGAGACCATGCTGATTTGGAGGGAGTTGTCGCCATTAATGTGTGCTTGCTCACCCCAGTGATCATTGAAAAGATTGTCACGGTAGAAGCCAACGAACTGGCGAACCAAGCGGCGAAAAACATCGTCTGAGGAAGCTTTTACACGGAAGAAAGCGCCACCCCCGAATTCCGGCAAATCGCGCACGCGTAGAGTGAGCTTGCTGATGACGCCGAAGCTTCCCCCGCCCCCGCCTTTGAGCGCCCAAAAAAGATCCGGATTTGTGCAAGCATTTGCGATGCGGATTTTGCCGTCCGCAGTGACTACTTCCGCTTCCAGCAAACCAGCCGCCGCGGTGCCGTAATGCTTGGAAAAACTGCCGAACCCGCCGCTCTGGACCAGACCCGCGACGCCGACGGTGGTGCATCCTCCGCCTTGCACATACGCGCCAGCTTGCGTGGTGACCTCGTGGTACGCCTGCATCCAAATGGTGCCGGAGCCCACGGTCACAGCGGGTTGCGGAGCAATGGTGCCGGCGCATCCTTGCGGTACGAAATCAGTGTGCATGTTGATGTCGTGCATGTGGCGGGTCCAAACCAAAAGCGAGTCGGGGGCATTGGAAGTACCTTGATAGCTGTGCCCGCCGCCTTTTACCACTAAACGTAGATTGTTTTCGCGCGCGAAATTCACGGCTGCGGCGATATCGTGGGCGTTTCTGGCGGCGACGGCGTAAACGCTGGGCTTGGTCGCCCACGCGTCCATCCAACCCAGGGTTTGTGTAACGGAGGGTTGATCGCCGATGAAATAAGGATTTCGCAGATCTTCGAAGAGTTTTTTGCAGTCGGGCGCATCGGGTCCGGAGTTGCATGCGTTCAGCGGAAACTGCACCGGAATCAAGTTGCCGCCCACAGCGTCATTTAGTTTTTTCCACGCTGCGGGCGAGGGCCAATCCGGATCTGAGGGACGTCGCCGGTGAAAAGGCGCTTTGGCGAAAAGCGGACGTGGTGACAGCGGAAGAAGAGCAGCGGCACTGGACTGCTTCAAAAATAATCTGCGGTTCATCAAGGTGACGAATCCTCCTCAGCGGACTGGGCGCATAGGCTTTATTGCCGCGTGCTTATAAAAACGGGCGGATACGCGGGTTTGTTCTGTCGAATCCGTTGAAAAGAGGAGACATTCAAACACGGGCCGAGGCGGAAAGGAAGAGCTAAAAACGGAAACGACCGGCATTTTGGACTCGCGCCGGCCGTTTCGTTCTCTCAGGTTAGCTTCCAATCAGCAACTTATTGTACGTTCCGCAAAACCTGCTTCTCTGCAGGGGTGAAATGGCTATATCGGCCCGTGTCGATCTCGCGTTCGCGTGCGAACGGCGGCATGTCTTCCAAGTGCTGCACGGCGTTCTGCATCTTCGGCGAGAGATGTGTGCTGGTCAGGTTAGCGTGCACAACGTGATAGCTGCTCGGGGTAGCCACGATGTGGTCGACGGAAACGACCGGAGAGGTGGAATTGTCGTCGGGCACTCTGCTACTGGGAGCATAGTTCTGAGGCACCGTAGTCGCAGCAGGTGGCGTCGCGGAAGGACGCGATGGATTCGCGGGCACTCGCTGCGGTGCTGGATCATTCGGTCCTTGATAGAGAGGGCCGCCAAAGTTCGGATTGGGAGGAGGATCGTCACTCCCATTGTTGTTGTCTGGACAGTTGTAGCCCGGGGTGCAGTCTGAAGAATCTGGAGGATAGGAGTAATAAGAATAAGGATAGCCATACGAATAGCCATAGGGATAACCCCACCAGTATGGCCAACCCCAGCCTAGACCGAAGCCCAGACCCCAGTAGGGATAGCCCCAACCCCAGCCATAACCTGGATAACCCCAGTAGCGGCCATAACCATAACCACCGCGCCAACCATAACCGTAGCCCGGATAGCCGCGATAACCGTAACCATAACCGCGGCCACCGTAGTAACCGCGCCCACCGTAATAAGCGCCGCCACGGTAGCCGCCGTAAGCGCGGGTGCTGCCTCCGCTGTAGCCACCGCCGTGAAAGCCTCCACCAACACTTCCGTGGAACCCACCACCACCACCGCCTCCATGAAAACCGCCGCCACCGCCAAATCCGCCACCGCCGTGGCCGCCACCCCCACCGTGCTGCGCAAATGCCAGTGACGGCCACAAGCCGAGCGAAACCAACAGGCAAAGAATGATGAAGAAAACCGGCTTTCTCATTGCATTGCCTCCCTTCTGTCCCGTACTCCGCCAGGTTCCATTTTACACCTGTGAACCAAGGGCAGCGATTGCAGCAAAACCCCTACTTGGGGAGCCGCAGGCACGTCACTTCATTAGATGCGGCAGATGCGGATGCAGTTCAACAGGATAACGAGACACGTGTTGCGGGCTGGATGGAGGAGGTGAGGCTAACCGTGGATCTTGCGAAACGCCGCGAGGCAACGCTCGGCAGTTTCCATCTCCGGATAATCGCTTCCTTCTTGTTCGATGAGGTAAAACTCTACGCCCCCCGAGCTTTCGGCGGCCGCGAACAACTCTTTCCATGGAGCCACGCCTTCGCCAAACAGCACCTTGTAGCCTTTTTGCGGTGACCAATCCTTGCAATGAATAGAGCGAATGCGTCCCGGATTGGCTTTCACCCAAGCCACCGGATTACTGCCAGCCTCCAGACAAGTGCCCACATCAAGTTGCAACATCACACTCTTTTCGGTATTCGCGGCGAGAATCTCCATCGGCTTTTTGCCGGCGATGGGCTTCCACTCCGCATCGTGATTGTGATATCCGGCATACATTCCCTGCGGGCTCAGAATTTGATTGGCTTGATTCAAGATTTCGGCGATGCGCATCCAGCCATTGGCGTCCGAGATTTCTTCGCCAGGATGGGCCAAGACGATGTACCGCGCGCCAAGGGCCTGGTTCAACTCGATGGCCTTATGAACTCCTTCGGGCTTCAAAGCTTCCAAGCCGTTATGCGTGGAATAACAACGCACACCAAGGCTGTCCAATTCCTTGCGGATCTGTTGGGCATAGGCGAGAGTCCAATCGTAGTACGGCGCATAAAACTCCACGCACTGATAGCCCATGTGGGCCACGCCGCGAACTGTGCCCGGCAGATCCTTGGCGAGCTCATTGCGAACGGAATAAAGTTCCAGGCCAACGGGGATCTGTTGTTTACCCGTGGCGAAGGAGGCCGCAAGTGGAGCCGTGGCGGAAATAGCCAGAAACGAACGACGGGATAAGATGTGCGTAGTTTTCATGATTGGCAAACTGTAGCACAACCCAAATCCACAAAACGTGATGGTCGATGCCGGGCGAGCGCTTTAGCGCTGGCCTGCGAAAGCTGCCGGTTGAGTTTGCTCGGTGCTTTGTACACTTGGTTTGTTCGCAGCGCTAAACAAGCCGTATCGATATAGCATCCCAAACCAGAGCACAACGCCTGCGATAAAGAGCCCCAGGAACAAGGGAAAAACCGACCACTGCGTTTTCACCGCGAATTGTTCTGGATGAAAATATGGCTTCAGGTAGATACCCCGAAGCACGTCTCTCATTACCGCCATGCAAGAAATGACCACAGCCATCAAAGGCGTGACGTAATACGCGGCGCGCCGAATGTCCTGTTTGTGCAGGGCCTCGGACATAATGAAAATACTGGCCAAGCCACCAGCGATTCCGGCACCGAGGAGCGCGATCGGCAAACCGTCACGAAGGAATAGAGAGCGCACCTCGCGAGGCAGGCTGATCACAAACCATGTGCCAATCAGGAATTGCGCCATAGTCGCGTAGAGAAACGCCTTTCCTCCAAGCTGAAATAGATACTTGCCGTACTCCGGGTCCTTTTTCGAGCGGGCCAGCGCCAAAAACACCAGCATCAGTCCTCCAACGGCGACTGCCGCGGTAAAAAAGTGAAGAAATCGCGGAATCAGCGTGGGCTCCGAGAGATTTAAGTTCCATCCACCCGGGTTCGCAAAATACTTGCCCTGCCAGCGAGAGGGTGTCTGGCTCAGCGTGAAATTATTGCTGTAGATGAATCCGATGGTGAAGATCAGTAGGACACTCATCAGCATCACGACGTTTGTCCTTGCCGAAGAGCCGTATTTCTGAAAGGAGACATAGTAGAAGCCGTAGTAGGCGATGGTCAGAAAAACCAATACGAGAAACCACGGCCAAGCTACGATGACCGAAGATGTGTAGAAAAATTGCCCGTAGAGTACCTGCACGAACAGAAGTGCAGCGATGCCCAGCGTGATGGTGGCCGGCAAAAAAACGGGAAGTTTCTTGGCGATATCGGCAAACGCGCGATTCCGTTGCTGGACATTTCCGGGCCGCCACCTGGCGACGAGTGCGAGCACTGCTCCACCGAGCAGAAAATTCATGGCTACGATGTGTAAGACAAAGGTCACGAGAAGAAGAAGCTTAAACACCCAGTACGGCGCGGGAAGTGGATTCGGATCCAGGCTTGGAATGAATTTGGGTCCCATGGCGATCAATTGACCTCCTTGCTGGCGACAGGCGTGCCGTGTTCCTTGCGTTCGGCGCTGACCCACTGCACTAACGCGCTTCGTTCCGCGTCTGATAATTTAAAGTCAGGCATCCGCGGGAAAATGGTTGGGAGATCCTTCAACGTGTCGCTAGCCGTAACAGGATCCGGGGGAAGCCCGGTGAAGAGCGGATCGTCGGGACGCGCTTGGTGGCACATGCCGCAATTCCGCTCAAAAACGGTCTTGCCATCGGATTTGGCCACAGCAGCACTGTCGGCGACGGGCTGAATCGTGTGTAGGAACGCGGCCAGGGCTTGCCGTTCGGGATCTGTTCCCGCAAAGGGTGGCATAACCCCGTTATGCATCAGGTCCAAGCCACCCAATATGGCTTGGATGCGGCTCTGATCCCACTGTCGTAACGTGAGGTAGCGTTTCAAACTGCGATAGCCGTCAGTGGTATGACAACTTTGGCATTCCACGCGGAAAATCTCATGGCCGATCTCGATTTGATTTTCTGGAGTCAGATTACGCTGCCCAACCCATTTGGCGCTCTGCAACACTCCTACTTCCGTAATTTTGTCGACGCTGAAACCTCCATCGCCGGGCGTGGGATTGGCATAGATCGAGTTTGCATACAAATAATTGCCAATCACGTAGGGTTTGCGGATGGCTTCGCGGACAAACTCAAATGAGCCCATCGTGCCCAGTGCTGCCAGCAGAAGTAGCAGACTGAAGGCAAGGTGCAGCCGGCTCGGCCGGAATGCCGCGATAAGGGCGAGCACGAAGGTCAACGTGAGCAGCAGTACCGCGAGGGCCGCATAGTGCGTTCCGGTGGCCATGGGGCCACGTGCACTGGCCCAAAGTTCGGCGGGAATCTTTCGGATATACCACCAGCCCAATGCGGGAAGCACGGCCAGCGACGGCACGACCCACCAGGCGCTCCACCGCACAATCCGCGCTTTCAATGCGGAATCGGTTTCGAGACTTGCGGTGAGGAGGGCATAGATTCCCGCGAGCGCAAAGGAAATAAATGTGCGCAAGAGTAAAGATGGGAAGTACGTCGGATTGAAGAAGCCGGTCCAGAACCGGTGCGTGTCCACCCAACGCCCGGGAGTGAGCATGAACGTGATGATTCCATTGATGATTACCAGGCTGAGGTAGGCGGCGATGAAATAGATCCAGCCGAACCAGAGGTGTAGCTTCGGCTCCAGCTTGTCCCAACCATAGAGATAGAGCAGCGCGGCGGTAATCTCGATGAAAAAGAACACCCACTCGATGGCCCATCCCCAAACGTAGGCGTGAATCAGATTGCTCGTCGCAGTTGGACTGATCAGCGCAATCGTAAACCAGATGCCCACGCCACTGACCGCACCGTAGACCACCGTCACCAAAACGAAAAATTTCGTGTGCGTCTTCAGCCAGGTCAGCAGTGCGGAGTCTCGATTGCGTCTCGCCTTCTTTTCGGTCAGTACGAGATAAAGACCACCGCCGACCGCGAAGTGCGAAACAAAGACATGCAAGATGGCCACCAGAGCGATGAGCAGGCCCGCGCCGAAGCTCAAATCCCAAACTGGATAATTCATACTGCGCTCCTTGGAACGGTTTTCTGGAGAGCCGTGCTTCTACATGGACACGGCTCAGCTCACAAACACAAACCCCTGACTTGTTACACCCATAGGACCTTTCCGGGATGTGATTTGTGCACGCCCGTTGCTTTCGCGGAGTCCCCTGCGCTTTAGTGCCAAAAGTGGGACACAAGCAAATTCGTGGCGAGTGCGCCTATGTAAGCCAAGGTGGCCATGTAAAGGAACTGCAAGGCGGGCCATTTCCAACTGTTAGTTTCGCGTTTGACCACAGCGAGCGTGGACGTACATTGCATGGCAAAAGCGAAGAAAACCAGTAGCGCGGCGGCGGCGGCCGGAGTTAGATCATTGTGCAGTGCGTTTTGCAGGGTTAGGTTTCGGGATGCGGGGTCGGCTCCGTAGAGCGTTCCGAAGGTGCCCACGATCACTTCCCGGGCAAATACCGAAGTGATCAAACCAATTCCGACCCGCCAGTTGAAGCCGAGTGGCTCGATCAGGGGTTCGATGCTGTGCCCGAGCCGTCCGACGACGCTTTGGTGCAGGCTCGGCGGGACGCCACCGACCAAAGGTAAATTCGCCATGAGCGCAAGCACCGTGGCAACTATCACAATCACACTGCCGGCGTTTTTCGTGAAAACCCAGGCGCGATCGCCCGATCGAATGGCCATCGAGCGTAAGGTCGGCCAACGGTATTCCGGCAGTTCCAGGATGAAAGGCATGGGAGAGGATTTCAGGATCGACGATTTCAGGATGGCGGCGGTGAACAGGGCAGCCAGAAAGCCGATGACGTAGAGACCCAGCATGGCCGCCCCGCGATAACCGAGCAATGGCCCAAGCACAGCATGTTCCGGAACAAACGCGGCGATTACCAGTGTGTAGATCGGCAGTCGCGCGGAGCAGGTCATAAACGGGGCGATCAGAATGGTGGCGAGGCGGTCCCGCCGGTTTTCGATGGTGCGGGCCGCCATAATCGCCGGTACGGCACACGCATATGCCGAAAGCAACGGAACGAACGACTTGCCATTCAGGCCAACTCTTTGCATGGTGCGATCGGCCATGAGCGCAGCGCGTGCCAGATAGCCCGAATCTTCCAGAATGGTAATGAACAAAAACAGCACTAGAATTTGCGGTAGAAAAACCAGAATCGAGCTTAGGCCCCGCCAGACGCCGTCGAATAAGATCGATTTCAGAAGCCCAGTCTTCATCCAGGAGAAAAACAGGTTTCCGAGATTGTTCAGAACATTCTGCAATCCATTGCTGAGCGGTTGACCGATCGTGAATACGGCCTGAAACAGAACGACAAGGACCAGCAGGAAAACCAGCGGGCCCCAAACGCGGTGGAGCAAAACGCCGTCCAACCGTCGCGTCCATTCGGCCGGTAGCGGGGCGCGATAGTCGGATTCTCCGGCGAGTTGCCGGGCCCAACGCTGGCAGGCAATTGGTCCGTGTAATACCGGCAGTTCGTGGCGCCCGTTCTTGTGCATGTCCGCGCACAGGAAATTTTCGATGGCGTCCATTCCCTTGCCACTGGCGGCCGAAACCAATGCAACCGGCACGCCCAGTTGCCCGGCTAATTTCACCAGGTTTACTTGTCCTCCTCGTTTCGCCAGCAGATCGGCCATGTTGAGGATCAGCAGCACGGGCAAGCCTGTGCGAAGAACATCGGGAACGATGGAGAGGTGACGCTCCAGATTGGTGGCGTCCATCACAATCAACACGGCATCGGGGCGAGCCACTCCGGGCATTTCGCCATGCAAAACCTGCGCGGCTACTCGTTCGTCCTCGGAGTAGGCCGTAAGGTCATAGACTCCGGGTAGATCGACCAGCATGACTTCCCGCCCAGTGTTTCCCGCCAACATCCCAGTCCTGTGCTCGACGGTTACGCCCGGATAGTTCGCTACCTTTTGGTGCAGTGCGGTCAGTCGATTGAACAGCGTGGACTTTCCGGAATTCGGTGGACCAATAATCGCGCAAGTGCGAATTCCCGCCATCGATGGGCTGGGTCCATGATTGTTTCCGTTGCTGGGGAATTCGTGGCAACTGGCCTGGCGTTGGAAAGGGAACGTCATGTGGCTGTTCGCGTGACCCGGATCTGCTCGGCGGTTTCCGGTCGCAACGCAATTTCCGCCTGGCCGATTCGGTAGACCCTCAGGCTACCCAAGGGCACTTGGCGAATCACTGAGACCGCTGTGCCCTCAACAAAGCCAAAGCGCGTCACGTAGCTGCGCAATTTCCCTTCGAGGTGGATTTCCTGAACCGTGCCGGTCTCACCTACGGAAAGATCCGAGAGCGAGGAACCGAGGGTGAAGTTGCCCTGGGAGGCCCAAATGGATGGCATGATCTGAGTAGTCACCGTAGAAGCCCGGGTGCGTCCAGTTGATAATGACATGCAACAAGGACGTAGGCTGTGACTTGTAGCACATCACCATAAGTCGATTAAAAACCGTTGGTTAGGTGACAATGTGGCGTGAAAACTGCCCCGAATCGCTACTTGCTCGCGATTGCCGCGGACTTGATGTTGCCCGCGGATCGCTGCAATTCCTGAAGGCTTGCAGAAGAAAGTTCATAAAGCGCAGGCTCATGGTCTCGCTTCGCGATGTAATCTTCGCCCGATTTGGCGATCGAGACCCGTTCCACATTCTTTCCGTCTTTTGGTGTCACCACGATTTCGATGGCTGGTGTGGTGAAACCGGAGTTCGGAAATCTCGTGGCGGCCAGATCGCGGATGTCGCCAAGCAAGGACGCGAAACTGACTCCATCCAGTTTTTTTCCGTCCGAGCCATACCAGTCTGAACCGGAGCGAGTGAAAAAATAAGACTTGGAACCGTCGTGAATCTCAATTTTGTTCGGATCTTCAAAGCCAAAATCGAAAAGCTTCTTGTTGCGCAAATCGTCCAAAGATTTATTCAAGCCGGTAGCAACGGTGGCCGAAACATCATAGACGCCGGGTAGGGTGCTGGACTTCGCGTAATACTGCTCTTTGGCTTTTCGTATTTCGAGTTCTTGCGTGCCGGAAGCGCCCAGGATCTTTGCCTGCGCGACAAGAGTGGCGGACTTAAATGCGGCGGCATTGGCGCTATCTTTCGAGGAGGAACCCGTTTCCATTTTGGCGTCTTTCAGCGAACGAATCAGGTCGTCCACTTGGTCGGTTGCAACACGGAATGAACCGGGCTTGACGATTTGCCAGGAATCCTTATTTCGGGCAAGAGTGATGTCTTCTTTTGCGCCCGCCCTGTCTGTCGTGAGTTCCAGTTGAGTGACTTTATCGAAATCGGCAGTGATCAGGCGTTTGTCGCGAAGAGCCTCGGAGGATTTGTCCAAACTGGATTTGGTGTAAGTGGCGACAGTGAAAAGGCGCGGGTCGCCCTCCAGCATGGCGTAAAACGCATTTCCGGATGGAGTCTGATCCCCAATCAGCACTTTTTTCGCTTTGTTGTTTTTGAGCGCGACGTCAATTTGCACGGCGGGCGCAGATAATCCATAAGAGGCCGGGTTTGAGACCTTATCTTCGAGCAAGCGTTCTGCGTTCAGGGGAGAAAGTGCCGCGAGTAAACTCGAAACAGCATCCTGGTCGGCTGCCAGCGGTTGCGGTGCAGTAATTTGCCATTGACCGGAATTGTCGCGGGTGAGCGTGACTGCGGGCTGACCCTTGTCCTGAATGGTCAAGCCGGTAATATCGGGTGTTGCGAGTGAGAGGATTCTCGGGGCGACGTCGGTGGAGGCTTTCGTGGAGGAACCGGCGTCCGCGGGATGATGGTTCGACCAATATAGGGCGCCGAGAAGAGCAGCAAGGACAAGACAGGCGATCAAAAGACCTTTCAGTTTCATTGAGGTGTCCTAACGTCGGCGCCACCACACGGAAAAGCCGGCGAAAACCACTAGAAGGGGCAACAGAAATTGGCTGCTTAAACGAAGCCACCGTAACTGTGCCTGCGTGAGGGTGATATTTCGATTTTCGCGTTCTTTCGGACGAATCGAAATCAAGTCTTCATCCGAAGCAAGCCAATTAATCGCGTTGAGCGCCAGATCCCGGTTTCCATTGAAGGGCAGAAACGAATTGGCGGCCCAATTCGAACTGCCGACAACCACAAAGCGGCCTTGTGAATTCTCCTTGCCGGTGTTGTAGGTTCCGGCGGCGGCAAGCAAGAGCGGTCCTTTGGTATTGCTCGGGTCGTTGGGATCAATCGCGGAACTGTTGAGTTTGACGGTGGCCAGGCTCGTTTGCGATGAGCTGAACAGCGCCTGTACGTTGGTTTTGTCGCCATTCTTGATTTGAAGCGAGCGCGCGATCGGGAAGCCCGTAGCTTGCCGCTTCAAGTCGTTCACGATGGCATGGGAATCGTAGGTGGTAACCAGCGCTACTTGCGGGCCGAGTCCGGCGATCTGGCCAATCGGGTTCAGGTCCAGAATCAGGTTCTTTTCAGGCGTGACGCCCCAGCCTTCCAAGACTTTCGAGAGAGCATCGTTATCGGCGATTTCGATGCGTCCCATTTTCAATGGCGGATCCAGGAGCACGAGAGCGCGACCGCCATCTTGGACATATTTCTTGATGGCATCGGCTTCCGGTTGCAGGTAATCCGACTCGGGGCCGCCGAGAACGATCACCGTGCAATCGGAGGGCACTTGTGCCTGGGTCACCAGGTTTATCGCTTTGACCTGATAATCGTCGTGGCCCAACAAATCTTTGAACTTGGAATAGCCATCGCGGCTTGTGTCGTCAATCTGATGCTCGCCACTCCCTTGGACGAAACAGACGGTGCGGACATTGCGCTTCAAGTCGCGGATAAATGCTCCAGTAATGCTTTCTTCCGTAAGGTCCTTAGCTTCTTCCTTGCGATCGCCGATCTGCACGATGGCAGTGCCGTAGGCTTTACCGCGTATGTCTCCGGCCAGCTCCGGAGTCTTGTCGGGATCCACGTATCTGACGTGCACCTGGGAAGAGAGATTTGCGTATTGGTCGAGTTCGTCTTTGGCGCGGTCGAAGTGGGAACTCTGGTCGTAGTAAGTGATGGTGGCGGGTTGTTTCAAGCCTTTCACGATTTTGGCGGTCTGCTCGGATAGGCTATAGCGCTTATTCGAAGTGGAATCGTAGGATTTGTTGTGCCGGTCGGCCAGAATGTTCGCGACAACAACTATGGCCAAGACAATAAGGATATAGCTGAACGCGAAGGCGGCGTACTTGGTTTGCCGTGCGTGAAGGAAGGGCGTCTTCATCTAGGCTCTCCAGCGCAAGGACTCTAGAGAACGAGAAGTCAGGAAGAGTCCGAGGAAAATCAGACTGACGTAGAAGACCACGTCCTTGGTGTAAATCACACCTTTCGCGAACGTCTCGAAATGGCTGAGCACGGAAAGGTAGGAGGTGACGCGAGCCCATGTGGTGTACTCGAATTCGCCAACCCAAGCCATGATCCACAGCAACAAACAAACGCCGAAAGTAGCCGCCGCCGCAATGATCTGGTTGCGCGTGAGTGTGGAGATAAACGTCCCGATCGCCAGGAGAGCGCCTGCTTGCAGAAGCAGGCCCAGATAAGCGATGGCCAAAGGCTTCCAATCGGGATTGCCGTACTTAAACAGCCAAACGTAGTTCAGGGCGGTGAGCAGTAACATCCCGGCATAGAGCAACAACGCCGCCAGCCACTTGCCCACGATAATCTCTGCGTCGTGTACCGGCGAAGTCGCCAGCAGCTCGATTGTTCCCGAGCGTTTTTCTTCGGCAAAAAGCCGCATGGTGATAAGCGGAACAAAGAAAAGGCCGATGACGCTCAAGTTTCCCGTCAAATTACGCAACAAGAACTCGTTTACGCTCATGGGAAACGACTCGCCGCGCATCTGGGATTCCATGCCCAAGTACACGAAACCATACACTCCGGTCCAAAAGAAGTAACCAAACAGGAGCGCAAAGAACGTGAACAGCAGGCAGGCAATCGGAGAGACGAAATAGCTGTGCAATTCCTTTTTGCAGATGATCCACACATTTCTCATGGCGTTTATTCCTCGGCCTTGGCAGCCACGGATTCCGGTGGCTCCGTCGGCGACTCGCTGGAATTCCCCGCGACATCCGCATTCGTAAGTTGAAGGAAAACTTCTTCCAGGCTGACTGCCGCGCTACGGAGTTCGTTGAGGTCCCAGCCGGATTGCACTACCGCCCGGGCAAGGTCGGCGCGCAAACTCCGGTCATTATTCCCGTCGACTTCAAAGACTGCTCGATCTTCGCCGGTGCGCGTTGCCAGGACCCGACTGACGCCGGAAACCTGTTCGAGGCTGCGTTGGACCTGCGCGGCATCCAGCGAGCCGTTGCGCCCCGCGACTTCGACCAGCACGGATCCGGCACCGCGGGCGCGATGTTGCAGGTTGCTGACCGAATCGATGGCAACGAGCTTACCGCGATTAATAATGATGACTTGCTGGCAGGTCTGTTCCACCTCTGGGAGGATGTGGGTGCTCAAAATAATAGTGTGATCACCAGCCAGGCTCTTAATCAGGTCGCGGGTTTCGTTGATTTGCTTGGGGTCGAGGCCCGCGGTGGGTTCGTCGAGGATCAGCACATCCGGATTGTGAATGATGGCTTGGGCCAATCCAACGCGCTGACGGTAGCCCTTGGAGAGTTTCCCCAATACCTTGTGTTTGACGTCGGCCACGGCGCACCTTTCCAGAACGTAATCGGTGCGCTTGGCCAGCTCGGGCCCACGCAAGCCCTTGAGGCTTCCGACTAGCTCTAGGTATTCCGCAGTGCGCATCTCGGGGTAGAGCGGCGGGGTTTCCGGCAGGTAGCCAATGCGGCGTTTCACTTCAAACGGATTATCCAGAATGTCGAATCCGGCGACGGTTGCGGTGCCCGAGGTGGGAGACAAAAAGCAGGTGAGCATGCGCATGGTCGTGGTCTTGCCGGCTCCGTTGGGACCGAGGAAGCCGACAATTTCGCCCTTGCGCACTTCAAAAGAGATGTGATCGACGGCGGTATTGCGGGCGTACTTTTTCGTAAGCTCTTGGACATTAATCATAAGGATTTTGATGGTGGCGAGCCGTGAACTTGTTGCCAATACAAAAGAAAATTCTCAAGACAAGGCACGGCGCGCAAAGTGCCCAGAGAGGTGTACTCGCGTGCTCGCCCCTTCCTCTCCCGGCGGAAAGAAATTTTATCAAACACAAATTGCTTGTCAAAATTTGTTCTAAACCTCGGGCAGCCGCCTCTTACATCCCAGCTGGCCGCGCACTTCTTTCGGGTTCAGGCCCATCGGCAAACAGCGAGAGCGCTATGGACCGGGCCATGGCCGCGTAACCCGCAGGGGACGGGTGGAGATGATCGCCCGAATCAAACGCCGGTAGAAGCCGGTCGGGATGTTCGGGATCCCGCGTGAGGACGTCGAAATCCAGCACGGCATCGAAATGTCCGGGCGTCCGGATCCAAGCGTTGAGCGCCTGTCGGGCGGCTTCAGTGGCCGGCCCGGGGTGATAGAACTCCGAACCGACGAAGGGCATGACGGTCGCCCCGATCGCCTTAATATTGTGGGCATGCGCGCGGGTGATGATCTGCTCGTACGCGCCAATCAGTTGATGCACTAGCATTTCGTACTCCGCGGGCGCGACTTCACCCTGCCTTCCGAGCATGCCGATGTCGTTGACACCCTCGAGCACAATCACGAAGCGGACGCCGGATAGTGCGATCACGTCCGGATCGATGCGAGACAATGCGTTTGGTCCGGCGCCGTCCAAAAGCAAGCGGTTTCCGCCGATGCCCTGATTGTCCACCGCGAGATTGTGCGAGGCCGGCTGCGGTTGTAACCGCTGCGCCAGAATATCCGGCCAACGGTCGTTGCCATTGGTTGTGGCGCCGTGTCCGTCCGTGATGGAGTCCCCGAGAGCGACAATGGCGCTCGCATCCGGCGCGGCTGCTACGTCGACACCGGTGATAAAGTACCAGTGCTCTACTTTTTTTATGGGCGTTGAGAATTCCGCTGCCGCGATGAAATCTCCGTGCGTGAGATAACTGGTTGCACGAGAGCCGGCATGACCAGTCTGCATCTCGGGCGGCGCTTGGAAATGCAGCGTGATGGCCAAATCGGATAGAACGCTGACGGGAAAAGAAACCGGATCAGATAGGTAGTCGGCTTGGGCCGGAATGGTAACGTCTGGCGCACCAGTAAAGGTCAGCGCCTTATCGGTGCCGGCTACGATCTTTTCCGAAGCGGGCGAGATTGCTCGCGCAAGGTGGACTGCCGTCAGATGCAGTGGCGTGTTTCCGAAGCGATTCGATAAGCGTAGACGGACCTGGCTTCCGCCGAGCGAGAGATGCACGATCTGGCGAAGGGTCGCATCACCGCAATCTTCGGCCGTCAAAGAATTGTCTGACTCCATTAGTTGCGGAGAGGCAGCCCAGGAAGTGACCCAGTGTGTTTGCGTGTCGCCCCGCAAAAGGCCTACCGCACTGGCGAACAGAAGAACGAGCGCGCAGAAATGCCGGGAATCGATTCGCATAAATCGGACATACCGCCTGGTCGTCACGAGTCTCCTCCCGAAAAATCTGAAATGCATCGGCGACATTATCCCAGCAAATCAGGAGCGCAGGTACGGCGTCCAGACTTGCATCGGTGTCGCGGCGCGATTGGACCAGGCGTAGTAGGGAATGAAGCGTAGTTCGACCGCGTGCGTTTGCGACACGACATTGGTGTACGGTTGGTATAACGCCGTGCCGGCATTTTCCGTGACGGCGCCAGCATGTTTTAGGACCAAGATTCCGCCCAGAAGGTCAGGCTCGAAGTGCTCGTCGAATGGGGCGGCGGATTTCGGCCGCAGATCGAGCGAAATGTCGTAAAGCGGAACGCCTGCGGGTTGGTCGATTTGTTCCAGGCAGTAGACCAGGGGTCCGCGCTGCACGGCTACGCGACCGTAATCGTCGACAACGCGGCTATTGGCTTCGATTACTTGCGGGGTCATGTTGAATTTGACGTCGATGGTATCGCCAGGAGACCAGCGGCGCCGGATAGCGAGGTAGTGGCCGGGATTCTCGCCCAAAATAGATTCGCCATTCACGTTAATCTGCGTGCTGTTGGACCAACCAGGGATGCGCAGATAAAGAGCAAAGTCCGTGGGTTTCGCGGGTGAAACCGTGATCCCGACGTCTCCAGCCCAAGGAAAGTTCGTTTTTTGTGTGACCTGCAGCCCGGTGCCGTCTTCCAAATGCCAATCCAATCGCGAATTGTCGTACAGATGAACGTACAGGCCGTCTTTGCTGGTGCTGTAGAAATAGCCAGGCAGGGAGGCAAAAGTGCGTTCCAGATTTGGCGGGCAGCAAGTTGTGTCGTACCACGGATTGCGAATCTTATCGCCACCGGCCGGATCAAAGGCGAGAGGATTGCGATAGCAATAGAGCGTGCCGTCCAAAGACATGCCCGAATTGATTCCGTTATAGAGCGCGCGCTCGATGACATCCGCGTATTTGGCTTCTCCGGTGGCGGTCAGCATGCGCCAGTTCCACATCATGTTTCCGATGGCGGCGCAGCTTTCCCCGTACGCGGTGAAATTGGGAAGTTCGTAAGCATCGCCAAAAGCTTCGCCATCGCTGCGAGCACCCACCCCGCCGGTGATGTACATCTGCGAAGTAACCAGATCGTGCCACAGGATGTTCAACGTCTTGAAATAGGATTCGTCGCCGGTTTCCATGTAGTAGTCGGTGGCGCCACAGCAAGCGTACATGGCACGTACGGCATGGCCTTCTAAATGGGTGCGGGTGGTGAAGGGCACACCGCAGAAATGGTAAACGATGGCTTCCTCACCAAACTTGATGCGCTCGTCGCCGTGTAATAAATAGCCCGCCAACGTCAGATACTTTTTGTCACCGGTGGTGCGGTACAGTTCTACCAGCGCGAGTTCCATTTCCGGGTGCCCAGAGAAAAGCGGCTTCTTGTCGGGTTCCGGGCCAAAATTCGGCAAAAGGTAGCCGTCGACATAGCGCATGCTGGCGTCAAGCAGGGAGCGATCACCTGTGGCGCGATAAACCGCAACGGCACCCTGAATCATGTGGCCCAGATTGTAAAGTTCGTGGCCCCACCGCTGCACATTGGTGGTCATGCGATCTTTGGCGCGGTCCTGCACGTAATAGGTGTTCAAGTAGCCGCTAGGCTCCTGAATTGCGACGATTTCCTTAATGATTTTTTCGGTGAGTTCGAGTAACTCGGCGTGGTCGCCCGATTGGAGAACGAATCCGGCAGCTTCCATCCATTTGTAAACGTCGGAATCGGAATAGACCGGCCCTGTTTGCTTTGCGTCGCTTTTACCGGCCAGGCGCAAAAAATTGTTCATTCTGCCGTTGGCCTCCAGCAGCTTCTCCATTGAAGGGATGCTGTTGTTAGCGTTGATTTCGCGGCGATTGCCCCAAAAACCGGAGGTGATGGTCACGGCGTGGATAGGAATGTTATGGAGCTTCGCGTAGGGTGATCTGTCGACGTATAGAATTCCTTCGTCTTTCCACGACCGTTCGAGGGAGGAAGGAGCGCTTGGGCCGGCAAAGGCCATTACTTTTTCCCACGGCAAGGAGGCAAACGCAGTCGCCGTTGCGGCGGAGACGACGAATTGGCGTCGAGAGATTTTCGACTGATGCGACATACGAACCTCCGGGGTCCCGAGGAGTACCAATTTCTACGAAGGCGAGTTGGTTTCGTGTGCGAGTTTGATCAACGCGGGCAAAACCTCGCCGAACGACGTATTGTTCGACTGACCGAACGCGAAATAAAGTTTCTTGTAGAGGCCGTAGAGGGTATCGTACGTCTTCTGCGCCGCCGGTTGTGGGGTAAACACACTGTGCCCAGGACAGATTTTGTCCTGCGCCTCTTCGACGGTTTTGAAGGTACCTGCCGCCAAAAAAGCAAAGATAGCCGAGCCAAGACTGATTACACTCTTGGCCGGGACGAGGACAGGACGGCCCAGCACGTTGGCGTAAACCTGATTTAGCACAGCATTCTTCTGAGGAATGCCGCCGGCGTTGATGGCGCGCTTGATAGTCACACCGTGTTCGCTCATCCGATCAAAAATAATCCGGGTATGGAACGCGGTGCCTTCGATGGCAGCGAATAGCTCGTCCAGGGCGGTGCTTTGCAGGTTCCAACCGAGAGTCATGCCGCGGAGATTTGGGTTAACCAAAACGGTGCGGTCGCCATTGTCCCAGGTCATACGCAGCAGGCCGGTTTGTCCGGCTCGATATTTCTCGAGCCCTTCGCTGAGTGTGGCGACATCGGTTTTTGCGCGCTGGGCGATCGCGTTGAAAATGTCGCCGACCGCAGAAAGCCCTGCTTCGATCCCGGTGCGCTGCGGATGCACGCTTCCCTGCACCACGCCGCAGACTCCGGGCACAAGATTCACAGAAGGAGTGATGCCAATAATGCAGGTCGAAGTGCCGATGACGTTGACCATGTCGTCGGTGCGGCAGCCGGCGCCAATGGCATCCCAGTGCGCGTCGAAAGCTCCGACCGGGATCGGTATTCCTGGCTTGAGTCCCAATTTTTCCGCCCAATCGGCGGAGAGACGACCAGCGAGATGATCCGAGGTAACAACCTCACCCGCAAGTTTCCCGCGCACGCCTTTGAACAAAGGATCGACCTTGACCAGAAATTCTTCGGAAGGCAAGCCGCGGAGGCTGGCGTTCCAGAGCCACTTGTGTCCCATGGCGCACACGCTGCGCTTGACGCTTCGGCAATCGCTGATCCCGCAAAGGGTGGCGGTGACCATGTCGCAATGTTCGAAAGCCGAAACGAATTGCGATCGCCTTGCCGGATTGTGGCGCAGCCAGTGCAGCAGTTTCGAAAAACCCCATTCGGAGGAATAGACACCACCGCACCATTCGATTGCTTGAAGGTTTTCGCGGTGAGCGACGGCGGTGATTTCGGCAGCTTCTCCTTTGGCGCGATGGTCGCACCACAGGTAGTACTCATCGAGAGGCCGCAGATTTTCGCCGACGGGAATGACGGACGAGCCGGTCGTATCGATCGCGAGCGCTTCTACTTGCGAGCCAGAGATGCCGGCCTTTTGCGTGGCTTCTCGCGTAGCGGCAGCGAGAGCGCGCATCTGATCATCGTGCGATTGCGTTGCGTGCTCCGGGTCTTCGCGCTTGCGGTGCAGGGGATATTCGGCGAGCGCTGTGGCCAAGAGGCCGCGGTCACTATCTACAATCGAAACCCGCACGCTTAAAGTTCCGAAATCAACGCCGGCGACGATGGCCATGGATGGAGTGGGCTCCTCAACTTGCTATTCTGCGTGCGCGTACATGTCCCAGCTCAGGTAACGCGTCGCAGCTTCATGAACGGCGGGTGCGACTGAGGAAAAGTTAGCCGCCACGTGGTGCTCGAATCCATTTTCGCAAATGTAGCGCAATAGTTTTTGCAAGCCGGGAATTTCCACCACGCCCGCGCCGCCAAAAGTCTCCAGCGGATCGTCAGTGAAGCGGCCACTACCGGAATAACCGCAAATGCGGCCGTTGGCATCGTCGGTGCTGAATCTCGCGAAGCACATGTCGCCCGGCTTCACGATGCCGGTGCAAGTTCCGAAGGTGTTTTCCTTCCCGACTGTGCCAGCGATGATCGCTTGATAATCCATCTTCACATCGCGGAAAAAATGCTTCGGCAAATTACTGCAGTGGAAACAGACAGCCTTGTTTGGATCGGCTCCATAATTATTGTTCCAGTCCAGCAGCGCGCTGGGAGTTTCCGAAGCAAGTTGCAACGCATGCATTCCAAGCACACCGCACACATCCACTTCACACGCGCTGGAAAGCAGCGCGTCGCTCATCATGCTCATAATCGTGCAAGGAACGATGCCGAGATTTTCTTCCAGGGAAGTCCAGCATTGCACGGCGCTGATTTGCACGTCGGTGGACTTCATCCACTGATCGATCACCGCGCCCAGCTTGGCCATTTTGAGCAGTGCCGCCGCGGGAATGTCCTTGGCGGGAACATACTTGTGAATGGATTCCAGTTTTTGCACGGCTGCTTGGTCATTATCTTTCATGCGGCTGATACGTCCGAGCACTTCGGAAAGATCGAGGGTTTCCACGGAAATGCCGCTGGCTTCGAGCAGTTTCTCGCTGTAGCGGACCGTGTTAAACGCGGTTGGGCGAGCGCCGAGAGCGCCGATGCGGAGATTGCGAAGACCGTTGACCACCCGGCATACCGCCGCAAACCATTCCAGATCCTTGGCAAATTGCGGAGAATCGGGAGTTTCCGTGTGCAGCGTGGTCAGGGAATACGGGATGCCGTATTGTCTAAGATTGTTGCAGGCGGACATTTTTCCGCAGAAGCTGTCGCGGCGGTGGGTGATGGCCATCTTTCCGGGCGTGTCCGGCGTGGCTTGAATCAACACAGGAACGCTCAGTCGCGACAGGCGCAGGGTATCGGCGATGGCGCGCTCGTCGCCAAAATTCGGCAGAGCGACGATGACTCCATCGATCACGCCAGCCTTCGAACGAAATAGTTCGGCGCAGTGCTTGGCTTCTTCATGAGTTTCGACGGCGCCATATTTGCTTTGTTCCGGCGTCAGGGCTACCACGTCGTAGTTGGCTTTTTGCAGCGCTTGGAGCATTTCTTCGCGGCCACTCTTCGCGAGGTGATCGGGGAAAAATCCGCGATTGCCTACGATCAACCCCATGGTCATTTTTTTCTTGCTTGCCATGATGAGCTCCGGAATGCGGAAGTCCCTTTAACTTAAAGGGGTGCTTCTGAGTAATGAACTGTCGCGGTCATGCTCTCTGTCATTCCCTGTTTCCTTTTTGACCGTAGTAGGCGTTCTTGCCGTGCTTTCTCAAAAAGTGCTTGTTGTGAAGAACATCGTCAATGCGCTTCGCGTGCGGGTTAATGGTTATCGTGAAATAGGCGAGCCTGGCGGCGGTTTCGAGCATCCAAGCATTTTCGGCGGCGTTGCGCGGATCGGTGCCCCAGGCGAACGGACCGTGATTGGCCACAATCACTCCAGGGATGGACATGGGATCGATGTTTTCGAAGGTGCGAATGATGGCCGCGCCCGTGTTTGCTTCGTAAGCTGATTCGATTTCATCCTCACCCATACTTTCCGTCACCGGAATTGGCCCGTGGAAATAGTCAGCATGCGTTGTGCCGAAGCACGGAATGGGGTTGCCGGCTTGAGCCCAAGCGGTAGCGTATTCCGAGTGTGTGTGGGCGATGCCTCCGATGGAGGGGAACGTCCGGTAAAGCGCGACGTGCGTCGGCAGATCCGAGGAAGGCCGTAGCTCGCCCTCCACCAGTGTGCCTTGCAGGTCCGTGACGACCATGTATTCCGGCTTCATTCCTTCATACGGAACTCCACTGGGCTTGATCACGATTAGGCCCTCTTCACGGGATATCCCGCTGGCATTTCCAAACGTGGAGAGCACCAGACCGCGCCGAACCAAGTCCAGATTCGCTTCGAGCACTTCCCTGCGTAGGTTTACGAGCAGCACCGATCCTCTGTCTTCGTTCGTGATATTGTGTGTTTAGAGCTCGCGCAGCGCGACGCCGCGCCGCTCGCGACAGCGATTATAGTCCCAAAAACCGAAACGGTGCCGTAGCCTTAAAGTCTTTTGCGGCGTTTCCGGCAAAAACGTTACTTTGTTCCTTCCCCAAATCCAGCTTCATAACTTGACCATGTTCGCTGAAATCGAGGTTCTTCATGTCCACCCAGAACACATTCGGAGTGAGCGCGGATTCGAAGAAATAAATCAACCTCTTTTGATCCGCGACCGTCCGCCAACGTGTGGACGAAATGTTCGGTTGGCCCGGAGTGGTGATGCCATACGGCACAGACGCATTACGAATCACGCTGAACACACTGGCCACTGCCAGATCGGGGCTTTGATCCTTTGGGATCGTGTTGATATAAAAGGATGCGCGCGCAAAACGGTCCGCCGCGCGATTCGTTCCCGGCAAAAATACGGTTCCCCCGATCTCTTGCCAGTATTCCTCCATGGCCAACTGTTTTTCGAACACCGGCGAGTTGGTCATCACCTGATATTTCCGGTCGTGATGAATGATTTGCTTACCTCCGATGTACTCGATAATCGCGCTGTCGCCCGAAGCGTCAGAAATCGACAGATGCACGGTTGCCAGGCGGTCTTCCCCGGGCACATTTGCGGTCACCACCGTGAACGGCTCAGGTTTCAGAGCTTGCACCGCTTCCTGTACGGTCGCGAAGTTGTCTAAGACGTATTGTGCCCAGAGAGAGAGCGCCAGGGTTTGCTTACCGGCTTGCGGCGTTGGATACTCGGATTCGGCCAGCCACAATAGATTCGCAACCAGCCCTTTTTCATTCATCCCATCGGTGGTCGATAGGTCGTAGCCACTGGCGATCAAGCTCCCATAGCGTGATGTCCACTTTACGGAATTCGGGCCGGCTTCTCCGGTCCGCTGTATTCCTCGCGGGAAAATCCATAGATTGGTGCCGATGTCCACTTTCCAGTCCATCGAACGCGCTGTGATCACCTCGCCGTTTGCGCCAAGAAAAACCACTCTTGTACATCCGCGGACTTGGGGCGCGATCAGCACGCCATGAAACAGCAGCGCTAGGGCAAGAACAAGGGCGGGAACAGATTGACGAATACGAGGCACGAGTGGAAGCGCCATGACGGTATACCTCCAACCAATTTTCGAAGAATGGTGCTGCAAGGCGGATGCCTAAAGTACTACATTCTTTGAGGAACGAGGATTAGTTGGCCCACACAATCGCGCCGCGCTCGATGGGCGGCAACGAAAACTCGAGTTGGTTTCCTTTCCGCTCGCCGTTCAGCAATTGCACTTTGCCCAGAAAAGGCAAATAGGCAAGCTGGCGGGTGGTCGCCACAGGCATGTGTAGGCGGATTCCGCTGACTGGAGAAGGAACGGCGACTTTCCCGGGAACTAGTCCGGTGAAATTGGCGATAAAGAGGTGAGGCTTGCCATCGACCGACGCCAGATTCACGGCCATGGTGGGAGGCGCTTCGATCTCCATGTCATTTGCCACGAACGTCGCTTGCAAAAACTCAGCCGGAAGATTGGCTGACGCTTTGAGAAAATCCGCGGTCAAGGCCTGGTAGTACGCAGAAGTGGAATCCGAAAGATAAGTTGCGGGAATTTGCGCGGGGAGACCGTCCGGGCCGGAACCCAGCACAAACAACCGCCCGCCACGTTCAACAAAGGCCCGCAAATCGTTTAGTTCAGCCGGACCGGCAAAGCTCACGTTCGGCAGTACCAAAGATTTCCCGCGAAACGCTGCAAGCGTGCGAGGAGTTACGACCTGAAATTCACGATGACCTTGCAACAAAGCTACCAGGGCACCGCGGTAGCTTGGCAAGAACTGGTCCGGCGCATTATCTCGGCTCTTTGGGGAGAAATAAACGCCAACGGGATGCATCGGTTTGCGTGGTGCATAAAGCGTTTTCTCGTTCTCCGCGATCCACTCGAAGATCTGCTTGCGCATCGCTGGATCGTTCGACTCCGCCATTTCGTGACCCCGCGCATCCCAAAAATTGCTTCCCGTCATAACGATAGACATCGCCAGATTTTTCATCGCGTCCGCGGGAACAATGCCCTGATTTCCATCCCAGGAATAATTGAGAATCCAAGTGGCTTTGCCTTGGGCAAATGCGCGGAACGATAACATTCCGGCCTGGTACAGGAACCAATCGAGTTGGGAACGACTCGCCGCCATGTGCTCGCCGCTGCCGAATTCGTACTCGTGGGCTATCGCATCCACGACGCCATACATTTCGTAAACGTCTGCGCCAACAACGGTAGCCTCAGCTTCGATGCCTGGATAAATCTCCGGAACTACCATGATCGCGGGATTGACGGTGCGCGCAGTCGCTCGAATCTCGCGCATGAAATCGGTCATGCTGTTGATGCGAAAGTCAATCCACTGGCGAAAGTGGGGATCCTGGTAATCGCCAATTCTTATTTCTGTTTTGGCGTCGAGTCCGGTTTTTTCGTGGAAGGCCGCTACAGTTGCGTCGTCGAAACTTGCCCAGGATTTCTCCCAGCCTTCAAAATGGGTCATCCAATATGGAATATCTACGTAAATGCCATCGATGCCCGTAGCGGCAATCTGACGTACTCGGTCCATATAGATATTGCGCCACTCTTTGGCATAGGGACTGATCCACACGTCTTCGTCACCCGGCGCGATCCAGAAAGCGGCTCCCGAAGTGAACGCCGCGGGCTCTCCAGTGATTTTTCGCTGCACCCAATTGGGATGATCTTTCATGACGGAATGTGCGGATTTATCGGCGTTTGCTGTGATGCATTCGGTTCCCGCAATGTAGACAAACGCCCGGTTTCCGGCGCGATGTGCAGCTTGCGCCATCGCAGTGATCGCCGCCAGTTTGGCCGCCGGATCGAGGAAACTCTCGTAACGGCCGGGAATGTCGTTATCGACTTCGATGCCGAACACATGAGAAGACTCCGCGTCGGCAACGATGGCCGGGATGCGATGCGGGTCGAGGCCGTAGGCAGCGATGCGAACGTAATTCGTCCAGTTCTGTTGCGGTTCCTGAGCAGTAGTCATTGCGGCAAAAACAATCAGCAAGATCGCGGGTAGCCAGGTCGAACACCTCATGCTCCAGTGCCTCCGGTTTCATCGGAAAGGTTCAAACCCGCAGTTGGGTGCAGAGTGAGAGTGCCGTCGTTGTTCAATTTTTGGTGGCATGCCCAACGGACGGCATACCGCTGGCCTTTCACTTCTATTTCCGCTTTCAGCCGTAGACCCTGCCATGCAGTCCGCTTCGGAAGGACAAAGAGAGCTTGGCGGACATGGCCAGGCACGGGATAACCTGGGTCTAAACAGCCGGAACTCAGCTCTTCGCCGGCGGGACTCATTACGCTGACGCGCAGCACTCCCGGAACACCGGCAATACCATCGTTGGCAAAACCGATAATCAAACCGGGCGCTCCACGTTCCTCAATGGTCCAAACCCAGGAAGGGCGAATGCGATAACCGATGCGGCGCGCCAGGCGATCGAGCGCATGCGGATAAGCGCGGTAATAGTTTTGCAATCCGCTGGCGGACACGTGGTGCCAATTCCACAGCGAAAAATAGTTCGCACCCACGTCCTGGGCGTGGGACACGACGTTATCGGAATAAGAAATTCCTTCATCCAGATGCAGGTTCTTTTCTGAACCATCCGAGGTGCCGACCTCGATCGCGGCAGCCGTCCAGGGCGGCCGGTTGCTCAACGCTTCGATTTGTTCGTTCTCGATGAAAATCGTATCTGTGCGGAGCCAGTTCCCGCTGCGAATGGTGCGGTCGACCAACTCGGAATTGCCGACCTTGCTGAAATCCGGCTGGGTGTTGGTCGTCAGCGGCGTCCGTTTCCAACGCGTCAATTGTTCCTCGAGCATCCCAACGAAAGTGTTTTCCGCGGTGATGTAATCCGGATAAGGATTTTTCTCCAGCGGCCAGGTGTGGCCTTCTCCCCAGAAACCGTACATGCAGGTATCCACAAACTCGACGTTCGGGTTGCCATCGTATTCGGTGGCCAACAAATCCAGCAGCTCGCGAAACGCCGCTTGGAAGGCGGGATCGTCGCAACGCGGCTCTTCCCTTTCGCGGCCCTCCCAAGAGCCAAGCTTGACCATCGGCACCTTTTGCAGAAGAAAGTCGGGAAGCGCATAACCGGGAATGTCCGGGTTGCTGATCATCACCCGGAAGGCAATTCGTTTGCTGTATTGCTTCGATAAGGCAAACGCGGTTTTCCAAATGTTGTTCGGATCAAGCCGGCCCGGCCTCGTCTGCACATCTTTCCAATTCATCCGGAGATAGAGTTTGCTGCCGAGGGGAAACCTGACTAATTCCTCCAGTGCGGCGTCATCGGTTTTCCCCGGCACGCGCAACAGATCTTTTTCGTCGCACAAATACGTCATCAAGCCCATGCCAAAGTTCGGCACGACTTCCTCCGACGGAGTGAGCGCCATCACCACGGTCCAACTGGGATACAGGTCCGCTGGAAACGGGCCCTGATTCAAACGATTTTGCACGGGCGGCCCAGAGCCAAAATCATATTTGTCGAAGTTATGAGCCGGAACATAGGCCGCGGCTGCCCCTAGCATTCCGGTCTTAAAGAACGTGCGGCGTTGCATCGGGCTTGCCTCGTCAGAACTGGAAACGCAGGCCGAATTGCGTAGTGCGTGGAGAGTTCACCAACGAAGTGACTTGTCCAAAGGTGCTGTTTTCACCCGGGGGGCCGGCAGCCCAAGCTGTGCTCGGGAACGCGAACCGCGGCGTATTGGTGAAATTGAAAAATTCGCCGCGCACTTCAATCGTCATGCCTTCACGAACTTTGAACTCTTTGCTGAGGGTAGCGTCCGTGTTGTGGATGCCTTCCGCGCGCACATTGGACAAATACCGCGGTGCGTTACCAGGCATCTGATCACCCGGATCTCCGAAGCAGTTGGGATTGAGTACCGATGTGGAATATGGATTGACCGTCGCTCCCAATTGTTGGTTCAACCAATTGGACGCCGCCTGGTGATAACTGTAACCGCTGGACAGGGCACCGCAGATTTCGTTTGGCCGCTGATTGCCATCCAGCAACCGCGGGTCAGCCATCGAGATGGGCAAAGGCTGGCCAGACTGCAAAGTGATGAGCGTAGAGATGGACCAGCCTCCAATGAAACCGTCCAGCAGGCGATTCATGGCACCGCCAATCCACAAGCCACGGCCCACCGGCACTTGGAAGATTCCCGCAAGTACGAAGCGCTGGGGCGCGTCGTTTGCGCTGGGAGCAAACTCCGCCCTGGGCCGGTCATTCTGTTGCGGATTACCCAGATTCAGGTTTCCCACAAACGCATTGGCGCCAACCGAGGAATTGTCGGTGGCTTTAGAAAATGTGTAGTTGCCTTCGATGCTGAAATAGTGGTTCATGCGCTTCTGAAAGCGCACCATCATGGCGTTATACCAGGAGTTGGCACCAAAGTTCGGCAGGCCCTGGAACGTTCCCGCGAATTGAGGATAGGGGCGAATCAGATAGTAGAGCGGCACTTGGCTTTGCGTATAGAGGGACGCCGGGGCGTTAAACATTTGTTGCGGTCCCGGCTGGAACAGAGGCGCAAATGGATTGTTGACCAACTGGTTGAGGTAGGTCGTGACGCAGGAGTCGTTATCACAGTTGGGATCCCCGGCGTGCTCCTGAGCAGCAATTTGCGAGAGCAATGTCGAAGAGACGAAGTTGCGATTCCTGGTGCTCGAGTATCCGCCCCAGGGAAGGTGCGTGCTGCGATTCGCCGAATAGTCCACACCAAATGTGATGTCCCATGGCAACAGGCGTTGCACCCCAAGATTCCATTGATAAATGTTGGCGGTGCGCGCTTCTTCTGTACCGAGGTTGTTGCTGTTGTCAAAGCCCCACAAAGCCAATTGGCCAGCGCTCTCCCCCGCCGGTAGAGGAATACCGTTGGGGAATGGATTGGCAAGCGTGACCGAGGTGTTTCGGGTCATATTGTTGTCCAACGAAAACTGCGAGGTGGCGCTGGAACCAAATGCTGTGCCGACATACTGGAAATTGGTCGCGGGACTCATGCCATAGTACATGCCGGCGCCGCCACGGACCACGGTGTTGGAGTCGTAGGAATAAGCGAAGCCCACTCGCGGTCCAATGTTGTTCCAATCGGTGGGCACGCTCCGTCCGAGACCTCCCTGATTGACAAAGAGTGTCGTGCCTTTTATATCGGTCATGGCGGTTTCGCCAGGATTCAATCCGTTGGGCAATGCCAGAGAGATTCCCGTGTCGCCGGTAAAGTCGCTGAATTGCGTGAGGTTGTGGCGCACCGTATAGGGCGTGCTCCACTCGTAGCGCAAACCGAGATTGACGGTCAGCTTGGCACTGACTTTCCAGTCATCCTGCGCATAAAAGCCGGTCTCCCAGGATTTATCCGCAACAGAAGGTTGAACGATAATCGAGCTGCTGGGATCCGCCCAACCCATCAGCATGGTTGCGAATGAGTTCCCGTCCGCCAGATTGCTGTCTCCAGGGAACTGTGCCGTGATGCCCTGGGGAAAATAAAAGGAGCCGGTAGGCCAGTTGGGCTGCCAGAAATTATTCAGGAACTGCCGCTGCTCAAAACCAAACTTAATCGTGTGCGGGCCGCGCACCAGCGACATCGAGGAGGAATACGCATAAAGGGTGTGAGCGAAATTTGTGAATGTGCAGCATTGCGTATACATAGACAGGTCGTTATTCGCCGCACCGTCCACCTCCAGCTGCGGCATTCGATCGATATAGTTCGCCTGCGCGAGGTACGCCGGGAAACCCGCGGCCTCTGCGGTGGAAGGTGTCATGACGGGCCGGCTAGGAGCATTGGCGCGGTCCACACCAAAGCGAGTCACCCAAATCGTGGTTGGAGTTAATGAAAACGTGTATTCCAACCCTATGTTTTGCGCCGTGGTAATTCCCGTAAAGCCGTCATTGAAAGCGCCATCGCCCACTATGAAAGGAGCATCGTACTCATTGTGCAAGCGGCTATACCGGCCGCTGAATCGTTGCCGTTCACTGAATTGGTGGTCGATTTTTATATCGAACTGGTATTGCGGGCTATTGACCACCGCAATCTTGCGGAAATTGTTCACTACGCCGGGAAGATTTGGCTCCGGATACAGATCCAACAGCTTCTGACCTTCCGGATCCACCAGTCCGGCCAGGTCGAGGCGGTTCCCAGGAACGGCAGTGCGCGTACATCCTTGGGTGGGATCGCCAGGCACATTGAGCACGCAATGGAACGGGTTGTAGATGGTTTGTGCGTTTGGGCCGGACGACAGTGCAGAAAAATCTCCTTGGCGCATGGCATCGGTTGGGACGGTGCCAGAGACAACCAAAGGAGCGGTTTGCTGTATATCTTCGAAATCGACAAAGAAGAAAGTCTTTTCTTTTTTGATCGGACCGCCCAACGTGAACCCCTCTTGGTTGCGCGAATAATCCGGCTTTGGATTGCCATAAGCGTTGTCGAAAAAATCGTTGGCGTTCAACGCCGAGCGCTGCCCAAACCACCAGGCACTGCCATGAAACTGGTTGCCACCGGACTTCAGCACCATGTTTTCGACGGTGCCGCCGTTGTTGCCGTACTCGGCGGAAAAACTATTGTTCTCGAGTTTCACTTCCTGAATGGCTTCAACGAGCGGTTGGTAATACACGTTGGAGGTTGCACCTTCGCCCTGTTCCGGAGCACTGGTTAACGCGCCGTCAACCCGCACCTCCGCGGTGGCATTGCGCTGTCCATTCGAAACGAAATTAGTGCCCGCGGGATAAGAATTGGTGATACCGGACCCGGTCGTTTCGGTTACTCCAGCAGTCATAAACACCAGACCATAAACATCCCGGTTAATGAGCGGCAGTGCCTGGACGTACTGCTCGGAAATACTGGTGCCCAGCGTGGCGTTGCCGGTGTCTAGTATGGGAGCCTGCTCAGTGACGGTGATCGACTGCGAAGTGGTAGCCGGTGACAACGCAAAATCCACCGTTGTTTGCTGGTCCGCGCTCAGAATGATGTCTCTCTTTTCCCGTGTGCCCATGTCCGGGGCTTCCGCTTTCAGGGAGTAAGTCGTCGGACGCACACTGGTGAAAACGTACCTGCCTCTGCTGTCGGTGACCGCAACCTGCGGAATATCGGTCGCTTGGTCGGTTAAGGTAACCTTCGCGCCGGGTATCGCAGCACCTGAACTGTCCGTGACCACTCCTGTGATCTGCGCCGTGTATGTAGATTGCGCGGCCGCACTGGGTATGCCGGTTAGATGAGCTAGAAAGAACAGGGAGATCGCGAAGTACACGAGGAACAGAGTTCTGCTAAAGGACCACTTCATCTCACACCCCCTCCTGGTGCCAGGTCTGCGGTGCGCTACACGGCCACACGCGCCGTACTTACGTTTGCTTTCTTTTAGTTTCTTTTCATTACTATGTCAATAGCGAACCGCCCGGAATCTCAGGGCGTTCCGGTGGCCAGCGTTTCTGGCTCGTTGGGAGGAACATCGAAATTGACCAAGTCTCGCTGAAAGCCTCGCGTGTTGTACGCACCGTAGGCGATTCCGAGGAGCATCCACACCACGCCCAGCAGTTTGGCGTGCCAACTCAAGCTCAGCCAAAGCAGCAGACATACGGCGAACCCAAGCAGGGGTGAAAAAAGGTTGAACCAATGACGCTTTGGCTCACGCACGTAGAAGCGCAGAAATGCGGCAACATTGACACCCATGAATGCCAGGAGCGCGCCAAAATTCAAAAGTTCGACCCCGCGCTCGAAGCTGATGAGCATCGCTCCAATCAAGGCAAAGAGGCCGACCGCTAGAACATTGTTGCGAGGGATACGCTTGCGCGCGTCAATGGCGCCGAAGAACGATTGCGGAAGAGCCTTGCTGCGGCCCATGCCGAAGAGCAGACGAGCGGCCCCGAGTTGCGAGCCAAGTGCCGAACCAAAGGTGGCGACCAGAAGCGTGATGTTGATCACCGAAAAAAGCCATTTCCCACCGGCCTTTCCGGCCACGTAGACAAACGCAGTGTCGACATCGGGAAAGGCTTGGGAGGACGGCCACACCAGTTGCGCGGCGTAGACTTCAATGGAAGCCAGCACGCCGGTGAGCAGACATACCAGAACGGTTGCCAGCAAAATGTTGCGCCGAGGGTTTTTGGCCTCCTCCGAGAGCGTCGAAATGCCATCAAAGCCGATGTACGTGAGTACGGCTAAGGATGTGCCACCGAGGATGGAATGGATGGAGAATGTCTGGGGATCGTAAAACGGCTTGGTGAAAAACGTGATGCCCTCGTGCGCACCAGAAGCGACGTAATGAACAGAAGCGACCAGGAATAAAACGATGACCACACCCATGCCCGCGGCCAGCACGGTGTTGATTCGCGCGGACGTTTGAATCCCCTGCAAATTCATGAACGTGAACGCGAGCACGAAGGCGAACACCCAGATGACATAGGGAACGCCGGGAAAAAAATTGAGCGCGAACTTGCTGCACAAGATTGTGCAGATCAGCGGGTTGAGCACGTAGTCCATCACCATGCTCCAACCGGTGACGTAACCAAGGGCTGGGTGGATTTCCTTCCCCACATAGGTGAACGCAGAGCCCGCGCTGGGATAGGCCCACGCCATGCGCCCGTAACTGACCGCGGTGAACATCATGGCGATCATCGCGAGCAGAACCGTTGTGACCGCGTGACCGTTCGAGCGGGTGCTCATGACGCCGAACACTGGCATGGGCGCGGTCGGCTGAATCACGATCAGTCCGTAGAGGATCAGGTCCCAAAGACCGAGAGCGCGGCGAAGGCCGGGACCCGTTGATCCGGATTGGGAGGAGGCGCTCATGGGCGAGTGGTGGAGTGTTCCACTTAGAGCTCGAGGACCTTGAAAATTTCGGTGCGCATTCCAAGAAAGTATGGGGATTGCTTAGCGAACAGCTCGGTATGCGTGGGGTGCGCTTCGATCTTTTGCATGGCGGCTTCCAAATCGCGCAACGAAGGGAACTCACACTCCCAGATCAGCGTGTGGTTGGGCTCGCCGCTGGCGTAGGGTTGATAGCGCCGTCCCTGCGGGAAGGTGGGATCGCGGCGCTCGATTTCCTTGAACTGAGCTTCCAAACGGAGCACCTCGTCATGGTGAGCGGACTGATACTGCTGGGTGAAGCGGAGGATGTAAGGCATGTTCCGCGCTCCTTTTTGTTCGCCTACAGCAGGACCGCCTTGATTCCCGTCAGGGTACAGAAATCGGCCAGTGCCGGATAAAGGTCTTTTCCATAACCAAGACACGCGTACTCGTTGGTCCAGTTTTGCACCAGTGCTTCCATGTCGCAGTGCGCGGTGACAAAGCCGTGCGGCCAAAACGGAATGCCGCACTCATCAAGACGCTGCTTTATCTGCTCCTTCGGTGGTTCGAAAATGCTCGCGCGGGTCACAGTCATCCGGAACTCGCCGTTGACCCTGCCCAGCCTCGCCAACACGCCCTCGCCCACTTTGCAGATCAGCTTGACGGACAACCCGCCTGCGTCGCCTTCGGTCGGAATGCCATGACCGGCGAACCCGGCAGGTCCAAGGGAACCTGCAAGAGAGGGAGGGCACGCGCCGTCACCAATGATCTTGATCTCGCCGGATTTTTTGTCGAGGTGCTGAAGATCGCCGTAGTAGACCCGCTCCTTGCTCAGATTCGTCAGCAAGTAAACAGTAAGCGCGGTGTTGAAGTCGCCCAGGGTCGACGTGGCATGTCCATCTTCGAGCATCATGCTCTGCGCAAAGCAAGTGGCGGCATACGCATCGGCGATCCCCGGAAACGACTGGATGGTGTAGAAGTCGAAACGCTCTGTTTTCACCACTTTGCTCAACGCGAGATAAAGGCGCATGGAACGCTCGTTGACGACATTTTTGTCGGGAGCTGCCCCAAATATGTTCTTCAGCCTTCCTTCCAACTCCGTCAGTTGATCGGGGGCAATCTGTTCGGCCGCGCGCACAAGTTCCGAAGTGTCTCTAGAATCGATGTCCACGCCGAACGCACGCATCCACTGGGAAGGATCCGCTACGCCGCAGGTCTGACCCATACCACGTCCACCGAACGTTCCGATGGTCGACATATTCAATTTGTTCTTCAGGTGCGCGGCTTTCGCATAGCTCGCGATTTGCTCCACAGTCGCCGGATCTTCCGCGCCGCCGTAAACGAATTTGTGCTCCACGCCAATTTCGAGCAGCCCACCGTGCAGCACGAGCCCGCCGACCGGCCGCCAGCCTTGCGAGCCGGGATGAGTCCAAAGCAGCAGCCCTTTGCCGGTCATGGCGTAATCACGGATGGCCGCCACCAGATGCGCGGCCCAAACCCACGTGCCGGAAAACAACACGACCCCGTCGACGTTGTCATCGTCCTTCATCTTCTTCAGCGCAGCCCGCGCCTCGTCCTTGCTGGCAATAATCACCGGATGCTCGACGAGCTGCATTCCCGCGGACCGCAGCGCTTCTTTGGCGTGTGCGATCACTGATTCGTCGATGAAGGGTGTCCCCATGGGGTCAAGCAACCCATCTTTATGCACTCCGAAAACAATGAAGCCCACAGTTGGACTGATCATTGCGATTTCTCCTTAGATCGATTCGATCGATGTTGTCCGAGATTCCTTGTTGCACTCGAGAGCGCCTGGTAGCGTCGAAACTGTTCTTGATAGCTGGCTGCTTCTCTCCCATCAGGCGCGACGACAGTCCCTGCCTTCACCATGGCGCGTACCGCGGCAGAAATATCCCGATGTCTGCCGGCTACGACACTAGCGACAATCGCTCCACCCAAACACACTGCCTCCGGAGACGCCAGCAAGTGGATCTTCTTGCCCGAGAGAGACGCGCGCAGCCTTACGCCGAGCCGGGAGCGCGTGCCTCCGCCAGTAGCATGGACGACGTCGAAAGGGCCGGTCACGTGTTCGAGGCATGCGCCAATCGCGGCAAATTCCATGGCGATTCCTTCGAGAATTCCTTTATAGATCTGTGCGCGATTCGACGTGGGGTCAATACCCCAGATTACGCCTCGCGCTTGTGGGTTGAAATCTGGATGGCAGGTCCCAATCAAATTCGGTGTAATGCACAGCCCGGTTGGTCCTTGGGGCGCTTGTTCTTCCAGAGGAGCATAGCGAGAGGGATCCGCGAAATTGCTGGCGCCGGTCTCAGTCTTACAACGGCCATAAATGAGGTCGCAAAACCACTCCACCATGATTCCCGACGGAAAGTAGGCCAGCGTGAGGAAAAGGCCGGGTGCGACGTGGCAGTAGGAATTCAGGTTCGCGGCGAACGCAGCGTCGCCAAGTTGCGGTTGACGCGTCACGACCGCCAGGCATTCATAGGTCCCGGCGGAATCGGACACTTTCCCCTCTTCGATCGCGCCTACGCCGAGCGCCGCGCATGCCTGATCATGGCCACCCACGACGATTGGTAAACCTGCAGTCAGACCCAACTCGCGTGCGACCTCTTTCGATAACTTACCTACTTCTGTACCCGCAGCTACGGCTTCGGGCAACTGCCGAACCGAAATGCCGCCAATGGCCAGAATCTCATCGGACCAGCATTGGCGCAGAATGTCGAATGCCAGGAATCTGGAAGCCAGGGAGTAGTCGACCACAGACGGAAGTCCCATGCGCTCCAGGAGGTAGCTAACAACTGGCAGGAAACGCGCAGCTTCGAACCATTCCGGCGCGTGCTTGCGCAGCCAAATCAATTTCGGCAGGGGATACATAGGATGCGCGACTAAGCCGGTAATGGCGAAGAGTTTTTTGGTCCCGAACGTCTCCGCACACCAATCGCTCTCGATCGCGGCGCGCCCATCCAGATTCAGGATTGCTGGACCAAGCGCGTTCCCCTTGCTGTCCACGCAAACAAAAGTCTCACCATGCGAACAGATGCACAGCGCCTCGACAGGATCCCCAGCGAGTCCATTGGAAATAGCGCGGCATAGATCCCGGAAAGCGCTCCAAAAGGTTTCGGCGCTCAACTCGGCGAACGAGGGCCGCGGGAATTCTGGAGAGTAGACCGATTCCTGGTGGGCCAGAATCGTACCGGAAGCGTTAAAGGCGACGCCCTTTGCGCGACTGGTTCCGATGTCGATAGCGAGGAGGCTCATGGAGGTCTGCTTCCGCTACTCGCGGGACACCACCAGAAGAAGATGATCCGTGAATTTCGCGTTCATTCGGAAATCGGGCGGGGTCACCGTACCTAATTCCCGGTTGGCTTCGTAGTCCACAACGCGAAAATGGTCGCCTCCCGAAAGACCTCGAAGCTCCAGCGTGCCCTCCCACGACGCACCAGGCTCCGGGGCAAAGAAGGCGTAATACATTTTTCCGTCCTTGGCGATCGCGTAAGCTTCTGGCGAGTCGTATCCGTAGACATAGAGATTGCGAAACGTCCCCTGCGACAGCATTTTGTCCCGGTAAATCGTGAGCCACTTTTTCCAGACGGCTTCCTTTTCGTCCGTCAACTCCACGCCGCGAAATCTCTTCCCATAGTCAGGCCAGGTAAATTTTGTCCCTGGAACTCCGCCGGGGCCGATCGTTGACGCAAAATCACGCCCCTCATCTTCTTCCTGCTCGGTGTTGGGATTGCGCACCTTGGTGAGTTCGACATGGTCGCCGTACACCGCTGCGCTTGGGCCCAGAAGCGCTTTATACATTTTGATTCGGCGCCGCACTTGCGCTGAACCAACGGGATCGGCGGTGACCGCCTGATTCAGATAGGGAAGCCATGCGAAATTGGGTGGAGTTCCACATGGACAAATTTGTGCGACGCTCTCGGGTTTCAGTTCCATCGTCGTGTCGAAAATGACCTTGTAGACATCGGCCATCGCCTGGGTGGAATCGTAAGGAGATTGGTGGTGATGTTTCGGGTTATAGCACGGCGGCGTGGCGAAGGAGAAATCGAGCTTATGGCCGTCAAATCCCCAGTCCCGAATAAACCGTAGCGTCAGCTGACGGTAGTACTCTCGAACCTCGGGAACGGCCGGGCAGAGCCCTGCCATGTCCGAGGTCATGCGCGCCGGTTTGCCGTTTTTATCCAGGATCAGCCAGTCCGGATGCTGCTTCACAACCTCGGAGGTCTTGTACGGCTTATTGTCGAGAATGTCCGTACCGTGACCGTCCTCCGCCACGATCGGAATCCACCACAGAGTCAGGTGAATTCCTTGTTGATGGAACTTGTCAACCAGGTCCTTCATTGCTCCACCACGCAGGTCCGCCCGAGGCTCCCAGTCTCCGCGATTGTTGAACCATCCCGCGTCGAGCGTCGCCCACTCGATTCCAAGCGCTTTAAGCTTCGGGATCGTGTTGAGCATCTGCGCAGCTGTAAAATTCAACTCGTAGCCCCACCCGCACCAGTTGGCCTTGTAAGCCGACGCGTTTGGTTTTGCGGGATGCCAGCCGCGCATACCGAGCGCTTCCGAGTACATGCGGAGAGGCTCGTAATAATCTCCGTGATACACGGCGAGGAACGTGGGTGGCGTTTCGTACTCGGCTCCCGGAAGAAGCGGGCTGTCGGGTGTGAATTGAAGAGACGCCTGCACCCGGCCATCCGGTAGCACCTGCACCGGCATTGAACCCGGCACTGCTTTCGGCTCGATGTGCCCGATGGCCTCGCCGACCTCAGCATCCCAAAATGCGACCACCGGGATTCCCCCGCCAGTACCCGGAGCGCCTGGAATCACCTGCTGGAGCTTATTCACGCGAGAGAAATCTTTTGTCAGCGGGGTTAGCTCGTTGAGCCCCCATTTCACGCTTGCGCCTTCGAACGACCAGAGCCGGTACGGTTCGAGGGCATGGTCACGCATGGCTTCCGAAAAACGATGCTGCTGCGCAGTTACGCGGTCGAGTGACACGGCGGAGGAACCGGTGTTCCGATAAACGCTGCGCACCACCGCCATGTTCGGCAACTGGTTATTCACTTCGATGGTCACAGTCTGCTCAATGGTGGGAAGCGACGCGCTATGGCCGACGGCAATCACTCGCGCAACGGAATGGTCGGCGGCGTTCGAGATACTCGCGTGGGACAGGTCCAGAGAAAAGTCGCGCACATCTTTTCCAGCCGCGCTCACATATTCCGCGTTTTGAGGCGCGCCACTCTCCGGTTCATCCAAAGACAGGAGTTTTCCTCCTGCGTTCAGGCAACCATGAAGATATCCCGAAGCCAGCAACTCGAATTCAGCCGTCGGACTCTCAATCAAAATCGAGTTCGCCGCCCGCGTAATGACGATGTTTTGCTGAGATGCCTCTTTCTTCGCGATGTGCGGTTGGCCGCATCCCCAGATAACCAAGGCAACCGCTAGCAATGGGAGCGAACCGGGCCTCTTTGGACGCAGCTTCATAAGAGAAAAATTACTCACTTCCGAATGGACTGCCCGTTGCGCATCAGTTGCTTGCTCCCGTCCTGCCTGGGCTGTTCAGAATCTGCCGTGATTTCTTCAAGAACCCTTCCATATCGCTCGCCTGGAAAACGTTTCGGCCAAAAAACACACCGGCGGCGCCCGCGCTCACAACGTCTTTCACCAAGTCCAGAACTTTGCCGTCCGAATTATCACGGCTGCCCCCCAACACCAGGATGGGAATCGGACATTGCTCGACCACCGATTTCATCGAAGCCACGTCGCCCGAGTACTCAGTCTTAATCACGTCGGCGCCCAGTTCCGCCGCCATTCGTGTATGTAAATTGAGCCATTTTGGCTCCGTCGGGTTTGTTACATTCGTGCCGCGTGCCAGAGTTTCTACCATGAACGGCATTCCGACGCGTTCGCACTCGCGAGCTACGCACGCGTTTCGCCCGATCTCAGCCGCTTCGAATTCTAGATCTCCGGTGCCCACAACCATATAAGTAAGAACCGCATCGGCTCCGCTGCGCAGCGCTTCCTCCGCAGTCGCAAGCATCGACGAATGCAACTGCCCAGTTCCGCCTGGGCCTAACTCGCCCCACATGGACGTCCAATCGATTCGCGCAATAAGGCCCGGCAGTCTGCCTGCGGTGGACAAGACTTCCTGGCACTGCCGAAGAATCCCAAGATTCACCAGTAGACTGTCGATTTCGCACGCCGCAAAACGCCGAAGCTGTCCGCGGGCATCTTCCGTTCCAGGAATTGGGCCCAGCACTAACGCATGATCGAACGCAACGACCAGCGCTCGCGTGACGGGGTTTCCGAGAATCCTGCGCAACCGTATGGCCTTTCCGCAGTCGCTCAATACACGCCTCCTGTCCAGAATCCAGCAGAAGTGATGCAACAGATAGCCGACTGATGTTCACTTGTCAACCTGTTTTGTTGTTTTGTTTTCATTTTCTATCTATTATGCACGATACTGATGATAAATCTTATCATTTTGCTTGTTTGTTTTTCGATTTTGTCTTCGAACATTGCCATTTTGCATCCAAATCGCTATTGTTTACCCCACAAGGATGTTCATCTGACTATGCTTGCAGAAGAACGGCGTTTTCGGATTCGTGAGATTCTGTCTGTTCAAAGGACCGTAAACGCCACGGATCTTACAGAAACGTTTGGCGTTACCGCAGCCACCATCCGCAGGGATCTCGAGGAGCTAGAAAAGGAAGGGGTCCTCGTCCGGTCCCACGGAGGCGCCGTGTCCCGGACTTCCAGCACCAATTTTCAACCTTCTTATGAGGCTTTGGCCAAGTCCAACCCTGACGCCAAAGAATCCATCGCGCGAGAAGCGGAAAAGCTCATTTTGGACGGAGACACCCTGTTCCTTGAGGGCAGCACTTCAGTTTTCGAGTTGGCGCGTCGGCTGCAGCACCGCCAAAGGCTCACCGTAGTCACCAATTCCCCGCCCATCGTGTGTCAATTACAGCGGGCGGCCGGTATTCGCGTGATGTGCACCGGCGGCGAACTACAAAAAGACGTGTTCTATCTTTCTGGTTTGTGGGCGCAGCGCTCGCTCGATGAAATTCGTGTGGACAAGGCGATTCTCGGCGTCAGCGCTATCGACCCGTCCTACGGACTCTCCACAGCTAGCCAGGCCGAGGCTCAAATCAAGAAAACGCTTCTTCGCATTTCTAAGCAGCGGATCGCTCTCGTCGACCACAGCAAATTCGGCAAGCAAAGTTTCGCTTATGTCGGGCCAGCCAGCGATCTGGATACGCTGATCACCGACTCGGGCACAGACTCAGCGTACCTGGCGCACTTGCGCGACATGGGCGTCAATGTCATTGTTGCGCAGCGCGAAGCCAAGCCTTCTGCCTGACCTATTACAAGGTTCACACCGATAAGTAATCGAATTTGCATTTTTCTCCGTTGGAAAGTCCAAGCAGCGTGAAATGCGTGAAGAACGACTGCCAATCATCGCCACCGCAAGCTTCCCCAACCGATTGCCCATTCACAAATTTCTGCCCGCGATACCGTTTGCCTCGTTCGTTGTACTCAATTACGAGATACCAGTTATCTCCATAAACATTGCGATAGGTCATCGAGCTGCCATGTGTGCCTGCCTCGTAGGTCTCGAAGTCCGGCTGATAGAGCGCGGACCCGGATTCAAGACGTCCGCCCGAACTGCGGTGGCTGACAAACAAAACATTTTCGGGAAACGGAAAATACTCGGGCTTGTCCGGTACTGTTAGGCGCTGCGGAATAAATGCGGTCGGTGTCTTGGTAAATCTGATTGGCTGTTTCTGTATTTGCTCTGGCATGTCAGTTTCCTTTCGTGACATGCACCAGGAGCCAGAAAACAAAATGCCGTCCACATCAGGGACGGCGTTCTCCAGAGAGACTGTTTTGTCAAGGATATCACCTTGCACATCGAGCGGTTTTCTGTCCACTCAAGGCACCGTAGCGTCTCTTTGCTCGGTTGCCGGGTCCGATGTTGCCACCGGGCCACTCCTGATGCTCACCGACAGAATACCACTTTCAGGCTAGACCCGTCGCGAAACCGCAGCGTTGAGAATCCATCAGCGATATTCAGCGGAGAATTGCGTGGGAGCTATTCTTGGAAGTTCCAACAAGTAACTGAAAATGGTAGGCCCGGGAGGACTCGAACCTCTGACCTCTTCCGTGTCAAGGAAGCGCTCTAACCAACTGAGCTACGGGCCTATTGCTTCAATTAGGCAACGTCAATTCTAACCCATGCGGTAGTTGCTGCACAATTGACTCACACCGAATCCCCGGAACAAATCGGTAATCGCCAAAGTCAGCGCCGTCAAACGGAACAATCCGAGACTGTGCAAGCTTGTATCCGCCGTTCCGCCAGTACCCCGGGCATTCTGCCCAGCCCGGGGTGCCGCCCCTGATCGTTCGGCCGCCGACGAAATCGAAACTTTGGTGCCCCATGAATTTTCTTGATTTGTTCTCGGTGTTCATCCTCGTCGTAATTAGCGGCGTTTTTATTGCCATCCTGCTGGTAATCGCGTGGTTCCCTGGTAATGTCGCGCGCAAGCGCCACAGTCCGTGGGCAGAATCCATCAGTGTCGCGGGTTGCATCGGTATTCTGTTGCCGCCGATTTGGATCCTTGCGCTGATTGTTGCCTTCTACCGGGCACGCACCGGGCCGGGCGCTAGTATAACCATCAACGAAGCGGAAAGTGCCGACCTTGCCGCATCGCTTGCCGTGCTGTCGCAACGTATCACTAATCTTGAAAACACTGTGCGCTAGGTTCGTTTGCGGTCCGGCGATTTACAGACGGGGGAGATAGCTTCGATGCTCGTAGCCATTTTGGTCATAGGTTATGTACTCGTCCCTCGCTATCTCGACCAGAAAAATCGCGAACGCGATCGCATCAAAGCCGGTGCAATCATTGTGGGCCCCAGCCGATTATGACACTCTGAAAAGGTCGCTCGATGAAATGTCTGTCCGCCTGACCGGTCTGGAAAAACAGTGCAGTGAACTACTGGTGCGCTCTGGAGGTGCCCGGCGATTGCCTTTCTGGCCATCTGCTACTGTGTCGGGCTGTATCTCGTATTCATCAAGTTCCGCGTGCTTCCCTTCACTCTTGCGTGGCAAATCATTTGTGGAATGGCCGGCTTTATCGGGCTTCTGGTGACTTTGTTTGGCATGAACTTCACGCAGCCATTCTCGATTGGCATGGTGGTCAGCGAGTACACCACGGCGGCCTATAATCATGAATTGTTTAACCCACCCCCGGTGCAAGTGAGCTGATGAGTCGCACGATTCCACTCACTATGCATGGGCACGGCCAAATGCATCATCCCAATCGTTCAATTCTTTTTCCCCTTCAGGGCGCCACGCGCTTCCCAGCTTCCTGATCGCCTCTTGAATCTCCTCGAACGGTTTCCCGCGAAACTGCTCACGAAAATGTTTCCACTCTTCTTTTACTTGCAGAATCTCGTCGCCGCTCGCGTCTGACAAAAAGCCTTCCGCTGCTTTTACCGACGAGCCATATTCCCCAACGAAATCCTCGTGCAGGTAGGCCGGAAAGAATTCTCTCAGTGACGGATAATCCGCCGGGTCAAACGGCTGCTTCCCACCCGTGTGTTCCTGCTTCATTCGCGTGCCTCCGGGTACGTGGTCAGCACATAGAAACCATTCGGGCCGTCCGCGCGCAAGACAATCACCGCGCTGGTACATTCCACAGTTTGGTCTTCTCCTCGCCTCAGACTCCGACCAATTGGACGTCCTGCGTCATAGTGCAGAGCCAGGTTGGCTCGCGGATAACCTCGTTGCATCCATCGCTCTATCCGGCCTCGTTCCGCGCGGAGAGCCGCTGCTACCGTGACCTCGGCGGTTTCGCGATCTGTCCACGTGGATGCAGCGGAAATATTTCGCTCCCTGCGTAACCTTTCCTGCAGTTCGTTGTCGGTTCTGCCCACGTGCTTCTTGAGCGTGTGGCCGCCGCGGTCTTCGTCGCGCGTCAGATCGTAACGGTCTACTCTAGGGACTGTCGACGCAGCACTGTGCGATTCTTCTCCGCTTCTCGCTGGCGAGTTCGGTGCAGGCTCCGGACCACATCCTGCACACGAAAACCCTATAAGTACGCAAAGCGCAGCCGTCCACCACGCAACGCCAGCAGAATATCGACGGCACATCCTCACGTTCGATTGTCTCCAATTCCCTTCTTGCGCACTGAGTATACGCAAAACTCCGCCATTCGGGCACTGGACCAGCGGTTGTTCGTCCCGTAAGCCCGATGCTATTCTGCAATTTATGCCGGACGCTCAGAACATTCCCGCCGATGCTTCGCCCACTTCGGGCGTGGAGCACTCCGGCCGCCAAATGGAAGCGCTTCTGGAAGTTACGGAAGCCATCGCACAGCAGCGTGACCTCAAGGCGCTTTTCCACGAGCTTTCCCAACGCCTCCACGCGGTCTTGCAATTCGATTTTCTCGTCCTCGTCCGGCACGATCCCGCGCGCAACGCCATGCGTTTGCACATCCTGGAAACCAACGACTCCGCCGTAACCAACGACGAGCCGAGCGAATATCCTGTGGACCTCTCGCCCTCCGGCTGGGTCTGGCAAAATCAACAGCCTTTCATCACCTTGGATACCGCCACTGATACGCGCTATCCGATGTTCATGGAAATGCTGCAAAAGGCGCGCGTGCGTACGCTTGCCATTGTGCCTCTGACCACCGCGCAGCACCGCCTCGGTGCTCTCTGCTTTGGGCGCTATGTGCCCCGCTGCATCACCGACGGCGAAGTGGAATTCATGAAGCGAGTAGCCGCGCAAGTTGCCGTTGCCGTCGACAACGCCCTCAATTTCGAAGCGGCCCAGGCCTATCAGAAGCAACTTGCCCGCGAACGCGACCGTTTGCAGGTTCTTCTTGATATTAACAACCTGCTGGTCAGCACCCGCGACGTTACCGCATTGTTTCGCGGCATCGTTTCGTCGGTGAAATCAGTTATTCCGCATGACTACACCAGCTTGGCGCTCTTGGAGGCAACTTCAGGTGGCCTGCTCAAAATTCACGCACTCGATGCTCCGGTTCCAGTGCCGGAAGCCAAGCCGGAACTTACAGTCCCTCTCGAAGGTTCCCCCGCTGGCTTGGCGATTTCCCGCGGCGAGGTGGTCATCGCCCGTGGCGTGGAAATCGATCGGTTTCATCCGCACGTCATCCGCTACCTGCGCGCGCAGGGAGTGCAATCGGTTTGTTGCGTGCCGCTAACCACTCACGGCCGCACCTTCGGCACTATCAATTTCGCCAGCCGCAACCCGCAAAATTTTTCCACCCCCGATGTGGAATTGCTCTGCCAGATCGCTTCCCAAGTGGCGATCGCCCTCGAAAATGCCCTCGCTTTCAAGGAAATCGATGCGCTAAAGGACAAGCTCGCAGTCGAAAAACTCTATCTCGAAGAGGAAATAAGAACGGAATTTAGTTTCGACGAAATCATCGGCGAAAGTCCTGCGCTGCGACGTGCCTTGGGCCAAGTGGAACTCGCCGCCCCCGCCAGCACCACCGTCTTGATCCTTGGCGAAACGGGCACCGGGAAGGAAATCATCGCCCGCGCCATTCACAATCGCAGCCCGCGCAGCGAACGCACGTTCGTCAAAGTGAATTGCGCCGCGATTCCTGCGGGTTTGCTCGAATCCGAACTATTCGGCCATGAACGGGGCGCCTTCACCGGCGCGCTCGCTCAGAAGATCGGCCGCTTCGAATTCGCCGATGGTGGCACGCTCTTTCTAGACGAAGCGGGCGACCTCCCCCTCGAACTACAGCCCAAGCTGCTTCGCGTGTTGCAGGAGCAGGAGTTCGAGCGCCTCGGAGGCAATCGCACCATTCGTGTCGATGTTCGTGTCGTCGCCGCAACGAACACGGACCTGAACCAACTTGTCGCCGACAAAAAATTCCGCAGCGACCTTTACTATCGTCTTAACGTCTTTCCCATTCAAATCCCGCCGTTGCGCGAACGCCCCGAAGACGTGCCTCTTCTCGTCCGTTATTTCGTCCAGAAATTCGCTCGGCGGTCGAACAAAACCGTGGAATACGTTCCCGCGCCAGTGATGGACGCTATGGTTAACTATTCCTGGCCTGGCAATGTGCGTGAGCTGGAGAACCTCATAGAGCGCGCCGTGCTGCTTTCACCCGGAAAAGAGTTGCGCGTGCCCCTGGCCGAGTTTAAGGAAAACAATATTCCGTCAACCTTTCCTGCTGGTCCTCTGGATTTGCTGGATCTGCCAGGCGAGCCACCAAAACCTGCGGCAACGTCCTATAATTCACCGCGCACCCTGGACGATGCGCAGCGTCAACATATCTTGCAAGTTTTGCGACAAACGCAGTGGCGCATCTCCGGCCCGCGCGGTGCCGCGGCGATTCTCGGCATCAAACGCACCACGCTCCAGGCTCGCATGCGCAAACTCGGCATCAAGCGCCCCATCTAGTGGCCATCAGCATGTGTAGACCCGGGCTTGAGACCGGCAGCGCAAGTCTGCCAGGCAGTGAAGTTGGCAAGCTTTCGCAGAGCTAACTAACACAATTTCGACGCGTAGGTAGAAGAAAACGAGCAGAGGACAACAACAGGCTCACAGCGGTCAAATCGCGAGTTCTTCCAGGCCATTCCTAGAGCAGAATTCCCATTTCCTTCAACAACTGCCGGTCTTCGAGCGTCAAACGGTCTTCAAAAGTCGCCTCCCTCGCATACCGGTCATTACTTACCCGTAGGAAAGGCGTTTTGTTTAAATCTGCATGACTTGTCCTTTGCAGCCTCATCTGCCGAGAACTCTCCAGCCATCGCTGAAAACTATCGTCGTTCATGATTCCTGTCTCATCCTTCACCCGGAACCCGGAATTTTCTGACCAATATTCCGAGTGTACCTTAAGCCAATTTTCCTCACGCGCTCTTAGCCTGCGCTGTGACATAACGCACACCTTGCACGGTGTATCTTCGCGCGGAAACACACTTCTTCCCGACTTGGCACGTTCGCTCCTTTATGTTCTTCTGTTAGGGTTGCCATGCGCACTTATTTCCCGTTCCGGAAACCGCTGTTCCTGGTTTTAGGCGTCAGCCTGTTCGGGGGTGTCCTTCTTTGGGTGTCCCCACGTACCTCAGAGGCACAACAACTTCCGGTGATTAGCTTTGTTCGCGACCCTGATCCGGCACCGGATTTCCACGTGAAAGACCTTGACGGCAAAGACCTGACCCTTGCCGCCCACAAAGGCCAAGTCGTCCTTCTGAATTTTTGGGCCACTTGGTGTGGACCCTGCCGCGCTGAAATTCCCGGGCTTATTGAGCTGCAGGATAAATATAAAGACCGCGTGCAAATCATCGGCATGGTCGTCGACGAGGAGGATGATGACAGCGGGAACAATCTCCGCGAGCTTGTAAAAAGCGAGCGCATCAACTATCCCGTGGCGCTCACTTCCCCCGAAGTGCGTATGGCTTACGGCGGCATCACCGCGCTGCCTACCGTTTTCATCATCAATCCCGACGGCCGCGTGGTTCAAAAACATGTTGGACTTTACAATCCGATCCTTTACGAGACCGAAGTTCGCGCCCTGCTCGATCTACCCATTGCCGCTCGAGTTGAGACCTTCAACGATACGGGTGAAATTTTCCTGAAACATGCCGATCGCGCCACCATGCTTCCAGGGGTCAACACGGATGGCCTGACGGCGGAACAGCGCGCGGCCGCTCTCCACAAATTCAACGCGGAAAACTGTACCTGTGGTTGTCAATTTACTTTGGCGCAGTGCCGCATCTACGATCCCGCCTGCAAATATAGCCGCGATCGCTGTGCCGCTATCGTGAAGGAAGTCACTCAGAGTAAACCCGCCACCACTCCCGAAAATCAGGTAGCGCCTGCTGCCGCACCCAGTGCGACTCCGCAAACTCCAAGCACCGCGCCGCACTTATAGCGGCCGGTTTATCCCGCGGGCCAGCGGCGGGAAGCCGCTGCTACAACTTTTCAGCTTACTTCTTTAGTAAATCCAGCACCACGCTGGTCATCCCTTTCACTCCCGTGCGAATGGCCGGCTCTGGCAATGGCGCGAATTCGCTGGAGTGCAAGCTGGGCAGCCGTGCCCCTTTTTCCTGTGCCTCTTTAAGCTTCGCCGGATCCACCGCGCCCAACCAGAACATACAAATCGGCGGCTTCGGGGCGCTCAGAGCAAACAGGCTGAAATCTTCGCTGGCCATCACAGGTGTTCCTTTCACCACATTTTCGTCGCCCAGGGCTTTGTCCAAGCTAGCCACAACACGCTGCGTTAGCGCTGCGTCGTTCACCGTGGCCGGAACTCCATCCGGATCCAGCGTAATGATGGGCGCGCGGTCTGCCGGCACCCCTGCTGCTTCCGCAATCCCCAGCGCCATCCGTCGGATCGCCGCCAGCGTCTTCTCCCGCTGTTCCGGGGTCATAGTCCGTACGCTCAGCTGCAAACGCGCCTCGTCGGGAATGATGTTGTGCTTTGTTCCCGCATGGAACGACCCTACCGTCACCACCGTCGGCTGCAGCGGATCTTCTTCCCGGCTCACGATTGTCTGGAGTAACACTACAAACTCCGATGCCATGACAATCGGATCCTTGGTCATGTGCGGTGCCGCTCCGTGCCCTCCATAGCCGCGAAACGTAATGTCCACGGAATCCGCACCCGCCAGCATGGCACCTGCGCGCCAAGCCACTGTGCCAGCGGGCAGCGTCGCCATATCGTGCAGTGCCAGCACATAATCTGGTTTCGGAAATTTTTCAAATAAGCCCGCCCGCAGCATCGCTGCGGCACCGCCTACCGTCTCCTCCGCAGGTTGCGCAATCATCACCACCGTGCCGCTCCAATGGCTCCTCTCTTCTGCCAGCATCTTTGCGGTGCCCAGAAACACCGTCATGTGCAAATCGTGGCCGCACGCGTGCATCACCCCTACCTCGTCGCTCGCTCGCTTTACCGTCACGTTGCTGGCATAAGGCAAGCCCGTTTTTTCGCGCACCGGTAACGCATCCAGTTCTGTTCGCACATACACCGTCGGTCCTGGCCCGTTCTGCAGTACCGCCACTACTCCATACGACACCAGGCTAGCGTCCTCGTACTTTCCAAAATGATCGGTCACTTCGTATCCGAGCTTGCGCAGCGTTCCCGCGACCAACGCCGACGTTTCTTTTTCCTGCGTCGAAAGCTCCGGATTCGCGTGCAGATGTTTATACGTGGCCACCCAATCCGCTATGTTGCTGTTAATCTTCTCATCCAGGTCCGTCTGTCCAGCAGCAGGCCGTGCCAGTGCAAGAACACTCCACACGGCAACAGCGAACATCTTCCCGGTAATTGTCATGAATGAATGTTCCCCCGAGGATTTCTGCATCTTAGCAGAACCCATTTTCTCTTGCTGTTCAATAGCTCTCCAGACTACACTCCGCCCACCGGCTCACCACATTCGCTTCCGGGAGATGTTTCATGAATCGTCGCGTGCTTTTTCTGGTGTCGGCTCTGGGCCTCGCCGCATTCTTCATCGTTCACAGCGCCTTCTCTCAGTCCGGTACGCAGTCCAACCGCCGCGCCATCAACCTGCCCACTCGCTCGCCTCAAGCTGCTTTTAGTAACGCTATCCTTGTTGGCGACACTCTGTATATCGCCGGAAACATCGGCTTCGATCCCAAAACCGGTAAACCTCCGGCCAAAATCGAAGAAGAAGTCACCAACCTGCTGGAATCCTATAAGTCTTTGCTTTCTCAAGCCGGCTTCACCATGGACGATCTCGTCTACGTGCAGATTTCGTGCACCGACCTTTCCTACTACGACAAATTCAATGCCATCTATAAGAGCTATTTCACCAAAGACCTGCCAGCCCGCGAATTTGTAGGCATCGCTGCGATCCTGGGTGGCGGCCACTTCGAAATGCAGGCCATCGCCGTGCGTCATACCCCCGGGACCTAAAAGGAGTTAGAAGCGGCTTGACGGTGCGGTCGACTTGCTAATACGCTTAACAGCGTTAATTTATTATGGGTGTCAAAGAGCGCAAACTCCGCCAGAAACGCTTCCTACGCCAGGAAATTCTTGACGCGGCCAGCGAGCTATTTGTCAAAGACGGCTACGAAAATGTCTCCATGCGCCGCATCGCCGAGAAAATCGAATATTCCCCCACGACCATCTACCTTTACTTCAACGACAAAACGGAACTGCTCGAACAAGTTTGCCAGGAGACCTTCGCCCGCTTGGCGCAGATTCTCGCGCGCATTCAAGAGCAGCAAGCTGACCCGGTTGAGCGTCTTCGGCGTGGCCTGCTGGCCTACATCAAATTTGGCCTCGAGAATCCCCATCACTATCGCGCCACTTTCATGATGCCGGTACCCGAGGGCGTACACCACCATCATAAGAACTCGGAAACCGACATGGGTATGGAGGCGTTTGATTTCCTGAGACGAACCGTCTCGGACTTCATCGCCGCCAAAAAGCTGCATGACCTGGATCCCGAACTGGTTAGTCAAACGTTGTGGGCGGGAATCCACGGTCTCACTTCCCTGCTCATCATTAAATGCGATCACTTCCCCTTTGTCGCCGTCGACAAACTTACACATTCCATGATCGATACGTTGATTTCTGGAATTTTCACGAAAAAGGGATAACGAAGGCAAAATTTTTTGCATCTGAACTTAACACTGTTTAGTCAGAGAGCGATGTTACTTTTTCCTGGCTTTTGACGTATCTACCTAGGCGTTCTGTGCGGAGAGGATGAACTCAGGATGGCTCGCGATTTCTCCCTTGAACTTCGTGCTTCTTAGTGACGGCTTCCGCCGGTTGGAGCGATGCCGGCGCGCATGAATGCCCAAATATGGTCGTTTTATCGCGTGCGAACAACAGGGCATATGATGATATAAGGGCAATTGCCAATTAGTTCTTAATTGTTGAAATGATGTAAATCTATGAAGGAAATGCGCTTATCAGTGAATGAAGAGATCTCGATACTGGCCTGTGCCTTGCTCACAATTGTTCGCTCCAAGAAGGCATACATGCTCCGAATCACTACTGAGACTAAGCGCGCCAAGACTACCGTTACGATTGAGGGTCGCATCGCCGGGCCCTCCGTGGGCACCGTCGAGCAGTGCTGGCGCGAGTTATACGCAGCCGCTCCCAAGCAGAAATTTATCGTCAATCTATGTGGCGTCAGCTTTATCGACAATGCGGGCAAGATGTTGCTGCGCGAAATGCATCGCCTCGGCGCCGAATTCCAGGCTGTGGGCTGCCTGAACCAGGCGATCGTCAACGAAATCGCCTCCTCCGCGGATGCCACGCCTGACAAAGCGAAAAAGCCCAAGGGCGCTCCAATCATCTTCTATCTGATTTTATTCAGCCTGTTGATTCCGGGCTTGGCGCAGGCCCGAGCGCAGCAACCCTCGGCAGCACCGGCATCAGTCAATGGCCCGATGCGTCTCTCGCTCGAGCAGGCCGTCGCGCTGGCGCTCCAGCAGAACCCGACGGAGCAGATTGGCCTAATCAATGCGGCAGAGAGCGTCCAGGACAAGAACATCACCCGCTCGGCTCTCCTGCCGCAGGCGGACTTGCGTGCCTCGGAATCCCTGAACCGCGTCAACCTGCAAGCTGAATTCGGCGGCAAGCCGCTGATTCCAGCTGCCTCTGGCTTCTTGTTGCCCAACCACATCGGCCCTTATCAAATTATTTCGGCGGGCCCAGCGTTTGGCACGGAGATCTTCGATCTGGCCTTGTGGAAGCGTTATCAGGCTTCTCGTGTCAACGTGAGCGCCAGCGACGCCGACAGCCTCTCCACACGCGAACAGGTCATTCTGTTGGTGGTTTCCCAGTACATCGGCACTCTTCGCGCGGTCGCGAACGTCGAAGCTTCGCGCTCGCGTGTTGAACTGGCTCAGGCACTCTACGACCAAGCGGCCGACCTGCAAAAACAAGGCGTGGGCACTGGCATCGACACGCTGCGCGCCAACGTCGAACTGCAAAACGAAAAACAGGTACTGATTCAGGCCGAAAACGACCGCGATGCTTCGCTCTTTGGACTCAGCCGGCTTCTCAACCTGGATCCGCGCCAGAAGATCGAACTGGCAGACTCGCTCGGTTTCTTCGACACGCCGCAGCCCGAAGTCGACCCCAGCATCGACCAGGCCCTCGGCACTCGCGAAGAATGGAAATCCATCTTGCAGCGCGAAAAAATCGTGCAACTGGAAAAGCAAGCCGCCCAATATGAACGTTTGCCTACCCTGCGTGCTGACGGCAACTGGTATTATCTCGGCACCAAACCCGACAACGGCATTCCGACCTATCAATACGCGGCCAGCTTCGATATGCCGCTGTTTACCAGTGGCCGTATCAAGGCGGAAGTCACCAAGTCGAGACTCGAAATGCAAAAGCTCGAGCAGCAGAAAGACGACCTGCGCAACCAGATCGCTCTCGAGGTAAAAACCTCTCTCCTGAATCTGCAATCCGCCCGCAACGAAGTCGAGGTCGCTGACCTTGGCGTTGTCCTTGCCAAGCAGGAAGTCGATCAAGCCCGCGACCGCTTTTCTGCCGGTGTCGCCAACAACATTGAGGTCATCACCGCGCAGGATTCCTTGTCGCGGGCCAACGATAACCAGATTGCCGCGCTGTATCGCTTCAACCAGGCTCGCGCGGATTATGCACGTTCCGTCGGACAGATGGAAAAGACTTACTCGAAGTGAAGTGAGGACACGATGAGTGTGGAGCTCGAAGTAGGACTCGAAAACGAGGTGAGCGTCAAGTCGCCCGCTCCGGAGCCGCCCAAGCCAGAAATTCCGGTGAGGAAGCCGCTTACCAGCCCCAAAATACGCCGGATTCTCATGTTTGCGGCCGTGGCCTTGGTAGCCGTTGCGGTGGGCCTGTTCCTGTATTTCTATAACCGCGAGTCTACCGACGACGCGCAGGTGGACGGCCACATCACTCCAGTCGCAGCCAAGATTTATGGCCGCGTCTCTCAAGTTCTTGTCACCGACAATCAGCAAGTGAAGGCTGGCCAGATTTTGGTGAAGATTGATCCTGCAGACTATAAAGCCGCAGTCGATCAGGCCGCCGCGGCGCTTGTTCTTGCCGAAAGCCAGGCGCGCTCCGCGGGTGTTGATGTTCCGCGGACCAGCGAAACTGTTCAAAGCGGCACCTCCAACGCTGACGCGCAGCTTGCCGGTGCGCAAGCCGATCTGACCCGCGCGCAAGCCATGTACGAACAAGCCAAAACTGCCGATTTAGCCGTCGCGCAAGCGAATGTCTCGCGCAGCCGCGCGAACGCCGAACTCGCCAAAGCCGACCTCGAACGCTATGGTCCGCTCATGCAGAAGGGCGAGATCTCTCAGCAACAATACGACGCTGCGAAGGCCAATGCACAAGCCACAGACAGCGCCCTCACCGCCGATGAACAGCGCCTGGCTCAAGCACAGCGCAATATCGATATCAGCGCGGCGCAACTGGAAGCGGCGAAGGCGCGCGTCGACGGTGCCAGGGCTGCCGTCAGCACCGCCCATGCCAACGAGAAAAGCGTCACCATGCGCTCCGCGGATGCCCAGGCCCAGCTTGCTAATGTGGACCGTGCCCGTGCCGCACTGGAAGCCGCCAAGCTCAATCTCAGCTACTGCGACATCATTGCGCCTGTTGATGGCGTGGCTACACACAAGTCCGTCGAACCGGGCCAAATCGTCCAAGCCGGTCAAGGACTACTCGTGGTCGTCCCTCTTCAGGACGTTTGGGTGACCGCCAATTTCAAGGAGACTCAGCTTCGCAAGATGAAGCCGGGCCAGAAGGCCTATATCGAGTCCGACACTTACGGCAAGACCTTCTCTGGCCACGTGGACTCCATCGCCGGAGCTACCGGCGCCGTGCTGAGTTTGCTCCCGCCGGAAAACGCCACCGGCAACTACGTGAAAGTTGTTCAACGTATCCCCGTGAAAATCGTGCTCGACCCGATTTCGCCGCAAGTCGCAGTTTTGCGTCCGGGCATGAACGTGGAAGCGACAGTCATCACCAAGTAAAGGAACCGAACGCGTCGAGAAGATATGCTGCAAAGACTCCAATCGAAGCTGCGCATGCCGGATGGCTCGATCAATCCGTGGGTTATCGCCATTACGGTGACGTTGGCTACCTTCATGGAAGTTCTAGACACTTCCATTGCCAACGTCGCGCTGCCCCACATCGCGGGCAACTTATCTGCCAGTGCCGACGAATCCACTTGGGTACTCACCTCTTACTTGGTGTCAAACGCCATCATCCTTCCGCTGTCCGGCTGGCTTTCTTCGGTGATTGGCCGCAAACGCTTTTACATGATTTGCGTCGCCATCTTCACCCTTAGCTCTTTCTTGTGCGGTTTCGCGGCCAGCCTCGGCATGCTGGTGGTCTTCCGCATCATGCAGGGCGTAGGTGGCGGCGGTTTGCAGCCCAGTGAACAAGCGATCCTGAACGACACATTTCCCATCAGCAAGCGGGGTATGGCTTTCGCGGTGTATGGCATCGCGGTCGTGGTCGCTCCCACGATTGGTCCGTGGCTCGGTGGTTGGATCACAGACAATTACTCTTGGCGCTGGATTTTCTATATCAACGTCCCGGTGGGCATCATTTCGCTGGTTTTGACCTATTTCCTGGTCTCTGATCCGCCGTACATGAAGCGCATCAATCTGAAACAAGGCTTCCGCGTCGATTACATCGGTCTGGGTCTGATCAGCCTCGGGCTCGGTAGCATGCAAATCATTTTGGATAAGGGCCAGAGGGAAGATTGGCTCTCCTCCAATTTCATTCGCTTCTTCGCAGTCACCATGCTCATCGGTGTGATCGCCGGAATCATCTGGGAACTGCGCGCCAAAGAGCCGATCGTCGATTTCCGCATGCTCAAGAATCGCAACTTCGCCATCGCCACCACCGCGATGTTTTTCCTTGGCTTTGTGCTCTACTCCAGCACGGTTCTGATCCCGCAGTTGTTGCAGGAACTGCTTGGCTATCCGGCGGAGTTGGCCGGCTTGGCGCTTTCTCCCGGTGGCGCTGTGATCATGTTGATGATGCCAGTGGTCGGCATCCTGGTTTCGAAGGTTGCTCCGCGCTATCTGATCGCCTTCGGCTGCACCATTTCTGCGATCGCGCTCTTTGTAATGGCCGGCTGGAATCTTCAGCTCGACTATCACCACGCTGTTTTTGGTCGCATGCTGCAAAGCTTTGGCCTGGCGTTTCTTTTCATTCCCATAAACGTGTCCGCCTTCGCGTATGTGCCCCGCGAACAGACCAACATGGGCACCGGCATCATCAATCTGGCGCGCAACATCGGCGCCAGCGTGGGCATCGCCTCCGTCACGACTCTGCTCGAGCGTCGCACTCAGTTTCACATGGCGCAACTGGGGGAGCACGTGAATGTGTTCAGCGACGCTTATCGCAATACCGTTCAGGCCCTTACTGTCAGTTTCACCGCGTCCGGTGCCTCGCCTGTCCACGCTGCCGAGCGTGCGCAAGGCTTGGTCTACGCGATGATTCAGCGGCAAGCGGCCATGCTGTCGTTCCTGGACGATTTCAAGCTTCTGGGCGTCGTTTTCGTGTGCATTATCCCGCTCTTCTTCTTGCTGAAACGACCCAAGATGGGTGGTGGAAACGTACCGGTACACTAAAGGATTTCGGGGGGAAACAATTCTGTAACTTTTTTCGTCTTAAAGACTCTTACGGGGTCTCATGGGGGGAAGCAAATGGCAACGCAACTGGCTACGCAAGTGATAAATAACACGCAGGTTAGCGAGGAGAAGTTGATCCGCGCGGGACAGCGCGGCGATGCACAGGCGATCGAAACTCTGTTTCGCCGCTATCACCGCCCGCTGTTTCAAACCGCGCTTCGCGTCCTGGGCAATGCCGAAGACGCGGAAGATGCCTTGCAGGATGGCCTGCTTTCGGCCTATCGCAACTTGAAGCGCTTCGAAGGCCGCTCGCAGTTCTCCACCTGGCTCACGCGCATCGTGATCAATGCCGCGCTCATGAAGCGCCGCAGCGCCAAGGCTCGCCCGGCGGTCTCTCTCGACGAAACTCATCACGAAGACGAACTGCCGGCTACCGAACGCTTCGCCGATGAGGCCCCGAACCCGGAGCAGCTCTACGCAGGTGCGGAAATTCGCGAGATGATCAATGAAAATCTCGACGAACTTTCTCCGCTTCTTCGTTCCGCTTTTCTGCTCCGTGAAGTGCAGGGCTATTCCACGGGCGAAGCCGCCAAAAAGCTTGGCGTTACCGAAAATACGCTGAAGGCTCGCCTCTGGCGCGCCCGGCACCAGCTAGCTGACCGCCTGGGCCGCCGTCTCCGCCGCATCAAAGACGACATGTCGAACAACATGGGCGGCGACGAAGCCTGCAGCTACTGCTAAGGAACCATCCGACGTGCTCTTCGTAGGGGCGCAGCACGCTGCGCCCCATGTCCGCACGTACTCAAAAAAACTCGTCTTCTTGAACCGCCTTTGGAGGCGGCCGTTCTCTTCCGAGACATGTAGCAGCGGCTTTACGCCGCTGTCCTCCACTGCTCGCTTCGTTCACCCGTCACAGAGTCCTGCCGGCGCCCATTGCTACCCTTCTTTTCACGGAGGTCCCTTGCCATGAAGCCCACCATGCGCGTTATCATTCTCGCCGCCGCCGAACTTGGCTCCCTTTGCCTCGCGCTGCTTGTGTATTTACCGGCCCATGCTCAAGCGCCCGCCACTTCCAGCATGCCCATCGGTAAACCCGTACAAATCGAAACACCTCTCGGTCTGCCACCCGTTCCTATTCCGGCCGATAACCCTCCCACAGAAGAGACCATTGCCCTGGGCCGTCGTCTTTATTACGATCCTATCCTTTCCTCGGACGGCACCATTTCTTGCGCCTCCTGCCACGCCCCGCAATTTGCCTTTTCGGATAAGCGCCCGGTCTCCGTTGGCGTCGGCGGCAAAACCGGCACGCGCCACGCTCCTACCGTCATCAACTCTGCTTACTTCACCCTGCAGTTTTGGGATGGTCGTGCCGTCAGCCTCGAAGAACAAGCCAAAGGTCCCATCGCCAATCCCGTTGAGATGGCCCACAGCCTTGACGGCACCATCAAACATCTGGAGGCCGACCCAGACTATCCCGCGCGATTCAAGCGGGCTTGGGGCACCGATCAGATCACCGTCGACATGGTGGTGAAGTCGATCGCTTCTTTCGAACGCACCATCATCGCTGGTGATTCACCCTTTGATCGTTTTTATTACGGCCGCGATTCTCGAGCCATCTCTCCCGCGGCCCAGCGTGGCTTGAAGGTTTTCATGAGCCCGAAGAAAGGGAATTGCGCCGTTTGCCACACCATCGGCAAAGACTACTCGCTCTTCACCGACAACAAGTTCCACAATCTCGGTGTGGGCGCCGACACCAAAGGCGAACTCAATGACGTTGGCCGCTACGCGATTACCAAAGTCGACGCCGACATGGGTTGCTTCAAAACTCCAAGTCTTCGCAACCTGGCGGATCGTGGCCGCTACATGCACGACGGTACGTTTCCCACGGTCAAAGATGCCCTGGCCCACTACATCGGTGGCGGCAACTGGAATCCGCATCTCGACAAGGAAATCCATTCCCTCGACACTCTGAGCTTCGATGAACGTGACGATTTGCTGCAATTCCTCGAAGCTCTCAACGGCAAGCTTCCCGACAACATCGGGCCACCACCCGATCTCGCACCAGTCAAAGCCACTACCGCCGCCCGCAACTGATTTTTAGCCTGACCCAACTTCACTTATGAACGCCACCGCCAGAGCAATGCACCGCTACGTTCTCTTTTTGACGCGCATCCCTTCCGTCGGCTCTTTCTTGTTCAACCTCGCGGCGGCCTGAATCAGCTTCTTCAGGGCGGGTTTGCGCAAATCTTCCATGGTGCGCAGTTTAACGTGGCGTAGATTTTTGCCGGTGCCCTCCAGCAGTTTGGCCGGGTCCGGCAACGATGTACCTCTGAGAAAACCGAAAGTGATGTGCTGTTTGGCAATCGAGAAGAAACACAGGGGCCCGTTCGATTCGAAGGTGGGGATTTTCCACGGATTTACGCTTTCTTTTGTGTCGGGAACGGTTTTCTTCATGAGTGCACGCAATCCCCCAGCCACGCGTCCCAGTTCTTTGTCCTTTCGCTCCACGTACGCATCGATCCATTCTTTTCCGTCCGCGATTGCTTTCATCATCTCCTCCATAATGCAGTCTCCCGCCCGGCTGGTGGATTTCATGCCGATTACCTCGCGAACCTCACGTCACGCACCCGAGATGCATCCAACCCGGTGTAAGATTTCGCCTCTTGCAGACGTATCATGAACTGAGCTTATGCCACAGACACAACCCGCCGTCCAGTTGGAGCATATCTCCCGCCACTACCAGATGGGCGAAACGCGCGTTCGCGCCGTCGACGACGTTTCTCTTTCCATCGCTTCCGGCGAATACTTGGCCCTCCTCGGTTCGTCTGGCTCAGGAAAATCCACGCTCCTGAATCTTATGGCCGGTTTGGACCGGCCCACTTCCGGTGCGATTCTCGCGAACGGCCGGAGTTTGGCCGAGCTTTCCCCGCTCGAACTCGCGCGCTATCGCCGCGACACTATCGGCATGATTTTCCAGTCGTTCAATCTGCTTCCGCGCATGACCCTGGAGGAAAATATCGAGCTTCCATTGCGCCTCGCGGAAGTGGATCGCTCCGAACGCCCCGGGCGTGTTCGCGAAGCATTGGAACGCGTGCGCCTAACCCATCGCGTTGGCCATCGTCCCGCGGAATTGTCGGGAGGCGAACAGCAGCGCGTAGCTATAGCCCGCGCGCTCGTCAATCGCCCGAAGATTCTGCTGGCCGACGAACCTACCGGCAATTTGGATTCCGCTACCGGCGAAACCATTCTGGCGTTGCTGCGCGAATTGCAAGCGCACCTCGGCATGACCATCGTTATGGTCACGCACGAGCGCCCTCTGGCCGAGCGCTATGCCGATCGTCTGGCCACCATGGGTGACGGCAAGCTCTTGAGTCTCTCGACTTCTACGCAGGGTGCCGTGCAATGAAGCCGCAAGATCTCACCGACCTCGCTCTGCGAAACCTGCGCGAAGCCATTCTGCGTAACGCGCTGACGACTCTTGGCGTCGCTGTGGGTGTTGCCTCGCTGGTCGCGATGCTTTCGCTGGGCGTGGGGTTGCAGGAACTCGCCTCCAAGCGCCTTTCCCAGAGTGGCCTGTTCGACACCATCCTCGTCACTCCCAAGAACAATTTCCGCATGGGCCGCCCGCAACGCGAAGTCGTGTCGGACACTCCGGCTCGAGCGCTCGACGAAAATGCTCGTCATGAACTGGAAAAGCTTCCCAACGTGCTCGAGGTTTACCCGCAAGTCCGCTTTTACACGGAAGTGCGCTTTAGCAATAAGCCTTACTCCACGGTGGTTGCTGGCATGCCTGAGTCGTCGCAAAATTCTGGCGCATTTGACGGTATGCAAGGCCACTTCTTCACTTCGCCAAACGCCGACGAAGCCATTCTGCAAATCGAATTCGCCAAGGATCTGTCCACGAATCCGGCTTCGCTCATCGGTCAGGATTTGATCCTGCGTTACGCCGAACGCCAGGCCCTTCCCACGGCTGCGAGCGATGGTTCCAGCGACGGCGGCGACAATTCCGGCGGCTTTTCCGTGGTTCCCAAAGAACTGCACCTTAAAATTATCGGTATCGTGGAGACAGAACCTGCCGCGGGTTACGGAGGAGTGGGCAACGCTCGCCTGCTGATTCCCCTGGCGACGGCTTCTACCCTGCGCGCGGCTCAGGTGAATGACTTGCGCGATATCGTGCGCGGCAGCAATGCCAACAAAGCTGTTTACGGTTCTCTGTCGGTTCGCGCCAAGAAGCCGTCGCAAGTCGAGTCACTCGAAGCCGCCATCAAGAATCTTGGGTTCAACGCATTTTCGCTGCTGGACGCTTCCAAATCGTTGCGGACCTTCTTTTCTGTCTTCGACCTCCTGCTGGGAATTTTTGGCAGCCTCGCGCTGGCCGTGGCCACACTGGGCATCGTCAACACCTTGGTCATGGCCATTCTCGAGCGCCGTCGCGAAATTGGCGTTCTTAAAGCCCTCGGTGCCGCGGAATCCGACGTGCAGCAACTCTTTTTCGTGGAAGCCGGAGTCATGGGCATCCTCGGGGGCATTTTCGGCGTGGGCTTCGGCTGGATGCTTGGCCGCGCTATTTCTTTCGGCACAAACGTTTATCTCAAGCGGCAAAATCTCAATCCCATCGAACTTTCTTCCGTGCCATGGTGGTTGGTGATTCTTGCCCTCGTCTTTGCTGTGGTTGTCAGTTTGCTCGCCGGCCTTTATCCTGCTTCCCGTGCCGCGAAACTCAATCCGGTTGACGCTCTCCGCTATGAGTAGAGCGCGGCTGGCCGCTTTTTTCATTTTTGTTTTTGCGATCGCCAATGTAACTTTCGGCGCTATGGGTCGCGTCGAATGCAACCGGCTACCCAGCAAAATCCTTGGCCGGCCAGTGCCCTATTGTGTAGTGCTCCCGCCATCCTTCGACGCCGATAAAGCCCGGCAATTTCCGATCCTCTATTTCCTGCACGGGCTCGGAGACAATGAACAATTTTTTGTGCATTCCGGTGCGTGGAATCTCACCGAAGACATGTGGGAAAAGGGGCAACTCAAGGAATTTCTGATTGCAACGCCTGAGGGGGACGCGAGTTTCTATATCAACTCGAAAGACGGCAAGGACCACTACGAAGATTTCCTGCTCGAGGAGTTTTTTCCGGTCATCGAGAAGAAGTTCCGGGTGGCCGCCGGCCGCGACCATCGCGCCATTGCGGGTATTTCCATGGGCGGCTATGGCGCGTTGCATCTCGCCTTCCGCCACCCACAACTGTTTGTCTCCGCCGGCGCTCACAGCGCCGCGCTGATTGAAAAACTGCCCGCGTTTGTAGGCGCCAATCCGGACTCACCGCGCGCCCGGATCCTTGGCGCTGTCTTCGGGAATCCCCCGGATCCCGCTTTCTGGGATCGCAACAGCCCGCTTACGCTGGCGCGCACCGCCAATCTTGCTGGCCTAAAAATCTACTTCGACTGCGGCGATCAGGACGACTATGGCTTTGAGGCTGGAGCAACCGCGCTCGACAAAGTCCTCGCTGCCCGCCACATTGCACACGAGTTTCATATTTATCCTGGGCGACACGACGGCGTCTATTTCGCCGAACATCTTCCCGCTTCCTTGCTGTTTGCGTCGCACAACTTTCCCGTGGCCCGTTGATCCGCTGCGTTCCGTTATAGAATATAAAATCGTTTCTTTGGCCCACCAAATGGGGGAGCGCGATGCGCAGGAATGGGTGGCTGTTTGTTTCGTTGCTGTTTGGGTTCGCTACAGTCGTACACGCACAACAAAAGCCTGCGGAAAAGCCCCAAGTCATCCCCATGTCACCGACCTCGGGCGCGCGCATGGAGTTCCTCGATGAGGTTTCCTACTACGAACAGCGCTTCGAGCGCTTGGCCGACGCGGTGCCCGCCGAGAAATACAATTGGCGCCCCGCGGAAGGGGTCCGCACCGTCGGCGAAGTTTACATGCACGTGGTCACTACAAACTACACTTTCGCCAAAATGCTTGGTACGCCGCTTCCTGCCGGGTATGACGCCAAAACTCTGATGGCCGCCTCGAATGACAAGGCTAAGGTCCTACAGGACCTCAAGGACTCCTTCGCGTATTTCCGGGGCGCTATTCTCTCGATCAAGGATTCTGAACTCGACAAACAAATCAAAACGCCGCGCGGCGAAACCACCATCCGTGGAACATTTTTTTTGATCAGTGGTCATTACGGCGAGCACTTAGGGCAATCCGTCGCCTATGCCCGTTCGATCGGCATCGTACCGCCCTGGACCGAGGAACGCGTGCGCCAGGAGTCCTCGGAGAAGGCCAAACCCTGATTCACCAAGCCGTAGGTCCAGCCATTGAAATGCGGGAGCCTAGTCGAGATCAAGCCAAAAAATAGATATCTGGCTTGTCGATCACTCCGGAAACCTCTTGCGCACTTGGCACATCGGGGGAAAACACAAACCCGCGAGCTTTGGCCAGGTCGGTCACCTCAAAGAACAAAAACACTTCATTTGGATCGTACAGATTCCGCATCACTTTTTCGATGCGCAGACCCGATTGGCGCTGTGAGTCCCTGTGCAAGTCGAAAACGCGTTTCCACTCCGCGAACTCTTTCACCTTGTGCCGTACCAACAGGTAGCCCATTACCCCTCCGCGCTTTGTCGTGCGTTCGCCTGAAAATGGCCACCCACAACTTCGGCCACCATACCCCCGGCGGCAGAATTGCGCAATCCCCGGGCTTGATTTTCATCGTTCCACAAAAGGCGACAGGGCGGCTGGAAAAACTCCTGGGATGCACGGCAGAAGGCTACAATCCAGCTAGAGCATTTGCGGTTCGTCGCTCCAGGTACGGCCCACATGAGTGTCGATTTCAGATCTGTCGATCCAAAGGAAGCGTGGCTTAAGGTTCTGGAGCGCTTGTATCACGAAGACCATATCCTCTACGCCCGCATGAACAACTTCTCCACCGTGCAGGCCTTCCTTGCTACGGCTCTGGCCTTCACCACTTCGGGGACAACCACAGCGCTCAACATCAGCCTAATTGTGTCCCTGTTTGGTCTGGCCCTTTCGCTGTTTTACATTTCGCTCGGTTTTCGCGGTGTGCGCGTGATTCAATTTTGGAGGGCTTATCTGCGTCTTCTGGAATCCATTCCGGGCGTCACTTCGATCGACTCGCATCTCTTCGAGTTTTACCGTCTAGGCCATCGTAGTGGCCCAGACGAAACGGAATTGCCGCTGGCCTCCGGGCTGGCCATCAAGATCGACACCTCGTGGTGGGCACGCCGCTCTGTGCACGACCAATTCCCCTGGTATCTCCCGGGTTTTTCCGGAACGATGTTCATCGCCGTGGGAATCCCCATGCTGACCACCACTTTCTGGCTCCTTGTGCTCTACGCCCTGTTCTATCCGCATAAGAACATGAGCTGGTTTATTCTCGCGTTAGCGGGAGCCCTGGTATTGATTTTCTTGTTGCATCTGATTACCGGCCGCCTCGTTCCTGCTCCCATTCGCGAAGGCCAAGTGCCATCGATTGTTGCCATCGAGCAGCCTCACTCTCATAGCAATCACTTCTAAGCAATGTTTGGTGTGAATGGCAGCACGCAAACAGCGCAATGTTGATATCATGTGCGGTTTGTTAGAGCGGAGGGCGGATGAGTTTTAGCCAGCGGCTGCACGAGGTCCGGACCGGTTTTGAACGTTCTTTCTGGGTCGCCAACATTAGCGAGCTTTTCGAGCGCCTTTCCTACTACGCGGCGTTCGCGTCCTTGGCCCGTTACCTGCACGAAACGCTGAGTTTTCCGCTGGAGCGCGCCGCCAATCTCGCCGCCTTGTTTGGCGGCCTGGTTTGGTTTCTGGCGATTTTTGGCGGGGCTATCGCGGACCGCCTGGGCTTTCGCCGCGCGCTTTCTGCAGCCTATTTGATTCTGGCGTGCTCGTATTTTCTGCTTGGCTCGCTCGGCAACTCCTGGCTGGCGCCGGTGCGCGCTGCCGTGCCGCTGGTCGTGTTGGTTACCTTCGTGTTAATGCTGCCTGCGCTGGGAATTGCTTTGGTGAAACCCAGCGTAGTCGGCACCACGGCGCGCGCCTCCAACGAAAACGTGCGCTCGATTGGCTACTCGATTTATTACACGCTGGTGAACATAGGCGGTGCGCTGGGCCCATTCGTGGCTTCCACCGTGCATCGCAATCTCAGCGTGGAAAATGTGTTTCGCGTATCGGCGCTCAGCGTGTTCCTGATGTTTTTTGCGGTGCTCATGTTTTTTCGGGAACCGCGGAAATCCGGTGACGCCGCCACGGAAAGCCTCAGTGTCACGCTGCGGAATTTCCTGAGGGTTCTCGGCAATCCAAAGTTCATGCTGTTTCTATTGATCTTTTCCGGTTACTGGATTGTGTATTGGCAAGAATTTGTGACCCTTCCGATTTACGTGCACGATTACGTGAACGGAAAAGCAGATACCGAGAGGATGCTCTCGACCGGTCCCATTATCGTGATTGCCTTTACTGTGCTCTTCAGCGCACTCACGCAAAAAATGGCTGCATTTCGAGCCGTTGTTCTCGGGACACTGATTTCGATGCTCGGGTTTGCTGTGCTCGCTGTCGGAGCAAGCGTTCCCGCGGTGTATGGCACTCTGGTGGTGATTGCGATCGGCGAACTGATTCAGCAGCCGCGGTATTACGACTACATTTCGCGCTTGGCTCCCGCGGGGCAGCAAGGCACTTACATGGGATTCGCGTTTCTGCCACTGGGGATTGGCGCGTTTGCGTCGGGCCCCATCGGGGGCATCTTGTTACATCACTTTGGAGAAGTGCAGCATCGCCCGCAGCTTTTTTTGTGGGCGCTTACTGCGATCGGCATGGCCACGACACTGCTGCTATGGATTTACGATCGCGTGGTAAAACCCTCCTCGGAGAGTGCCGCTTAGTCGCAGCCTGGTTTCTTCTGATTGCTGGTTATCGACCGCTGATTACTGGCGTCAGTTGACCATGCGCCGCAAGGATTCCAGCGCTTGCCGCGCCAACGAATACCGCGGCTCGATGTTCAGCGCTTCCTGGAAGCAACGCATCGCTCGGCCGTACATTTCCTTGCCCAGATACGCCCGGCCCAGATTGTAGTGAGGAAAATGCCGCGGTTCGTAACGGCGTGCTTCAATTGCCTGCTGCAGCCACGGAACAGCTTCATCGAACTGGCCCAATTCAATGAGGTACGCGCCAATATCGTTGTAGGGATTACCAAAATCGGGGTCGAGTTCGATCGCCCGTTTGCATTCCGCAATGGCATCCAACAGCTTGCCCTGGAAGTGGTAAGTCCACCCCAAAAAGGTATGCGCCTCTGCCGTCGGGTGCAAATCCAAGGAAGATTGGTACAACTCCACTGCGCGGTCGTAATCGCCTTCCATCTGCGCTTGATAGGCGTCCTGCAAGACCTCCCAAGCGCGGGTCAGCGTCTCCTGATTCATACCGTCATTGTGGAAGGGTAAAGCGCGTAAGGTCAAAGGTACGAAAGTTCTAGCTGTGCAAAAGCGCAACCTGTCCCTTCTGACGGGGGCATAGTGGAAATTGGGACAGAGAATAGCGACAATGAGAACGGGAAAGACACGCAGTTCCATGGAGATTGGGGGAAAAAGTGAATCGTATCTTGCAGACTGTTGGCTTGATGTTTGTTTGCGGCGCTCTGGCGAGCACCGGCATGCTTCTGGCACAGGATAGCGGCAAGAAATCCGGCGGAAACGCCGCCGCCGTGGCCCGCGGCAAATCGCTGTTTCAGCAGAAATGCTCGGTTTGCCATTACGATACGAGCGACCAGAAAAAAATCGGGCCCGGACTAAAAGGAATTTCCAAGCGCGGCACCTTTACCGTTAATGGAAATAAAATCAGCGACGAAAGCCTGACGAAGTGGATTGAAAGTGGCGACCAACTAATGCCGCCGTTTAAAGACGTGCTGGAACCGGCGCAGATTAAAGACGTAGTCGCTTACGTTAAGACGCTTTAAGCCCGCTTCTCTCCCTTTTCTCGAAAGAAAAACCCCCGGTCGCCTGAAGATCTCGGGCTGCCGGGGGTTTGAATCTTCTTTCCTCCCGGGCTGGGAAGAAAAAGAAACAAAAAAACTACTTCAGAACGGCATCCTTCAGGACCTTAGCCGGACGGAGACGAACCACAGTCTTGGCCTTGATCTTGATCTGTTCGCCGGTCTGAGGATTGCGACCGATACGCGCCTTGCGATGAGCCTTCACCACACGGCCGATTCCCGGAATCACGAACTTGCCAGCAGCGCCCTTGGCTTCCTTCACCGCGAGCTTATGCAGTTCTTCAAAGAAAGTCGCAACCGTCTTTTTCGACGTGCCCACCTTCTCGGCGATGTGTGCAACGATTTTGGTCTTGCTCAGTGGCTTAGCTGCCATTTAGTCTGCTTATCCTCCTGAATTGTCTATCCACCCCGAACGAACGAGGTCAGCCACGAGTAAGAGAAAAACCCCTATTTTTCAGTGAATAACTCGGGCCGCATGGAACTATAGCGAACACAGATTGCGAACGCAAGTGCGAAACCGCGAAAATGCGGGGAAAAACGCGATTTTTTTCGTGCCATGTGCAAAACGCCTAGGTTTCATGCGGGTTGCCACACGCCTGCAACTGATTTGCCACGTATTTCCCCCGTGCTATCCTTCCTAATCCCAAATGAATCAAGGAGAAGAGTGCATGAACGCAGCGTGGAACGCGAAAGAAATCGAGCAGCAAATCGCCGCAGTGACGAAGCCCGCGCGCCATCCCGTGGCCGTCACATTTCTCGACGAAATTCCCCCGGATGTGCGGAAATTTGACGGCACGGAACCTTCCGGATGCAGTTTCTGGCGTCTGGCCGCTGCAGGACGCACGTTTTACACCTTGCCGGAGAACCACTTCAATTGTGCCGTCGGGGCGTACACCCACAACATACCATTATCCGTAGAGCGCGAGAAGGAAACGGAACAAACGCTGAAGATGATGTTTGATCTCGGCTACGTGAAACCGGAGGAAGTGCCGCAGATTCCTCGTCTGTCCAAAACGCCAAAGGCCATCCTCTATTCGCCGCTCGCCGAAGCCGCCGCCGTTCCCGATGTAGTGCTCTTTGCCTTGCGCCCGGCGGGGGCGATGCTTCTCCAAGAAGCCGCGAATCGTGCTGGCGTGAGCAGCGGTGCGCCGGCACTCGGCCGGCCGACATGCATGGCGTTGCCGGCCTCATTGCAACATGGCACCATCGCCAGCCTGGGCTGCATCGGCAACCGTGTCTACACCGGGTTGGGCGAAGACGAAATGTACGTCGTCTTGCGCGGCAAGGATTTGCCCGCGGTAGCGGAAGCGCTACAAGTAGTCGGCAGCGCCAATTCAGCGCTCCACGATTATGCTCAGGGTCGCCGACAGCAACTCGCTACTTTGTAATTTAGCAGGGACTTTACGGCGTCTCGCTCACATGCGCCAATCTAACCTCTTCGCCCTTCGGCTCGTCCAAATTCCATGCCAAGACTCTCCGTCATACTCTGTCTGCTTGCCGTGCCTACGCTCGCCTGCGCGCAAACTAAATCGCCCGCACAACTCCTCCTCGATCAAAAGGTTCCAATTTATCTCAAGGCGTTCAACGTAACGGGTGTCGCCATTGCGTCCATCGAAAACGGCAAAATTGCTTGGACTGCATACTACGGCGATCGAGTTCCGGGTCAGCCCGCTATGGCTAATACTCTTTATTCGCTGGCTTTTCTCACCAAACCCATCACCGCCGAGGTCGCACTGCGTCTCGCCGCCGCGGGTAAAATTTCCCTCGACGAACCGATCTACCCTTACTGGACGGACCCCGACATCGCCGACAACTCGTGGAACAAACTGTTGACGCCGCGTCTTTGCCTTTCGCACCAAACCGGCTTTCCCAATTGGCGATACCAGACCCATGATCACCTGACCTTCCTTTGTGAGCCCGGCAGGCAAACCGGCTATTCCGGAGAAGGTTACGATTACCTGGCACATTTTCTGGAGCAGAAAACTGGACAACCATTCGAGCAGCTTGCGCAGCAATACGTTTTCGATCCTATCGGCATGCAGGACACTTCCTACACGCCGCAAACGTGGTGGAACAATCGCCAAGCTAAGCCAGTGGAATCTGCGCCGCGCACAAAATGGTGTGCCGCGGACCTGTTGCGCTCCACCGTAACCGATTACGCCAACTTCATGCTTAGCGTGATGCGGAACGATCGAATCAGCAGCGAACTGGCCAATGAACGCCTGCGCATCACGCGCAATCTGACCAGCCCGGAAGAATCCATCGTTCTCTGCGAGTCGTCAAGCGATCCAGTGCATTGTCACGTCAGTAGCGGCTTCGGTTTGGGATGGAACATTGTGCAGGTGAATGATCAGCGAATCGTGGATCACAACGGCGCGGATGCCGATGTCAAAACCTTCGCGTTCTTCATCCCGGCGGAGGGTCGCGGCGCCGTCATCTTCACCAATGGCCCCGACGTTGGCCATCAACTCATCGACAAAATTCTCGCGATTTTCTATCCCAACCCCGTTTACGCGGGGACACTCTGGTAGACAATAGCTGCTTGACCCGTAGCGGATCTAGAGATTGGCCAAATCTTCGTACAGGTGCGCGATCGCTTTGATTCCGCCGTAATAATTGTCTAAAGACAGATGCTCGTCTGGAGCATGCGCATTTTCATCCGGTAGGCCGAAGCCGATCAGCACGCAGGGGACTTTAAACGTGTCATGCATTTGCGTCACGAAGGGGATCGAGCCGCCTTCACGAATAAATACGGCTCTTTTTCCGAAGCCTTTCTGCAACGCAGATTGGGCAATGTGAAAGACGGGTTCGTGATAAGGCGCAACCCACGGTTTGCCCATGCTGAGCGTCTCGAACTTCATGGTGACCGTTTTCGGCAGTAGTTTGCGGATGTGTTGCTCCACCAGCTTGGCGATTTTCCTCGGGTTCTGGCTGGGAACCAGACGCGTGGAGAATTTCGCATACGCCTTCGACGGAATTACGGTCTTGGCGCCTTCACCCTGGTAGCCGCCCCAAATCCCGTTGGGTTCCAGTGTGGGTCTAATCCACAAGCGCTCCACAGTGCTGAATCCCTTTTCGCCAAAATAGCCGGGAGCCCCCACGGCGCGCTCAAAGTCCTTCTTCTTCCACGGCAACGCGTTTAGCGCCTTGCGCTCAGCGGCAGGAATCCGGTCGACATCATCGTAGAAACCCGGCACCGCCACGCGAAAATTCTTGTCGTGCAGTTTGGCAAACAGTTCGGTTAACACGGTCAGCGGATTGGGCACAGCCCCACCATAAACGCCGGAATGCAGGTCGCGGCTGGGTCCAGTAAGTTCGATCTGGTAGTAGTTCAAGCCACGCAGGCCGTAAGTAATCGATGGAACGCCCTTGCTCAGCATGGCGGTATCAGAAACCACCAGGGCATCGGCCTTCAGTTTCTCTTTGTTGGCCTGCACGTAGTCCCACAGGCTAACACTGCCGACTTCTTCTTCACCCTCGATGAGCACCTTGATGTTGACCGGGAATTTGCCATTGAGCTGGTGCAGCGACTCCAGCGCTTTCAGGTGAATGTGCACTTGGCCCTTGTCGTCGGCTGTACCGCGACCGTAGATGTTGCCGTCGCGGGTTTGTGGCTCGAATGCTGGCGAAGTCCAAAGATCGAGCGGTTCAGCTGGCTGCACATCGTAATGGCCATAGAAAAGGATAGTGGGCTTGCCCGGTGCCTCTAGGGACTCCGCGTAAACGAGTGGGTGAAGGCTCGTTGGTACGATTTCGACGGTCTTGAATCCTGCACTCCGCAGATGCTCGGCCACCCATTTTGCTGCTCGTTCGATGTCCGGCTTGTGTTCTGTTTTTGCGCTGATCGACGGGATGCGGAGAAACTCGCACAATTCCGCCAGGTTCTGCTCGCGCCGACCTTCGATAAATTCAGTAAGGTTCATATAAGGCCCTCAGGCACAATAAATCTGATACGAATGAAGTACTTTATAATTTCCTTGAAAGCGGCTGCGGAGTGGAGTGCAGCGTGGAGCCGGGTGCCCGTTGCCGCTACTTGTATTTTACGGCGAGCCCGCACCGGGCACAACCCGGAAACACCGCCACAGCCCACTTGCGCGCTGCGAACACCTGTCCGTAAGGGCAATTGACCTAACTTATCCCCCAGGCGAACATGGCCCCATGGTTGATCTCGCTCAAGCCTCGCACCGCCGCAGCCAGCGCGTGTTTCGTAAGATGCGTTTGCAGGCCCAGGGGCGCAGTCACGAAGGGCGCAAGTTCCGGGAAGTCTGCGAAACCCTGGTCGTGAATGCTCACGGCGGGCTGTTGAATCTTCGCCACGAGGTCGATAATGGCGAAATACTGGTTCTCGTGAATCCGGTTACGCAAGAAGAGCAGGAGTGCCGGGTTGTCTATCTCGGAGACACCGGCGACCGCGGCACGCGCGTGGGAGTGGAGTTTCTGACGCCAGCCCCGCATTTCTGGGGCATCGATTTCGAGGCGTCCGGTCGCAACAACTCCAGCCCCGAAACGACTCACTGATTCGCCTTCTGCCTTAGTTCCATCCACCGCCCAGAGCTTGGTAGAGCTGCACCAAAGAAACCAACTCGTTGCCTTGAGCTTGCGCGAGGGTAAGTTCCGCCGAAAAGGCGTTGGTCTCATTGGTCAGTACTTCCAGATAATCGGTTGCGCCCGCTTTAAAGCGAACTTCCGAGAGATGCGCCGCGTCTCGCGCAGAGTCCACCAACTGCTGCTGCTGGATGCGGAACTCGCGATATTTTTGATAGCCGATTAGCGCGTTGGAAACATCGCGGAACGCGCCCTGAATTGTTTGCTGATAAGACAGCACCAGTTCATCCTTCTGCGCTTCCGCCAGCTTCACCCCGGATTTCAGCCGGCCGCCCTCCCAGATGGGCTGCGTGAAGCTTCCCACCAAGGTCCACACGCCAGCCGGCCCTGAAAACAGGTCCGTCAATTTCGGGCTTTCAAAACCTGCTGTGCCCGTCAACGAAATCTGTGGGAAATACATGGACCGCGCCACGCCGATCTCCGCGTTCGCAGCCACTAGGTTTTCTTCCACTTCGCGAATATCGGGGCGCCGCTCTAGCAATGCCGAAGGCAATCCGACCGGCACGTCCGGAGAATGTGGTTGTTCGGTGATTTGTAACCCGCGGGGAATATCGCCGGGATTATTTCCCAGCAAAATGCTGATGGCGTTTTCTTGCTGCTGGATTTGCCGCTCCAAATCCGGGATTTCCGCCGACGCGGTATAGACCAATTGTTCCGATTGCCTCACATCCAGAAGGGAGTTGATGCCGTGGGCCTCTAGCATCTGCGTCAGTTGTAGAGAATCCTGACGTGACGCCAGCGTGTGTTTCGAAGTCTCCAGCTGCAGGTCCAATGCGCGCAACACAAAGTAAGAGCTGGCCACATTGGCAACCAGCGTTGAGATGACCGCCTTTTGCGCCCATTCATTCGCTAACAGCGTGGCGCGTGCTCCTTCGGTGGCGCGGCGGTAGCGTCCCCAAAAGTCGATATTCCAGGATGCTGTGGCGGTCAGTTCGCCCAACGTGAGTTCGTAAGCAGGGATAGGCCCGATCGTAGGATTACGGACACTGGTTATGTTTCCTCCGCCCGTGACCGTCGGAAACTGATCGGCGCGGGTAATACCCAGTTGTGCCTGAGCCTGAAGAATACGGGTGGCCGCAATGCGCACGTCATAATTGTTCTGCAGCGCGATGCGAATCAGATCTTGCAGCTCTTTATCCTGAAAAACCTCCCACCATTTTTCGTCGCCGAGGGAAGCAACCACCGGCCCATTTGCATTTGTAGCTGCGGCAGGCGCGCTCGCAGGCTGAGCTGTGGGCGTAGGAGCGTTGGGATAGCGGAAATTGGCGGGCGTGTTCACGGGAGGCCGCTTGTAATTGGGCCCGACGTTACAGGCCGCTATGGAAAACAGAGAGACGGCGAGTACGAAAATGGATGCAAGCTTACAAAAATTCCAAAGATTGTTACGGAACATCGGCGTCTTAGTCTCCATCACGCTCCTGCAGAGCAAACGCAGGGCTGCCATCGGGTAGGTCGGGATGAAGCTTGCGGGTCGACCGGAAAAAGGAGAAGCGGTCCAAAACCTTTTCCTGAAAGTCTTCCAGGTAAAGATAAATCGCGGGAGTCACAAACAACGTCACGAATTGCGACACGATTAAGCCGCCAATGACCACAAGGCCGAGCGGGCGTCGAGAGGAGCCATCGGCGCCGTAACCCAACGCGATCGGCAGCGCGCCCAGTAACGCCGCCATCGTCGTCATCATGATGGGACGGAAACGTTCCATGCTCGCTTCGTGAATCGCATGGTCGTCCTGAATGCCTTGGCGGACGCGCTGCTCCGCAAAGTCCACGATCATGATGCCGTTTTTCTTCACAATGCCCATCAGCATGAACATGCCGATGTACGCGTATAAAGAAGCTTCCGAGTGGAACAGCCACAGGGTTAGCAAACCGCCCACGAGCGCCACCGGCAGCGACGAAAGTACGGTGATCGGGTGCAGATAGCTTTCATACAAGATCGCCAGGATCACGTACATCACAAACACAGCCACAAACATCAGGACCACCAGGTCCCGAGCGGTGTTTTGAAACGTCAAAGCTTCGCCCTGCAAGCTGCCGCGCACTCCAGGAGGCAACAACTGCTTGGCCGCTGCTTCCACGAAATTAGTGGCTTGTCCCACGGTGAAGCCCGGCTTCATATTGAAAAACAACGTAACGCTGGTGAACTGGTTGATGTGGTTCACCGCCTGAGGCCCGATCACGGTGTGCCAGGTGGTGACCGCGTTCAGCGGAATCATGCGCTGGCCGTCATCACTTTTGATGTACAGCTTGCTCAAATCCTGCGGCTCGGAGCGCTCATTGTCGGCTACTTCCAGAATTACCTGATACTGGTCGGTCGGCTTCTTGATCAGGTAGCTGTAATTCTGCGAGTACGCGTCGTGCAGCAAATTGAGGATGCGCGTTTCGGACACGCCATAGAGCTTGGCCTGCTCGCGCAAAATATCCACCTGCAGATTTGGCGTGTGATTGAACAGGTCGGAGTTGACAAACAAGAATCCGGGATACTCGTACATCTTGGCCATCATCTTGTTCGCGGAGTCGTAAACCTGATTGGGATCGATACCGGAGATCGCGTAGGCGAACTGGCCCTGAATGTTCGCGGTGGCGCCCGTGCTGATTTCCAGGACCGGATTGGGCTGCAAAAAGACCAGCGCGCCCGGAGTCGTAGCCATAATCCCGCCCATCAATTGCCCCGCTACCTGGGCGATGGGCGCGCGCTGCTTCGGATCCTTTAAAAAGGCGAGCAAAAACGCCTGGTTGGCTGACAGAAATTGGCCGTTCCCGCTCATTGTGAACGTTGCCGCGACCGCGGGATTGGACTGCAGGATTTTTTCCGATGCGGTCTGATATTGATGCATCTGGTCGGGCGACGCGCCCTCCTGAGCTACCAGCACGCCGCGAACGAAAGAGCTGTCGCCTACCGGCAAGAACGACTTCGGTACCGCGTAAAACAAATAGCCGGTGCCGGCAAAACAGATCAGCCAAATCAACAACGATATCCAGCGGTGCCGCAGGAAGAACCACAAATGCCCGCTGTACATCTTCAGTACGCGATGCTCAATATTGGTGCTGACGCGCTCGACCCACGTCTTTTTCGACCCCGGCCCGCGATCGGAAAGCAGGCGCGAAGTCATCAGAGGCGTCAATGTCAGGGAAACCAAGCCGCTGGCAAGAATGGAAATCACAATCGTGATCGAAAACTCACGGAAGATGCGGCCAACCAAACCGCCCATGAATACCAGGGGGATGAACACCGCCGCCAGCGACAGCGTCATGGTCAGAATCGTGAAGCTGATTTCGTTGGCTGATTGCAGCGAGGCTTGCAGCGCCGGACGGCCTTCCTCCATCAAGCGCACGGTGTTTTCCAGGAACACGATGGCGTCGTCAACCAGGAATCCGATCGCCAAGGTCAGCGCCATCAGTGACAGGTTGTCCAGGCTATAGCCCAGCACCCCCATAGCGATGAACGTCAGCAGCAAGGAAAGCGGTAGGGCCACCGCGGGTATCAAAGTGTCCGTCGCTCGCCCGAGAAATAGAAAGATGACCATCACCACGAGCACGAACGCGATGTACAGAGTGGCTTGCACGTCCTTGATGCTGCTAACAATGGTGGCTGAGCGATCGTAGATGGTGATGAGCCGCACCGAACTTGGCAGCTGCTTCTCAATTTCTGGCAATGCTTCGCGCACGGACTGGGACACTTCGACGGCATTCGCACCTGCCCGGCGAAACACTGCAACCACTACAGTGGCGCCCGGCTTCGGATATCCACGCGCCCAGAAGCGCATATCGATGCGTTCGTCCTGCACACTCTGCTTCACCGTGGCGACATCCTTCAGATAAACGGGCGCTCCCTTGTCCTGCCCGACGATAAGCTGCTCGTATTGTTCCGCGGTACTTAGTTGCCCTTGCGGCTGCAGAAGGAAGCTGCGATGAGGCCCATCGAACTGGCCGGCTCCGGTATAGCTCGTGCCGTTCTTGATGGCCGCGGTGAGGTCGTCCAGCGTGATGTTGCGCATGGCCATCGTGGATGGATCCGCCTTGATGCGCACGGCAGATTGCGTGCCGTAAACGGCGACCTGGCTGACGCCGGGAAGAATACTGATGCGCTCGCCAACCTGGGTGTTTGCGTAATCGTAGAGCTGGCCCTGTGTGACCGTGTCGCTCACCAGCGCGATGTACTGAATCGGCTGATCATTTGGGTTTGTCTTGGTGAACGTGGGCGGGCTCGGCAGATCCACCGGCAGTTGGCCGCTGGCACGCGAGATCGCCGCCTGCACGTCCGTCGCAGCACCGTCGAGACTTTTGTTCAGATCGAACTGCAGCACGAAACTGGAATGGCCCTGGCCGTTGTTCGACGTGACCATTTCCAGGCCGGGAATCTGCATGAACTGCCGTTCTAGCGGTGTGGCCACGTTGTTGGCCATCGTTTCCGGCGTCGCGCCAGGGTAGCTGACCGACACTTGAATCACCGGATAGTCCACTGCTGGCAGGTCGCTCACCGGCAAGCGGAAATATGCGAAAAGTCCGAAAAGAATCACGGACACCGTCAACGCAACGGTCATCACCGGACGTTTGATGAACAGCTCGGACAGATTCATGACGAGCTCTTTTGCGAGCTATTGGCTGGAGGGTTTCCTGATGGAGGGGCACCCGCAGGAGCGCCGCTGTCAATATGCACTTTGCCGCCAGGACGCACCATCAGCTGGCCAGCAAGCACGACGTGTTCCCCAGCGGCGAGCCCATTCGTGATTACTACATCGCTGTCCTGCCGCTGCCCCAGTTCGACTGGCCGCAATTCCGCAGTGTCGTCCGGCTTGATCACATAGACGTACGGACCCTTCTGACTAAGCTGCGTAGCCTGATACGGAATGAGCACTGCTGCTTTTTCCGTAGCCAACACGAGCTTCACCTGTACGAACTGGCCGGGCCAGAAGTGGTGATCGGAATTGGAAACCGTGGCGCGCAAGTTCACCGTGCCCGTCGTATTTTGCACGGCGTTGTCGAGGAACTCGACCCTGCTCAACCGAGCCGCATTCTCTGTGTCGTTTGGCAGTCGGACAAAAGCTTTGAGCATTCCTCGCGACATTTCTTTTTGCACGTTCGGCAGGTCGCGCTCTGTGATCGTAAACGTGGCGTAAATCGGGTCGAGCCGCTGGATCGACAAAAGCGCGGTGGTGTTGGCTTGCACTACGTTTCCCACGTCCACCAAGCGGGCTCCCGCGCGGCCATCGATAGGCGAGTGGATGTAGCAATAATCAAGATTGATTTGCGCCGTTTCGATCGCCGCTTTGGCCGCTTCGATCTGCGCTTGCACCACGTCCACGGTGTTCTTCTTGGTGTCGTAATCCTGTTTGGAAATGGCACGCGTGCCCACTAACTCCTGGTCGCGCTCAAACTGGATCTTCGCCAGGTCCAATGCCGCTGTGGATTGCTGCAAGGTGGCTTTCGCCGCATCAAGCTGCGCTTTAAACGGCCGCGGATCGACTACGAAAAGCAGTTGTCCCTTCTTCAGGTTTTCGCCGTCCTGAAAATGGCGCTCGGTAATCGGGCCGGCCACCTGCGGCGTTATGGTAACGGATTCAAAGGCGACGTTACGCCCGATCTCGTCCAGGTATTTCGGCACATCTTTGGCCTGAGCCGTGACGATGGTGACCAATGGAGGAGGGAGAGTGGTCGGGTTCTCGGCCTGCACATTGCCGCGATTGCACGACACGATGAGCAAAACCGCGGCCACTAAACTGAGGTAGAAGAGTCGCCTGCTGCGCGAAGGTGTAACGCTGCTCGTGCTTACGTGATTTCTTGCGTTCATTCCGTTAGTTCTGACGCCAATTCCCGGGCCCATAAGCTGCTCCGCCGCTCCTCGTTTGTGTTTTCTGGCAAACCAGACGTTATTTCCTATTGTCTCTTACTAGACGAAGACCTGTCGGTGATTTCGACAGGCACCCGGCGGCTCTCCCGGTCGGCTCTGAGGACCGCGGGCAAATGGCCTGCTCGCCTGTAAGGAGTCCCTTGTTCATGACGCCTCTCCGAGCCGAAAGTTTCACTAACGCTTGGCTTTAGCCGCGTCGTCCCGTTGCTATTGAGTCTCCTTCTATGATGAAGGAAGCCTGGAGAATGGTACGGGGTGGGGGTGCGTATTTTTAAGCCTGGATGGACTCTTTTGTTTGCTTCTTGCGAGCCTGGTGTGAA
>DATJOO010000067.1:0-15888 GCA_035506955.1 Verrucomicrobiia bacterium
TGGACCGCATGGCGTAAATGCCCGGCCTACCGCCGCGCAATTAGCGGCTTCGCGCGAGCGACACCAAGCGATGACCTCCGAGCAGACCGCGAATCAGCGCGCCGCGAGCACCAATCGAAACATGCTCGCCTCGGTGAACCATGGGCGTCCTGACGTGGCCGCGACCGCACGACCGGGTATGAGCAATGGGCGGGAAAACGAAACGCGGAGGCCAGCGAGCAATAATAGAGCCCCTGCGGAAAGCGCACGGCCCACGGCGAGATCTGCTCCGGCAACGCCAGAGCGCCATGCTGCACCTGCGCCAAAATCGGAACAGCCACCGCGAAGCGAACGCGATCCTGCGCCAAAGGCCAACCCAGAACGTCCGGCCCCCAGCGAAAACCGCCCGCACGCTTCGACGCCAGCCGCACGCCCCCACGAATCGGCGCCCAAACCTGGCTCGAGGCCTAAGCCGGAGTCAACGCCAAAATCTGAGCCTGCGCGCCCGGCAAAGGCTCCTTCCCGACAGCCAGCAGAACATGCGGCGCCTTCGCGCGAAAACAACGCTCCTGAACGCCGTCCTGCTCCGGCTACGAAGGCTTCAACTTCACATGAGGCAAAGCCTGCGGCTCACGAATCGGCCCCCAAACCGGCGGCCCATCCGGCGTCGCGCGAGTCGAAACCGCACGAAGCTGCTCCTAAATCAGCGCCCAAGCCTGCCGCACACGAATCCACTCCAAGGCCGGCGGAAAAGCCTGCCCCGCATGAGTCCGCTCCAAAGGCGCAACCGCAGGAAGCTGCTCCCAAATCCGAGCCTAAGCCAGCCGAGCATCCGCAAGGTGGCAGTAAGCCGCAACAGCACTAAAGCGAAACGAGTTTGAAGCAAGAGAATAGAGGAGCCGATGAAAACAACACCGGCTCCTTTCTTTTTGTAATAGTGATGGTTATGCCGCTGAGCAGCGGGATAAACCCAAATTCCCGGCTGGGGGCATCCGCTATTCGTAGCGCAGGGTGATCATGGGATCGACGCGCGCGGCGCGGCGAGCGGGAAACCACGCCGCGAGAAGAGCGACGGCGACGAGAATCAGAAACGCCGCGATCAGCAGCACGGGATCGTGCGGGCGAACTTGGAACAGCAGTGATTGCAGCAAGCGCGTGCAGAACCACGAACCCAGGATGCCCAGTGCGACACCGGCTATGGTCCAGCGTGCCATGTTGAATAGGACCATTTTCGAGATGCTCAAGGGCGTAGCGCCCAAAGCCATGCGCACGCCAATCTCTTGCGTGCGCTGCGATACGAAGAAGCTGACAACCCCGTAAAGGCCCAGCGCGGCCAGCAAAACCGCGATTGCCGCGAAAAGCGACAGCAGGATTGCGTCGAAGCGCGGCCGTTGCGTCAGTTTGCCGATCCGTTCGGTCATCGTGGAAAACTCTACCGGCAAATTCGCATCGAGACCGGCGATTTCCGCGCGAGCCCAAGGCAGCACGGCGGCGGGTGCGAGGGAAGTGACAAAGGTGACGTAAGACCTGCGAGGGTAAACTTCCGGTTCGTTTTTCCAAGGAATGTAGAATTCCGGATCGGCGGTTGCGATTAGGCCGTTGTTCTTCACGTCGGCGGCTATTCCTACGACCGTGCGCCATGCTCCCGGCGTGTCACCCCCAGCGGTGAAGCGCAGCGAGCGTCCTAGCGGTTCTCCGTTGCCGAATAATTTCTTGGCGAGTGCTTCGCTGATGATGACTGGATGCTCCGTGGGTGAGCGGTCCGCTTCGGTGAACCCTCGCCCGTGAACAATGCGAATCTGCAAAGCGGGGAAGTAATTCGGCGTGACCATGCGAAAGCCAACCATCCCGCCAGTGCCTTCCGCGGTCTGCGCTCTCCCGGAAACTTCAATCGAAGCATAGAACGTGGCGCGACTTTGCCCAGAAGGAGGGAGAGAATCGCTGAGCGCCACCAGGGTGATGCCAGGAACGCGGTTAAGACGCTCTTCCAGTTCGCGGTAAAACGCTAGTTGCTGCGCACGGTCAGGATAGCTGTGCTCGGCGAGCGAGATTTGTGCTGCCACTACGTGCTGAGCCTCTAGGCCAATAGGAACGCTTTGAATCTTCCACAGGCTCCGCAGCAGCAAGCCCGCACCTGTCAACAGGACCAACGACCCGGCTATCTGTGCGGTCACCAGCGCATAGCGGAGAAATCCCCGTGTGGTGGAGCGGGCGTTTCTGCCCACTAGTGATTCGGGCGCAGGCTTGCTGAGTGCCGGTGCAACGCCAAACAGAATCCCGCACAGCAGTGAGACCGCCACGCAAAATGTCAGTACCCGCAGGTCCAACGAGGCCTGTTGCAAACGCACGATTCCTTGCGGCGCAATAGAAATAAATACGCGAAGCAAGATATAGGCAAGTCCGCATCCGAGCACACCTCCTAACAGCGCGAGCAGTAGGGCCTCCGTCAATGTTTGACGCACCAGCCTCCCACGCGTGGCTCCTAATGCGGCTCGCACCGCAAGCTCGCGTTGCCGCCCTACGGCCCGCACTAAAAGCAGATTCGCCACGTTGCTGCAGGCCAGAAGAAGCACCGCGAGCACCGCGCCCAACAGAACCCACGCGCCCACGCGAGAGTCTGCGATTTGCCGGTCGCGCAGGGAACGGACGCGCAGGCTTACTTCCTGGCGAAATTGCGGGGGTACGAAACGCAGCGAATCCTGGAACCACGGCTGTAGCGCCGCGGTTGCTTGCGCGATCGTGACCGACCGCTTCAATCGCGCGAAGGCGCGAAGCACAAGTTGGGGATGCGTGCGATCTTGCCCCGCTTCATCGATCGCCTGCGGCATCAGCAGGTCCGCGGCGATAAGGTTGGGCATTTCGAAACTCGCGGGCAGCACGCCAACAATCTGGACCGGATTTCCATTCAGCGACATCATTTTCCCGGGGATTTTTGGATCGCCGCCGAAACGCGATTGCCACAAGCCGTAGGAGAGCAAAGCAACGCGGGGCGCTTTGCGCAGGTCATCTTCGCGAGTGAAATCGCGTCCGACGATAGGATGGATTCCGAAAGTGGAGAGGAAGTTCGCCTCGACCAACGCGCACGACAGGCGCACAGGATCCTGCTCGGTGATATCGCAATCGTCGCCGCCGAAACTGGGCGTTAGCGAGGTCATCGATGCGAAAGGCCCGGGTTCGTGACGCAGCACCAGGTACTCTGGCCCCAACATGAACTCGATTCCTTCAAACGGCGCTTTCACGCCGAACGAGACCAGCCGGTCGTCCTCGGGGTAGGGAAGACTGCGGAACAATACGCGATCGACAGCACTGAAGACCGCCGAGGTTGCTCCAATCCCCAGGGCCAGCGTGAGAATCGCGATGACGGCAAAACTTGGGCGGCTCACCAGGGAGCGCACGGCAAATCGCAAGTCTTGCAGCATTGTGTCCAGAAAGAAAAACCCGCGTTGCTCGCGACAGGCTTCCTTAACCTGCTCGATTCCGCCCATGGCGAGGTATGCGTCGCGGCGTGCCGCTGCGGGGCTCATGCCACTGGCAATATTCGCTTCGGTTCTGCTTTCAATGTGCAGCCGAAGTTCTTCGTCCAGTTCCTGGTCAGCCAGCCGCCGGCGGAATAGACCCCGCAGCTTATGGGGCAAAGTGCAAATCCAGTTGGCCAGCGGCATGGCTACCTCGCGAACGGGGCGGTATGCTTGGTCATTCCACTCGGTAATCGAGGGAAGCCTATCAGCCTTCGCCCTCGGTAAGCAAGGGGAATGTTAGGACCCACGCACAGCAAGCGCGAGGATTCAGCCAGACTTTTGTGGTGGAGTTTGCTCCGCCGCGGAATCGATCCCGAGCATATGTGCGATGTTCAGCGCGTTGGAATGTGTCAGCACGCCGGGCCGCAGCTTGTAATCAAAGCAGAGATTACCGGATTCGCCGGAATCAGCGAAGTGCACATTGGCGCCCGGTAACCCGTTCGCGGCAATTTCTGTCAAGGCGAGGTCATGCGTGGTAATTGCACCAATAGCGTCACGTCGCATGAGCGCGCGAATCACCCACTCGGTTGCGATCCGGCGGTCGTGCGAGTTTGTGCCGCCCATGATCTCGTCGCTCAAGAACAGCGAAGGTTCGCGCTCAGCCGTTTCGATCATGCGACGCAACCGGTACATTTCCGCAAGGAAATGCGAGCGTCCGTCCACAACAGAGTCTTGAACCCGGATAGCTGCACCGATGGTCATGGGCGACAAGCGCAGAGCCGCGACGCAAACAGGCGCGCCGAGGAACGCCAGAACCGCGTTGAGCCCGATGGCGCGAAGAAATGTGCTTTTGCCGGACATATTCGAACCGCTGACGATCAGGAAACGCACCGTCGAGTCGAGTTGCACGTTATTTCGCACGCTCTCGGCAAGCAGGGGATGCCCCAGTCCTTGCGCTTCGAACCTTGGCCCCTGTTCCACCAACTCTGGAAAGCGATCGTCCGGGTGCTCGTAAGCATAAGTGGCCACGGAAAGAAGTGCTTCGAACTCGCCCAAAGCGGTGATCCATCCGAGCATAGCGGCGCCGTGCCGCTGGCGCCAACGCTCAACGCCCATCGCGAATTGCGTGCCCCACAATAGACAAAACAGCGGATAGGCGAGCAGGTCGATTTCGCGCAGCTTCAGGAACCAAATCATCTTTTGGAGACGCCCGATCGTCCGTGAAGCCCCGGACCCGCGATCGCGCAGTTTGCCGGCAAGCTCCCGCAGTTTTGACGAGGCGAACTGTTCGCGTTCCATGATTTGCAGAAGTTCCCGAATGAGCGGAAGTTCGATTGACAGAGAGCCCAACGATTCAAAAGTAGCGCGAGTTTGTCCCCGGAACGCCATCGCAAGGACCGCTTCGCAGCAGAGCAGAAAGACTAGGCACGTCCAAAGACCGTGCACTGTCACTAGAGCTACCCAATAAAGAATTGGCGTGGCGATGATCAAGAGCGGCAGCAGAAACGCGAGGATGGGCGCCCACGGCGGAATCGACGGAGAAGACGGGCCGGCCCAGCTGCGCAAGAATTCAGGGCGAAAATCAACGGCCTTCTCGGGACCAGCGCCAGCGATGATTTCGGGTAGATCGCGGCGCTCCCGCAATTCCGATATTGCTTCCTGGCGCGCTTGGATTTCTCGGATGTTTGCTGGTGCCTTCATCCAGTTCGCCAAGCTCTGGCGACCGATCTGCGTGCGAGCCGAGCAAAGCAATTGATAAAGTGAGCCCACGCCGAAGAGGTCCAGATCCTTCGAATAAAAATGGTCAGCATCGAGGAAGCTTTCCCCCGGATCCAACCGCTGCCACTGGTGCGTGAGGCGCGCGTCGCTCTTTTCGTAATAAGCGAGCAGGCTGTTGCATTGCGCAAATTGCAGGTAGTACCGATGACGCTGTTGCACCACCGCAGCCAATGCGGGAATCACCAGCACAGTACTCCAAAGTGGCAGGCGTTTGGCAACGATCGCCTGGTAGAACGCAATGCAACCGACGACGGCGAGCGCGACCAGGATTTGCGTGCACCGCCAATAGCGCGAGATGCTGTCACTACTGCCAGCTCGCAGTTTTTCGGTGCGCTGCGCATAAAACTCGGCCGCGGGAATTGCGGAAGGGCTGGCAGAGCTAGTCACGTCGAAAAGAGTAACACCAACAGAAAGAGTTGGCTGCGATCCAGACCTTAGCCCATCAGCCAAGTCATCGGGCAAAGACCGTACGATTTTTTCGCAACGGTGGCGGTCGCGCATCCATCGAAGTTAATAGGAGGATTTGAACGCAGGAAAATGAGCCGGAGTGAAATCACGCTGCGGGTTTGTGCTCAGGACTTCCGGCTCGAGGAGATTTGCAATGCGAATACGAAAACTTTCCGTAGTTCTGATCGCGATAAGCGCGGCGCTATTGTTGCTGTTGCTCAGTTCGGTAGCAAAGGCCAGCGAAAGCAATCAAGAAACGAAGATGACGTTTAACCAACCAGTCGAGGTACCCGGGCGCGTTCTGCCTGCCGGAACGTATGATTTCTCGCTGCTGAATTCGCCTTCTGACCGCCAAATTGTCGAGATTCGATCCAAAGACGACATGCACCTGCTGGCACTAGTTATGACCCAACCCGTGGAGCGCTCGCAGCCGGCCGGGCATACCAAGATCACTTTGGAGAAGGTTGGGGCGAACCAACCCGAAGCGATTCAAACGTGGTTCTACCCCGGCGACCTGACGGGGCACGAATTCATCTACCCTGATTCTCAGCACCCGGCGTCGGCCCTTGGCAAGTAATCTGCAGCAAGTGTGATAGCTCCAACCGGAAGCTTGGGGGTCCAGGCTTCCGGTTTCGTTTTTACAACCAAGCGGTTAACCGCACCGGCGGGCAAGTTCCAACCGGCGCTCGCGCCTACAGAAACCCGAGCCAAATTGGAACGCTCGTTCGATAGCCAAAGCTTACGTGACGTAGCGCACGCCGCGTTGCGTTGACTTTTCGTTACACTACCCATAGCATTTTCTGTTCTACCTGCGGCGCTGTTCCGCTCTATCTGACGCCGCACACTACACCCCGCACCGGAGGAAGTAATGCCAATTAAGGTTGGAATCAACGGCTTCGGCCGCATCGGTCGTAATATTGTGCGCACCGCGCTGAATGACAAAGACATTCAGTTTGTGGCCGTGAACGACATCACGGACTCCAAGACCCTCGCGCACCTGCTGAAGTACGACTCGGTCCTCGGGAACCTCACCAATACGATTACCCACACGGACGACACCATCAGCGTCGACGGGAAAGCTTTCAAAGTGTTCAAGACGAAAGACCCGGCGGAAATCGACTGGGCGAGCGTGGGCGCGGATATCGTGATCGAGTCCACTGGCTTGTTCACTAAAGGGCCCGACGCGAAGAAGCACCTGCGCGCGCCGGTGAAGAAGGTGATCATCTCGGCACCCTCGGAGGGGCCGGATGCGACCTTTGTGCTTGGTGTGAACGATAAGACCTACGACCCGAAAAATCACAATGTGGTGTCGAACGCCTCGTGCACCACGAATTGCCTGGCGCCTGTGGCCAAAGTAATCAACGACACCTTCGGTATCGTGGCGGGCACCATGACCACGATTCACTCTTACACGAACGACCAGCGCCTGCTGGATTTGCCGCACAAGGATTTGCGCCGTGCGCGTGCCGCGGCTTTGAGCATGATTCCCAGTTCGACGGGCGCCGCCAAGGCTTTGCACCTGGTCATTCCCGAACTTAAGGGGAAGCTGGATGGCTATTCCATGCGCGTGCCCACGCCCAACGTCAGCGTCGTGGACTTGGTTGTGTTTGTCGAAAAGCCGACCAGCAAGGAAAGTGTCAATGCCGCGCTGAAGGCCGCCGCGAACGGTCCGATGAAGGGCATCCTCGGTTACACCGAAGAAGAACTGGTCTCCATCGACTTCCGCGGCAATGATAATTCCTCGATCGTGGACGCCGGTTATACCAAGGTCGTCGGCGACAAGTGCGTGAAGGTGCTGGCGTGGTACGACAATGAGTGGGGCTACTCCTGCCGCGTGCGGGACCTGATCAAGCTGCTGGCCTCCAAGTTCTAATAAGACAGTGGCGAGTGACGAGTGGCTAGTGGTGAGTCTTTCTAGCCACTCGGACTCCGCCCATCCAGGACCTTTGGTTCCTGAGTTCTGATCGCTGATCTCTGGTCACTCATTACTTTTCGAGAACGGAAAAATCATCATGAACAAATTGACGATTCAAGATTTGGATTTGCGCGGCAAGCGTGTCTTCATTCGCGTGGACTTCAACGTGCCGCTGAAAGACGGCGTGGTGACCGACGACACGCGCATTCGGGAGACTCTGCCGACGCTGAAACTGGCGATCGAGAAGGGCGGGCGCCTGGTGCTGGCGTCGCACCTCGGGCGGCCGAAAGGCGGGCCGGACGCGAAGTATTCCTTGAAGCCGGTCGCCAAGAAACTGGAAGAACTTCTCGGCAAGCCGGTGGCCTTTGCGTCGGACTGTGTCGGCCCCGAAGCAGAAGCTAAGAGCAAAGCGCTGAAGGATGGCGACGTGCTCGTGCTGGAAAACGTCCGCTTTCACTCACAAGAAGAAAAGAACGACGAAGCATTTTCCAAGCAACTGGCCGCGTTATGCGATGGCGTGTTTGTCTGCGACGCGTTCGGCTCGGCGCATCGCGCGCACGCTTCTGTCGTAGGCATTACCAAGTTTGTGAAGCAAGCCGCTGCCGGCCTACTGATGGAAAAGGAAATCGCCTATATCGGCAAAGCGGTCAGCAACCCCACGCGCCCGTTTGTTGCCATTCTTGGTGGCGCCAAGGTCAGCGACAAAATCGAGGTGGTCGAGAACCTGATGAAACTGGCCGATGCCATGCTCATCGGCGGCGGCATGGCGTATACCTTCCTGAAGGCGCAGGGCCTGGGCATTGGCAAGTCGCTGGTCGAAGAAGACAAAATCGATTTGGCCAAGAAAATCCTCGCCGAAGCGAAGCAGCGGAATTTCAAGCTGCTGTTGCCGTCGGACAACGTGGTGGCCCCGGAATTCAAGGCCGATGCGCCGGCGAAGATTGTCGACTCCGCGTCCGTGCCCGCTGATCAGATGGGCTTGGACATCGGCCCCAAAACCATCGAGGCGTACAAGGCGGAAATCGCCAAAGCTAAGACCATCGTTTGGAACGGGCCTATGGGCGTCTTTGAAATGCCCGCCTTCGCCAAGGGCACTCTCGAAATCGCCAAGGCTGTGGCCGCTGCCACCAGTCACGGCGCGACTTCCATCATCGGCGGCGGCGATTCCGTGGCCGCGGTGCATCAGTCCGGCGTGTCCAAACAGATTTCTCATATTTCGACCGGCGGTGGCGCTTCGCTGGAATACCTTGGCGGACGCAAGCTACCGGGCGTGGAGGCCCTGACCAACAAATGAGCGAGAACAAACGTCGCCGGGTAATCGCCGGCAATTGGAAGATGTACAAAAATCAGAAACAGACCCGCGCCTTTTTCCGGGTTTTCAAGCCACTAGTGGCGGAAATCACCGATTGCGATATCGTGATTGCCCCACCTTTCACGAACATTTCCGCGGCCGTGAAAGCCGCCAAGGGCACCACGATCGGCATCTCCGCACAGAACGTCTATTGGGAGAAGGAAGGCGCCTTCACCGGCGAAGTGTCCACAGGCATGCTCGTTGAGGCCGGCTGCGGCTATTGCATCATCGGCCATTCCGAGCGTCGCCAATTCTTCGGCGAAACCAACGAGACCGTGCTCAAGAAGACTAAGTCGGTTCTTGCCGCGGGACTTACTCCCATCGTGTGCGTCGGCGAAATGCTCGCGGACCGCGAGGCCGGCAACACCGAAAAGGTCATCGAGGAGCAGTTCAAGGGCAGCGTGGGCGCGTTGACCCCGGAGGAATTCTCCCGTATTCTGATAGCTTACGAACCGGTCTGGGCGATTGGCACTGGCCGCACAGCTACACCGGAAATTGCGGCCGCGGTGCACAAGTTCGTTCGCCAGTGTGCAGCAGCGCAGTTTTCCTCAAGCCATGCTTCCGCGTTGCGGATTCTCTATGGCGGCAGCGTCAAGCCTGACAACATTCAGGGATTGATGGCGCAGGAAGAGCTGGACGGCGCGCTGGTCGGCGGAGCGAGTCTGGACCCGAAGTCGTTTGCCAGCCTGGTGAAGGACTGGCCTAGATAGTCAATTCGCATTGAGGTGCAGGAAATGCCGGCTTGGATGAAATGGACCCTCGCGCTGCTGGTAGGCTTCGCGATTATTATGGTGGGCTTTCGTTGGGCGCCTTGGCTGCTCACGACGTTTTTCGTCATGAACTGCCTGGTGCTCATCGTCGTGGTGCTGCTGCAAAGTGGCAAGGCCGCGGACCTCGCCGGCGCATTCGGCGGGGCGGGCAGCCAGACGGCCTTCGGCCCACGCGGCGCCGCCTCGGTGCTTTCGCAGGCCACCACGTGGTGCGCGGTGATGTTCATGGTGTGCTCGCTGGCGCTGGTGGTTCGCGTCGATCGCAGCGTGGAAACCGGCGGCTTGGATCTTCAGAAATACTCCAAGCCCGCACCCACCAAAACCGTTCCCATGAACGTGCCGGCTCAGACCCCGGCACAGCAGCCTGCCGCGCCGCAATCTTCGACTCCGCAACAGCCAGCTCCTGCTCCGGCGGCTCCGAGCAAGAAGTAGCATTCGTCGGTAGCACAGGCTTGAGCCTGTGCGGTTGTGCGGCTACAATAACTACGTTTTTCCTCTGTGCGGTCGTGGCGGAACTGGCAGACGCACCAGCTTGAGGGGCTGGCGGTAGCAATACCGTGGTGGTTCGAATCCACTCGACCGCACCATCTCTTTTTGAAGTACCGTAATTCCGTCAAAATCGTCATTTTCCTCAATAAAACAGCATATTTTGAAGGAACGGTTGGGAGTCGCCGGGAGCCGTTGGGAGTCTAAAATCGGGCTTATTGGCAACACACTGGCAACATGGTTCCGGTTTAACGTCGATCGACGCTTCCCACCTGTGAGCAACTCATGCCTGCCTTCGGCTCCAAATTCATCCTGTGCCTGAGCCTGATTATCGTTTCCATTCGGGTCGCTGTTCTCTTTATTCACATTCTCCGTTCGATTTCTTTACATCTGCTCCGCACCCTAGCCCCCTCTTCCGGGACGGCGCCTGGCAAGGCAAACATTCGACGACTGCTTAGTCGATGTCTTCGGTCGACGCTATTTGGAAAACCACATGCATCGCGAAGAATGGGTAGTAACGTAGAACGTATGAGAAATTTCGCCGTTGTCGGGTCTTCACCTTGTTTACCCTGATCGCTTTCGGGGTCGTTCGTTTCCTGCTCTTGCTGGCATTTGGTGTGGCCTGCTGGACAATTATTTTGACTTGGTAGTTGTCTGCGGGCCGCCTGGTTGAAGCGTATTGGGAGGGCCAGATGATATTTGTTTCGGGCCGAGTAGCAAGATTGATTCAGGATGAGCATGGCACGCTAAAAGGATTGGCACTGGACGATGGACGCGAAGTAAGGTTTTCCGCCGAGTCTGGAGAACTAATATCAACCCTGGTTAGGGAGGGCAGCTCGGTGGCCATCCAAGCCGAGCCGCAATTCAACGGCCCCCATGCACCCCATTTTTATGCGACCGTGATTACAAACCTGAACTCCAAAGAGCGTGTGACTTTGCCTGCCCACAAAGCCAAAGGCAAACCAGGGATGCAGTCAATTAAGCCCCCACTTGAAACTGCATCCCTGGCCCCACTTTCTCGGGCCACGATGGAAGGCGCCATGGAAGGCGCTGCAAACGCGAACCCCAAGGTGCACGGCGCCCAACAGGGAGACAGGCAATTACCGCCGGGCCCTTATTTTCGACACTTCCTCTACGACCCTCGTCCAAGTTATGAAAACACGACGGAATTCTCGCACGACGACTCTGCACGCTGCATTGGTATCGCGTATGACAGTCTGCACCGTATCCAAGCCATCTTGGCTTATCTGCACATTCTGCGGTACCGCGTGCCGGGCATCAGCCAGTTTCTGGACGAAGTGAAGCACACATACATACAAGCATTGGCCAAGTTCGAGGCCGCTGATTTTGCCAGTGCCAAAGAATTCGCTCTGGCCTCAGGAAGCCTCGCCAGAATCGTCGAAATTGTCGTGGCACGTACGCTGCGATCCGACAATACACTGCCTTCGCTTGTGCCTCCGCCGCCACGACCACACGGGGCAATGACGGAACCAGATCATGTCGAGGAGGACTTGGCAAATGCTCAGTCGGTATTAGCCCGCATTCACTGGGTCCTCGAGAATGGCACTCTGCCCACCGAAGATCGTGCTCAAGTACGAAAGATCGCTTCTTGGGGAGACGCCTTCTTCCGCCAAGCGCAGCGGACCTATCGAGATGCTGTTTTGGAAGACGCTTCGGAGTTTGCCCAGGCGGCGCTCGCCGGTGCTCATTCCGCAGAGCATGTCTGCCGTAAATGTTACACGAATCACATGTCGCACCGCTGAGCGCCCCAGCAGAAAAACTTTGTCGTCGTTTGCAGCGATGAGTCACCGCAGGTAGGCCCCCGACGCGCAACCGTTGTTATGATAGCTGGACACGTGACGGGGAGAGAGGCGGCATTCTGCCTTTTCGATTTCCACTGTCTAGGATGAGTTTCCGTTGGCAAGTGAGCCTATTGGGCACACTCGTCGTAGTTTTGTCCGTCGCCGTTTTACTGGCGATCATGGCCACTTTGCGCTACACCAAATCGGCGGTCCTCGGCGCAGAGAAAAAACGTCTCACGGAAGCGGCCACCAACCTTGCGCAGGAATATGAAGATCGCGCCGATGCGGCCCGTCGTAACAACCAACTACCAGCACTCAATAACCCGGCAGATCCCGCTGCCCGGGAAGTGATGGCTTTAGTGAGCCATATCGTTCTGCAGAATCTGGAGGGGGTCGGAGGTGGATTCTATTCGTCTTCCGCCGATAGCCTGGTTGGCAATTTTTATCCAACGAGTGAAGCCTCGCCGCGAGACGCGGAAAATCGCGTCATTCCGGATACCGAACATCAGGCCGTCTTGCAGACTGCCAGGCTGGCCGCGGCTAAGCGACAGAGTTCCGACGTGGTAATCGCCGATCCTTCGGGACTGTTGCTCGTTAGTGCTATCCCCATTCGTGACGGGTATTCGGTGGTCGGTAGTGCCTGGGCGGTTAAGGGACTCTCCGACGTTCCCGGAGCCAACCGTTTTCGGGCGTATTTGATTACCGCCGGACTTGCCGCCGCGGCTTTGGCCAGCGTGCTGCTCACACTGCTGGTAATTAGCAATCTTCAGGGTGGTGTCCGGAAAATTGAGAGCGGGCTGCACACCCTGGAAAGAAACTTGGCCTCGCAGATCAACACGGTCGAGGAACCAGCGGAAATCCAGAGGATTGTCGCGGCGATCAATCGGCTGGGCAGTACGTTGCGAGAAAAAATCGCGTATGAGAAGCAGATGGAAGAACAACTGCGGCATAGCGAGCGCCTGGCCAGCCTCGGGCGCCTGGTTGCGGGGGTAGCTCACGAAGTACGCAACCCTCTGGCAACGATTCGGTTGCGCGTACAGATGTGCCGTCGCGACGCTGCGGATGCGAAGGTGCGAGAATCCTGCGTGATTGCGCTGGAGGAGATTGATCGGCTGAACGGTATAGTCAACCGTCTGCTGAATTTTGCGCGGCCTATCCAGCTCGAGCTTGAACTGGTCGATTTACGGAGTTTGGTGCGTGACCGGGTGCACTCGTTCGAAGAATTTGCGCTCAGTCGCCACGTGCAATTAATGACCAATCTTCCGAATCGCAACTTCCTCACGATGGTGGACAAGGATCGCGTGTCACAAGTGTTCGACAACATCATTCAGAATGCTTTGGAAGCGATGTCTGGCAAAGGCGGAACGCTTTCCGTCACCGTAGCGGCTCACGCAAAAGAGACCGGACAAAGCGACGGCATCAGCGTGGAGTTTCAAGATACGGGTGAGGGCATGGATTCGTCGATCGTGGGGCATGTATTCGATCCATTTTTTACGACGAAACCGTCCGGGACCGGTCTTGGTTTGTCCATTTCTCATGAGCTCATTCGGGCCCACGGTGGCGATATCACGATTCATAGTGAAGCAGGCCGCGGGACGCAGGTCACGGTGACCATCCCCAATTCTCTTACGTCATAGAAAGAGGAGCGCTTAGACCATTTCCGATGGCGACAACCATTCTCATCATCGACGACGAAGCGAACCTGCGCAAAACGCTCGCCGAAATTCTTCACGCTCGTGGCTACACTACGCTGGAGGCGGATGATGGCTCCGCTGCCCTCGCATTACTCAACAGCGCCACTCCCGATCTGATTTTTAGCGATTGGAAGATGCCAAAAGTCGGAGGGGAGCAGGTTCTTCAATACCTTCACAGCCACGAGAATCTCGCCTCGATCCCGGTCATCGTGATGACCGCTTACGGCTCCAGCCATAGCGCGATCGAAGCCATTCGCCTGGGTGCATACGATTTCATTACCAAGCCGTTCGACCTGGACGAGATCGTTCTTACTGCGGAGCGCGCGCTGGATCACGCCACGCTGAACCAGGAAGTGCTCCGACTGCACTCCCAATCCACACAAGGCTATGTGGGAACTGCGGGCCGTCTGATCGGAACGAGCGCACCGATGATGGACGTTTTTATCATGGTGGGCAAAGTAGCGGAGACGGATTCCACGGTGTTGATTTGCGGAGAATCCGGGACCGGCAAAGAACTGGTGGCAGAGGCCATCCACAACTATAGCCAACGCAAAAGCAGACCCTTTGTGGTGGTAAATTGTGCGGCTCTGCCCGAGACGCTCCTGGAAACGGAGTTGTTTGGGCACGAGCGAGGTGCTTTCACGGGAGCGGTTGGGCGAAAAGCCGGGCGCTTTGAAATGGCCGAAGGCGGCACCATCTTTCTGGACGAAATTGGCGAACTGTCGCCCAGTCTGCAGTCCAAGCTTCTGCGCGTTCTGCAGGAACGCACCTTCGAAAGGGTTGGAGGAACGGAGACCATTGTTGGCAATTTCCGTGTGCTTGCGGCCACAAATCGCGATCTGGAAGCGTCCGTTCGAGAGAAAGTATTCCGAGAAGACCTGTACTATCGGCTGAACGTGGTTCGAATTGAGATACCCCCGTTGCGGGAGCGCCGATCCGATATTGTTCCTCTGGCCGAGCATTTTCTTCGCCTGTACAGCCAGAAAAATGGATTTGAGGTGGTGGGATTTTCCGACGAAGCCATTTTGGTGTTGCAGAACTACTCTTATCCCGGCAATGTACGCGAATTGGAGAACATGGTCGAACGAGCGGTACTGATGGCGCGCGGGCGCGTGATTATGCCGGAACATTTGCCGGCGAAGATTCACGCCAATCCCAATGGCGACGCCCATCCGTTGGAAATTGATCTGCTCGATCTGCCGTTCCATAAATCCGTCGCCAAACTGGAAAAGCGCCTAATCAGCCGGGCACTAAAGGATTCCGGCGGCAATAAATCGGAAGCTGCCAACCGTCTTCAGATTAATCGTCGCCTGCTATACAACAAGATCGAAGAGCATAAAATCGAAGGCTAAAAGGAGAGTGGCTTCAATGGAGACGGTCATCCTGAAACGCGTGGTGATCATCGGTGACTGCGATCTCGAATCTCGACTGCTGAAGGACGTTCTGTCCCTCGGGGCCACGGGATACACCTGCTACAGCGTGCGCGGCCGGGGCGGCCGAGGTATTCGACCTCGCTATGAAAAATCCGCCAATCTGAAGATTGAAGTCATCGCCTCACCCGAAGTCGCCCTGAAGATTCTCGAACATATCGCCGACAACTATTTCGAGGATTATGCGATGATCGGCTTCATCGACAACGTGGAGGTGCTGAAGGGCCAACATTTTGCCGGGCGTCCGGCAAACCGTACGTCGAAAAAATAGCATCCGGTTGTACCGCGCTAAGAAAGACCAACTCTTGCCACTTTGTTCCGGTGATTTTTGGTACTCCGTAGTAGTGGTCCGATTAAGCCTCTGCTCACGATACTTCGGTGTGCCGTCGGTATGCGAGGACATAGGCGGCTGGCACTAAATACACGGTTAGAATCACGGAAGCCGTGAGTCCTCCAATGATGGCGCGCGCCAGTGGCGCGTATTGCTCACTCCCAGTGCCCAGTTTCAGAGCCATGGGCACCATGCCAATGATCGTGGCCAGCGAAGTCATCAAGATCGGTCGCAGGCGCACACGGCAGGCCTTGATGATCGCATCTTCCATGCTAAGCCCCTCTTTCTCCTGAAGATGCGCAAAATCAACAATCAGGATGCTGTTGGAGGCGGCGATGCCTACCAGCATGAGTACACCCATGAGGGACATAACATTCAAGGTTGTGTGGGTCAGGGGCAAAATCACCAGTACTCCGATAAAACCCATCGGGATCGCCAGCATGATC
>DATJOO010000068.1:0-30293 GCA_035506955.1 Verrucomicrobiia bacterium
CACTTCGCCTGCCGCAGTGGTCAGTAGGTTCCGGAATCGAATCGCTCTTGCATCATCTGCTCCTCGTCTTCTTTGCCACTTGTTGACTCCCATAAACGAGTCTAAGATGCGGAGGGGCGTTATGCGACCCGCTGCGGAAAAAAACGGTTGAAAACCTTTCACGGTCCGCTGACGGACCGAAGCGTCCCGAACGCGACAGGTTTTGTCGCCAAGGCGACTAACTACATCGCTAGAGCGACGGGAACTACCGAAAGCTTCTTTCGGGATTTACTTTAAAGATTCTTTTAGTTATGCGAAGAAAGTCGGCGAACGAATTAGACGCTATAAACGGCTAAATCCTTTAGAATAAATATAGGTCCTTTATTTGCTAGATAGTAATATCGTTCTGCAAAACCAGTCTTAGCGGGTTCGAGTCCCGCCGCTACCTCCAAAATCTCTCTCCAGGAGCAAGCCCGGCTCTCTTGTGTTCCTAATCTTCAAGACCGACATCACATTCCAGCGTAATGAAACGCGTCATCCCGAATCCCCGCGCTTCTTGCGGGCTGAAGGACCTGCTTTCCTTTCAATCCTGCCCGTCGTTTGACGCCTCTCCGCCTCGCCGCTAGACTCGATTCCTCTGGGAGGCCCCATGGCTACGGCAGTTTCTGCGCGCGTCTTCAAAAATTTCATCAACGGCGAATGGGTGGCTCCCCGCAGCAACAAGACTCACCTGAATCACAATCCCGCCAACACCTCCGAAGTCATCGGCGAATTCCCACTCTCCTCCCAAGCCGACATCGACGACGCCGTTGCCTCCGCTCGCGAAGCTTACCAATCCTGGCGCCTCGTTCCCGCGCCCAAGCGCGCCGAAATTTTATTTCGCACCGCCGAATTGCTGGTTAAACGCAAGGAAGAATTCTCCCGCGACATGACTCGCGAAATGGGCAAAGTGCTTGCCGAAACTCGCGGCGATGTTCAGGAAGCCATCGACATGACCTATTACATGGCTGGCGAAGGACGCCGTCTCTTCGGCCACACCACTCCCTCCGAGTTGCCCAACAAATTTGCCATGAGCGTCCGCCAGCCCATCGGAGTCTGCGGCACGATTACTCCGTGGAATTTCCCCATGGCCATCCCCTCCTGGAAGATGATGCCTGCGCTCGTTTCCGGGAACACTGTAGTGCTGAAGCCTGCGGAAGACACGCCGCTCTCTTCGTACCACCTGGTCGAAACCTTGGTCGAAGCCGGCCTTCCACCCGGTGTGGTGAATCTCGTCAGCGGCGATGGCCCCGGCGCTGGTGGCCCGCTGGCAAAGCACAAAGATGTGCCCGTCGTCAGCTTTACCGGTTCCACTTCTACCGGCCGGATCATCGCGGAAACCTGCGCGCCGGACTTCAAGCATTACAGCCTGGAAATGGGCGGCAAGAACATCATTCTCGTTCTGGAAGACGCCAATCTCGACCTTGCCATCGATGGCGCCATTTGGGGCGGCTTCGGCACTACCGGCCAACGTTGCACCGCCGCCAGTCGCATCGGCGTTCACAAGTCCGTCTACAAGGAATTCGTCGCTCGCCTGGTCGAGCGCGCCCAAAAACTGAAAATCGGTAACGGGCTCGATCCTTCCGTCGAGATGGGCCCCGTGATCAATGAACAGCAACTGCAAACCGTGATGAGCTACGTCGAAATCGGCAAAAAGGAAAATGCCAATCTGCTCACCGGCGGCCATCGCTTACAGCAGGGCGATTACGCCAATGGCTGGTTCCACGAGCCCACCGTCTTCGGCGATTGCGATCCCAAGATGCGCATCGCCCAGGAAGAAATTTTCGGCCCCGTCATTTCCGTCATTCCCATCGATGGCCTCGAGCAGGGAATTGAAGTGGCTAACGGCGTTCCCTACGGCCTATCTGCTTCCGTCTACACGCGCAACGTAAATGCGGCCTTTGCCGCGCTTCGCGATCTCTATACCGGAATCGTCTACATTAACGCTCCCACCATCGGCGCGGAAACCCATCTCCCGTTCGGCGGCACCAAACAAACCGGTAATGGCCATCGCGAAGCCGCCGTCGCCGCCATCGATTTCTTCACCGAATGGAAATCCATCTACATCGACTATTCCGACAAACTCCAGCGCGCCCAAATCGACAATAATTAAGGCGTGCTTTACTTTGTGTTATAATGTAAAGCGTGAATGAAGCTAAAATCTCTTCCAAAAATCAGGTAGTCGTCCCACGGGAGACTCGGGAAGCCCTCGGCGTCGCCTCCGGCGATACGCTTCTTTTCGTTGTTCGCGGCCAGCACGCCATTGTTATTCCTAAACCGAAGTCTTACTCAAAAGCGATACGTGGCTTGATGAAGGGTGTCTATCCTCCCGGCTACCTGAAATCCGAGCGCGATAGTTGGGAGTAGAGAAGGCTCGGGCTTTCTTGCGCCGACATCGCCAAGTCGCGCTAGACACCTGTGTTTTTGTCTATCAACTCGAAGTCAATCCCACATATTGCAATCTCACGGAAGAACTGTTTGGCTGGCTCCAGACCGGGAGCGCTTCGGCGATTACCTCAACAATCACGATGACTGAATTGCTCGTGCCACCCTATCGTCAGCCGGATCGCCAGCGGGTGGACGATTGTTTTGCTCTTCTGACGAGCTACCCTAATCTTCAATGGATTGCCCCCAGCCTTGCCATTGCGGATGCTGCCGCCGCAGTGCGCGCAGATTACCAACTAAAAACCGCAGATGCAATTCAAGTGGCGACCGCATTGTTTTCAGACACCCCGGCACTCATTACCAACGACATTGCATTCAAACGCGTAACGTCGCTGGAAGTCTTGGTTCTAAGCGATCTCCTTTGACGCCACTTGACAGCCTTTTTAGAATAGAAATTAGCACCCGTTGAGGACTGCTGCTTATGCGCTACCCGACCCTGCAGGAACGACGAAACCGTCAGGTTTTGGCCGATATCGTCCGCACCTACATCGAAACCGGTGAACCGGTCTCATCTCGCGCCGTTTCTAAGCGTTACGAGGAGGCCCTTAGCACCGCCACGCTGCGCAGCGTTATGGCCGATCTCGAAGATGGCGGTTACCTCTATCAGCCTCATACCTCCGCCGGACGCGTCCCCACCGCAGCCGCTTATCGCTTTTTCGCTCAGGAGATCGCCTCGCAAGCCACGCTTAGCTTGCAAGACCGGGATTGGATCGATCGCGAAATGGCCAGCGGCGGCGGCAGCATGGCCGAAATGAGCGAGCGCGCCGGCCACGTTTTGGCCGAAGTCTCAAAAGGCTTGGGCATCGTGGTTTCGCCGCCTTTAGCGAAAGCGGTCCTCGAGCACGCGCGTATGTGGCTCATTCCCGATGGCCGCATTGTCGTTGTGCTCATATCCCCGGGCGGCACCACTCGCGACAAGGTCCTCCGTCCAAACCGCCTCTTCACCCAGCAGGAACTCGATGCCATCGCGGACTTCCTCAATCGTCACTACACCGGCTGGGCCCTGGAGGCCATTCGCACCGACCTGCTTCTGAAACTCGCCACCGAGCGCGAGCGCTATGAACATCTCGCGCAAATCGCCCTCACCCTCTGCGATCCGGCCATCCTCGCCGAAAAATCAGAGTCCCAGATTTACGTCGAGGGTACCGCGCAAATCGCCACGGCTCCCGAATTTGCCAACCAGTCCCAGTTGGGCGAACTATTGGCGGCCATCGAGGAGAAACACCGCCTCATCACTGTGCTGAATTCCTGTATTGATACGCCTGAGCCGGTCTTCGTCCAGATCGGCGTCAAAGAGATCTCCCAGGCGGGTGAGAATATCGCTTTGATCAGCGCTCCTTATTCAACACAGGACAAAACCCAGGGTTCCCTCGGTGTCCTCGGCCCCACACGTATGCACTACGAACGGGCCATGACCGCCGTTGCTTATGTCGCTCGGCTTTTCAGCGAAGCCTTGAGTAAAATGGAATAAGACCATATTCCGCCAGATTAGAGGGATCATGAAGGACCAGGAACTCGACGTTAAAATGCGCAATCAGGAATCCAAGGAAGGCGCCGAAGATAAGGCCGCCGCCGAAGAAGCTGCCCGCGATGAAGCGGAAGCCAAAAAACTCTCCACCGAACTCGAGGAAATGCGCCAGCGTTTAGTCCGCCATCAGGCTGACTTCGCCAACTTCCGCAAGCGCGCCGAAAGCGATCATCGCGAGGCCTCCCAGCGCGCCACTGCTCGCGTCGTCGAACAACTCATTCCTGTGGTTGACGGCTTTGAACACGCACTTGCCGCGCACCGCGAGCCTCAATACGAAAATTATCGCAAGGGTTTCGAGCTGATTTACAAGCAACTGCTCGACAACCTCGCTCGCCTCGGCGTCGAGCGCATGGAGCCGCAAGGCCAGCCGTTCGATCCGCATCTTCACCAGGCGGTTGATCGCGCCGAAACCGACGACTATCCCGACGGCACCGTCCTCGAAGTCTATCAGCCCGGCTACATTTATCACGGGCGCGTTTTGCGTCCCGCCATGGTCCGCGTAGCGGTTAACGCGGGCTCGGCATCAAACAAACTTGCCAACTAACTATGACCAAAGCCCAACAGCGTGATTTCTACGAAGTTTTAGGAGTTTCCAAGACCTCGTCCATTGAGGAGATCAAGTCCGCCTATCGCAAAGCCGCGATGCAGTGGCACCCCGACCGCAATCCTGACAATAAAGAAGAAGCCGAAGTACGCTTCCGCGAATGCACGGAAGCCTACTCCGTTTTGAGCGACTCGCAAAAGCGCCAGATCTATGACACCTACGGTCATGCCGGCCTGGCGCGCGCCGGCGGCGCCTCCGATTTCAACGAAACCATCTTCCAGGATTTCCACGACATCTTTGGCGACTTCTTCGGCTTCGAAGATCTCTTCGGTGGCGGACGTCGCCGCGGTGGCCGTAGCCGTGTGCAACGCGGCGCCGATCTGCGCTACGACATGACGCTCACTTTTGAAGAAGCCTCCAACGGCATCAACACCAAGGTTCGCCTTCCTCGTCAGGAATATTGCGAAGCCTGCAACGGCACCGGAGCAAAGCGTGGCACGGGCGTTGTGGCGTGTCAGACCTGTGGCGGTCGTGGCCAACTTGTCTATCAGCAGGGCTTCTTCACCATCAACCGCACATGCCCGGCCTGCCAGGGCGCGGGACAGATTGTGAAAGAGCGCTGCCCCGATTGCCATGGCCAGGGTCGCGTCGATCGCGAGCGTACCATCGAGCTCCGCATTCCCCCGGGCGTCGATACCGGCACGCGTTTGCGTGTCCAGGGCGAAGGCGAACCGGGACCTAATGGCGGACCCGCTGGTGATTTGTACGTCGTGCTCGAGGTGAAAGAGCACAGCTTCTTCGAGCGGCGTGGTGCTGATCTTTATTGCACTATTCCTCTCAGCATCGCCCAAGCTGCTCTCGGCACGGAATTGCAGGTTCCCGGGCTCAATAGCGAAGAGCGCTTGAAGGTTCCCGAAGGCACACAGAGCGGCGCGGTCTTCCGTGTCAAAGGCAAAGGGTTGCCGGATCCCCACGGTGGCGGGCGCGGCGATTTGTATTATCACGTGCGCATCATCACGCCCACGAAACTTACGAAAGACCAGCGGAAATTGCTCGAGCAACTGCACGCCACGCTAAAAGTCGAGAACAAACCTGCCGAACGCGGCTCTTCGCTCTTCGACAAAGTGAAAGACATCTTCGGCTAACCCTGGAGCTCGGCAGCCCTGCTCCCGCCGTTCCTAGTCGGTCACACGAGCACCCAACGATCCGCGGCACCCCAGCTGCCCCCAGCACAATTTCAGGCTCGCCGCAATTCTCATCTTCGTCAGGGCACGGCTTCAGCCCCTGAGGTCCTCCTTGCGGACCGACCCTTAGTGACTATTACCCCCGATTGTCATTCCGAGAGTGCATTTTGTCCGAGGAACCTGCTGTTTCTTCATCATCCCGAAAGCACCGCCGCTACGTCGAAGCGCCCATTCGTTCAGCTCCATGGAACCGTGTCACAATACCAACAATGCGCCGCCGCTTCTTCGTCGACCACTTCGAAAATCAACACGCCACTCTGCACGGAGATGCCGCACACCACCTCGGCCGCGTACTTCGCGCTCAGCCCGGACAACTCTACGAACTCAGCGATGGCACTTCCGCTTGGCTCGGTCGTATCGATCTCGTGGAACGTGATCGCATCGATTTCACTCTGCTCGAGCAGTTGCCCACCTTTCCGGCTCCCCTGAAAACCAGTCTGCTTTTATCCGTGGTGAAGTTCGATGCCTTCGAATGGGCTCTCGAGAAGGCCACGGAACTCGGCATTGCCCGCATTGTTCCTCTCGCCGCAGCACGCTCGGAAAAAGCACTTCTCGCCGCTGCCCCTAAACGCTCCCAGCGCTGGGAAAAAATCCTGTTCGAATCTGCCCAACAATCCCGCCGCGTCCAATTGCCCGTGCTGGAACCGCTCGCCACTCCCGACGTCGCTTTCTCTTCCCAATACGAAGGGCTCCCCATTCTTCTCTCGGAATCGCCGCAGGCTGTTTCCCTAAGCGAAATCCTCTCCGGCTCAAACGCTTCCTCCGTAACTCTAGCCATCGGCCCCGAGGGCGGTTGGACCGACTCCGAGTTCGCCGCCGCTCGCTGCGCCTCCTTTCGGGAAGCCTCTCTCGGCAAATTGATTCTGCGCACCGAAACCGCTGTCATCGCTTCTCTTGCCGTCCTGAACTACGCGCTGGGAAAACACTAGCACCCCACGCGCCCCGCTCCCCGGGTATCCAATCGCTCCCTCGCGCCGTCTAATGAAGGGCCGAGCGAAAAGTCGCACGCAATGGACGGCAAGCAACAACTGCGGCCGACGCTCGAATCCAATTCATCGTGACGTGACGCCTCTTCGTCTGGAAACTCAGCGATCTTGCGCGGGATTCCGCTGATTTCGTATGGCCTTGCGTTGGTGCGCATGTTATAAATGAAAGGCAGTACAAGATGCTGAAACCCGACGAGAATCCTATCCCCGCTCCGCTAGGCGAGGCTTCCTCCGCCACTCCTTCGTCTTTGCCGGCCTCTACGGTTTCCTGCACCTCGCCCGAAGCGCAGCCCGTTCATTCGCACCAGCTTCTCCGCCATGAAATTCGCGTTTGGACTCGCGACCTCCTCATCGCCATCGGCCTCGCCCTCGTCATCATCGTGTTCCTCTACCAACCCGTGAAGGTCGAAGGCACCAGCATGGCCCCGCTGCTCTCTGACCAGGAGCGCATCTTCATCAACAAGTTTGTTTATCGCTTTGAGCCCATCGATCGCGGCGACGTCGTGGTCTTCTGGTATCCCTTGGATCGCACCAAGTCATTCATTAAACGCGTCATCGCCCTGCCGGGCGAAAGTGTCGAGATTCGTCGCGGTATCGTCTACGTGAACGGGAAAGAGATTTCCGAGCCCTACGTCCCTCCCCAGTATGCCGACGTTAGTGACTACGGCCCCACCACCGTCCCCCGTGGGCAATATTTCGTGATGGGCGATCACCGCATCAGTTCCAATGACTCTCGTGTTTTTGGTCCCGTCGCCAGCCAGTTCATCTACGGCCGCGCTGTGTTTGCCTATTGGCCCGTGGATCACTTCGGTTCCTTGTCCACAACCGAGGCCAGCGACAAATAATGATGTCTGACGGAGGATACACTGACGGACGTTCAGCACAGAACCGCCATACTTGCGCTCGAAGACGGGCGCGTCTTTAACGGTCGCGCGGCCGGCGCTATCACCCGCCGCGGCGGCGAAGTTGTTTTCAATACCAGCCTCACCGGTTACCAGGAAGTGTTCACCGATCCCAGCTATGCAGGGCAGATCGTGTGTCTCACCTACCCGCACATCGGCAATGTCGGCGCGAATCTCGACGACGAAGAATCCACTCGCCCCTACATCGAATCCTTGATCGTTCGCGAGTTTTCCCAGATCTCTTCGAACTGGCGTTCCAGCGAATCCGCGCAACTCTATCTCAATCGCCACAAAATCCCGGTTATTTGGGACATTGACACCCGCGCGCTCGTGCTCCACATCCGCAAAGTCGGCGCTCTTCGCGGCATCGTCTCTACCGACGGCACTCCGGCCGACCAGTTGATCTTCGAAGCCAAGCAACTTCCCCTCATGGCCGGCCAGGAACTCGCCAGTCGCGTCTCCTGCTCCAAGCCCTATGACTGGCAGAAGGGCTCTATCGAGCTGGCCACTTCTCCTTGGGCCGAGCAAATGGGCGAATCCGGAGTGTCTGCGGAAAACCACAAGTTCAAAGTCGTCGCCTACGATTACGGCATTAAGCAGAACATTCTTCGTTTGCTCACCGACCATCAGTGCGACGTCAGCGTGGTCCCTGCAGCCACCTCTGCGGAAGACGTTCTCTCCCTTAAACCCGACGGCGTCTTTCTCTCCAACGGCCCCGGCGATCCCGAGCCCGTTACTTACGCCCACGAAAATATTCGCAAACTCGCAGGCCGCGTGCCCATTTTCGGTATTTGTCTCGGGCATCAGCTTTGCGGTATTGCTCTAGGTGGCAAAACCTTCAAGCTGAAGTTTGGTCATCACGGTTCCAACCATCCGGTAAAGAACCTGCTTACCAACCAAGTGGAAATCACCGCGCAGAATCACGGCTTTTGTGTCGACCCGGAATCGCTGCCCTCCGGCGATGTCGAGATCACCCACCTCAACCTGAACGACCATACCAACGAAGGCATGCGCCATCGCAACCTGCCCTTGTTCAGCGTGCAGTACCATCCGGAAGCCTCGCCCGGCCCGCACGACTCGCACTATTTATTCACCCAGTTCACCGACATGATGAAAGAATTCCAAACCCCCGGGAGCTCCCGCGGATAACTATGCCGAAACGCAAAGACATCCATAAGATCCTGATCATCGGCTCTGGGCCCATCGTCATCGGCCAGGCCTGCGAATTCGACTATTCCGGCGCTCAAGCCTGCAAGGCTCTCCGCGCCGAAGGCTATGAAGTTGTCCTCGTCAACTCCAATCCCGCCACCATCATGACCGACCCGGAATTGGCGCATCGCACCTATATCGAGCCGCTCACCAAGGAATATCTCGACGAAATCATCATCAAGGAGCGTCCTGACGCGCTGCTCCCCACCGTTGGCGGTCAAACCGCCCTCAACCTCGCCGTCGAACTCGCCGAATCCGGCATTCTCGAAAAGCATAAAGTCGAAATGATTGGCGCCTCCCTGCGCGCCATCAAAGTCGCCGAAGACCGCCTCTGGTTCAAGGATGCTTGCCGCAAAATTGGCCTCGAGGTGCCCGCCTCCGCCCTCGTCAACAGCGCCCAAGACGCCATGCGCCTTTGCGATCAACTCGGCTTTCCGCTCGTCATTCGTCCTTCCTTCACTCTCGGCGGCACGGGCGGCTCCATCGCCTATAACAAAGAAGAATTTGCCGAATCCATCGCCCATGCGCTCGACATGAGCCCCGTGCATGAAGCGCTCGTCGAAGAATCCGTCCTCGGTTGGAAGGAATACGAACTCGAGGTTATGCGCGACTATCGCGACAATTTCGTGGTCATCTGCACCATCGAGAATTTCGATCCCATGGGCGTGCACACCGGCGATTCCATTACCGTCGCTCCCGCGCAGACCCTCACCGACAAAGAATATCAGCGCATGCGCGACGCGGCCGCTGCCATCATTCGCGAAGTCGGCGTGGAAACCGGCGGCTCCAACGTGCAGTTCGCCGTCAATCCCGAAAACGGCCGCATGACCGTCATCGAAATGAATCCGCGCGTCTCCCGCAGTTCTGCCTTGGCCAGCAAAGCTACGGGATTCCCGATTGCCAAAATTGCGGCGCGCTTGGCCGTGGGCATGTCTCTCGACGAAATTCCCAACGACATCACTCAGAAGACACCTGCCAGCTTCGAACCCACCATCGATTACGTGGTCGTGAAAATTCCCAAGTGGCAGTTCGAAAAATTCCCGGGCGCCGACTCCTCCCTCGGCACACAAATGAAATCCGTCGGCGAAGTCATGTCCATCGGCCGCACCTTCAAGGAAGCGCTGCAGAAGGGCATCCGTTCGCTCGAGCCCAGTACCCCCTGGCGCGCACCCGCCGAAACGCCCGATTCGCTTCTCCGCGAAAAGCTTTCCACCCCGCGTCCCAATCGCATTCACTGGATTCTCACCGCCGTGGAACGCGGTATGACCGCCCACGACATTTGCGAACTCACCAAGATCGATCCTTGGTTCATTCACCAGATTGAAGAAATTATTCAGGTCAATCGCCGCGCTGCTGCCGTCACCGTTGAAACCGCCTCCAAGGACCTCCTCCGCGAGGTCAAGCGCATCGGCACCAGCGACGAGCACCTCGCCCAATTCTGGAAGACCACTCCCGCCGCCGTTCGTCTCCAGCGTGCCCGCTACGGTGTCGGCCCCGTCTTCAAGCGCGTCGACACGTGTGCTGCCGAATTCGAGTCTTTCACTCCTTACATGTATTCCAGCTATGAAGAAGAGGATGAAGCTCACGTCTCGACAAAACAGAAAATCATGATCCTTGGCAGCGGCCCCAACCGCATCGGGCAGGGAATTGAGTTCGATTATTGCTGCTGCCATGCCAGCTTCGCTCTTCGCGCCGATGGCTTCGAAACCATCATGGTGAATTGCAACCCGGAAACGGTTTCCACCGACTACGACACCTCCGACCGCCTCTACTTCGAGCCCCTCACCCTCGAAGACGTCCTCGCCATTGTCGAAAAGGAGAAGCCCAGTGGCGTTATCGTTCAGTTCGGCGGCCAAACGCCTTTGAATCTCGCGCTCGAACTCAAACGCAATGGCGTTCCCATCGTCGGCACTGCTCCCGAATCCATCGACCTCGCCGAAGATCGTCGTCGTTTTGGGCGTCTTCTCGAGGAACTGAAAATCCCACAACCGCGCAATGGCACTGCGCTTGTGCCTGAAGAAGCCGCGCGCGTCGCTGGCGACATTGGTCTTCCGGTGCTCGTTCGCCCCAGCTACGTGCTCGGCGGCCGCGCCATGGTCATCGCCTACGACGTGAACACCGTGCAGGAATACGTCGCGCAAGCCGCCCTCATGGGCCCAGCGCGTCCTGTGCTCATCGACCAATTCCTGGAAGAAGCCACCGAGGTCGACGTCGACGCCCTCGCCGACGGTACGGACGTGGTCATCGGCGGCATCATGGAGCACATCGAGGAAGCTGGCGTCCATTCCGGAGATTCTTCTTGCGTCCTCCCGCCGTTCAGCCTCTCCCCAAAGGTCATCGAAACCATTCGCGATTACACCAGGCGGCTCGCACTCGCCTTGAAAGTCATCGGCTTGATGAACGTGCAGTACGCCATCCAGCGCGACACTGTCTACGTCCTTGAGGTCAACCCACGCGCCTCACGCACCATCCCCTATGTCAGCAAGGCCACTGGCGTCCCGCTCGCGAAAGTCGCCGCTCGCCTCATGGTTGGCCGCCGGCTCTCCGACATGAAGCTGCCCATCGTCCATCACAACGGTGTCGCGGAGATCGCTGTGCGCGCCTATTACTCCGTCAAATCCCCAGTGTTCCCCTTCAACAAATTCCGCGGCGTAGACACCATTCTCGGTCCCGAAATGCGCTCCACCGGGGAAGTCATGGGCATTTCCACCGACTACGGCCAGGCCTTTGCCAAGGCTCAATTAGCCGCCGGCCAGAAACTTCCGCGCGGCGGCACCGTCTTTATCAGCGTGAACGATCGCGACAAGCGCTCCATCGGCGCCTTGGGCAAGGAACTTGTGTCTCTCGGCTTCAAAATCGTCGCCACACGCGGCACCTGCGCCGCGCTTCGCGCTGCCGGCGTGCCTTGCGATGAAGTCTTCAAGGTCAACGAAGGCCGCCCGAATATCGTCGACCTCGTCAAAACCGGCAAAATCCATCTCGTCATCAACACTCCCCTCGGCCGCGAATCTTTCTACGACGAAAAATCCATTCGCCGTGCTGCCATTCGTTACAACATCACCTGCATCACCACTCTTTCCGCTGCGGAGGCTGCTGTTCGCGGCATTCACTCGCTCCACGAAATGCAGCGCGAAGTAAACTGCCTTCAGGATCTTCACGGTTCCGGCGTTGCCACCGCTGGCAGTTCCAAGGCGGGAGACTGAACATGGAAATTCGTGGTATCTTTCCGGCCCTGGTCACACCGTTTGCCTCGGACGAGTCCGTCTCCCTTTCCGGTGTTCGTGAGAACGTCTGCCGCTACAACCATACCCGCGTCGCCGGCTACGTAGTTTTAGGTTCCACCGGCGAGTCCGTCATGCTTTCCCGTGAAGAAGCCGATGGCGTGCTCGCTACCGCCAAAGAAGCGGCCGGTTCCGACAAACTTCTCATCGCCGGCACCGGCGCGGAATCCACCGCGGACACCATTGCGCGTACCAAGCGGGCGGCCTTGCTCGGCTATCCCGTTGCCTTGGTCAAAACACCTTACTACTACAAGCCCGTCTATCGCGCGGAAACCTACATCTATCATTACCGCGCCGTCGCCGATGCCTCCCCCATTCCCATCTTGCTGTACTCCGTGCCGCAATTTACCGGCATCACCCTGGAGACCCCCGAAATCCTCGCGCTCTCCGAGCATCCCAACATCGTTGGCATTAAAGACAGCTCCGGCAATATCCAGCGTGTCGGCGAAATTGTGGCCGGCGCTCGTCGCGATTTTTGCGTACTCACCGGCGGTGCCGCCGTTATCTATCCGGCCTTGGCCGTGGGCGCGCGCGGTGCAGTTCTGGCCCTGGCCGCGGCGCTCCCCGAAAAATGCGCCGAACTCCACGAACTCGTACATCGTGGCGAGCATCAGCAGGCGCGCCATTTGCAACTTCTTCTCGTAAAAGCCTCCAGGCGCATCGTCTCCGAGAACGGTATCGCGGGCGTGAAATACGCCATGGACCTGCGCGGCTATCAGGGCGGTCTGCCGCGTTTGCCTCTGCTTCCTGTAACCGAAGAAAAGAAGCGCGCCATTGCCGATGTGGTCGCGCAACTTCATCCAGCTGTTGCTCGCGTTTGAAACAGGTGCCCTGTGCCGTCACTTTTTCGCTGGTCGATCATCTAAGCGCTCATGGACTGTCGCGCCCTTTCGCCTGAGCGGTTGCCGCACACGTCGAAGCTGTTCCGCGACTACGTCGATAATTTCCCCAAACTTGCTTCTTTTTACGCGCATCCTCCGGAACTCGCCTCAGTTACTCGCTACGTCAAAAAACTAAAATTCCCCGCCGATCGTCGTGCCCAGATCTCCGAAATCCTTCGTGCCCAAAATGTCTTGTTCGGCGCAGCTCCCGAAACTCACAAGAACTTGGATCGTTTGGTATCCGGAGCGGTCGCCGTTGTCAGCGGCCAGCAAGTTGGCCTGTTTGGCGGGCCTTCGTTTTCTTTCTACAAAGCTCTCAGCGCCATTCAAGCCGCTCACGATTTATCTCAGAAGGGCATCCCCGCAGTTCCGATCTTTTGGATGGCTACCGAGGACCACGACGTAGACGAAGTTCGCCATGTCACCTGGTTCCACGAGGGCGAGCTCCTCGATTTTTCTCTCCCCAAGCCCGCTGAAGACGCCGTTCCCGTCGGCCGCCTTCGTCTCGGCCCACAAATCCACGACCTCGTCGTCCGTGCGCAACCCCTGCTTGGCCAAACCTACGGCGACCTGCTCCACGAAACCTACACACCTGTTGCCACCTACAGCAGCGCTTTTGCGGCTCTGTTTGCGCGCATCTTCGCGGATCATGGCCTGATCTTGCTCGATCCTCTCGACGACCGCATCCATCGCCTTGCCGCCCCCGTGCTTCGCGACGCCTTGCTTCATCGCGATGAGCTCAACAATCTTCTCCTTCGCCGCGGCAAAGACCTCGAGCGTGCCGGTTACGATGTGCAGGTCAAAGTCACTTCTCACAGCACGACCCTTTTCTCCTTGGAAGACGGTAAGCGCGAAGTCCTCACGGCTCGCAATTCCGAGTTTTCCAGCGGCTCGCGCACGCTCTCCCGCGACGCGTGGCGGCAGATGCTTGAAACTTCGCCCGAACAATTCAGCCCCAACGCCCTCCTGCGCCCCGTCGTGCAGGATTTTCTTCTCCCCACGGTCGCTTACTTCGGTGGCCCCGCCGAAATTGCTTATTTCGCGCAATCCCAGGTCCTCTACGAGAAGCTTCTTGGTCACATGCCCGTGTTGTTCCCGCGCGCCGATTTCACCTTGGTCGATCCCAAAGCCGAGCGCATCTTGAAAAAATATCACCTCGCTGTCGAAGATGTCTGGCAAGGTTCTCAAGCCCTCCGCAACCGCATGTACAATTCCGCCGTACCCAAGAAGCTTTCGCGCGAATTCGATCGCAGCCTTGGTCAAATGGACAAAAGCCTCAAGAAGCTCCACAAATCCATCGCCAAAGTGGATCCCACCATTCAGGGCACCATCGCTCGCGCCGAAAAGCGCATCCGTTACCAACTCGAAAAGCTACGTCACAAAACCGGTGCGGCCCTCGACCGCCACGAAAAAGTGATCGCCAAGCATCAGGCCTTCCTCGAAAATCTGCTCTTCCCGCAAAAAGGCCTGCAATCCCGCGGTCTATGCTTCTTACCCTTTCTCGCTCGTTGGGGCAGCGGCGGCTTGAACGAACTGCAGAAACACGCCAGCCCCAAGAAGCCCGGCTGGCATTGGATCGTACCCATTCCCTGAGATTTTGGAGGCGTTGTGCAATCACTCACCGTGAAGACCTCACGCCGTACCCAGTTCGTGGAAATCACCAAAGATGTGCAGCGCATCATCACCGCCCTCGGCATTCGTGCGGGCACCTGCTACCTCTACGTGCCTCACACCACCGCCGGCATCTTCATCAACGAGCACGCCGATCCCGACGTAGCCTTCGACGCCGAAGGCGCCATCGACCGTCTCATCCCCATGGCCGGACCTTATCGCCACGCCGAAGGCAATTCCGACTCGCACGTCAAAACCATGCTCACCGGCATCACGCAGTTCGTCTTCGTCGAAGAAGGCAAGTTGCTTCTCGGCCGCTGGCAGGGCATCTTCCTCGCCGAGTTCGACGGCCCCCGCGAACGCAAAGTCCACGTCAAAGTTCTCCCCGACCGCGTCTAGCTGCCACCTGCCTGAAGTACGCCTTTACGCCACTCTTCCTGCCCATGTAGCGGCGGGTCTTTAGACCCGTGCTGTGGCACAGCCGCTCCTGCCTGTGCTCTTGGGTTGCGCGTTCGCCAGATTCGATTTCTGAACCTGGGTCGGGGGTGAGTTTTTCTTCAATCCGATTCGGTCCTCTCCTTGTGCTACAGTTTTTACTGATGTCCACCCTCGGCATTTACGTCCAGGTCCCCTTCTGCCAGACCAAGTGCACCTACTGCAATTTCTATACTGGCGTAATCTCCTCCGATCGTTTCGCTCCGTACATTCGAGCCATCCAGCTCGAAATCGCCAACGCGCGCGATCTTTTCCAATTGTCATCGATTAACGCCGAGCACTTACTGGCTCTTCCCGTCGACACCCTCTACATCGGCGGCGGCACACCCAGCTTGCTCGAGCCCCAACTCCTCCGCGATCTCCTCAACACCATCCGCGACAACTTCCATTCCGACTGGCGCGAAGTCACCCTCGAAGCCGATCCCGAAACCGTCGATTCCGCCAAAGCTCGCCACTGGGCCGCCTCCGGCATTAATCGCATCAGTTTCGGCTCGCAATCCTTCAACGATGCCGAACTCAAAGCCGCTGGCCGCATGCATCGCGCCGCCGACATCTACAACGCCGTCCCCATCCTCCGCAACGCCGGGATCCAAAACATCAGCTTCGACCTCATCGCCGGTCTCCCCAAGCAAACACACGCCTCCTGGTGCCACTCCCTCTCCGAAGCCATCGCCCTCAGTCCCGAGCACATTTCTATTTACATGATGGAAATCGACGAAGGCTCCCGCCTCGGTCTGGAAGTCCTCAAGAGCGGCCCGCGCTATTCAGCACGCGAACTTCCCACCGAAGAAGCCATGACCGAATTCTACGAACTCGCACAGCTCGAATTGAAAGCCGCAGGCTACCAGCAGTACGAAATTTCCAACTGGGCCAAGCCCGGCTTCGCTTCCCGCCACAATCTTAAGTATTGGCGCCGCGAGCCCTATCTCGGTTTCGGCGCCGGCGCGCACTCTTTTTCCGGTACGCAGCGTTGGGCCAATGTCCATGATGCAAATGCCTACGTTTGCGCGATTACTGGCGGCAAACCGCCAGTGGAAAGCGTAGAATCGGTCACACGCGAAGCTGCTCTCGAAGAAGAGCTGTTCCTCGGCCTCCGGCAAACCGCGGGAATCGATCTGTCTCGCGTTCAACGCCAGTATGGCGTTGACCTGCACGAAAAAGTAAGCCGCCTCGCAGCACGCGGCATCATAGAACAGCAAGGCGACACACTGCGCCTCTCGCCAGACAGATTGCATGTGTCCAACGAAGTGTTAGTGGAATTATTGCGTTAGCAAGTTCGCTGCGTTAAGAACTGGCAGCCTCGCAGGCTGCGGAGAATGTGGAATGGTGTCTTGTAGCTCACCCCTTCAAGGGCTTAGGTTTTTAGTTTTCCAGTCGTGGCAAGATCCGCTCCACTTCAGCCGCATTGAGTAAAATGAATCGGGCTTGCGAGTCTTTAAGGGAACGACCGTTCTTCGTCCGGGCACGGCTTCAGTCGTGCCGTATCGCGCTGAGGATCTTCGCGGCTTTTGCCGCTGCGGGCATGTTCGTTAGTTGAAATACACTCGTTTGCCCGGGAACCATCGGGATTTTGGTCCGTTTTATTTTGCAGACAGCACAACAAGACCAAGGGGAGAAACAATGAGTTACACCGTCGCGAAAGGGAATCAACTAGTCGATCCGGATAATGTCTTGCCCGTCGATAATGCCGTCGACCTGCGCAGCGACACCGTCACCCGTCCCAGCGACGAAATGCGCCAAGCCATGGCCGCGGCCGCCGTCGGCGACGACGTCTACGGCGAAGATCCCACCGTCAATCAACTTCAAAAACGCGCCGCCGAGATCCTCAGCAAAGAATCCGCGCTCTTCATTCCTTCCGGCTGCATGGGCAACCTCATCTCTATCAAAGTCTGGACCCACCACGGCGATGAAGTCATTTGCGAGCAGCGCGCCCACGTCAATCTCTACGAACTCGCCTCCATGGCCGCCATCGCCGGTTGCCTCCCTCGTGCCGTGCGCGCCGGCTCCGATGGCATTCTCACCTGGGAGCAGGTCCAATCGGCTATTCGCCCAAAAATTTATTACGACTCGCAGACCGCCCTCGTCTGCCTGGAAAATACCAGCAACATGGCTGGCGGCACCGTCTATCCCACCGAACGCGTCCACGAAATCTGCGATCAAGCCCACGCCGTCGGCCTCAAGGTCCACATGGATGGCGCGCGCATCTTCAACGCCGCCGCCGCTCTCAACGACAACGTCGCACACATGACCGCCAAGTGCGATTCCGTGATGTTCTGCCTCTCCAAGGGACTCGGCGCCCCTGTCGGTTCCATGATTGTCGGTTCGCGTGATTTCATCGAACGCGCTCGCATCTACCGCAAAATGTTCGGCGGTGGCATGCGCCAGGTCGGCGTCCTCGCGGCGGCTGGTCTCATCGCTCTCGAAAAATCTCCCGCGCGCCTGCATGAGGATCATGAAAACGCTCAGCATCTCGCCAAAGGCATTGCTCAGATCCCCGGCCTGAAAATCGATCCCGCTAGCGTCCGCACCAACATCGTCATTTTCGATTGCAAAGATACCGCCATGGACGCCGTCCAATTCTGCGACGCGCTTCACCCTCGCGGCATTTGGGCCCAGGACACCGCGCCCTACTCTGTCCGCCTCGTCACTCACTGGAACGTCGATCGCGCTGGTGTCGACCGCGCCCTGACTGAAATTCGCGCCGTAGCCCAAAAGCACCAGAGCCGCAGCGCCTAGAAGTATGTTTGGTTTTGATGTACATAATGTCGTAGATTTTGTGCCAGGGTACGGCTCGACCGTTTCTGGGAAATGTGCTTGGCACCGGGGGTCGGAGCTTCAGCTCCGACATAACTGCTTGGGAATGAAGCGGGCTTTAGCCCCGGAGGAACTGCGTTTGCGCGCCCTGCTTCAGTCACTCGGGCTTTTTAGTTACAACGCGCCAGAAAAAGTTCTTCGCTCCGTCGACTATCCATAGGAGAAACCATGAAACCACTTGCCCGGTCGTTGGGGGCCCTTTTCTGCTGTGTGGTGTTCGCCGTCTCTGTACGCCCTCAGTCACAATCCTCCGCTCCTCCGCCCACTCCCGAAGAAGCCAAAAAGTTCATCGAATCCGCCGAGCAGCGCCTCTTCGACTTAAGCAACTCGGCCCAGCGCGCTTCCTGGGTCCAGGAAAACTTCATCACCGTCGACACCGAGCAGATCGCCGCCGACGCCAACGAAATCGCTAATACCGCCGCCACTCAATACGCCAAGCAGGCTCATCGCTTCGATCACGTACAACTCTCCCCGGAACTCGCCCGCAAGCGCCTCCTTCTCGAGCTCGCTGCCGGTTTTCCCGCTCCCGACGATCCCAAAGCGGAAAAAGAACTCGCGCAGGTTCTCTCCTCCCTCGATGGCGACTACGGAAAAGGGAAGTGGTGTCCCGATGGTGCCAACAAGCCCTGTCTCGATGTCACCGCGGTCACAAAGCTTATGGCCACCAGCCGTGATCCCGAGGAACTAAAGCGCGCCTGGATCGGCTGGCACGCCATCGGTGCTCCGATGCGTCAGCGTTACGCACGCATGGCCGAACTCGGCGATGAAGGCGCTCGGCAACTTGGCTACCCCGATGTCGGCGCGCTCTGGCGTTCCAATTACGACATGCCGCCCGATCAGTTCGCCGCAGAAATGGATCGCCTCTGGGATCAGTTGCGCCCGCTCTATCTTTCTCTCCATGCCTACGTGCGCGGCCAGCTCGCCAAAAAATACGGCAAAGTCATCGTGCCTCCCAATGGTCCCATTCCCGCTGATCTTCTTGGGAACATCTGGGCTCAGGAATGGAACAACATCTACGATCTGATGGATTCCCCCAAGCCCGCCCAGAGCTACGATCTCACTTCCATCCTCGTCCAACGCAAAACCGACGCCACGGGCATGGTCAAGTACGGTGAGAATTTCTTCAAATCCCTCGGTTTTGCGCCACTGCCCGAAACGTTTTGGGAGCGCTCCCTCTTCACTAAGCCCGCTGATCGCGATGTGGTTTGCCACGCCAGCGCCTGGGACGTCGATTCCAAAGACGATCTGCGCATCAAGATGTGCATCCAGATCACCGAAGAAGACTTCCGCGTCATTCACCACGAACTCGGCCACAATTTCTATCAACGCGCCTATAGCAATCAGCCGCCACTTTTCCAGAACAGCGCCAACGATGGCTTCCACGAAGCTGTCGGCGACACCATCGCTCTCTCCGTCACTCCCGTCTATCTCAAAGAAATCGGCCTCATCTCTACCGTTCCTCCCGCGTCCGGCGATATCGACTATCTCCTCCAGCAAGCCCTCGAAAAAGTCGCTTTCCTGCCCTTTGGCTTGCTCATCGACAAGTGGCGCTGGGAAGTCTTCTCCGGCCAGATCAAGCCCGATGAATACAACAAAGCGTGGTGGGATCTTCGCCTCAAGTATCAAGGTGTCGCTCCGCCAGTGCCGCGTAGCGAAGCCGATTTCGATCCTGGCGCCAAATACCACGTGCCCGGCAACGTCCCCTACGCCCGCTATTTTCTTGCTCGCATCTACCAATTCCAGTTTCAGCGCGGCCTCTGCAAGATTGCCGGCTATCAGGGCCCCCTGCATCGCTGTTCCATCTACGGCAACAAAGCCGCCGGCGCAAAGCTCAACGAAATGCTCTCCATGGGCCAAAGCAAACCTTGGCCCGACGCTCTCGAAGTCATCACCGGCGAAAAGCAACTCGACGCTTCCGCCCTCGCCGACTATTTCGCGCCCCTAAAAGTCTGGCTAGACGAACAGAACAAAAAAAACAACTACCCGGTGGGCTGGTAGTACGCTAGCGCTCTTCGTAGCGACGGGTCTTCAGACCCGTCTTTTCCGCAGGTGTCCACTTTCCGCCCTTGTAGCGGCCGCCTTCCGGGGCGGGCCGCGGATTTTCCACTGCCTCTTGTCCCCAACGTTCCAATGCGAGTTTATGTGGTGGCCGAACTTTAGATTGGCCACGCGTCCCTACGACTACCTCTAACGCTCGCGTCGACTCTTCGTAGCGGCACCTCTTCATGCCCGTCCCAGGAAAGAAACGCCCTCCCCTACCCCTCGTGCGCAATTCCGCCCTATAAGCTAAACTTTCTTTGGATATTTAAATTACTAACGGCGAGGTCTTTGTGGATTTCACCTTCACGGACGAGCAGCAGCATCTCCGCAAATCGGTTCGCGAGTTCGCCGAAGGCGAAATCGCTCCTCATGTTCACGACTGGGACGAATCTTCCCACTTTCCCACCGAACTCCTCCCCAAACTCGGCGAAATGGGCCTCATGGGCGTCATTTTCCCCGAAGACTACGGCGGCGCCGGTCTCGGTTACATCGAATACGCCACCGTCATCGAAGAACTCTCTCGTGTCGACGGCTCCGTCGGTCTCTTCGTGGCTGCACACAATTCGCTTTGCAGCAATCACATCTACAAATTCGGCAGCGAAGAGCAAAAGAAAAAGTATCTGGTGCCACTAGCCCAAGGAAAAAAACTCGGCGCATGGTCGCTTACCGAGCCGGAAGCTGGCTCCGACGCCGGTGGCACGCGCACCACCGCCGTGCGTCAGGGCGATCACTGGCTCCTCAACGGCTCCAAAACCTTCACCACCAACGGCTCTTATGCCGACATTTGCGTCGCCATGGCTGTCACCGACAAGTCCAAAGCGGCCCACGGTATCAGCGCTTTCATCCTCGAAAAAGGCATGCCCGGTTTCCGTCCCGGCAAAAAAGAAAACAAGCTCGGCATGCGCGCCAGCGACACCTCGGAAGTCATCTTCAGCGATTGCCACATCCCGTCGAGCCAGTTACTTGGCCCACTCGGCGAAGGTTTTACCGGTAGCCTGAAAATCCTCGATGGCGGGCGCATCTCCATCGCCGCGCTCGGTCTCGGCATGGCCCAAGGTGCGCTCGAAGCTGCCACCAGCTACGCCAAGCAGCGCAAACAATTCGGCAAATCCATTGCCGAGTTTCAGGCCATACAATTCAAGCTCGCCGATATGGCCACGCAAGTCCAAGCCGCCCGCCTGCTTGTCTACCAGGCCGCTTGGCTGGCCGACCAAAAAAACGGTCGCTTCACCCGCGAATCCAGCATGGCCAAGCTTTTTGCCAGTGAAGTAGCCGTGCGCGTCGCCAACGAATGTGTCCAAATCCACGGCGGCTATGGCTTCATCAAGGATTATCCCGCCGAGAAGTTCTATCGCGACGTCAAGCTCTGCACCATCGGCGAAGGTACTAGCGAAATCCAGCGCCTCGTCATTGCCCGCCAACTCCTCGGCAAATAGCCGCGCGCCATAAGTGGCTCCTGGTCTCTCTTTTCTTCGCAGGGGCACAGCACGCTGCGCCCCATGTCCGCACAATCCGCGCCTTGTCAGTGCCCATTCCCCCTGTACTTGTAGGGCCCGCCCCCTGAGGGGCCCATTGGGTTTTCCACCCGAATGAATCACCCTTTGTCATGCTATGCGACCGCCCGCTGCAACTCCTATAGTAAGCTTCTAAAAGACATGCAACCCGCTTCGGAGTGGGCAGAGAAAATCCTTGCCGGCGACGTCCGCGCGATTTCTCGCGCCATTACCGCTATTGAAAATCATTCCTCTGACGCCGAACAGCTTTTAAAGCAGCTTTTCCCCCACACCGGCCAAGCGTATCTCACTGGAATTACTGGCGCGCCGGGCACCGGCAAAAGCACCCTGGTCGATCGTCTTGCCGCCGTTTACCGCAAACGCGATGAGCGCGTCGGTGTTGTCGCGGTCGATCCCACCAGTCCCTATTCCGGCGGCGCCATTCTCGGCGACCGCATTCGCATGCAAGGGCACGCCGGTGATTCCGGCATTTTCATTCGTTCCATGGCCACCCGCGGCTTTCTCGGCGGCCTCGCACGCTCCACGGCGGAAGTTGCATTGCTCCTTGACGCGGCAGGGAAGCGCCAAGTACTCATCGAAACCGTCGGTGTCGGCCAGGACGAAGTCGACATTGTCCGTCTCGCTGACTGCGTCCTCGTCGTATTGGTTCCCGGTCTCGGCGACGACATCCAGAACATGAAAGCCGGCCTCATGGAAATTGGCGACATTTTCGTCCTCAACAAAGCCGACCGCGACGGCGCCGATCGCCTGGAGGAGCAACTTCACGCCATGCTCTCCCTCGTTTCCCCCCGCGATGGCTGGCGTCCTCCCGTCGTCCGCACCGTAGCCACGGAAAATCGCGGCCTCACCGAGCTTGCCGCCGCCATCGAACAATTCCGCAAGCATTTCGAAACCAGCGGCGACCGCCAAAAAAAGCACATCGACCATTGGCAAAATCGCCTCCTCGAACTGCTCGAATCCCGTTTGCTCGAAAAAGTTCTGCACGGCAAAGAAGGCCAAGCCCGCTTGCGCGCCGCCGCCACCGCTGTTGCCGAGCGTAAGCAAGACCCCTTTTCCGCCGTGGAAGATTTACTCAAAGGAGCTCACGTCGCGTGACCATCTGTAGCGCACAACGCAGCGCATCTTGCGAGCCTTGCGGCCTTTCGTCAGGGCCCGCCTTCCGCCGCTTAGGGGCGCTTTCAAAGGTTGCCGCAAAGGCTCGAAAGGCACCACATGCACTTCGGTGATATAGAAATTCGTTTTCTTGACGCAGGCCCCTTCGGCCTCGACGGCGGCGCCATGTTTGGCGTTGTGCCCAAAGTTCTGTGGGAGAAAAAATCTCCTCCCGACACCAACAATCGCATCCGCATGCGCGCCAATTCGCTGCTCGTTCGCGCCCAGCGCAAAAATATCCTTATCGAAACCGGCAACGGCGCCAAAATGGATGCGAAGTTGCGCTCCATTTACAACGTCCAGGAAGGCAACCCTCTCCTCGATTCTCTCGCCCACGCCGGAATCAAACCCGATCAGATCGATCTCGTCATCAACACCCACCTGCATTTCGATCATTGTGGCGGCAACACTTCCATCGTCAACGGCCGGATTCTTCCCACCTTCCGCCGCGCTCGTTATGTCGTGCAACGCGCCGAACTCGAACACGCCATGAATCCCACCGAGCGCGACCGGGCCAGTTACTTCCCGGAAAATTTTGCGCCCATCTCCAAGGAAGGTCTTTGGGACCTCGTCGATGGCGATACCGAAATCCTCCCCGGAATTTCCGTCGCCCGCATTCCCGGCCACAACGCCAGCATCCAGGCCGTCTTGATCAACGGTGGCGGCAAAACCCTCGCCTTTGTTGCAGATTTGCTTCCCACACGGCACCATGTTTCTTTGCCCTGGATCATGGCTTACGATTTGTACCCGCTCCAGACGCTCGAAACCAAGCGTCAATGGCTTCCTCGTATGCTGCAGGGGCAATGGATCGTGGTATTTGGTCACGACCCCGATGTGCCGGCCGCCACGCTTCACCAGAGCGCCGGAAAAGTCGAAATCGAACCGGTCGACCTGAACCGGTAACTCCCAGGAGAACCCCTTATGCCCAGTGCTCGTAAAGCCAAGAGTCAGACTGCGCGGACGAAAGGTCCCAGCGCCGATATCGGCGTCATCGGGGGCAGCGGTCTTTACTCCATGCACGGTCTCACCAGTTCCCGTGAAGTTCGCGTCAAAACTCCTTTCGGCGATCCCTCAGACGCCTTCATCATCGGCACCGTGGAAGGGAAGCGCGTGGCCTTTCTCGCACGCCACGGCCGCGGCCATCACATCCTTCCCAACGAACTCAACTTCCGCGCCAACATCTACGCCATGAAACTGCTTGGCGTCGCACGCATCATCTCCGTCAGCGCCGTCGGCTCCCTCCAGGAGAATTTGCATCCCGGCGAGTTTCTCATCCCGGACCAGTTCTTCGACGCCACTCGGGGTCGCAAGTCTACTTTCTTCGGCAACGGCATCGCCGCCCATGTCACCTTCGACAAGCCTGTCTGCGCCGAGCTCTCTGCCGTTCTTGGCAATGCTTGCCGCGTCCAGAACGTTCCCGTTCATGAAAAGGGCACCTACTTCAACATGGAAGGCCCGCAATTCTCCACTCTCGCGGAAGCCCAGGTCAACCGCGCCGCAAACTTCGCCGTGGTCGGCATGACCAACGTTGTGGAGGCAAAACTCGCGCGCGAAGCAGAAATTTGTTATTCCACCATCGCCATGATCACCGATTACGACTGCTGGCACCCCGGCCACGACTCCGTCAGCGTGGCCACCATCATCGCGACCCTCAATCAGAACGCCGCGAATGCGCAAAACGTTCTGCGCGAAGCCATCAAGAATGTTCCCGTGGCTCGCACTTGCAAATGCGCTCACGCGCTCGCCCACGCTATCCTCACCGATCCCAAAATCGTGCCCGCCAAAACCAAAAAGGATCTCGCCGCCATCATCGGCAAATACATCAAGTAGCCGCATCGAATGCCCAAACACGCCATTTCGAACGCAAGTGGCACAGGCACTCTTGCCTGTGCACCCCCCAATCCCTCCTCCCTCGACGCGTCTTGGTTCCCGTCAAAGAAAACTGTCATTCCGACCCTACTATGCGAACCGAGGAATCCCTCTTTCAAAATGATCCATTTTCCAAACATCACAGGAGAATCTCATGTCCTTGCTAGTCGTCGGTTCCGTTGCTTATGACGCACTCGAAAGTCCCTACGGAAAAGTGGCGCGCACACTCGGCGGCGCGGCCACGTATTTTTCCGTTTGCGCGGCCTTCTTTACGCGCGTAAATCTTGTTGCCGTAGTAGGCCACGATTTCGATCCGAAGGACGAAGCCATGCTCCGCAAGCGCTCCATCGACGTCGATGGCCTCGAGCGGGCCGATGGTAGATGCTTCTTCTGGGCCGGCCGCTATTCCGAAAATCTCAACGAGCGCGTCACTCTCGCCACCGACCTCAACGTCTTCGCCGAATTCAAGCCACGCCTCCCCGAAAAATATCGCAATTCCAAATACGTCTTTCTCGCCAACATTGCGCCCGATCTTCAGCGCGACGTCCTCCGCCAGGTCAAAGGCCGCCCCAAACTTGCCGCTATGGACACCATGAACTATTGGATCGAACGCACCAATGCCGATCTCCTCGAAACTCTCAAGTGTGTCGACATTCTGATGATCAACGACTCAGAAACACGCCAGATTTCCAACGAGCACAATCTTCTCCGCGCTGCTCGCCACATCTTCAAACTCGGCCCCTCTACACTGGTCGTAAAGCGCGGCGAATATGGCGCGATGCTCGTCGATAAGCACGGCGTTTTCTGCGTTCCCGCCTTTCCTCTGGAAGAACCGCACGACCCCACCGGCGCCGGTGACAGCTTTGCCGGCGGCTTCATGGGCTATCTCGCCAGTGTAGGCAGCACTAGCGACGCCGAACTCCGCCGTGCCATGGTTTACGGCTCGGTCATGGGAAGCTTTACCGTTGAGCGCTTTGGCCTGGACCGCCTTCTCACCCTCAAAAAGTCGGAGATACACTCCAGAGCACGTCACTTCGCAAAACTCACCCAGTTCCATCTCTAGCTCCGCTAGAATCGCCTCAGGACCCTTCGTCAGGGCACGGCTTCAGCCGTGCCGCAACTAGAACGCCTCAGCGCGGCTTTAGCCGCTCAGGGCGTGTTTGGATTCGCACGCAGGTCCTGCGCCCTGGGAAATTGCTTTTTGACTCTTTCTGTTGGCCCTTGGGTCTCTTCACAATTCATCATGCCCGCTACCGCACCCGCTCCGCGCAAACCCAAAGCCCTTCATAAGGGCTCCAAAGTCGCTGTCTTCGCTCCTGCCTCTCCCGCCGAACAACTCGAAGTCACCGCGGGTCTCGCCGAATTGCGTCGACTCGGCTATGAATTTACCCCCGTGCAATTTCCCGGCTCCGAAGGCTACTTCGCCGGCTCTACCGCCTATCGCCTCGACGCCTTTGTCAAGGCCGCTCGCCACTCCGAAATCGCCGGCCTTTTCGCCCTCCGTGGCGGCTACGGTGCGACCTATCTTCTTGACCACAACCTCGCCGCCCAACTGCTCGAACCAAAATGTGTGATCGGTTTCAGCGACCTTACTTCGCTGCAAATCTATCTCTGGCAGATGGCTGGCTGGGTCACTCTCTACGGTCCTATGGTTACTTCGGGTCTGAATCGTGGCGCCGACGACTCTCACGGCTACGACGAACATTCTTTTCTCCAAGCAGTAGGGAACTGCGATTCCGGATGGGAAATTCCCCTCTTCGGAAAGACGCTCGCTCGCGGCGTAGCCGAGGGCCGCCTCCTCGGTGGCTGCCTTACTCTCATCCAAACCACTCTGGGAACCCCCTGGGAACTCGATACCGCAGGCGCCATTCTCGTTCTCGAGGATCGCGGCCTGCGTCCCTATCAGGTCGATCGCGCCCTGATGCACCTCAAGCAAGCCGGAAAACTCAAGGGCGTTCAGGGGGTCGTTCTCGGCGATTTTCCAGGCTCCGAGCCGGCCGTCAAGGGCAGTCCCTCCGTTTTCCAAGTTTGTGAACGCATTCTCACTCCGCTCAACGTGCCCATTGTTTTTGGTGCCGCCATCGGCCATACCCATCGCGCCATCCTCACTCTCCCGCTCGGTGTGCGCGCTCGCCTCATCTCCTCCGGCGAAGGCCAGTTGGAAATTCTAGAGCCGGCTGTGGTGCAATGAAATGAGGGATTCACACACAACATGAAACACATTCACATGATTGGCATCGGCGGTTCCGCCATGGCCCCTTTGGCGGGCATGCTCCGCGAACGCGGCTACCAAGTCGCGGGATCCGACGCCGCCGTCTATCCTCCCGCCTCCACTCTCCTCGCCTCGTTTGGTATCTCTTACGCCACCGCCTTTGACGCCAAAAATCTCACCCCTGCTCCCGATCTAGTCATTGTCGGCAACGCTATTTCACGTGGCAACGTCGAAGTCGAAGAGATGCTCGATCGCAAACTCCCTCATCGTTCGCTTCCGGAAATCCTTGAAGAAGAATTTCTCCCCGGCAAGCACTCCATCGTCGTCAGCGGCACTCATGGCAAAACGACCACCACCGCCATGCTTGCCTGGATTTTTCACGTCGCTAATAAACGCCCTAATTTCCTCGTTGGCGGCGTCGCCGAAAACTTCGGCAAAAGCTACGGCCTCGCCGGTGGCCCGGAATTTATCCTTGAAGGCGACGAGTACGACTCTGCCTACTGGGACAAGGCCGCCAAATTCCTTCACTATCAGCCCGACGACCTCGTCATCACTTCCGTGGAATTCGATCACGCCGATATCTACCCCGACTTTGACGCTTATCAGCTGGCCTTCAAACGTCTCGTCAACCTCGTCCCGCGTCGTGGCCGTGTGATCGTTTGGGGCGATTCGGACGGCGCTCCAGGCCCGCGTGCAGTGAGTGAAAAAGCATTTTGTCCAGTCATTCGTTATGGCTTCGAGGAATACAACGACTGGGTCGCCAGCGATGTCTCCATCGTCGATCAGCAAATGCATTTTCGCGTTCACTATAAAGGCGAGCTCTTCGGCGAATTTTCACTCGCTGCTTCCGGACGCCACAATGTGCTGAACGCTCTTGCCGCTATCGTCGTCGCCCAGGGCAGAGGCATCAACGCCGAATCCCTCTGCTCCTCCTTGACCACGTTCCAGAGTGTGAAGCGCCGCATGGATGTAAAGGGCGAGATTGACAATATTCTTGTGGTCGACGATTTCGCTCATCATCCCACCGCCATCCGCGCCACTATCGAAGCCGCTCGCCTGCGTTGGCCAGACCGCCGCCTGTGGGCTATTCTCGAACCGCGCTCCAATTCCATGCGACGGCGCGTGTTCGCCGAGGCCCTACCGAAGTCGCTGGCCTTGGCTGATCGCGTCATTCTCGGCGGCGTTCATCGCGCCGGCCTGCTCTCCGACGACCAGCGCCTCGATCCGCAAACCATCGCCACGGCCGTCCGCCAGCTTGGCAAAGACGCGCGCGTTCTGCCCGGCGCCGATGCCATCGTCGATTTCCTCGCTGCCGAAGCGCGCCCCAACGATTTGCTCTTGATTATGTCCAATGGTAATTTCGATGGATTGTGCGACAAATTGCTAAAGCGCTTGCCATCGCGCGTCCCCACGCCTGAGGTTCCCACCAGGTGAGGCAAACATCTCTCCATACCACCGAAAAATGTGCTTGGCACTGGCGGTCGGAGCTTCAGCTCCGGCAAAAGCGCTCTGCAATCGGTTGGGCTTCTGCCCCTGAGGAATTGTTTTTGAGCTTTCGCACGGCCTCATCCGCCGCTGAACTACTCGATAGTTACGCAACCTCTGTCATCCGCTGCACCCTCGCGATCCTGGCCGTCTGCGTTACTCTATCCCTACTCGTCACTCCCGCCACCGCCACTATTCGCTACACCGTCTCTCTCGCCCAGCCCGATCAACACCTTTTCCACGTCTCCGTCGAAGTTCCCAACGTGAACGGCGAATTGAAACTCCAAATGGCCGCCTGGAACGCTCTCTACGAAATCCGCGACTTCAGCAGTCACGTCCAGCAGGTGGAGGCCTACGCCAACGGCCAGCGCGTCGATATCGGCAAACTCGACAAGCTCACCTGGGATGTCAAAGCTTCCGGCACCGTCAGCGTGACGTACGCCACTTTCTGGGACGACGTCGGGCCCTTTAACTCCCAACTTAACTCCGATCACGCCTTCATCAATCCCGCGATGATTTTTCTCTACGTTCCCGATCGTCGCACCGAAGATTGCTCGCTCTTGCTAACCGATATTCCTATGGAATGGAACGTCGCCTCCGCAACGGCCGGCCACGCGCGGCCTCTCGGCCCGAGAGCGAAAGCTTGGGATTTTTCTGCGCGTTCCTTCGACGCCTTGGCCGACGGTCCGATCGAGGTTTCCAAGTTCGAAGACTTCACGATTCACGACCTCACCCCTCCCGTTCACGTCGTCATCCACGGTGATAACTACAAGCGTCGCGACGTCGAAAACGCCCTCCGCAAAATCTGCGCCTACGAAATCAAGCTCATGGATGGCGCGCCCTACGACCAGTACACCTTCATCCTCCACATCGGCAAAGCTACCGGCGGCGGGGGCGGCGGCATGGAGCACTCCAATTCCACCGCCATTTCCGTGCCCTCCGGCGAATATCTCGCCAACGTTTCTGCTCACGAATATTTCCATCTTTGGAACGTCAAACGCATTCGCCCCGCTACTCTCGAACCTGTCGATTACACCCACGAAATGTACACGCGCTCTCTCTGGTTCGCCGAAGGCGTGACCAATACCTACGCTTCCTACACCCTCGTTCGCTCCGGCATTTGGAATAAACAGGAGTTCTATCAGGATCTTTCCACCCAGATCACCGAACTCGAAACCCGCCCCGCAGCGCATTGGCAAAGCGCCGAACAGTCCAGCCTGGACACCTGGCTCGAAAAATATTCCCTCTACAACCAGCCGCAGCGCAGCGTTTCTTACTACACCAAGGGCCAAGTCCTCGGCGTGCTTCTCGACATCGTCATCCGCGAGCGCACCGACAACCAGCACAGTCTCGACGACGTCATGCGCCAAATGAATCAGGAGTTTGCCAAACCCGGAAAATTTTATCGCGACAGTCTCGACGTCCAGCTCACCGCCGAAAAAATCACCGGCGGCTCTCTCGACGATTTCTTCTCCAACTACGTCAGCGGCGCCCAGCCTTTGCCCTATGCCAAGCTATTCTCCGAGGCGGGCCTTTCTCTCGAACAGCACGAGTCAGTTCACTCCACCTTGGGCTTCACCTTGGATCGTGACCAGGACGGCTCACAAACGGTCGCCACCGTCGAACCTGGCAGCAACGCCGAGAATGCCGGACTGAAAGTCGGCGACACCATCCTGCGTTGGAACAATGCCGATATCCCTCGCCGCACCCAACACTGGCTTGCCCAGCAAGTCCCCGGCTCGCCTCTTCATCTTCGCATCCGCCGCGGCGAACAGGAACTGACCCTTGAGTTCCACTTGGGCGAACAGCATGAAAAGTTCTACCAGGTCATCGAAATGATGGACGCGTCCGATCGCGCCAAACGCATCCGCGAGGGCATGCTCCACGGCGCCACCGACCCCATCACCGCCACCACCCACTAAACCTAGCCTGGATTATTCACGATTTTAGTGGTGAAAAAAGAAAGGATGCTCTAAAAGGATTGATGAACACTGGGTTTTGGCGAACCCAGCATTCTCTTTCGGAGCATCCCAGAGATGACATCTTGTTGTATACCACAGCTG
>DATJOO010000069.1:0-7146 GCA_035506955.1 Verrucomicrobiia bacterium
TTTCGGTAGATCGCTGAACAGCAGGTGCGCCTCGTCGAAAAAGAAAACCAGCTTGGGCTTTTCCGGATCACCCACTTCCGGCAATCGTTCGAACAACGAAGTGAGGAGCCACAACAAAAACGTGGCGTACAGTTTCGGTGACTGGTTCAACTTATCGGCCGCCAGAATATTCACGATGCCATGGCCTTGCGCGTCGGTCTGCAGCAAATCATCCAGATTCAGCGCCGGTTCGCCGAAGAACTTTTCGGCACCTTGCTGCTGCAGGGTCAGCAGGCCCCGTTGGATGGCCCCGATGCTGGCCGCGGAAATATTTCCGTACTGCGTCTGGAAATCCTTGGAGTGTTCACCCACGTATTGCAGCATCGCTTGCAGGTCTTTGAGGTCCAGCAGCAACAGCTGGTTGTCGTCGGCAATCTTGAAGACCAGCGTCAACACGCCTTCCTGCGTGTCGTTCAGGTTCAGCAAGCGTCCTAACAGCAGCGGCCCCATTTCCGAAATAGTGGCGCGCACGGGATGGCCCTGCTCACCAAAGACGTCCCAAAACGTAAGCGGGCAGCCCGAAAACAAAAAATCGGTCAACTTCAGTTTCTCGATGCGTTCGGCCAGTTTTGGATTGTCGGTGCCGGGCTGGCTGATTCCCGAGAGGTCGCCCTTAATGTCCGCAGCGAACACCGGAACGCCGATGCGACTAAACGCTTCCGCCATCACTTGCAGGGTCACGGTTTTGCCTGTGCCGGTAGCGCCTGCGACGAGCCCGTGGCGATTCGCCATTTGCGGCAACAGATAAAGCGGCGACGCGCCTTGTGCAATCAAAAGTGGTTCCACCATGTCTCCGACTCCATGCGAGATCGGCTGTCAGCGCAGGCGGTACGCGAGCGAGCCTTCCGTAGATTCTACCTGCGTTTGTGTGCGCCGACGAATCAGACGGTGATAAAGTCCAAACGTGCCCCGCAAAGGATGGAACTGTGGATACGCGGCAAATGAATGCAGTGTATTCGACCCGGCAGATGAAGAGGCGCTACGAAGTTTGGTTCTTGCGCATCGGATTGGCCGACGGGCGAGGAGCATGGTGGTTCCGCTATTTGCTGATGAATCTTGGCAAAAACGGGTGCAACGCGGAGCCGGCGGGGATGCCGGTGCAGGTGTGGGCCACGTGGTTTCCGCAAAATGGAAAGCCGCAAACGTTTATTCAGGGTTACCCGTCGGAGGCGTTGGAACTCAGCGGGCGGCGAAAATTGCCCTTCCATTTTCAGATTGCGGAGAACGGCATCGAGGAGAACACCTGCTGGGGCGACATGCATGTGGATGGTCACGCGATTTCCTGGAAGCTACGCTATCACTCGGATTTCGGCGTCGTGCTCAGCGACAAAGGCTGGATCGGCTTTTCGAAGTCGCCGCATTCCAACGCGCAATTCTCGGGTGAAATCATTTTTGATGGCGCGAGATTCTCCGGCGAACCCCTGGGCTTCGGCGTGCAAGGACACAACAGCGGCTATCGGCACCGCACCTATTGGTATTGGACGCACGCTTATTTTCTGAGCGAGCAGGGCAACTCCAGCACCCTGGAAGCGCTGCTGTACGACATGCCGTTTGGCACGGTGTTTCGCAAAGCGGTCTGGTGGCACGACGGCCGACCACAAGTGCTGCAACGCTTCAAGGAAATTTCGGCTGAGCGCGAACCCGCTCATCTGAAATGGAGGTTCATCGGACTGGACGACAGTGGGTTTCCAGTGGACGCCACCGTGGAAGGTCATGCGCCCGGCCTTCACCGGCTCCCTTATCTAAAAACTGACTGCTCCGGCACCTTCCCTGTTTCGAATGCCAGCCTCGGGAACGCCATGGTACGTTTTGGGAAGAAGGGCGACGAGATTTTAGAGACAATGGGAGGAGCGGTGCTGGAAATGGGAGGCGCGTAGGCGTGGCAAAGGGACCCGAGTGGAACGCGGAGTTATACGACCAGAAACATTCGTTCGTCTGGAAAATGGCGGCAGCGCTTTTAGATCTTTTGGACGCTAAACCCGGAGAGCGCATCCTGGATCTCGGCTGCGGTACCGGCCATCTGGCCGAACAGATCGCGGCCAGCGGCGCCAAAGTTGTGGGCGTCGACAAGTCTGCCGAGATGATCGAGCAAGCGCGCCAAAAGCACCCGGCCATCTCGTTTGAGGTAATGGACGCGCGCCAATTGGCGTTTCCGCATCCGTTTGATGCGGTCTTTTCCAACGCAACTCTACATTGGATCACTGAACCGGAAAAAGTCATTGCCGGCATCGCCAAGATTCTGCGGCCTGGAGGTAGGTTCGTCGCGGAGTTCGGCGGCAAAGGCAATGTGGCGGAACTGCTGGCCGCCAAAGAACGTGCCTGGCACAAAGTGAAACTGCCGGCATCCCAGAATCCCTGGTATTACCCGAGCATCGCCGAATATTCCGCACAGCTTGAGAAGCGCGGACTGGAAGTGACCTACGCCACGCTGTTCGAACGCCCCACGGCCTTGGAAGACGGAGCACGCGGCCTGCACAACTGGCTGGAAATGTTTGGCGGCGTATTTCTGGATGAACTTGCTCCGGAACAGCGCGAACCAGCCATGGCTGCTATTGAACGCGAAGCGAGGCCGACGCTGTTCCACGACGACCATTGGGTAATGGATTATCGCCGCCTGCGGGTGGTCGCGCACAAGGTGTCGTGAGATCGAACATACGGCATCATCCAAAGCGGGAACTTGCCCAGCTTCTACCTTGTCTAGAATAAGAGCACGCAGCACAGGGTGCGCAGGTGTCTGGGACCCGCCGGCGGGCTTTTTGTTTTATTTCTTTCAGACTTAGGCGTCGCGGAATACATAAATGCAGTGCTCTTTGGGCCGGCGTTGCGGGCCGGATGAGGATGAGATGAACCGAAGGGATTTTGTACGGCTTGGGTGCGCCACGGTGATCGGGGCGGGGGCAGGAAAGCTGCGGCCCGCATTCGCGCAGTCGCGAGCGCTCCAGCAAGTTCCGGCGCCGCCGCAGCATCCGCAGATGGCGATTTCGGAACCGAAGGCCACCGGACGCGGTGCGGATTTTAGCCTGCGAATCGCACCCACGATGGTCGAGCTGGCTCCGCAGGTTGTCATCAGCACGATCGGCTACAGCAGTAAGGTTCCCGGTCCTCTCCTGCGGATGCGCGAGGGCCAGCGCGTTACCGTCGAGGTTGTTAACGATACAGACGTTCCGGAGTACGTGCATTGGCATGGCCTACTGGTTCCGTCGGAAGTGGATGGGGCGGAGGAAGAAGGCACGCCCCCGGTGCTGCCGCACGGCCGGCGGCGCTATGAATTCGTGGCCAAGCCGGCGGGCTCGCGATGGTACCACTCGCACACCGCAGCCATGATGGATCTGCACCGGGGCTCCTACACCGGCCAGTTCGGTTTTTTCATGATCGATCCCGCGAATGACCCTGGACGGTACGACCAAGAGGTCTTTCTGGCGCTGCGTGAATGGCAGTATTTTCTGAGTACGATGGACCAGGACGAAGGGCGGCCGGATCCGAACGACCCGATGCCCGAAAAACCTGCCACCCCAGACCCGCGTCCGAATGGGCTGGAAGTTAGCGCTCCTCTTTATTCGATCAACGATAAAATGCTCGGCGCCGGAGAGCCCCTCCGGGTGCAATCGGGTCAGCGCATCCTGATGCACCTGCTCAATGCGAGCGCCTCGCAAATCCATCGTATGGCTCTTCCCGGTCACAAGTTTCAGGTAATCGCTCTCGACGGCAATCCCGTGCCCGCGCCTCAGTTGGCCAGCGTCATTGAGATCGCCCCCGGCGAGAGGGTGGACGCGATCGTGGAGATGAATGAACCGGGCGTTTGGATTTTGGGTGAGCAGCGCGACGACGCGCGGGCCTCTGGCATGGGTATCGTGGTGGAATACGCGAATCAGCGACAGCAGCGCGCGATCTGGCTTCCACCTCCGAACGCGCGCTGGGACTACACAATTTTTGGCAACAGCGCGCCACACCCCGCGCCGGACCAGACCATCGACATGGTGTTTGAAAAAGTGCCCGGCGGCCCGCATGGGATCAATCGCTGGCTGGTCAACGGCAAGGAGTATCCACATGAACGGGAATTCATGTTCCGGCAGGGAGGTCGCTACCGGCTGGTGTTTCACAATCGCAGTGACGATTCACACCCGCTGCACATGCATCGGCACTTGTTCGAACTCGTCGAGCTGAACGGCAAGCCCACCGCCGGCATTAAGAAGGACACCGTGATCGTTCCCGCGTTTGGACGTGCCACGGTGGATCTGGTCGCCGACCAGCCGGGCCTCACTCTGTTTCACTGCCATATCCAAGAGCACATGGACTTTGGTTTCATGGCACTGTTTCGCTACGCCTGAGCACGACCTCGCGTGCAAGACGGGCAGTCACGAGCTGTTCACACCTAAGAGATACGCAGGAAATATTGGGGAGCTAAAAATCAGCGTTTTCGTAACTGGATAAATTGAGTCCAATTTGTCCAAAAAGGGGAGGGTTTGCATGAACACGATCGGGACAAGCTTCCGAGCGGCGGCGCTCATCGGCGCGGCTGCCTTGGCGCTGGCATTCGCAGCGGAGACACGGGCACAGAGTCAAAATTCCAACAGCAATACGTGGCCCTACGCTAGGACGGGGCGTTCGCCTGTGCTGGCGGTGGTTGGCGACATCGCTTGCCAGCCCGGTGAGATGGAGAACGGTACGATCGTGGAACCGACAGGTGAAGCTGCGCATGAAATCTGCAGCAGCCCCAAGGCCCCGTACACGAGCACTTCTCTCTGGCAATCGCAGGAGGCCACAGCGAATCAGATTGAGGCCATGAAGCCGGACGCCGTCGCGATTGCTGGGGATCTGCAATACCAGGTGGGCCAATATTCGGACTTTAAACAATCGTTCGACTTGACCTATGGCGCTTTCAAATTTCTCCATCGGCCCGCGCCCGGCAACCACGAGTTTTATGACGAGCATAGTGAGACGGGCGTTGCCGGCTACGGCTACTTTTCCTATTACAACGGCTTCCAGGTCGATACCAGCGGGAATCCGATCATGACTACGGTGTCGGACCCGTGCCCACCAGCTTCGGCGTCTGCATGCGGCTATCCGGGCGCTACCACTCCGAATCCCCAACCCATACCGCGAGCGGATGGACAGGCGGGCCATTTCGAGTTGGGAGCGAACGGCGGCACGAATGGCAGCGGAGTCGGAGATGGCTGGTACTCATACAATCTCGGCTCCTGGCACCTTATCTCGCTCAATATCGAGTGCTCGACACAGCCGGGCGGCTGCTCAACCACCGGGTCTTGGTTTGCCGCCGAACTCGCATGGCTGAAGAAGGATCTCGAGGAGAATCATTCCGCATGTACTGCGGCGTACTGGCATCAGCCCACGTATAGTCCCACCAACGGCATCACCCCAGAGGGCATTGCCGCTCAGGCCTTTTGGCAATTGCTCTACGAACACCGAGCCGACTTGGTGCTAAATGGACACGACCACCTCTATGCGCACTACCGCCCCCTTGACCCCTCTGGGAATTACGATCCCAAGAATGGCATTCGTGAATTCGTGGTGGGCACCGGCGGCGAGACACTCGATCCGGTCATCAACACCACAGTGACGAGCGGCACAAACGAAACAAACCAGGAAGATCCAACCGGCAACGTGAACTTCAACGCATTGAACCTCGAGACGGGGACAGCTGGCGGGTTCTACTGGGGTGTGATGGCGCTGACGCTGGATGAACACGGCTATCGGTGGGACTTCGAGTCCGCACTGCAAGCTCCGCTAGCGGGTGGGCCTGCTTCGCCCACATTCAGCGACAAGGGCGTGGGCACCTGCCATGGTGGGCTAACCTGGGGTGGCGGCTACTGAGCTGGCAGTAACACCAACCAATAGCTTGGCTTCGCCGTTAGCGGTGACGTTTGGCTCGGTACAGATTCCCCACTCTTCGCGAGCAGCCACGAAGGGTGGGGAATTTTCTTTATCTGACCCTGAACACCAACCAACTCCGATAGGCGTTCTGCGGGGGCATTGCGCGTGCGTTTTACCGCCGGTTGTGGCATGTGGAAAAGTGCCACAATAGGTTGAGTAGGGCTTTACAGCCCTGACGCCCCATGTTAGGCTTTGTTCCCGTACCGCCATCTTAGCGCCAGGCGGCTGGGCCTCTGAACGAGAACCTGCCAAACGTGTGTAATTTCTGTCGCTTAGCGACAGAACGGTCGCGCCGAAGAACCTCCCCTCGAGGAAAGGAAAGTCGTCTCTCTTCGCGCGGTATGACCCTGGCCCCTTCACTGCCTCTTATAGGCGTAGCATGTGCGGTAGTGCATCGCGAAGTGGAAGTAAACGACAAAAGGGGACACCTTGCTTAAGCTGCGAAAAGTGGAAATCGTTGGCTTTAAGTCGTTCTGCGAACGCACCGTAGTCACCTTTAGCGGTAACGGGACGACCTGCATCGTGGGACCCAACGGCTGCGGCAAGTCGAACGTGGTGGACGCGATCAGCTGGGTTCTGGGTGAGCAGAGCCACAAATCCCTTCGCGCCGAGCGCATGGCCGACTGCATCTTCAACGGCACCGCCAAGCGTCCTCCCATGGGGCTGGCGGAGGTCACCATCACTTTGGAAGACCCGGAGTTGGCGCAAGCTGCGCGGTTCGTCCTGGAGGGCACGGAGTCCCCGGAGAACGCGGAAGCTGTTGCTGAAATGCCAGCGATCAATGAAGCCTCTGCTACGGATATTGCATCCGGAGAGCTGGCCGTCGCCATCGAAGCTCCTGGCGCAACGCCTGAGGGGCAAACCGAAACTATTGAAGATAGCGCCGCGCCTGCGGAATCCAGTTTTATTGCCAAGAAACGGAAAAAGCCGGAAAAGCCGGCGATGAACACTAAGCCGGGTGAGGTCGTAGTCAGCCGGCGGTTGTATCGCAGCGGTCAAAGCGAATACCTGATCAATGGCCGGGTGGCTCGGCTTCGGGACATTCAGGAAATGTTTATGGGTGTCGGCCTAGGCCCCGATTCGTACGCCATTATCGAACAGGGCCGCATCGGGCAGATTCTGGCGACTAAGCCTATGGAGCGGCGCGCCATCATCGAGGAAGCTGCGGGCGTGACCAAGTTCAAGACGAAGAAACGCTTGAGCGAAGCGAAACTG
>DATJOO010000070.1:0-52014 GCA_035506955.1 Verrucomicrobiia bacterium
TCCCGTCTTAAACAATCGGGGATGTTCTGGACCGTCCGGGGAGCCAACACGATCCTGGCCTTACGCTGCTCTCATCTCAATGGCCGCTTTGAAGATTACTGGGAAGAACGCCGGGCGGCGTGACCGCCACTTCTATGTCGCACACCCGGCTTAAGGCGCTTGCCTAACGCTGCGGTACATAACCGACACATAAATAGGTACACATTCGCTTGCATACCGCGAAGTTTTATCGCGAAAGCAGGAAGTCGATCGCTTCTGATGCTATCTTCTCGGCGGCGATTACCAGATCGCTTTCGTTTTCCCTTTCCTCGTCATCGACCACAATCACGATCTTTCCAGCGCGTATCACCTCTATCGCTTTCTGGATCTCGGCGAGATCTCCGGCGTCCCTACGGGCCGTTATCGCCAATGCCTTTTTTTGGCTTCGCGTTGTTGCGGACCTTTCCACAAGGCTCGAAAAATCTTATCGCTAGAAAATCTTGCAATCATCCAAGCCATGTCAAAAGCTTGTCACGAGTCTGTCTGCGTGGGGATCGAATCGCAGAGGGAATTGTCGCGGTGCCGAGCTTTAGAGTTCGGATGTAATCTGCGGCAGAGACTTGGAGGGAAGTGTTACCAGGTATTATAGGGGCTACCGTCGGCGCCGACTTGATCGGAACCGGAGTGCACGTCATCCACGCCGGTGCCTGTTTGCTCGGGGGTAATCACGGTGTCGCTATAATGCAGAACCCAATCGTTCTGCTGCGTAACCGGGTCGATGGGAAGGGAGCGGAGATAGCCCGCATCGACGAGATCCTGCAAAGATTGTGGCGCTTGTTGCTTATCCAGCGTGTAGTTATCGATGGCCTCGCGCATGGTCTGAAGGTCTTTTCGTAACACGGATTCGCGCGCGTGCTGCACCGTCTTCGTATAAATGCCAGCGGCCATGCCGACCAAGATGGCGATGATGGCAATCACGATCATCAATTCGAGCAGTGTAAAGCCACGCTGCCGGCGCAGGACTCCGCGAGCTCTGGGATGGTCGTTCGCTTCGATTTGAAGAAGTCTACGGCTAAACATCAAGTCACCAATCCGAATATTTTGTGCCGTCCAAAGCGGTTGCGGTGGATTTGGAATACACATCGAACACATCTTTACCGCCCCAGTCCGTGGAATCCGGATCGTCTTCCACCGAGCGCAAACCCCAGTCGGCCTGCTTGGTCATGGGATCGGTGGGAATACGCCGGAGGAAATGGATTTTTTTGCCCTGAGAGCCGCCGGTGACGCTGGCCAGTGGGACCCCTTTTACGAGGGCGTCGAGATTCGGCGGATAACCACCGCTGCTAATGTCGACGCGAATCATGCCGCGATCGGCAAGGTCCTTGTAGTGGTCAATGGCTTGGCGCAAATCCAACAAGTCTTTGCGCAATTCTCTTTCGCGCTCACGGTAGACGGTCCAGCGGGCGATCGGAAGAGCTGCCGTGGAAAGGATGAGCAGGATGGCGCACGAGACGATCAACTCCAGGAGAGTCATACCGGTTTGGCTATGAAGACGGCGATTGTGATAGCGAGCTAACATCGATTGGCAAATCCTCGTCGCGCTACTGCACGCGCACGGTGGCCTCGCTGGTGACCAGCGGAATTGACTTCTGCTGAGAATCTTTGGCATTCACCTGGACAATCGACAAGCTCGAGTTTCCAGGTGCGACGGCTTTAATCACAATTCCGAGCAGCGTGCCACTGCCGCTGACGCCCGGGGTATTGGGCTGCCGCGTCGCGGAAATGATGGCTTGGCCATGCTCTTTGTCGACGCGTTGAACCACTGCGATTTCCTGAGTTCCCCCAGAAAGGAAGGTGCCGTGGCGGGCCTCTTCGATACTGATCACGGCGGGGTTGTACTGAATCATGAGCGGGATCGAGAACAAATCCGAGACATTGTCTACGGCAATGCCGACCGTGGTCGTTTGGCCTGGGCTTAGATTCAGGGTTGCCGGCTCAAAGCGAATTCTGGGCGAGTTGACCAAGGCGGGTGCGGTCGCGGCGGCAGGGGCGGTAGGTGGTGGAGCAGTGGGTGTCACCTGTGTGGCGCCCGGTCCGTTGAAACTTGCGGGCGCAACCGCGCCGGCGGGAGTCGCTCCGGGCGTTGGATTCGACGTAGGTGTCCTTACGTCTAGCTCCCGACGGACGGTCGGCATGGTGTCCGTACCCGAATAGAGCGCGCGAAGATTCTCTTTGGTCCATTCCGGCATGCGTACAATGCGCGGAGTGAGAACAATCAAAACCTCGCTGTCCTGAATGTCCTTGTTATCCGCGGAGAAGAGGTACCGCATGATCGGGATATTCGCCAACCAGGGCCAGCCATTGAGCGTGTTGGTATCAATGCGCTGAATCAAACCGGCCAGAATGCTAACTTCGCCTTCCTTGAGTCGAATCTCTTGCGTGGTTTTGTTCTGCGCGATAACCGGTTGTTGAATGCCGCCAATGGTGGCGTAGCTGGCGACCGAGGAAACTTCCACACCCACTTTCATGCTCACTTCACGGTTGGGATGGATGTGCGGCGTCACATCGACATTGACACCGACGTCGATGTACTGGAATTGCGTGTTCACCAAGGGGTTGACCGCAGTTGTTCCCACGCCCACGCCAGCTTGAAAGCTGCCGGTTGCAACCGGGACGCGCTGGCCGATATTGAGCTTGGCTTGCTGGCCATCCAGTGCCCGAATCTCCGGGTTCTGAATGATCTTCGTCGAAGAATCGGTCATCAGGAAATTGGCGGTAGCGCTCGGAATGGTGAAGACCACGTCGCTTTGATTCAGGTGGGTCAGTTGGTTCAACTGGATTCCATTGTTCGTAGTGGTTGTGGTTGTTGTGCTGGAGGAGTTGTTCGTGGACGCGAAGCTTGGATTGATCGTGGCGGTGACGCTCTGCGGTGGCAGGATGCCGAGGTTGCGCAGGTTGTCGGTGCTAGCCTGGAGAATCTCCACTTGAATGACCGCTTCCGGTTTAGCCTTGTCGATATCCTTGATAATTTTGTCGATCAACGCCAACTTGTCTGGAGTGTCGCGCACAATGATGGCGTTTTGCGCATTCACTTGGGAGACGCGTTTCAGGTCCAACAATTGGCGCAGGCCGGTGGTGATTTCCGTTAAGTCCTGGGGAATAGCAACGTTGTTGAGATAAAAGGTGCGAACCACTTCCTCTTCATAATCACGGCGCTTTTGTGTTTGATCCGGAATCACCATGATGGTGTTCTCGGTGATCGGTTTCCAAAATGTCTTACTCTCCAATGCTGCGATATTCAGCGCCTGTTCCAAAGTTGCGTTGCTGACTTCGAAGGGAATCCGGCGGGCCTGAAGATCGGGATCGTAAATGACATTGATGCCGGCGAGTTTGCCGATGGTGTCAAAGACCACCTTGGTGTCGTTGGCCATTTTCAGATTCAGAGGAGCACGCGAGAGCGGCTTAAGTTCGGGCGGAGCGGTGGCCAAGGCGGGTTCACCATTCTCCATGAGTGGTTGTTCCGCCCCTTGCGGCTGGCTGGCGCGGACCTGCTCAGCGAGCATGTCGAGGGTCTTCTTGAGTTCCTGATCGGCGATCACACTGGAAGGATCAAGGATCTGAGCGCGCTGAAACTCGGAAATAGCCGCTTGTAAGTCGCCCTTTTCCCGAAGCTTAAGTCCTTGATGCACATGTAGTTGGCCAGCTTGGAAACGTGCTTCGTTGAGTTTAATGCGGTAAAAAGGGTTTTGCGGATCGGCCGCCAGAGCCTTGCTGAAATAGTCAACCGCCGCGTCGTAATCTTTCAGGTCGACGGCTTTGTTCCCAGCTTTATAGTTCTGGTTACCGTTGTTCCTCGGGCAGCCAGCCAGAGCCAAACCCACAAAAATCCAGAGAAATAACTGAGCGCAGCGGCGCATATACACTCCGGGTGTAGACCAGGGGACATCCAACCGTCTTTGCCTAGGAAGTCTAGCATCGCGGTTGTGCAAGCGGCAAGCAGACCGCACCAGACCGCCATTGTGAACCGGTTGTCCCATTGATGTTTGACCTCTTACTCTTGCAGCGGACTTGGAGCGCCGGCGCCCGCGTAAAGACGCAGAAGGGCCAGGAGAGCCACGGGTCGAGGGCACGGCGAGAGGGCATCCTGACGCTTCCCTGTCTTTAGACGCAGCATCGGGTAAAATGAAAGATTGTGACCAAAGCAAACAAACGACCGGAGAAGGGCCAAGACGCGAAAAAGCCACGGGAGCAGATTGTCGCGCAGAACCGCGCCGCTTCCTATAATTACCACATACTTGAGAAGCTGGAAGCGGGCTTGGTGTTGCATGGGACGGAAGTGAAGGCGCTGCGCGAGGGCAAAGCGAATATTCGCGACGCGTTTGTGGACTTTAAGCCCAGCGGCGCGTTCCTGGTGAATGCACACATCGCGCAGTACATGCCCGGTGGCCCTTGGAACCATGAGCCGCTGGGTGATCGCAAACTGCTGCTGCACAAGCGCGAAATTTACAAGTTTGCCGGACGGACCGAGTCGAAAGGGCTCACCGTCATCCCGCTGCGGATTTACTTCCGCGACGGCCTGGCCAAGGTGGAAATTGCCTTGGCCCAGGGCAAAAAGTCCTGGGACCGCCGCCAGGACGAGCGCACCAAAGAAGCCCGTAGGGAAGCAGAACAAGCGATGTATCGCAACCGGAGGCGATAAGCATGCAAATCACGCTGGAACAGAAACCATTGGCCGCAATTGAGACAGAAGCGTTGGTCACCTATGTTTTTGACGACAATGAAGGTCCACAAGGACGTGCGGCTGAATTAGATCAGGCTGCCGGAGGATTGCTGGCACGACTGAACAAGAGCGGAGAGTTGACCGGAAAATCGCTGGAAATCACGTTGATTCATGCGCCGGCGGGTTTGAAAGCGGCGCGTCTGCTGCTGATTGGGGCCGGGAAACGGGAGCAGGTGAATGGCACCATGTTGCGCAAGATTGCCGCGGTGGCATTGCGCTACTTGAAATCTCGCTCCGTGCATAATTTTGTGTTTGCGGTTCGCGAAAATGCGGCCACAGAATCCAATGCTCAGGCGCTCGCCGAAGGGTTCGTTGCAGGCGACTTTGAAACCGACAAGTATAAGAGTGAGAAGAAGAAGGACAAGTTTGTCGATGCGGTGGGGATTGCAGGCTACTCGGGTACGGAGAAATCGGCGGGCGAAAAGGGAATTACCCGCGGACGGATTATTGCCGAGGCGCAGAACTTTGCTCGCGACCTGATCAATGAACCCTCGAACAAGTTGACTCCACGGATTCTCGCCGACAAGGCCCAAGTGATGGCCAAGGAAGCAGGTCTGGCCGTCGAGGTTTTGGACGAACAGAAAATCGCGGACCTGAAGATGGGCGCGCTGCTGAGCGTGGCGCAAGGCAGCGTCGAACCGCCTCGAATGATCGTGATTACCTACACGCCGCCGCAGGGAACGAAACCGGGAGCGCCGGTGGTCGGCCTGGTTGGCAAAGCGGTCACCTTTGACACCGGCGGCATTTCCATCAAGCCCGCAGATGGCATGGAAAAAATGAAGTATGACATGGCCGGTGGCGCGACCATGATCGGCATCATGCGCGCCTTGGCGGCGTTGAAGCCTAACGTAAAGGTGATTTGCGTTGTGCCGGCCACCGAGAACATGCCCGGAGGAAAGGCGCAGAAGCCCGGCGATATTCAGACGGCCATGTCTGGCAAAACCATCGAAGTGTTGAACACGGACGCCGAGGGCCGGTTGATTCTTGCCGATGGCGTGCACTTTGCGAAGCAATTGGGCGCGACGCACCTTGTAGACGCTGCCACGCTGACTGGCGCAATCGTGGTGGCTTTGGCGAACGTGAACGTGGGCGTGTTTGGCTCGGATCAGGCATGGACCGACAAATTGTTGTCCAGCGCCAAAGAGGCTGGGGAAAAAATGTGGCAGTTGCCGATGGATGAGGAATACCGCGACTTCATCAAGGGCAGTTTCGCGGATATTCAGAACATCGGCAGCGGCAAAGGCGGAGGCTCGATTACCGGCGCATGGTTTATCCGGGAATTCGCGGGCGATACGCCGTGGATTCACCTCGACATTGCGGGCACAGCCTGGAACGACGATGCCAAGCCTTGGCTGGCGAAGGGTCCCACCGGCGTTGGCCTGCGCACCTTGGTGCAGCTAATCACTTCGTTATAGGCATTCTTCGTAGGGGCGCAGCGCTGCTGCGCCCTATGTCCGCAAGATTTAAATTCCGAACGGAATCAGATTTTAAGGCCGGCGCGACGAGTTCTGTGTGGCGGAGTCGTCACATTTTTTCGGGGGTGTCGATGCCGAGCAGTCTCAAAGCTTGCATCAGGCGTCGTTCGACCAATTCCGTCAGCGTCAGCAGAAATGCGCGCTTCTGCGGGTCTGGTTCCGACAGGATATGGTGGTTGTGATAGAAATTATTGAATGCTTGCGCCAGTTGGAACGCGTATTTCGTGACGAATGCCGGTTCCTGCGCGCCTATCGCCGCGTCTACAGAGTAGTCCAGCGAGCCATCGAGCAACAGCAACTCCCAGATGTCTGCGGCGTCGGTACCTTCCAGAAACGTTTTCAGCGCCTCGGGCGTTATGACCGGGCGAGTCTCGCTCCCTTCGGCGCCCTTGCGGCGAATGCCGCGGATGCGCACCACTGCGTATTGGCAATAAGGCCCGGTCTCTCCTTCGGCCTTCAAGGCATCGTCAAAATCGAACGCGATAATGGTGTTGCGCGTGTATTTCAAAAGGAAAAAACGTAACGCTCCCACAGCCAGCGCGTTTGCGGTCTTGGCCAATTCCTCGGCGCCCATGTCGGATTGCTTCTGAAGCACGCGGGATTCCGCGGCTTGCAGCATGCGCGTGATCAGGTCGTCCGCCTTCACGCCAAGCCCCTTGCGGCCACTGACCTCCACGTAGGATTTCGACGTTTCCTCGGCGATGTCGTAACCCATTTCGGCGGCGCAACGGGGTGTAAGAGCGACGATTTCGTAATCGAAGTGGATGGAGTTGCCAGCCTGCTTCGGGTAACCCAAAGCGCGCACGCCTTCGGCCACCACATCCTGGAGATAGGCTTGCCGTGTGTCGATCACGTTATAGACCACATCGACTCCGCCAAAATGGGGCGCTCCGGGTTCGTTGGGGCCCGTAGTTGTAGCCCAAAGCGTTCTTGCTCCGGGCGGATCAGGCCATTTTGTGTAATGAAAATCCTTGCCCAGCAATCCGAATTTCCAAAGCTGATACGCGATGTCCTTGCCCACATAGGTCACCGTGCCGTTGGAACGCACAATGATTTTGGCCTGGTCCTCGTCGGAGGAAGTTGAGGAGGTAGAGGAGTCGTCCTCGTGCTTTACTTCCTTTACGTCCTTTGCCTCCTTTGCATCCGCCGCCTCTTTCGCCCAAGGCATGATCCAACAGCCAGCATTCTTGCCGCTGGTCGCATATTGGATCGCGCCGCTGGCTTTCAGTTTTTCGAAGGCCGCATCCCAAAAGTGCAGGTGCAGTATTTCGCTTTCGCGCGCCAGCAATTCGTAATAGATGTCAAGGCGCGCCATGGTGCGCAGGTGGTAGCCAACGATGGTGTCGCCAATCACCCCGGCCATTTGCGCGGTTTCCCCTTCGCCAGCCTCGATGGCCTTTAGAGTTTCTCCGCGGAGCGCGGCGGCGCGCGGTTTATCCTCTTCGAAGAATTGTGTAGCCCTGGCGTAAAGATCCCAACAGAGGTAGTCGAAGTGGGGCGCGGCAGCGCGTTGTTCCACCTCCGCGAGCGACTTTTTCTCCATGTGCTGAAACGCGATGACCACATCGGCGACCTGCACGCCGGTATTGTCAATGTAGTTTTGCACCAGCACTTCGCGTCCGCTTTGGCGAAGCAGGCGCACGATGGTGTCGCCCAGCACCGCGTTGCGAAGATGGCCGATGTGCGCGGCTTTATTGGGGTTAATGCTGGTGTGCTCGACAATGACCTTTTGAGTCGGCACAGTCGCCCCTTGCGGCCCCGCCTGAGTCTCCTCTACCAGTGCCTGCCAGAGAGCCGCGCGATCGAAATACGCATTCAGATAGCCGCCTCCGGCCACTTCGACACGTGCAATTCCGTCGATTTTTGGCAGCCCAGCGGCAATTTCCTGCGCGATCATGCGCGGCGCTTTTTTCAGCCGTTTTGCCAGTTCAAAACAGACCGGCGAAGCCGCTTCGCCCATTTCCAGCTTAGGCGGCTTCTCGAGAACGATGGCAAGTTCCACGCCATATTTTTGCTGGATAAATGCCGCGAGCGCGTCGCGCAGTTGGTTCCTGATCGTGAGATACACGGTGCCTCAGCCTGTACTTTCGTGAACCTGGAAACACTCAGTATAGCAGCATCAATTCCGCCGACGTTCTATGCGCCGGGGTGTACCGATCGACACGGTTCAGTGCATACTGCGGCGATTACGTGTCTAATTTGGGTCGTTGCACATCCAAGCCAACCCATAGATTACTCACATGGCTATTCAGACGCTCTATGCCCATGAACCACGAAAACCAAAGGAACCAAACTCCGTGAAGGATCGTCCATCCATGCGTCTGAATTAAGCGATCCGACGATTTAATTATTCCGAAGGGATGCTCCTCGGTTTGACATGCCACGAAGGTACAAGGTGCACCACGTCTCGTCCCAACAACGCTGTCGAAGAATCCATCGTGGCCTGGGATTATAGCGTGTAGTTAGGTTATCGGAGACTGATGCGTCTAGACGGCATACACCATCACGGAAATCAAATTCTGAAGGGGACGGTGCAGGTTTGACGGCGCATACGTGGGCCGATAGTATCGAAAGTAGCCTTCGCGCGAGTACCTGATGAAAGTAGCCTATTTTGATTGTTTTAGCGGGATAAGTGGCGACATGACGCTGGGCGCATTGCTCGACGCGGGCTGCCCACTGGAGTTGTTACGCGAGAGGCTACGCAGCCTGCCGGTACCGGGCTGGGAAATTTCCGCGGAAAAAGTATGGAAGAACGGTATGGCTGCCACGCATGTGCGAGTAAAGACCGAGGACACCCAGACGCACCGCTCGTTGAGCACGATCTTGGGCATTCTGGAGAAATCAAGCTTGGAGCAGCGCGTAAAGGAACGAGCTAGCAGAATCTTTCGGAAACTCGGCGAGGCGGAAGCCGCCGTGCACGACGTGCCCATCGAGAAGATTCATTTCCACGAAGTGGGTGCGGTGGATGCCATCGTGGACATTGTGGGTGCGTGCATCGGTTTTCAGGAGTTAGGTTTCGAAAAGTTTGCCTGTTCCGCGCTGAATGTCGGCGGAGGAACCGCGAAGATGGCTCACGGGGTTCTGCCGGTGCCGGCGCCAGCGACGGCGCGGTTGCTAGTTGGCAAGCCGACTTATTCGAATGGAGTGCAAAAAGAATTGGTGACGCCGACAGGCGCGGCTATTGTGGCGACTCTGTGCGAGCACTTTGGGCCGCAGCCTGCCATGAAGGTCAGCGCAATTGGCTACGGCGCAGGGACACTCGAGCTAGAAAACCAGCCCAACGTGCTGCGCATCATGGCCGGCGAATTGGCTGAGAAGAGTAACGAGACCCATGACGGCACGATTCGCGTGTTGGAAGCGAATCTCGATGACATGAACCCGCAGGTTTTTGGTTATCTGCTTGAAAAAGCGCTGGCCGCGGGGGCTTTGGACGTGTTCGCCACACCGGTGCAGATGAAAAAGAACCGCCCCGGCATGCTGGTGACCGTCCTGTGCAAGCCGGAGGACGAAGGCAGATTCCAGGAGATGCTCTTTGCGGAAACCACCACGCTGGGCGTGCGCAGCCATCTAGTGGAGCGACGCGCGTTACCCCGCGAGGTTGTGAAAGTTATGACGCGATTTGGCGAGGTACGTGTCAAACTCTCTCGCAGCCAGGGCCAGGTGCTGCACGCCTCGCCGGAATTTGACGATTGCCGTAAACTGGCAGAAGAGAAGAATGTGCCTCTGCACCAAGTAATGGAGCAGGCGATGCTCCGTTTTGAAGAGCAATACAAGAAATAATTTGGTAGGGCTGGTCTTCTGAGACCCTTCCGCAGAGCAGTCGCTGGAAGGGAAGGGCTGTTCCAGGGGCGTTGAGAGACGAATGGCTGAGCGTAAAGAAAAATTCTATATCACCACGCCGATCTACTACACGAACGGCTTGCCGCACATCGGGCACACCTACACGACGGTGGTTGCGGATGTATTGCGCCGCTACAAAAAGATGCGTGGCTACGAAGTGGTGATGACGACGGGTACGGACGAACACGGCGTCAACGTGGAACGCGCCGCAAAGAAAGCCGGTATCCCAGAGTCCGAGTTCGTGGCCCGCATGGCGGATGCGTGGCGCGCGCTTTGGGACGAACTAGGATTAACCGCTGACGAATTTGTGCGCACCACCGATTTGCAGCATGTGCGCACGGTGCAGTGGTTGTTCCGTCTGTGCAAAGAGAACGGCTACGTCTACAAGGGCCACTACACCGGACTGTATTGCGTCTACGATAACGCTTTCGTGAATGAACCTCTGCCCGGGAACTTGTGCCCCGACTGCGAACGGCCACTGGAGACCGTCACGGAAGAGAATTACTTCTTTAAGCTTTCGGCGTTTCAAAAGCCGTTGCTCGATTTTTACCGCAAATATCCGGACTTTATTCAACCGGAGACCCGCAAGAACGAAATCATCAGCTTCGTGGAAGGCGGCTTGAAGGATCTGAGTATCACCCGCACCACCATTCGCTGGGGAATTCCGGTGCCTGGCGAAGAGCCGCATGTTTTCTATGTCTGGTTTGACGCGCTGACAGCGTATCTGAGTGCGGTAGGCGGCCCGGATTACGAGAAACGCGGCATGTGGCCCGCCGATGTGCATCTGGTCGGAAAAGACATCATCCGCTTTCACACGGTGTATTGGCCTGCGTTTCTGATGGCCGCGATGCTGCCTCTGCCGAAACAGGTTTGGGCCCACGGTTGGTTCCTGATGGACGCTGCCAAAATGAGCAAGTCGAAAGGCAACGTGGTATTGCCCCGGCCCATCGCAAATATGCTGGGCATGGATGCGCTGCGGTATTTCCTATTGCGCGACATCGTGTTTGGGCAGGATGGGAATTTCAGCTATGACGCGCTCGTGACGCGCTACAACGCCGATTTGGCCAATGGACTGGGCAATTTGGCCAGTCGTACGGCGGCCATGCTGGAGAAGAACTTCGCGGGCCAAGTGCCGAAGCCGGGACCGCGTCTGCCTCAGGACGATGCTTTGGCAAAAGAAGCGCAAAACGCCATCGGGGAAGTTCTGGACCGCTATGACAAATTTGAATTTGCCCGCGCACTCGAAACCATTTGGAGCGTGATTGGCGCGGCCGACAAATACCTGACAACCGAGCAACCCTGGGCGCTGGGAAACTCCGCGGATGAGGAGTCGCGCAAGGCTACCATCCTTTGGACCACGGCGGAATTATTACGTGTCGTGACCGCTCTGGCACATCCGGTTTTGCCCGAAAGCACCGCGAAGGTCTGGAAGTTACTCGGCCAAAACACCGCGATTGCTGCAACAGAACTGGACGGACTGCGTTGGGGGCAGTTAGCGTCCGGCTTGCCGCTGGGTAAGTTCCAGGCGCTCTTCCCGCGCGTAGAGAAAACCGAAACGATTGAGAGGATCGAGGCTATGGCAAATGAAGAACTGAATCCCACAGCGGCGGCGCCGGCCAGCACTCCCGCGGCCACGTCCGTGTCATCTGGCGCAGCAGCCCCGGCGACCGGTCCTGCCGAAAAAATCGGGCTTGAGGACTTCGCGAAGGTCGAAATGCGCGTAGGCCAGGTAAAGACGGCGGAGCGCATCGTCGGCGCAGATAAGCTGCTGAAGCTCACGGTGGACATTGGCACCGAGATTCGCCAGATCTGTGCGGGAATTGCGCAATATTACGAACCCGAATCGCTGATTGGCCGCAAAGTGGTGGTGGTGGTGAACCTGGCGCCACGCAAGCTTCGTGGCGTGGAATCCAACGGAATGATTGTCGCAGCGTCCGTGGGACCCGATGGCCGGCCAGTGCTCGCAGGATTCCATGAAGACGTGGAAGTGGGCGCAAGGCTTAAGTAGTCAAGCACGATTGCTGATCGCTGGGTTTTCGAGAAATGTGTAGCGTCGGGTCTTTAGACCCGTACTGCCTTCAGTCCGAAACAGCACTGGAACCGAAAAAATGCTCTGGTGGGGCTCTAACCTAAAAACTGAAAATCGAAAAACTGAAAGCTAAATCTCTTCTTCTCATGGACCTGATCGATTCACACGCGCATATTGACTTCCCGCAATTCGACGAAGACCGCGACGCCATGCTCGAACGCGCCCGATCCGCGGGAGTCAACACGATCCTCGCTATCGGCGTTGGCCCTGGGCCGGAAAAGCTGGATGCGGCCATTCCTTACGCCGAAGCCCACGACTGGATTTACACGACAATAGGCATTCACCCCCACGAAGCAAAGGAAGTGACTCCGGTGCATCTGGACACATTGGCGCGATTGGCCAAGCATCCGAAGGTGATTGCCTGGGGCGAAATCGGCTTGGATTATTTCTACGACCACTCGCCCCGCGATGTGCAGCAACGCGTGTTTCGGGATCAAATGGAATTGGCAGCTGCCGCCAAACTGCCGCTGATCATCCATTGTCGCGACGCCTGGTCAGACTGCCTGGACCTGCTGGAAACGCACTGGAAGCCCACGGGACTTGCCGGCATCCTTCATTGCTTCACCAGCACGCTGGAAGATGCTAGGAGAGGCTTGGAAATGGGCTTTCTGGTTTCATTTACAGGGAATTTGACCTTTCCAAAAGCCCAGAACATTCGCGACGTTGCGAAAGATTTGCCCCTGGAGAACCTGCTGATTGAGACGGATTCTCCGTACCTGGCGCCTCAGCCCATGCGCGGCAAACGCAACGAGCCGGCCTACGTGGCAGAGGTGGCCAAGGCCCTTGCGAATGTGAGAAACTTAGGGACCGAAGAAACGGCCGCAGCAACGACAGCGAATTTCCGGCGTTTTTTCCATTTAAACCGGTCAGGGTTGTGAGTTGGTTGAAGTGTCCCGCAAAGCCAGGGAAGCGGGTTCAGGAGAACAGTCATAGCGCTACTCACGGTCAAAGAAATATTTGAACTGGTGCGGGAAGACCTTGTGCTGGTCGAGCAGGAGTTGTCCCGGCAGAGCGCGTCGGCGTACCAGCCGGTTTCCGAGATCACCAGTTATTTGCTAGGTGGCGGAGGCAAGCGCCTGCGTCCCGCTTTGCTGCTGTTGTGCCATGGCTATGCTGCGGGAAGTGATGTAAGTCGGCGGAGCGCCATCAAATTAGCAGCGGTCGTGGAGTTGTTACACAGCGCCACACTGATTCACGACGACGTAATCGACAGCGCAGATACGCGGCGCGGGCGCCCGTCGGCAAATACTCGTTGGGGGAACCATCGCAGCGTGTTGGCCGGAGACTGGCTATACATGCAGTCCTTCCAGATCGCATTGCAAGAGCGCAATTTCCATGTGCTCGATATCTTAATTGACCTCACCCAGAAGATGGTCGAAGGCGAACTGATCCAGCTTGCGAAGATCGGGCGAATGGATGTGACGGAAGAGGACGCGTTGAAGCTGGCGACGCACAAGACCGCTTGCCTGTTTAGCGGATGCGCCCGGCTGGGTGCCGTTTTAGGCGGATTTGACGAAAAGCACGAGGAAGCTCTGGCGGAGTATGGCCGCTACGCCGGATTGGCTTTTCAGTTGGTGGATGACCTGCTGGATTTCACGGCGTCCAGCGAGCAGTTGGGCAAGCCGGTTCTCAGCGATTTGAAAGAGGGCAAAGTCACTTTGCCTCTCATCTACGCGATGGAGAACGGGCATCACGAAGCGCGGGATATGGTGGCGCAAGTACTGGAAGAAAAGGAATTTCATTCCGTGCAGCCAGAAAAACTGGTAGCTCTGGTGCGCGACTCTGGCGCTTTGGACCGCACGCGAAACCTGGCCTTCGATTATGCGCGCCGGGCCAAGGATTGCATCAATGGCAGCGGCGACCCTGAGCACGGCCGCGCGCTGCTCACTCTTCCTGATTTCATTCTCGAGCGCGAGTATTAATCGGATTGTTCCACGAAAAACGTCGCCGCCTTACAATAGCTGCGGCGGAGCGCGAACATGTTGCCATTTAGATTGGTGTATCACCATGGCTACGACCTGCATCTCGGCGCACACGTTTTCCCATCGCAAAAATTCCGGCTAATCGCCGAGACCTTGCTTACCGAACGCATAGCTGCCAAAGACGAATTTCTGCGGCCCGAACCTGCCTCCGACGCCGATATTCTGCGGGTGCATACACCGGACTGGGTGCATAACCTCAAAACCGGCACGCTCACGCGCAGCGAGGAAATGAAGCTCGAAGTGCCGTACTCGCCGGAACTGGTAGAGGCATTCTGGTTGGCTGCAGGCGGTTCGATTGCAGCGGGACAAGCCGCGTTGCGCGATGGATTCGGCTGCAATCTGGGTGGCGGTTTTCACCATGCTTACCCCGGCCATGGTGAGGGTTTCTGCGCCATTCATGACGTGGCGGTTGCGATCCGGCGCCTACAGCACGATGGAGCGATTCGCCAGGCGATGGTAGTGGATACAGACGTACATCACGGAAATGGCACAGCCGCGATCTTCGCCGATGACGATTCCGTCTTCACCCTATCGATCCATCAGCTGAATAACTACCCGGCCTATAAGCCGCCATCCACTGTGGATCTAAACATGGAGGATGGCGTGGAAGACGAGGAGTATCTGAACACTTTGCTGCCAGCGGTGCGCCGCGCTTTGGATTCGTTCAAACCCGAGATCGTTTTCTACATTGGTGGAGCGGATCCTTATTACGACGACCAACTCGGCGGACTAGGCCTCTCACTTCAAGGACTGAAAAGGCGAGATAAGGCAGTGTTCGAAGAAGCGCGCAAGCGCCGCATCCCAGTTGCCACCAGTCTGGCTGGCGGCTATGCGCGGAGAATTGAAGACACCGTGAGGATCCACGTGAACACGATGTGCGCTGCCAGAGAAGTAGCAGACGCATTTCCCGACGCCCGTCCGGCAGGGAATTAAGGCTTCGCCGGGGCGGCCGAAGCTGGGGCAGTGTTTCCAGTTGCCAAGGTACGATCGATTGCTTGGGTCAAAGAGTTCTCGAAGCCATCCGGGTCGAACCCGTCTTCGCGAAAGGCAATCTTGCCCGTGCGATCGAGAATCACCGTGGTTGGGAAAGAATTCACGCTAAGTAGCCGGTCCAGGCCGTCGGAATAAAGCACCTGAGTGGTGAGTTTTTCCTTTGCCAAATAAGGCGCCACGAGCGACTCATCGTCATCACAATTTAAAGCATAAAACTCAATATCGGGCTTGCCCGCGTAACGGCTGGCTACCTTCCCGAACAGCGGCTCCAGCTCGTGGCATGGCCCGCACCAGGTGGCCCAAAAACTCAGAACGATGATCTTGCCCTTGGCACCCGCAAGGTGAACTGGGCTGCCATCACTGACCTTCCGCAACGTGAAGTCATACGGTTCCTTCACGTTGGGATTGCGCGCCGGTCTCACTGGAGTGGCCGCGGCTATGCTGGCATCGAACGCTTGCAGCATGTAGTCGCCCAAGCCGTCCTCGGAACCGTGCGCCAGCCTCCACACGTTGCCAATTTTCTTGCGCAGCTCGACGCGCGAGGAGGCGCCATTGGTGCCATCGGTTAAGGCGAACGCGCGTGCGTACTGTTGGATGGCGGCGTTCCAATCTTTGTTTAACTCCGCAAGGTTACCCAGTTGCTCCGCCGCTGCCGCGTTGGGAATCAGCGCGTAGCTTTCCGCAAAATCCTTTTGTGCGTCGGCGTTGTCCTTCAACTTCAGGTAAAGATCACCGCGAACCATCAGCAGGGAAGAGCGGTCCTTTTTCTTCGAAGCTTCCCAATCTTCCTGGGAAACGCGGGGCGACTTCTCGGACACTGGCGTGTGCTCGACGTACTCCAAAACACGGCTGCAATAAAAGACCGCCCGGCGGTAGCCCGGTGCATCCCCGTAGCGATTCAGAAGCTGGATCGTCAGGACGGTATTGGAGATGTCTTCGGGGTTGAGAGAGGTCAGCCGTTCCGAGTAGTCCAGCGCGCGGGGAAAATCGCGAAGCTGCAAGCTCGACTCAACCAGGGCGCGGTAAATCTGAGGGCGCTGTATAGATTCCGGATACTTCTGGAGAAATGCTTCAAGGTTCTTGACCAGAGCCGCACGGTCATTCGCGGCGCTCTCAATGGCCTTCTGTAGGTCTTGCCGCTCAGGATCTACTGCCGGGTTTCGTTTTATGGGCGGAGCGACCGCGGGAGCGGTTGTGGCTGGCGTCGGAGGAGGCGCTGGTTTCGTGGCATCCTGGCTCCACGTGGCCGGGGGTGCGCAGATGCCGAGCCCGAAGAGCAGGCAGCAGCCAGGGAGGATTGAGCGGTAAATCACTACCCTATTGTACCGGGGTGTCTAAAGTTTTGCAGCGCAGGCTGCCCGGCTTTGCGGCTTTACGAACCTTGCACATCCACGCTACCGGAAACGGTATGCACTTCGATTCGTCCTGAAGACGACCCGATGTGGGCACGCAGGGAATGCTTGCCCTGTTCTTCCAGGATCACCGGAATGTTCGTGCGAATGTCCCCGGAAGTAGTCTCGGCGGTAAACAGAAAGCTGGCGCTGGGAGGGACGCGAATATCGATCGACCCGGAAACGGACTTTAGCTCCCAGTATCGGCTGGAGCTCGGATCGCCGGTAACGTTGACCGAACCCGAGATCGCGTGCACCTTTACGTCGCTCTTAGCGCCATTGACTTCGATGGACCCGCTGGCGGAGGAAGCCTCCACGCGATCTCCAGGATTGGCGATGCGAATCCCACCGGAGGCCGCGCTTGCTTTCAGGTCACCCTTGACGTTTTGCAACACGATATCGCCAGAGGCGCTGTTGACGCGCAAAATGCCAGCAATCCCCGAAACATCGATGGAGCCGCTGGCGGCAGAAAGATTAGTGTCGCTGGCAATGTTGTACACATGAAGATAGCCGGAGGCAGAGTTGGCCTTGACAGGGCCGCGCACGCCGTCAATGGTCATGCCGCCCGAAGCCACACTGGCGTCGATCTCGGTGTCCTGGGGAACCTCGATTTTGTAGTCGATGGAGATGTTTTTGAACATCGAATTGTTGCGCCCGATGCGGACCACATTGTCGTGCTGTTCAATCGGAGGATTCGCGACAACGTCCTGAATGTTCTTGTCGGAGCTGCCAAATACCGACCAGCCGCCCGACGTTACTTTGCCCACAACGTGCACTTTCCCGTCGGCGGCGCCTCGAATCTCGACGTTGCCGGAACCATTGTTCAGTTCGAGTCGAACGTGCCCCGACACCGTCACTGTACGGTCGAAAGTGTTATCGGCAGCGGTCGCTCGGACGGGTGCCAACCCGATGGCGCTGCACAGCAGCAATGTGCTTGGAACAGCGACGCGACGGCTCACTACGCTTAGGGAAGTCATATGCTCCACTCTGCCCTCCTGTACCAAGATACGCAAACTGGAGCGGTTATGTTCCGGCGGACTTTCGGAGAGGTTCGTTCAGCGAACCCTGGCGGTAGCCTTCCAGATCCAGGGTTACGTAGGTGAATCCCGCCTCTTTTAGCGCTATAGACATGGCGGAAGCCATTTCCGGGTTCAAAGCGCGGGGCAACTCGTCCTGGGCGACTTCCACGCGACCCAAGTTATCGTGCAGGCGTACCCGGAACTGGCGGAAACCCAACCCCCGCAGGGCTGCCTCGGCGCGTTCTACCAGACCCAGGCGCTCTTCGGTGACGGCTGTGCCATAGGGCAGACGCGAAGCCAAGCAGGCCGAAGCGGGGCGGTCCCACATGGGCAAGCCGGCACGCTGAGCCAGAAAACGAATCTCGATTTTGTGGAGCTGGGAGTCCAGCAGAGGTGTCAACACTCGATGTTCGGTTGCGGCGCGCTGCCCCGGCCGAAAATCCGAGGTGTCATCCGCGTTTACCCCGTAAGCCACCGCTGCAAATTGACCTTCCGCAGCCACGGCGTGCAGAACCGTAAACAATTCATCCTTGCAGTAGTAGCAGCGGTTCTTATCGTTCACTTGATAAGCAGGGTTTTCCAGCTCATGCGTTTCCACAAATTCGTGCTGCACTCGGGTAAGGCGCAGGAAACTTTCCACTTGTTCGCGGTCAAACGCAGAGTAGCTAGCGGAGATGGCCGTGACCGAAAGGGCGCGATTGCCGAGAGCGCGATGGGCAGCCCACGCCAAATAGGCGGAATCAATGCCGCCCGAAAGAGCGACGATCAGCGACGGCAGGCTTGCTAGGCGCTCCAGGAGTTGTTTCTCTTTGGCGTCGGCAAGCTCAGCCGAAGGTTCACCAGTGTGAATTTGTACCAACGAAGCCATCGGACTTGAGTATAGCAGGCCTAAACCCACGCGATATTAGGTGATCATTTGAAATCGAGCAGCACGTCCACGGTGCCAGCCTGTGGATCAGTTTGCAACCAGTGCCCAACGGTCTCGTAGTGAATAGGCTGATCCTTGAAGATGGCATCGCGGCGGGATTCCAATTGCAGCAGAAACTGCTCGAACACGGTTTTATCCATGATCTCACCGGGCTTAAGCGGCCAGGCATCGCGAATCATACGTTCACCGGGCACCGACATCCCCGTGATGGTCATATCGTGATAGCGGTATTGGCGTCCTTCGGTAATGCCCACTGTATAGGAAACGGTATGAGCCTGTTCGTCGTAGTGTGCCACGGGGTCGACCTTGGCATCCAGGTAACCCAAATGCCCGTAGGCTTCCCGTACGCGGTCCAATCCGGCTTCGATGGCCATGCCGTCAGCCACATCGCCCGGCTTGATGCGCAGCGCTTGGGTTAGAGCATCGCCGGCGAGCGAGCTGTTCCCAGTCCACGCGACGCTGTTCCAATGATATAGCGGGCCCGGCGTGCAAGGGACATACACCGGGATCGCTTCCGGGAATTTCTGGTTCGGGTCGCCGGACAAGTGGACCGACGCGGGCCCGATCTTCGCGCGCAGATAGCCTTTTTGCAGGTAGATTGGGCGAATCGCCTCGGCCAGGAACACGTCTATCGTTAAACGGGAATAGGGTTTGTGTAGCACGTCCGAGAGATGCTGCTTCACCGCAAGATCGTCGGTCAAAGTGGGATCGCTGAACTCGACGCTGGCGATGGTTTCCGTAACGCCAGTGACCGTGAATTGTTGTTCTGAGCCGTCGAGCAGAGGATTCGCCAGAACATAATGTTGAATTTCAGCCTTTAGGCCGTGGCTGGTCAGAAAAGACGCCAGCGCGTTTCCGGCCAGGTCCACTACAGTTCCACCTTCCGGCAGCGTACCGTCATAGAAGGGCAGATCCTTGCGAATGGCTTCGGTCAGTTCGCTGTCATCGAACCACGGGAAATTATCGTAGGCTACCGGCAATCGCGGGCTTTCTTCCAGTTTGAAGATGAGCGTGACATCGTTGTTGTGCGTGTCAAATTTGTAGCTCACCTTGGCAAACATCCCGCTGCGCAGCAGCAGATCCGCAGAGTCCTGTAGATCCTTGCGGCCAACCTGACCGCCGATCTGTAATCCAGAAAGCAACGCCACTTGCGCTTCGCTGAGGGTTTTTAAACCTTCGGCGTGGATTTCTTTCAGGGTGCCGGTGCCGTCTTGCGAGTAGGCGGGGAGTGCGAGAGCGACGAACAGGAAAAGTGCAAGCAGAAAAACCCAGGAACGAGCCCGCATGACTCTATAGTAGCTCATCCCCAAACGAAATGTGCGAATCCGCTGTGACGAATGGCCTCAGTACGAGGGCGTGCCCGTGGAGTGATGCAGTTCCTTGGCTTTGTCGATCACCCATTGAGGAAATGCGGGTTCACCCATGAGCGGCTGGCCCCGGGTAATCGCCCAGTGATCGATCGAGCCGGTCCCTTCCCCCACATAGTTATCCGGACTGCTATAAGCAGGATCACTGATCGCATCTGCCAAGCTAATGAATTGATATCCCCGTTTCCGGAGCAGGTCGAGCAAATCTCCAATGTGATCGGCTTCCAGCCAAGTAGCATGCAACAACAGCACTTGCTTCGGCTCATAGCCGAATAGGTTTTTCGACTGTTTCTCGAAGTAATCAAAAATGGTGGTAGTGTATGACAAATACGACTCGAGGAGTTTCTGCTGCAGCGCGGTGTCGCCTTGTTTACGGGCGTCCTCGTAGATCCCACCGTACATCCAGTCCCATGCATCCATGGTCACGGGGGCAACGTGATATCCGCGTGAAGTCAGAAAAGCTTCGGCTTCGCGGCGCGTCTGCAGATCGAGTCCGGCATCAAGATAGGGATAGCGGAGGAAACGCATATTCATTTTGTGCTGTGCCAGAAGGTATTTTGTTACGGTCTCGCCGCGGATCACTTCTTCTTCCCACACCGGCAACGGAACGCGGTTCAGCGAAGTATGAGCGAAAGTGTGGTTGCCGAGCTCGAATCCGTCGTCGAGCCAGAGATTGAGGGCTTTGATGCGATCGTCCACGTCGCCAAGCTTGTAGAGCTTGTCTTCATTCACGAAGCCGATCGCGGGAACTTTCTGGTCCCGCAGCGTGGTTAGGAGTTTGCTGGTCATCGCGAAGATCTCGGCGCCGGTCATGTTGTTGGCCGAGGCAGCCGGCAGGTCGTCGATGGTGATGGCGACGGTGCGCTGTGGCGTTTGGCCGCGTGATGCACCAGTAATCGCCAACGAACAAATCATGAGTACAAAACAATAACGCAGGTGAGTCTTCATAGGTCCCCCGGGCAACTTGGCACAGATGTACAGCGATGCTTTTCGCGGTTTGATTCTATTGCGAGCAGGCAAGGATGGCAAAGCTATGGGATGGATGCTGTGACGGGGAGGCTATTCGACGGTGACAGACTTCGCGAGGTTGCGCGGTTGATCGACGTCGCAGCCACGCCGCACCGCGATGTGATAGGCCAGCAACTGCAGCGGAATTATCTCCAAAAGCACCGACAGCAAGTCTGAAGTAGGTGGCAACTCAATCAGATGGTCGGAAGCTTCCCGCGCTAAGTGATCCCCTTGCGTGGCGATCGAAATCACGATACCGTCGCGCGCTTTTACCTCTTTAATGTTCGACACGCTTTTCTCATACAAGGTCATCGACGCCGGATCGGACTCATCCCGGGTAGCCAAAACCACCACGGGAAGATTTTCGTCGATCAAGGCGTTCGGCCCGTGCTTCATTTCTCCGGACGGATATCCTTCCGCGTGGATGTAGGAAATTTCCTTGAGCTTCAAAGCGCCTTCGAGCGCAATGGGGTAATGGATCCCGCGGCCCAAATACAGAAAGTCCGATTGCCGGAAGAATTGGCGGGCCAGCGACTCATACAGGCCACTCGCGTCCGCCTGCAGGATCGTCTCCATCTTGTGAGGGATTTGCAATGCTTCCAACATTAGTTTTCTGGCCGCCTCTGGTGAAAGCTTTCTCCGAATCTGGCCGAGATGAGAGGCCAGCAACAGGAGCGCCGCAATTTGCGCGGTGAACGCCTTGGTGGACGCGACACCGATTTCCGGTCCGGCATGGGTCAAAATCGTGCCCGCAGCTTCGCGGGTAATCATCGATCCCTTCACGTTGCATATCGCCAGAGTAGGAGAGCCTTTTTGTTTTGCCTCGCGCTGAGCGGCTAGAGTATCTGCGGTCTCGCCGGATTGGCTGATACAAACAGTCAGAGTTTTGCCGTCTAGGATGGGATCGCGATAGCGAAATTCGCTTCCGTAATCGACTTCCACCGGTATACGCGCCAGTCGCTCAATCATGAACTTTCCAGCCAGGCCGGCGTGCCAACTGGTTCCGCAGGCCACGATACGCACATTCTCAAAATCGCGGAATTGTTGGTCGGTGATGGCCATGTCGTCCAAAAACACCTTGCCACTCTCTTGGGAAATTCGGCCCAGCAGGGTGTCGCGAATGGCTCTCGGCTGTTCGAAAATCTCCTTCTGCATGAAGTGCTTGTAGCCGCCCTTTTCCGCCATGATGGGATCCCAGGTCACCTGGTGGGCAGGTCGTTCCACGGGCTTGCCGTCGAGGTCCGTTACACGAACGCCATTTTTGCTCAACACGGCAACATCGCCATCGGCCAGGAAAAAAATGTTGCGGGTATGCTGCAGCAGCGCGGGAATGTCGCTGGCCACAAAATATTCGCCGTCCCCGAGACCAACTACCGACGGCGGACCAATCCGGGCGGCCACCAGCTTTTGTGGATCTTTGGCGGACAGGAACACCAGTGAATAGATGCCTCGCAAGTCTTTTAACGTTTTGCGCACCGCTTCTTCGAACGGCAAATCTTTTGCGTATTTTTCGACCAAATGCGCCACGATTTCCGTATCCGTTTCGGTTACGAACTTGTGGCCCTCGCGCTGCAGCCGCTCTTTCAATTCCAGGTAGTTTTCAATGATGCCGTTGTGCACCACCACGTATTGGCCCGTGCAATCGCGGTGGGGATGCGCATTCTCTTCGGTAGGGCGCCCGTGGGTGGCCCAGCGTGTGTGTCCTATGCCGTATGTGCCCTCAATGGGCGAATTCTGAATCGCATCTTCCAGGTTGCGCAGCTTTCCTGGAGCGCGCCGCACGTGCAGTTTTCCGGCCGCGTCGACCACCGCGATTCCTGCGGAGTCATAGCCGCGATATTCCAGCTTTCGCAAGCCCTCGATGATCACCGGAACCACCGGCTTTGCGCCGATATACCCGACAATGCCACACATGCGAAAAATCTCCCTGGCTAACAGTGATTCAGCTTAGCATGACCCTAAAACCAATAGGGGGCGAGCGGGGAGTTGGCTGGAGAAATAGTTACTGCGGAACAGGTTCGTTCATGGTGCGGACAACGTCGAAACTCTCGAGCTTGCCGTTTTTGTCGAAATGAAAAGTGACACGCGCGGTCACCGGCTGCATTTTCTCCGTATCAATGTGGCGAATGATCCCGACGATCGTGTCTCGTTCGGTAGGATTGTCCGTGGGATAACCGCGAGCGGAAAGGAACTCGAGCACAACAGCTTGAGGGGCACCCAGCGGGACATTCTGCTGCACCATGGTCTCGATGGGCTTAAGTTGCGGATCTTCAACCTTGAACGCATTTTTGAAGGTGTCCTTGCAGCCAACGAAACCCAATGACACAGCCATCAGCAAAAGCGGCAATACCCTCACAGGAGAAAAGGGCGTTCGAGAAGAGCAGGGAAGGAAGTTCATCCAGCGTGCCTAATCGACGATTTCAAAGCGATATTCTTCGATCACTGGATTAGCCAAGACTTCTTTGGAGATTCGTTCGAGTTGGGTCTGCGCTTCTGCGCGGTTCCAGCCATCCAGGTTCAACACGAAAAACTTTCCCTGACGAACGTCCGAAACCTGCGAATAGCCAAGTCCAGAAAGGGCGTGCTGAATCGTCTGGCCTTGAGGGTCGAGCACTGTACGTTTTGGCATTACCCACACATGAGCTTTCATGAAGGCAGTATAACATTCTCGACTCGATTGCTGTCTTCGGCGCACGCACCTTCAATCACGCTTCGTCACGAATTGCCGTCGGAAAAGAAAAATCAAAACTGTTTGTCACTAGTCGCCGCAGTTCGGCCTCAGTTAATCCCATCTCGTGAGCGTATCGATACTCCTGCTCGAGTGATGTGTGGAACATCGCAGGGTCATCCGTGGATAGAACAGTTGGAATCCCATGGCGAAGCAGTTGCGGCAAAGGGTGCTCGCGCAGCGACGGCGCCGCGACGCCCAGTTGTTTTGCCAGTGCACCCGTGCGCAGATTGCTCACCGGGCATACCTCCAGCGCTACCCGCCGTGCCGCCAGTAGGTCCATCAGCGCAGGATCCTGAACCGCCGCGATACCATGACCTACGCGTTCGACGCCCAAATATTCGACCGCCTCGCGGATCTTCTCGGGACCGCCAATTTCGCCGGAGTGGATCACACGGTGCAAACCGCAATCCGCGGCGTGCTTGTAAGCCGCGTCGAAATCTTTCGTTGCAATGCTCAATTCATCGCCGCCAATTCCGAAGGCCACGATGCGCGGGGAATTACAACGCTTGGCCCAATCCACGACCTGGGATGCCAGATCGGGGCCAAATTGCCGAACCGCGTCGAAGATCCAATTCAACCGCAGTCCCTCTTGTTCGAATGGCTCAACCGCCGCAAGAATAGCCTCAAAATTCGCCTGGGGATTCTGTTGACGCAACAGCATCACGCCTACGGAAAGCGTCACTTCGGCGTACACGACATGCTCAGCAAGAAGTTGGCGGGCCAAGTCGCTCGCCAAAAGAGCGAAATCGGAGGGCGTGCGCAGAAATGACGTCACCCATTTGAACGCCTCAATAAACTCCATAAAGTTGGAATAGGCATACCGCCGTCGCACCTCCTCTTCGCCCAGCGAAACACCATGCCGTCCGGCCAAAACCACGCCTATTTCGGGTCGAATGGCGCCTTCCAAATGTACGTGCAATTCTGCCTTGGGCAGCGCTGCGATTTTGGCGGTGATCTCGTTGCGATCCAAAGCAGACTACTTTGCGGGCATCGTGGGCTTGCCTGCGTTGGTCCAGGCCGTCAGCCAGTAGGAACCCACATCCGTTGACGCGTCAGAAAGTTGCTTGATCAGCGCGGCGCCGGCGAGGTTATAGAAGCGATCGTAATAGTCATCGGTATACGAACTAAACCCGCGCTTGGCGTTGCGGTCCGCAAGCAGCACCGACTCGACCATGCTGTGGGCAGTCAGGCACATGTCAAAGGCAAAGTCGGTGGGATCGCCAATGAAAAAGGCGTCGTGCGGATTCAGCGGGAAGAACGACCCGAAGCGGTCGATCAACATGGTATTGAAACGTTCGTTCACCCCGGTTTGCCCGGTCAACTTGCCGTCATAGTTTTCCGTGGTGTTGAAGGGATCATGTGCTTCCGCCACATAATTCGCCAAGAGCGCCGCGTCGACCTTGGCATCGTCCCAGTGTCCGGCCTTCATATCATCGGTGAGCTTGGCGCTATACACGCCAATTTGCCAGGGTAGTAGCCCGGTCGATTCGATTTTTGATTTTCCGTATTTGGCGAGCGCTGCTTTATAACTCCGCGGCATCGCTTCGAAAGGGAATTTGCCGTAGCGGTCGAGTTCGATGAAATGGTTTTGCCGTTCGTTGGGGTGCTTGTCCAGGTTATTCAGGGTATCGTTCACGTGTTGCATCAGAAAGTTGCGATTGGCCTCAAAAAACGGGCGCAGTTGGAACGGCAGTGTGTCCACAGCATGGTTCACGATCAGACGCTGTGCGTTATTGCCCCATGCATCGGTCCGAGCCGGCAGCAATCCAAGGCAGAGCAGCAGCGCCAACGGCGGCGCGCACCTGCGCAGAAAGTCCGGATTACATCCCTTTTTCATGAGCGTTGTCTACGCCTTCGACACGGTTTTCAACGTGCTCCGGTGACGGCTATATGCAAAGTAAATCACAAGTCCAATGGCCAGCCACACAAAAAACCTGATCCAATTCTCCAGCGTCAAACTGGCCATCAACAGAACACAGGTGATGATCGAAAGAATCGGCAACAGCGGCACCATCGGTACGCGAAATCCCCGGGGGCGGTGCGGCTGCGTCTTGCGCAGAATTAGCACTGCACCTGCCACCAGCACGAACGCGAACAGAGTGCCAATGTTGGTCAAGTCCGCGAGCGTCCCAATGTCGAAAATTCCAGCGGGAATGCCCACGACGATCCCTGCGATCCACGTTGCGAAATGCGGTGTGCGAAAGCGCTTGTGCACGGCACTGAAACGCTTTGGCAGCAGCCCGTCTCGCGACATCGCAAACCAAACACGCGCTTGGCCGTACTGATAAACCAGCAGCGACGAAATCATTCCCATCAGCGCCCCGATGGTTACCCAGCGCTGCAGATTATCTAGTCCAATGTTGTGCAACGCAGTTGCCACCGGAGCCGCGTCCCCTTTGAAGATCTGATACGGCTGAATGCCAGTCAGCACCACCGCCACGGCTACATACAATGTTGCGCATATGAACAACGAAACCATAATCCCCAGCGGTAGATCCCTTTTCGGATTTTTGCATTCCTCCGCCGCCGTCGACACCGAATCAAATCCGATATAACTGAAGAAAACGATGGCACCGCCGGTTAGAATTCCCTGGAATCCCGCAGGTGCAAAGGGCTTCCAGTTAATCGGATTGATATATTTCGAGGCGAAAATGATGAAAACAAAAATGGCGATCAACTTGATCCCGACCATGATGCTGTTCGACGTTGCGGATTCTTTGACGCCCGTCACCAGTAGCACGGTCAACAGCATCACAATCAGAAATCCGACTGCATTGAAGTGCAACGCCCACCCCACCATGGGCTGGTAGGCCGGCGTGCTCAGTGAGTCTGGCAAGTGAATCCCGAAAGAATTGAGTAAGCTGTTCACGTAAGCGGAAAACCCAACGGCTACCGCCATATTCGAAACGGCATATTCCAGGATCAAATCCCAACCAATGATCCATGCCACCAACTCACCCATGGTCGCGTAGGTGTAGGTGTAGGCGCTCCCCGCAATCGGAATCATCGAGGCCAGTTCCGCGTAACAAAGGCCCGCGAAGCCGCAGACGATAGCCACCAGCGCAAACGAAATCGCAATCGCCGGGCCCGCTCCTGGGCGTCCTCCGGCTCCCAGCGCATGGGACCCGTGCAATAAAACATCCAGAACCGGTGCCTTTAAAAGGGATGGGTACAGAACTTCCTCACCGGCGGCCGCGGTACCGGTCAGGATGAAAATGCCTGTCCCGATAATCGCACCAATGCCCAGCGCTGTCAGGCTGATCCATCCCAGGGTTTTCTTTAGTCGTTTGTCCGGATCTTCGGAGTCAGAAATGAGCTGATCGATATTCTTGCAGCGAAAAAGTTGTGGATCCACTCACCCTCTCCGTTCGCATCCGGGCGCGGGTACTCATCCTTGTAATTCAGCCACGGATTGTAGGTAGGAATGTCGCTGTTCACTCTATCGCGAACGTAGACGGGGCGCAACTTCGCGAAAACTGCCGTCGAGCAAATCCTGCTATGTCGCCTGCATAGGCTGTGTATGGGAAGCTCTTTGATTGCGACCGCAACTTATAACTGCTGTAACTGCGCGTAACGTTCGACGAATTTCTTCGTCCCCCGACCCGGGAAGCTGACGCTCAAGCGGCGATCCTCGTCTTCGCCTTCCACGCCCACGACGGTTCCCACTCCATACTCCGGGTGACGCACTTTTTGTCCCAGAAGCGGGTCCGCGTTTTTCCCCCGCTTAAACGCTGAGCCGAAGGAAGGTGTCGACGACGGGCTGCGCCGCTGCGGTGTGCGATGCACTGGCGGCGCGATACCTCGAGCGCGACGCACAAACTCTTCCGCTGAGTAGGAATATTCGGGATCGGGCTCATATCGCCGGCTCTGCCCAATTTCCGCCATCGAGCCACGTACCGTGTCGACCAATTCCGTCGGAATCTCTCCCAAGAAGCGGCTGGGCAGGGATGCGCGCATCTGTTGCTCGTTTCCGAAGATTCGGCGATAAACCGCACGGGTCAGAGTGAGCGAACTACGCGCCCGCGTCATGCCCACATAGACCAACCGGCGCTCCTCTTCGATCCCTTTATCCTCGTTGATCGACCGGCTATGGGGACAAATGCCTTCTTCCATCCCGGTGAGGAACACGTGATCGAACTCTAGTCCTTTCGTGCTGTGTAGCGTAATCAGCGTCACGCCCGGCTTGTCTTCGAACGCATCTGCATCGCTGACCAGAGCCGCAGCGTCCAGAAAATCTGTGAATGACTCACCGGCTTCTTGGCTCTCGGCCACAGCGCGTGCCAACTCCTCCAGGTTTTCCATGCGCGCTACATCGTCTGGTGTATTGCGATCCCGCAGCATGGGCATATAGCCAGTTTCTTCCAGCAGATACCGCAGAAAATCCGCAGGTTCTTTAGTGTTATAGGCCTCGCGCAAGCGCACCACGAGTTCGCGAAATGACCGCAAGGGTGCAATGGCGCGAGTGGATGCGGGACTCGTCATCAGCGATTCGATGGCATCCCACAGCGACAACCGTTCGCGATCCGCAATGTCGCGCAGGGAATCCACTGTGGTTTTGCCAATTCCTCGTGCGGGAAGGTTCAGCACGCGAAGCAGGGAAATATCGTCTTCCGGGTGCAGCGCCAGCCGCACATACGCGAGCGCGTCCTTCACTTCGGCGCGGTTGTAGAAGCTGAAGCCCCCAACCAGCTTGTAGCGGATGCCACGCCGCCGGAATACCTCTTCGAACGACCGCGACTGAAAGTTCGTGCGGTATTCCACAGCGCAAGTTTGGTTGGCATCCTCGCTTAGGATGCGGTCCAATTCGCCCGCTACAAACTCCGCTTCTGCCTGGGCGTCCCGCGCTTCGTAATACCGCAGATTCGCGCCCTTTTCTTTCTCCGCGCGTAGATTCTTGCCCAAACGGTCCGGATTGTTGGCCACCACCGCACCGGCGGCGTCCAGGATCGCCTGTGTCGAGCGGTAATTGCGCTCGAGCCGCACCACCTTCGCCGACGGAAAGTCCTGCGAGAAGCTCAGCAGGATCGAAACGTCCGCCCCCCGCCAACGATAGATCGACTGGTCTTCATCGCCGACCACGCACACATTGCGCTGCTCATTAGTCAGCAACCGCAGCAAATCGTACTGGACGCGGTTGGTGTCTTGGTATTCGTCCACGTGGACATAAGCAAAGCGCGCCCGCCAGCGATCGCGAACCTGCGGCCATTCCCGCAGCAATCGCGCCGAACGCAGCAACAGATCATCGAAATCCACCGCCCGGCTGTTCTTCAGTAGCTCTTCATACGCGGCAAAGATATCCGCAACCTTCCGCGTGTCTGGACCAAACCCTTCGGCGCGAACCTGTTCGGGCGATTGCCCGTGATTCTTCGCATAGCTGATGCGGCTCAGAACGTTCCGCGGCGTGAGCCCGTCCTCGTCAATCTTCAGACGTGCCATCGTCAACTTCACCGCGCTGAGTTGGTCATCGTCATCGTAGATCGCGAAATCCTTGGGCAGTCCGGCATGCACCGCCTCTCGCCGAAGCAAGCGCGCGCACAGTGAATGGAACGTGGAAATCCATGGGCGCGCCGGTGGGACCCCGGCCCTAAGCAGCAAGTCCGTTACACGATTCTGCATCTCCTCGGCGGCCTTGTTCGTAAAGGTCACCGCGAGGATCGATTCCGCCGGCGTGCCCTTGGAAACGAGATTCGCCATGCGGAATGTAATCGCGCGGGTCTTTCCCGTGCCCGCGCCTGCGAGAATTAATACTGGTCCTTCGGTGGTTTCGGCAGCAAGGCGTTGTTCAGGATTCAGTTTATCTAAAAGATTTTGCATTGGATTTCGAGCGGGTGATTTTTTTCGACACTCCATGGTATCCGACCGAGACGGACCCGGCAAATCGCGCCAACGTGTTGTTGTGGATTTTGTTCGCCAGCGGCAATGGCAATTTAATTCGCGGAGTCGTGTCCCAGCGCAATGTCGAAGTAGGACAAGGGTTGATTGTCGGCCATGGACGCAATGTTTGGAACGTACAAATGGGCATTCTGCAGCAGGTCGATCTCGCCGCGCAGATCGAAATACATCAGGCCCTCCACCGTGCTGTGCGCCGCCAGAATGCTAGTTGGAATTCCCGCATCCGCACACGCATCCCGCACGGAGGTCCATTTAGAATCCCTGCCGGCCTTGACCGTTGGTACCGGAATCGGCAGAGGCGTCCGTCTGGCGGTTGGGTCTTTTCCATTGTTTTTCAATGTCATCGTGTCGGCGACGTCGTCGGCCGTGAGCGGAACAAGTTCCTGGCGATTTTCTTCACTTACTTGTACAAGTAACCGCACGCTGGGGATCGTCACTCTCAAGCCCCGGTCGGTGTCGTTCCGGAAGCGTACGTGAATGGCTACAATGCCCTTGGAAAACGGGGAGTTTTTCGGGAATTTTTCCTTGTAGCGGCTTTCTTGCGTCCAGGGATCAATACCAATGGTCACGCCTTCATGCGAATCGCTGGCGACTTCGTGCAGCGTGGTGGCCGATTTTGCAGTGTTTTCTTTTATGTCATGGTTCTGGCCAACTGTCGCGGATGCCGCCATTCCGAACAGAACCACAGCAAGGATCGTTCGCATGAGGCTATAATAGTTTGTTCGCATCCTGAGGCCTTCGATTCGAGGGGAAGAGGCAGGGTTGCCCTGCTTCCTGGGACCTCGGGTGTTCATGAATCCCGGATCTAACCGGAGTCCAAATCACGTGTACTTTGTTTATAGCATATTGATGGGGCTGGCTGCCCTGCTCACGGCACCCTATTGGTTGTTTCAAGGATTGCGCCGTGGCAAATACCTCTCCAACTTCCGCGAGCGCCTGGGACTTTCTCATAATGCCGCGGACCGCTTGCCCACAGATCGCCCGGGAGCCATCTGGATTCACGCTGTTTCCGTGGGAGAAGTATTGTCGGGTGTGCCGTTGGCAAAGCGTCTCAAGGAGGCGTATCCAAAGCGCCCGCTGGTCATTTCGACGACCACACAGACGGGGCAGGCGCTGGCAAAAGAGCGAATCCCCTTTGCGGATGCGGTGATCTATTTTCCGTTCGATTGGGCGTTCAGCGTGCGACGTGCCCTCGACTCCGTAAAGCCTGCGATCGTCATCGTGCTCGAAACGGAAATCTGGCCTAATTTTCTGCGCGAGTCGCGTAATCGAAATGTGCCAGTACTCTTCGCGAGTGGCCGCATTTCCGACCGCTCATTTGAACGCTACCAAAAATATTTGAGATTGTTCGGGTTTTACTTGCGCCCGCTGTTCGCATCGGCCTTGCGCAATGCCTCGGCTTTCTTGATGCAGACTCCCACGGATGCGGACCGCATTCACTCACTGGGCGCGCCAGCCGATCGCGTGAAGGTCAGCGGCAATCTGAAATACGACATGGTTCTACCCGATGCCACACCTTTGTCCACCTGGCTCGCGGAGGAGTGCCGTCGCAGCAAACGCTGGCCGGTAATTGTGGCGGGCAGTGTGGTGGCCACGGAAGAGCCATTGGCGTTGATTGCTTTTGGCGTGGTGCAAGGCGACTTTCGCAACGCTTTGTTGGTGCTCGCGCCGCGCAAGCCCGAACGCTTCGGGCCGACGGCCGAATTCATCGAAGAATCACACCGCAAATATGTGCGCCGCTCGGAATTGCCTGTGCCGGGCCCGGGCATTAGTCCAGACTCGAACGGCAATTTTAACGGTATACCCGAAGACGTTACCGTGCTGCTGCTCGACAGCATAGGAGAGCTGGCTTCCATCTATCCATTGGCGGATGGCGCTTTCGTTGGAGGTTCACTGGTGGAAGCGGGCGGACACAATATTCTGGAACCGGCCGCTTTTGGCAAAGTCCCGGTGTTTGGGCCCTCCATGGAAAACTTTGCGGAGATCGCCTCGCGTTTTGTGCAAGTCGGCGCTGCGATTCAGGTCGAAAGTCCCGAAGACGCTGGCGTAGAGTGGATCCATTTGCTGAAGGATCCCGACAAAAGCAAGCGTATGGGCGACGCGGCAAAGCATCTCGTGGAGAGCAGTCGTGGTGCGTTAGACCGAGTGATGGCCGAAGCAGCGAAGCAGCTTGGTGGCACATCGCGATGAGACTCCCGCCGCTGGTGCGGTTGGCCCTGTGGCCTCTTTCCATACTTTACGGCGATATCACGCAAGTTCGCGTTTGGCTGTACGAAAAGGGAATTTTCCGAGTGACGAAGTTGCAGCGCCCCGTGATTAGCGTCGGGAATCTTACCGTCGGGGGCACGGGCAAAACTCCTATGGTAATTTGGCTGGCCGAACGATTGCTGGCAGAAGGGAAATGCGTTGGCATTCTGAGCCGAGGCTATAAGGGACGCGGCGGCACCAGTGATGAAATCGAACTGATGAAGTCGCGCCTCCCCCGGCGGGTCCTCTTTGGCGTTGGCTCGAATCGTTACGAGCAAGGCAAAAAGCTGGAGTCGAGCGTGGATGTTTTTCTGCTCGACGATGCCTTTCAGCATCTTCAACTCGGCCGCGATGTTAATATCTTATTGGTTGATGCGGCTCAGCATCTCACAAAACAAACCATGCTGCCCACCGGTTGCTTGCGCGAGCCGATTTCGGCGATGACGCGCGCCGACGTGCTGGTGTTTACGCGCACAGACACTGTCCCCGGAACCACCGCGGCGGTCGACAGATTCCAGGAATACCCTGTATTTTCTGCCGCGACCCGCTTGTTGGGTTTCCGCCGTCTAGGAAATCAGGCCCAATTGTTACCCGCCGAAGACCTTGGCGCAGGACCTTTCTATGCCTTCTGCGGCATCGGCAATCCCTCTGCCTTCTTCCAGGACCTCAAGAATTGGGGTATCCCTCTCGCCGACCGTTGCGAGTTTCCAGATCATCATCGCTACGACGTGCGAGATACTTCTGAACTCCAAGCTGCCGCACGATCCGCTGGGGCGAAAGCTTTTATCACCACCGAAAAGGACGCGCAGAATCTGGCGGGAATTACCGTTGGGGACTTTCCGGTTTACGCCGCCGCCATCGACCTGCAGATCGGTAAGGAAACAGCCCTGTTGGAATTCATCCACCAAAAACTGGAAGTCGGAAAGCTGGTGGCATGAGGATCCTGATTCGAGCCACGAACTGGGTCGGCGACGCGATTATGGCGCTGCCTGCATTGCGAACCGTGCGCAACAAATTCCCCGATGCGCACATCGCCATCGTTGCACGGCCGTATGTGGCGGACATTTACCATGGTCAGGAACTCTGCGACGAACTTATTCCCTACGATTCCAAGGGACTGCACCGCGGCTGGAAGAGCAGGGAACTTCTGGCAAAAGAACTGCGCGGGCAGCGATTCGACCTAGCACTGCTTCTGCAAAACGCGTTTGACGCGGCTTGGCTGGCCTGGCGCGCCCGGGTTCCGCAACGCATCGGCTACGCGCGCGATGGCAGAAGATTGTTGCTGACGAAGGCCGTCCCTGTGCCGAAGGTTGGCGACATTCCGCCGCATGAGAAATTCTATTATCTAGAACTGTTGCGTCGCGTCGGCTGGATCGACGCGCTGTCCAATGTTGCCCACATTGCCTTGCAAGTCTCCGAAGGGGCTCGAGAGCGCGCACGACAAACGCTCCAGCGATCGGGCGTGCGTTCACATGTTCTGCGAGTGGCCGTCGCTGCCGGCGCTTCCTATGGTTCTGCCAAGTGCTGGGCGCCAGAGCGTTTCGCAAAATCGCTCAATGACCTGCTCGCGCGCGGCGATGCCGACATTATTCTCTTTGGCACCGCAGGAGAAGCAGCCGTTGCCGCTGCGATCGCGGGCTCCATGCAGCGACCGCCCATTGATCTCACGGGAAAAACAACCATCGCCGATCTGCCGGCGTTGCTCTCGCAGTGTCATCTCTTTCTCGGAAACGATTCAGGTGCTATGCATGTCGCCGCCGCTGTAGGCTTGCCAGTGGTAGCGGTGTTCGGTCCCACCGATCCGGAAGGCACAGCACCTGTCAGTCCCCATGCCACTATCGTGCAGCAAAAGCCCTACTGCAGCCCGTGTTTTCTTCGCCGCTGTCCTACCGATCACCGCTGCATGACCGCGGTCACTCCAGAAATGGTGGAACTTGCTTTGCGCGCCCGCCTCGCGGAGGTGCCTTCTGTCTGAAGTGCTTCTGCATCGGCCCGCGGTGTTCCTCGATCGGGATGGCACCATCGCCGACGAGGTCGGTTACTTGAATCATGTTTCCAGATTTCGTATGTTTCCTTTTGCAGGGGCTGCCATCCGCCGCTTGAACCTGGCCGGTCTGGCGGTAATTGTCGTGACCAACCAGTCCGGAGTTGCTCGGGGGTATTTCCCGGAGTCGCTGGTACAGCAAGTGAATGACTTCATGCAGCAAGAGCTTGCCGCTGCCGGTGCGCGTGCGGATGCCGTCTATTATTGTCCGCACGGTTCCGCGGACGGCTGTGACTGCCGCAAACCGAATACCGGCATGATTGAGCGTGCGGCGCGGGAACATCGAATTGATTTGGGACGCTCCTACATGGTGGGCGATCGCTATGGGGACATGGAGTTAGCGTTTCGAGCAGGCTGCAAAGCGATTTTCGTGCGTAGTGGATATGGTTTGGGTGAAGAAACCTGGCATGCGCGGGAATGGCCGCGCCAGCCAGATGTAATCGTCGAAGATTTGAGAGCCGCCGCGGACTGGATTCTGGTGAATAAGGGATGATGCCCAAGCAGCGCAACAATGGCGGAAATGCCCCGGATCTGCTCACTCTCGCCGATATCGTCGAGCGCTTCGAAGGCAAGCGCGTCCTGGTGTTGGGTGATTTTGTCGCGGATTCTTTTCAATACGGTGACATCACCAGGGTTTCTCGCGAAGCTCCCGTGTTGATTCTGCGCCATCGGGAAACGCGCATCCTGCCGGGCGGTGCTGCGAACGCCAGCAACAATTTTGCGGCACTCGGCGCTCGTGTGGTGCCCATCACTGTGGTTGGAGACGACGCCCCCGGGAACTGGCTCCTGGACGCGTTCCGCCAAATGAAAGTCGATGTCTCCGGCATCATTCGGATCAAAGGCCGCCTGACCCCGACGAAAACCCGTTTTCTCGCCGGTTGGACGCACACGGTTGGACAGCAGGTTTTGCGCGTGGATTACGAGCCGCACGCGCCGATCGATGAATCGCACCGCAAAAAAATTCAGCAACTGTTGAACACCAAACTCAAAAATGCGGACGCGCTTGCGATCTCCGATTACGGATTCGGTGTGGCCACCCCGGAGTTGGTTCGGCGAGCCGCGAAAACCGCAAAGAGCGTGCCAGTGAGTTTGGATTCCCGCTATCACCTGATGGCGTACAAGCGCGCGGGCGTGACAGCTGCCACGCCCAACGAGCCGGAAATAGAGGTTCTGCACAACACTTCGATTGGCCAGAATCTCCATGAACTCGAGCGCTGTGGCCGCCAGGTTCTCGAAGACATGCAATTGCGCTCCTTGCTGGTGACCCGTGGCAAGGATGGCATGGCCGTGTTTCTGCCCGGCGAGCAAACCGTGCACATCCCGATTCATGGCAGTGATCAAGCAGTCGATGTAACCGGCGCAGGTGACACCGTTTTGGCTGTATACACCCTGGGGCTTGCAGCGGGGGCTTCGCCTATCGAGGCAGCGCACATTGCCAATATCGCGGGCGGCCTCGTCGTTATGAAACGGGGAACGGCGACTGTCACTCGTAGGGAATTGCTGGACGCCATTCGGAAAGCTGCTTCGGAGGTGGCTTCTTAGCTCAGGCAATGCTTATGCGGTCCGCCCAATCCAAAATTCATTCACGCGAATCGGTTCGTGCTGCGGTTTCTGTGTTGCAGCGCCAAGGCAAGAAAGTCGTGCTAGCGAACGGCTGCTTTGACACATTGCACGTCGGCCATATTCGGTACCTTTCGGGCGCCAAGCGAGAAGGCGACGTGTTGGTCGTCGCAGTGAACTCCGACTCCAGCATGCGTCAGCTGAAGGGACCGGGCCGCCCTGTGCTCGACGAACAAGCGCGTGCCCAACTGGTCGCTTCGCTGCGCGACGTCGATTTTGTCCTGCTGTTTTCCGAACCGAACATTGAATCGCTGCTGCACGAGCTTCATCCCGATGTTCACGCCAAGGGCACCGACTATACGGCCGCCACTGTTCCCGAGCGCGCCGTGTCCGCCCAACTCGGCATCCGCGTAGCCATCGTAGGCGATCCCAAAGGCCACTCGACACGAGCATTTCTAGCCGGCGTTCGAAAAGGACCACATGGCGAATAACGCGCGCTTTGTGGTCGTCCGCCTGGGTTCCCTGGGCGACATCGTGCATACCTTTCCTGCTGTAGCGGGGCTGCGCGAGTCGTTTCCTTCGGCAGAGATTATTTGGCTGACGCATCCCCGTTGGGTGGAGTTGGTCTCAAGCAGTGGCTTACCCACCGAGATCTGGCCGGTCGATTCGCGCGACCTCGCCTCCGTGCGCCAGGTCGTGCGGAAACTTCGCGCACAGAAGTTCGACGCGGCCATCGATTACCAGGGCTTATGGAAATCGGCTCTGCTTCCGTTTCTTGGCGGAGCGGGCAAACGCATCGGATTCTCTTCCGAGACTATTCGCGAGTACGGCGTTCCCATTCTGTATACCGATGCCGTAAACTGCCAAGCTGCCCATATTGCCGATCAGAACGGTGAGCTTTCGCTGCGTGCCGGCGCAAAACAAGCCGTCGGCCCCGTTTTCCTGCGTGTTGCTGAACCGGACGTCGCCAAAGTGCGCGCGGATTTGGCGAAGGAAAATCTCGGACGCTATATCGTTCTCAGTCCTGGCGGGGGCTGGCGCGCCAAATGCTGGCCCGCAGACCGCTTCGGCGCACTCTGCCGCAAACTCCGTGAAGAACTTGGTCTTTGTTGTGTCGTGAACTATGGGCCGGGCGAAGAATCCTTGGTGGCGGCAGTGCAAGAGTCAAGCGCAGAGCCGAAGCCCACCGCATACGATGGCGAAATCGGCACATTGATGGCGCTGTTGCGCGATGCCCAATGCATCGTTGGGGGAGATACTGGCCCCCTGCATCTCGCGGTCGCCCTCGGTACGCCCGCCGTCGCGCTATTTGGCCCCACCGATCCTTCGCGGAATGGGCCGTATCCGTCCCAACAGATTGTCCTGCGTAGTCCCAAGGCCATCACCACCTATGGCCGTTCGAATTTCACCGATCCTTCCTTGCTGGGTCTCTCGGTCGACGAGGTCTTTGAAGCGGTGAAACGGCGCCTGAGGGACGTCGCGTGACCGCACTCGATTTCTTTGCACGTTGGCGCGTGCGACTCGGTTATCTGCTGGCTGTGGTGGCCCTCTGGTTGGCCAGGCCGACACCGGGTTCTATTTTGCTCGGTGCTGGCATCGGCTTCATCGGATTGGTCATTCGCGCCTTCGCCGCTGGCTACTTACACAAGCAGGAAGTACTTACGACAACGGGCCCGTATGCGCGCACACGCAATCCGCTCTATTTTGGCAGCAGCTTTCTGGTGCTGGGCGCTGCTGTTGCGATGCGCTCGTGGTGGGCTGCCGCACTGCTTCTTGTTTATTTCGCACTGGTCTATAGCTTGGTGATGCGTCGCGAAGAATTAGAACTGCGTCAGAAGCACGGTGATGCCTTCGCTTGCTATGCTGGCGCCGTGCCGCTGTTTTTTCCAAGGCTCTTCGGCAGCACTGGACTCCCCGCAGGTAGCCCGGGATTCTCATGGGCCCAATACAAAAAAAATCACGAATATCAGGCCGCCATCGGATTCATGTTATTGCTGGCCGGCTTGCTGGTTATTTGGTGGCTGCGCCTTCGCTGAAACGGCTGTGCGGTTCGAACAATCCACGAAACAACTCACCTGTATAGTTTCACCATCGGTCAACACACGCACTGCTCCGTCTTGATCCGTCCGGTAGATTCGCGTCCCGCTTTCTTCCAATCGCTGCAACAGTTCGGGGCTCGGATGGCCGTACGGGTTCACTTCCCCGGCCGAAATGACGGAAATTTGTGGCGCGACGGCATTTAGCAATTCCGGCATCGTAGAGTTCTTGCTGCCGTGGTGGCCCACCTTGAGCACGTCGGCATGCAGAAATGCGGGATCGTTTTCGGCCAACATTTCATATTCCACCTGTTTTTCGGCGTCCCCAGGCAGCAGAATCGTACGGTCGTGATATTTCAACCGCACCACCAGCGAATCGTTGTTCTTGGCCAGCGGCGCAACTTCCTCCGGTGCCATCTCCGGCCACAGCACATCCACCTGCACTCCATCCCACAGGAAAGGCACGGCGCTCGTGCTCGACCGGGACATGCAGCTCAGCCGCCAATTGCTTCAATTTGCTGAATGCAGGTGCAGCCGTTTCGCGCCCGAGCAGTAATCGCGATACGCGAAAATTCTGCAGCACCGCCGTCAATCCCCCGATGTGGTCCTGATGCGCGTGGGTCAGTGCGACCGCATCCAATCTCTTAAATCCCCGCGACCATAAATATGCGGAGACGGCCTCTTCGCCCGGGTCCGACCCCAAATGTTCCTCTCTCCCACGAAAGCCCTCAAACGCTCCTCCCCCGTCAATCAACATTGCGCTGCCCTTTGGGGATACCACTAGGATGGAATCGCCTTGCGCCACATCCAGCACACTAACCTCGAGACTATTCGCGACGGTGGCCGGCCGAAATGGATGCACCGCGATAATCGCCGCGCTCGCGAATAGCACCAAAAGGACCGCGCCATGTCCATAAGAAGATTTTTGCTCCCTCTGGGGTGAGCTTTGCCCCACGGCAGAGCTAGCAGCGTTGCTTCCTCGAGCATTTATCCGCTGCGACCGCAACCCCGCCACGACTCCCAGAGCCGCCAGAAAAAAGCAAACCATCACCCATACCGGCGGGCCAGGAATGCGGTAACTCGTGCCGGGAATCGCTGCGAAGTAGGAAACGACTCGCTGCTGCAGCAGCACCAACCACATCAAGGGATGTGCCGCCAGCGCTGCAACGCGGGGAAGTAGCACCGCGACGCCTAACATGGCGAATCCGAAAGGAACGATCACTCCCATCAGGGGCACAACAAACAGGTTCACAACTGGACCGAGCACGGAAATCCGGTGAAAATCGCGCGCCATCACCGGCAGCATGCAGAGTTGCAGAATAAAGGACACGACCAACAGTTCCATGGCGCGCAGGCTCACCCGCGCTCCGCTAACGGTTAGGCCTTGTACCCAGTTCCTATAGCGTTCGGCGAGCGAACCAGTCAGCATTGTTACGAGGACGCGGAAATCGAGGCGAAATTGCGCCATTGCCGCAGGATGGCCGGTATCGCGGGTAACGTCGCTCCAACTTTCCAGCGCTCTTAGAAATGGCTGGATGGATCGCTCCATCCAAGGAAGTGCGATCCCTGCAATGGCGCCAATCGCTAGAAACGAAAGCAGGAAGCCAGTATCGGTAATGAATTTGGGATTTGCGATCAGCAGAAAAAGGGCAGCCAGTGCTGCTGAATTTAGCAAATCCAGCCGGCGGTAAAAGTGCGACCCGACGATTACAATCCCAGCCATCAAAGCGGCCCGCAGTACCGGGGCACGCTGTTCCACCACCGCCACGTAGGCAGCCAAAAACGCAAGAACAAATAACGTTTTCGCTATCTGTGGAAACCGCAGTTTTCGCGCTACCCAAAACAGAAAGAATGCCAGTGCTCCGACATGCAATCCCGCCACAACAAGGACGTGGAAAACTCCGGTCTTCTGGTAATCCACGGATTCCGTGCGCTCGATAAAGCTCCGGTCACCCAGCAGCATCGCGCGAAGCACCGCAGCCGTCTGCGGCGATTCTGGAAACATGCCATCCATCCGCTCTCGCAGCAAACCGCGCATTCGCGCAACTCGGAAGGCCAGGGCAGGTCGAGCCGCTCCTGTTTTTTCCAGCAAGACTCTAGCACGCAGTGTCGCCAACACGTGTATATCTTGCCGCGCCAGAAATTCCCGTCGATCGAACGCCCCAACGTCTCGGTACACCAGCGGCAACCGCGCTTCGGTCAGCGCGGCAACTTCATCGCCGGCATGCAACTCTGGCAGTGCCGCGTCACCCTCGTGGCGTGTAAACGCCAGGCGCATACCGCCCGTGGTTGGTATATACCCGTTAGCCGTTTCAACCCCAGCGAGGCTAAGGTCCATGCCGTAGCCCCACGGAAGACGGCTCGGCTCGTCACGCAACACGCCATGCCAGCGCAACGGGGTGTGTTGGGGAATTTGGTTCGCCGCAATTCGCGCAAGCACCTGCTCGGGCGGAAGTGGTCGACCCGCAATAACCGCCGCGAGCATCCCAAGCGCGAGCCATCCAGCCAGGGAAACTCCTGACCCAGACCAAATGGCATCACGTCCAACAAAAATGAAACCCAGCACTAGAAGCAGGAGAATTACGCCAACCAAAGCAACGAGAAGAGAAGGTCGTTCAATGCAGCGCAAGACCTGCCACCCACCGAGCAATATGCCGCCCGCAAACGCAGCGACAATCGCAACGGCGGGCAGTTTCATGAGACTCTTCGCAACCTCACCAGTGTCTCGATATGAAATGTCTGTGGAAACAGATCGAACAAATGCACTTCGCTAATCTCATATTTATATTCGGGCGAAACCGCCGCTTCTGGTCTCCGTTCCGATCCGGTCAGAACCGCTAAATCGCGCGCCAGCGTGGCTGGGTCGCACGACAAATAGCAAATGTCCTGCGCTCCCAGATTCGCTAGGCGAGCTGCGGTTTCCGCGCCAAGTCCAGCACGCGGTGGATCCAGCACCACGAAATCCGGTGTTTCTTGCGGCTTCTTCAGAAACTCTTCCGCGTGCTCGTTCTCCGAAGTCACCATCACTCCCGCGCTTTCCGCGTTCTGCCGCAGGTCTCGAGTCGCGGACAAGTTTGCGTCAACGCTGACCACCTTCGAGAACGATTTGGCCAGCGGCAGCGTGAAGAAGCCCACGCCCGCATACAAATCCAGAGCAAAGCAGCCTTTGGCATTGCCAACGATCGTTTGCAGCAGCTCTTCAACAAGGAAGCGGTTCACCTGAAAGAACGAAAGATGGTTTACGTGGAACGTAAAGCCACCGGCTTTCTGTAGCAGATACCCGGGCCCGTCTAACTCGAATCGGTTCTTACTCTGATCCAGCATCAACAAGCTTTCCAACGCAGGCAATGAGCTCTTGAACTTTTGCGCCAGCGCCTTCGGCGGTTCTGGAAACCGCTCGAACGCCACGTTAAGCGCTACTTTCTCATCCGCGCTATCCGCAAACGCTTCGATCTCCAGAATGCTCGGGGGCAGGGAATTGGACCGTGCCAACTCTTGTAACTGGCCAAACGTTTCCGCCAACCGCGGCGAAAGCACGGGGCAACCATCAATTGGCAAAATGTGCGCGCTCTCCGGCAGAAAGTAACCAAACGCGCGCGGCAGCGAGTCGCGAAAAGCCCACTGGGCGCGGTTGCGATAGCCATACGGTTGCGCGGTATGCTCGCGGATTTCGCCGGTCCATTGCACGCCACCTAGCCTCGAGAGCGTCTCCCGCAAAATCTCTTTCTTCAGCCGAACCTGCTCGGTGATCTCGATATGTTGGTAATCGCACCCCCCACAAACGCCGAAATGCGGGCAAGCCGGCGCCACACGCGCAGGAGATACCTGCTGCACTTCCACCAGATTGGCATGAATCAGTTTTTTCTTCCGGCTACGAACCGAGGCGCGGACCTGCTCGCCTGGAAGCACGAACGGCACAAACACGGTGTTGCCCTCCGTATGGGCCAAGCCCTCACCGCCATAAATAAGCTTCTCAATTGATAACTGTAACTCATCTGCCATAAGTGTTCAATCCTGTCTTTCTCTGGGTTCCCGCCGAGGCAGCTCAGGAAAAATAATAGAGACTCAGTCGCGGCAATTGGTACTCGTCCAACAAGCGTTTTTGCGAATATTGTTTTTCCACGAGAGCCAACTGTTGCGCCTTCATTTTGCGCCGATACGCCGCCAACTGGGAATCCACTTCCCGGCGAATCTTCAGCATCAACTCCTCGGAAGCGTGGGTCAGAAGTGTGGCATGAATCTTCTCGTCCAAAATGGTCAGTCGGCGTTCAAGGTCCTCCATATCCAGTGTCCCGTGAATGTCCAGAAGAGTGGCAATAGACATGACCTTTTCGGCCGTTTCGCGCAAAAAGCCAGCCAGTTCCGGCCGCGTAGCCTCTCGTCGTTCCGCCGCACATCGCAACAAACCCGCATTGCGCTCGAAGTAGTCGCGCAGCTCGCCACGGGCAAACGGTTCTTTGGGTTCGGACCCGTCCCTGGGCTGCGCTCCCGCGGCCGCCTCCAGCTGTTCCTGCACCGCGTCCAGCACCGCATCCGTACAATAAGCCAGGCTTTTCAGAGGTTTGCCCGCGCTGCGCCGGGATCGTTGATAGCTTTCGAACGCCCGGTCGATTCCTTTTAGCGCTGCTTCCAATGGCACACCGGCCTTTTGCCACGTTTCCATGATCGCCCAATCCAGGGGAGATACCAGCAGGTGCGCTCCTCGTTTCTTCCAGAAATACTCTTCGATTTCTGTGAAGTAGCTAAAATAATTCCAATTTTCCATGTGCGGGTTTCGTTGTTCGATTGGCTTAGCGCGGTGCCTTTTTTAATTTTAAAACGTCGGCCTTGGCCGCAGCCGCATCGTCCTTGCGCGCTTGCGTTTCCCCGGGTTGGTTCTTTTCCCAGATATATCGCAATCCGGTCAGCGTCAGGAATTCGTCGACGTGCTGGATGTGTTTCGATCCGCGAGCCACCAGCCGAGCTTGACCGCCGGTCGCAACCACAACCGGATCTGCTTTCATCTCCGCTTTGATCCGCGCCAGGATGCCGTCCACCATGTCCACGGCGCCGTAATATAAACCGGCCTGAATGTTTGTCACCGTATTCGTGCCGATCACCTTGCCAGGATCCTTGATTTCCACGCGCGGTAAGCGTGCCGTGCGCGTAAACAACGCTTCCGACGCAATGCCCAGGCCCGGCGCGATCACTCCTCCTAAAAACTCGCACTTTGCCGAGATCACATCAAACGTGATCGCCGTTCCAAAATCCACCACCACGCACGGTCCGCCATATTCATGAAACGCAGCAACCCCATTCACAATCCGGTCTGCCCCGACTTCCGAAGGATTATCCACATGCACAGACATGCCCGTCTTCACGCCCATTTCCAAAAATAACGCCTTCTTGCCCAGGTACAGCCGCGACATTTCCGCCAGCGTCCAGTTCAATGGCGGCACCACCGAACTGATAATCACGCCGCTGATCATCTCTTTGTTTAGCCCGGCCAGCGAGAACAGGTTACGCGTCAGCACTCCATATTCATCCACGGTTTGCGTGCGCGCGGTCGTCAGGCGCCAATTCGCGATCAACTCTTCACCGCGAAAAACGCCCAACACCGTATTCGAGTTGCCCACGTCGATCGTCAGCAGCATCTCTTATCGAACCTCGGTCACATCCCCGGCAATGACCGTTGTCAGCGGCCCGCTGTCTCTGTTCACCAGCAACAGTCCTTCCGGGCTGAGACCCGCGGTCGTGCCGATATAAGTCTCCACGCCCGTATCCACGCGCACGCGGCGTCCTCTCGCAAACGACGATACGCTGTCAAAGCGATCGATCACGAATGCAGGCCCCTCGCGCAGGAAGCGATTGTAATCGTTCTCGAATTGCGTCAGCAACCGCACCAGCAATTCCAGGCGATAGCTGGTTCGCCCCGTTTCTTTGTGAATCGACGTGGCAATCGCTGATAGCTCTGGGGGAAATTTGTCCTGGTTCACGTTGATCCCCACGCCCACAATGACAAATCGCACCACGTTTGGCTCGGCGTGCATCTCCGTCAAGATTCCCCCGAGTTTCTTCCCATTCAGCAGCAAATCGTTCGGCCATTTCAATTCGGGCACCAGCCCTGTTTGGGACGCAATCGCCGTGTACGCCGAAACGCCAGCCAGCATCGTGAGCAATGGGGCCTGCGCCGGTGCCAATTTCGGCCGCAACAACACCGTGAAGTACAATCCAGTGCCTTTTTCCGAATGCCACGAGCGTCCCGAGCGGCCGCGCCCCTCCGTCTGTGCTTCGGCCATCACGATCGTGCCTTCCGGTTCACCGGCGTATCCCAACTCCATCGCCAAGCGATTGGTCGAATCCGTCTTGAAGAAGTGGAAGACTCGCCTGCCCCACACATTCCCCTTCAGCCGTTTCCGCAGCAGATCCGGTGTCAGTACATCCGGAACTTTCTCCAGAAAATACCCGGTGCTGCGTTGCCCCTTCACATGCACGCCCAACTTGCGCAGTTCCTGCACCCAGCGCCACACCGTGGAACGCGACATTCCCACTTCGCGGGCAATGCGCGCCCCGCTGATGACAATTGTGGCGTTTTCCGAGAGCAGCGTCAGCAGCGCTGCCAGCCTTCGATCGGTTGTGCCTGGTAAAAAAGGTGCTTGGGGCATTCGGCCCTGGTCCTATGCTCCTGCTGTCCTAGCTTACTTTTCCTCGCGCTGCTCCACAAGCAGCTTAAAGTTCGTGCGCGGCGTGGAATGCGTCAACTTCTCACAGCACAGATAATCCGCTCCCGTTTCCGCGTAAGCGCGAACGTTTGCGGCGGTGATCTCTCCGGTGATCTGCACCATAACCTCTGCGCGAATCTCGCGAACAATTCGAACACAGCGACGCGCGTCCTCCAGACTCGTGTTTTTCAGAATCACAAACTCCGCGCCGGCATCGAGCGCCTCGCGCAGTTCGCTTTCGTTCTGCACCTCAATCTGTACCGAAAGTACACGAGCCTCGCACATGCCGGGCGAGGTTCCCACAGCTTCATAAGCTGTCATCGCGGGCGGGCGCAATTGCAATGCGGCCAAGCTATGCGCCTGATCCAGTGCCGCCTTGACTCCACCCACCAACCCCACATGATGCGAAGTAAGCAGAACCACGCTTGCGGGATGAACCTTTCCCCCACCGAGTTCGACCGCATATTCTTCGAGCCAGCGCAGTCCAGGCGTAGCTTCGCGCGGCCCACAAATCTTTGCTCGCCTTCCACGAACTTCTCCCGCCAATCGCCGTGTCGTCGTGGCGATGCCGCTAAGATGTTCCAAAAGATCCAACGCCGTGCGTTCCGAGCGGAGGATTGCGGCAGCATTCCCGCGCAACTCCACAACCTTCTCGTCGCGGCGCACTTCCTGGCCATCCTGCGCGATCAGCGAAATCTGCACCTTATGATCTAAGGCGCGAAAGATTTGCTCGATTAACGGCAGGCCAGCGCAAATGCAGTCGACGTCCGCGACGATTTCCGCCCCCACTTCAACAGGTGCAGAAGGCAGAACTACACCGGCCGATTTGTGCGCAGTGCAGCCCTGTTCCACGACCATCGCAACAAAATTGCGAATGTATTCCGACTCCCAGTCCATGTGTATTTCCAGCATGTCGTACGGCGATTCCGGAGGGCGCTGCGTTGTTTACCGTCAGACTCCGCGAAGGTTTACACCTGAGCGTTAGCGAAGGCTGCACCCCATGTCCGCAAAATCTCTGGATTCGAGAAGGTCTTGGCCTTTCGGACACGCTGACTGGAATCAGTGGACCCGCGCGAAACGCGTTCACTCCGCCCCAAGCTGCCTCAGACGATCCTCCAACTTCTGTAACTCCACGCGCTGCGCCTGCAATGCCTGCTCCATCTGCCGGATGACCTTCTCCGGCGCGCGGCTGCGGAACGTGTCATTTCCAAGCTGGGTCTCCTTCGACGCAATGGCTTTCTGCAGGCCTTCTATTTCCTTCTTTAACCTTGTGCGTTCCGCTCCTACGTCGATAGTATCCGCCATGTAAGGCATACGCACATCAAACCGCGCCGTCGACCGCTTCCCGCCACCGCCTTCCGTCAGCTTTTCCGCCGAAATGGCAAATTCCGCAAGGATCGCCAGTCGTGCGATCCCTTCTTTGTTGGCCTCCATCACTCCGCGCGCCCAAGCGTCGCTACTGGAGAACTCCGCCGCGACCTTCTTCTTCGGATCCAGTTTCATCTCCGCGCGAATCGTGCGCAGACTTTGCACAATCTCCTGCACCAGCCCATATTCCTGGAGAGCCTGCGGATCGTTCCATGAAGCTTGCGCCTCCGGATAGCTATCCAGCGCAATCGACTTGGCCCCCGGCTTCTGCGGAAGCTGGTGCCACAATTCTTCGGTCAAGAACGGCATGAACGGATGCAACAACCGTAACGCTGCGTCGAATCCCGCAAACAGATTCTGCCAAGCCACCCTCGCTCGCTCGCGGTCGTTGTTCTGCAATTCCGGCTTCACCCATTCGATGTACCAGTCGCAGAAATCGCCCCAGAAGAATTGATAAACACTCTGCGCCGCTTCATGAAAGCGGTACGCCCCAAGCGCAGCATCTACTGTTCCCACGGTGTCGGCCAAACGCGCAAACAGCCAGCGATCCACCAAAGGCACTTGCCCCCGGTACGCTCGCGGCGCCTCGGCACGTACCGCAGGATCGGCCAATTCCTCAAGCGATGCCCCGCTCGCTTCAAATTTCTCCAGATTCATGAACAGGAACCGCGCGGCATTCCAAATCTTGTTCGCAAATGCCTTCGCTCCCCCCAGGCGGTCGTCGGAAAGCACGATATCCGTTCCTGGCGCGGCCATAGACGCAAGACAGAAGCGCATCGCGTCCGTCCCGTATTCCTCGTTCAGAGCGATGGGATCGAGGCCGGTGCCTTTCGACTTCGACATTTTCTCGCCGCTCGCCGTGCGCACCAGCGAATGCAGATACACCACGCGGAAGGGTGCCTCCCCCGTGAAGTGCAATCCCATCATGATCATCCGCGCCACCCAGAAAAACAGGATGTCGTAGCCGGTGATCAACAAGCTGGTCGGGTAATACTTCTGAAAGTCCGCCGTCTTTTCCGGCCAGCCCAAAGTCGAAAAAGGCCACAACGCGGAACTGAACCACGTATCCAGCACATCAGGATCCTGCTCCAGTTCGCCCGAGCCGCATTTCACGCATTTGCTGGGATCTTCGCGCGACACAATGACCTGCCCGCACTTCTGGCAATACCACGCCGGAATCCGGTGACCCCACCACAATTGCCGCGACAGCGTCCAGTCCCGAATGTTCCTCATCCAATGGAAATATTCTTCGCGGCGATTTTCCGGAATGATTTGGATCGCACCATTTTCGACCGCCTCGAGCGCAGGCTCCGCCAACGGTTTCATGGAACAGAACCACTGCGTGGACACGCGCGGTTCCACAATCGTGCGGCTACGTTCGCAATGTCCAATCGCGTTAATGTGCTCGGTGATCTTCTCAATCAGTCCCTGCGTCTGCAGGTCTTCGACGATTTTCTTGCGCGCGGCGAAGCGCTCGAGGCCTGCATAGGTCCCGGCGTTCTCGTTCATATGCGCGTCGTCCGTCATCACGTCGATCAATGCGAGATGATGACGCTTGCCCGCTTCGAAGTCGTTCGGATCGTGAGCCGGAGTAATCTTTACCGCGCCGGTACCGAACTCGCGATCCACCATTTCGTCGCCAATAATGGGAATCTCGCGATTCATCAGCGGCAAAATCACGTTCTTGCCGATCAAATGCTTGTAGCGCTCGTCGTCAGGATGCACCGCAACAGCCGTGTCGCCGAGCATGGTCTCCGGACGTGTTGTGGCCACCACCAGAGACTCATTGCCCCCGGCAACCGGATAGCGGATGTACCACAGGTGTCCCTGCTTTTCCTCGTGGATCACTTCCAGGTCGCTCAGCACTGTTCGGCAACCGGGACACCAATTCACCATGCGCTTTTCGCGGTAGATCAGCCCCTCTTCGTACAGCCGCACAAATACTTCCCGTACCACTCGCGACAAGTCCGGCGATAGCGTGAATTGTTCTCGCGACCAGTCGCATGACTCCCCGATCTGTTTCATCTGCCGCTGGATGGTGCCGCCGCTTTCTTCTTTCCATTGCCATACCCGCTTGATGAACTCTTCGCGGCCCAAATCACGATAATGGATACCCTGGTGCGACAGTTGCCGCACCACCACGCGTTGCGTGGAGATTCCCGCATGGTCCGTTCCCGGTAGATACAACGTGTTGTACCCGCGCATCCGGTGCCACCGCGTAAGCACGTCAATTTCGGTGTGATCTAGCATGTGGCCGATGTGCAGCATGCCCGTTACATTCGGCGGTGGAATCACAATCGAGAATACCGGCCCCGGCGCGGCGGGGTCGGCCTTGAATAACTCTTCCTTGACCCAAAAATCAGCCCATTTCTGCTCAATTTGTTTTGGATCGTAAGCTTTGGCTATCTCTCGGCCCATGCCATCCTCATCTCACTACCGCTGCACACCCCCGCGCATGAAAGGGAATCCTCCAATATACCACGTGGCAGTGGCTTTACGCCGCGGAAGGCCTGCGGCGCTGGGACTCACGATGGTAGTTGGTTTGGCTTGCGTAGTGGCCGAACTTCAGATCGGCCACAGCTTGGGCAAAGGTTGTCGTTTTTAGCAGCTGAGGGCGTGAGCCCGACGTAGCTTACTCAGAATGGGTCGAGCTTTAGCCCGGGAATATGCTTCGTCGGGAAGAATTACGATTTCTTCGAGTCGATTTCGTCGCGTACGATCGCTTCGATCACTGGCTTCAGGATTTCCCGCGTGACCTTTTGCAGTACATCGGGATTCATCTTGGCCAGAACGCGCGCGACCAGTTCGTCCATGTTCGGCTCGGTTGTCTCTGGCGCGGCGGCGACCGCCTCTTCCGGCTGTGCCGTGGCCACTGGCGCTTCCTCATGCAGTGGTGCTTGCGGAGGCTCAATTGCCGCGGGTTCACTCCCTCGCTCCGCTTCAGCAGGAGTTTGTTCTGCTGGCGCCTCGGATGGCGCCACGGCCGCAGGAGCCTCCCACGCAATCTCCCAACTCTTCAGCACCGGCGGAGTTTCCGAGCTAGCACTTTCTGGCGTTTCGATAACTGCTTCTTCTCTAACTTTGCTCACACTGGCTTCAGGCTCGACCGCCCGAGCTTCGTTCACCATAACAGGAGCTGCCGGTTCCGGCTCTTTCGGGGGTTCCTCCGACAACACCGGCTCCGCCGAATACGCCGACGACTCGACTGGCGCTTCGATAGTCGGTTCAGTGTGTTCCACCGACGATTCAGCGGAATATACGGGCACTTCCTGTGTGTCGTCGACCGAAAACGTTTTGGGGGCGTCCCAAGTAGACGCCAGCATCGCTGCTTTTTTCGCTTCAACTTCCCAAGCGGTCTCTGGCACCGACGCCCAATTAGCGGGCTCCGTCGCCGGCGCGGAGAGAACAGTTTCGGAAGCTGCTTTAGCGGGCTCTTCCGCGGAACTCTTGCCCGCTTCCAGTTCCGGCTTCGACTCGACCGTCTCCTGTACCGCAGAAGAAACTTCCGCGAAGGCTTCGCTCCTGCGCTCCTGCACTTCCGGCGCTGCCACACTTTCCGGCGCAGTGCTTTCCGCCTGCTTCATATCCGCAATCTTTTCTTCCACCCCTGCGGCCATGGCTGCGGCCCACGCGTCACTGGTAAAGGGAACCGGGCTTTCCGCCGGCTTGCTCTCCACCGTGGCAACCGCCACTGACTGCGATTCCGCTGCCTCGGCCACTTCACGCTGTTCTGTTGACGGTCCCCAGGTGGACGAAAAACTCTTGGCTGGCGAATTTCCATGGAATGCTTCGTCGCGCCAATCCGGGGCGGCGGCCGGGCTAGAGTGCGCAGCATGTTCGATGGCTTCGTCCAGTCCACCCGGACGCCAGCCACCATTCGGAGATTCCTCTGCCTGTTCCTTTTCTTCTTCCTCTTCCTCGTCCGATTCGTGGTCCCACTTGGCCCGAGGCGAAAGGTCGATCATGGGCTTCGCGGTCATGGCCAAATCTTCGCTATCCGGCGTTTCCAGCAGACTGCCAAATGCCAGCGGCTCGCTGCCCGCAGCAATCTTCAGCTGCGGAGGAGCGGTAGGGAATTCTTCGACGGGTTCCGGAGCGGCCTCAGGCAATTTTTCGGGAGCGAACGACGACATCTTCGAACTCAGCGCACCGCTCAGAATCTCTTGTGTGGAACGCTTGGGCGGAGCGACCGTTGGCGCCTTGTCGGCGGGCGCAGGACCGAGGGACACTCCGGCCCGCGTCAACGCAGACTTGACCATCGAAATCAGCGGATCGGGCGGCACGAACGGTTTCTTCAGTACACCATCGGCGCCCGCGCGCTGCGCCTCTTGCTCATCCAACGGATCGAACGCGCCCACCAGCAAGATCACCGGAATATGCGACAGGGCAGAATCTTCTTTGACGTACCGGCAAACTTCGTAACCGTTGCGGACCGGCATAAACACATCCGCCAAAACCAGGTCCGGCTTAATGTCGGAAATCTTGCGTACCGCTGCTTCACCATTGCCGACGGCAACCACATCGATGCCCTGATCTTTCAGGGCCAATCCGACCATTTTCTGGATGTTACTGTTGTCGTCCGCAACCAGTATCTTGGCCACCGAACTTCCTCCGGGCAGCCGTCGCCACCCACGGTTCTTGTTACAAACCCATTGGAGCACTCGGTTCGGAACCCGTCAATTAAAGTGCTCTGAGGATGTGTCGGAAGTGGATACGGTTCGTTCCTTTTCATTACCTGTACCAACGGACAAGGGGTGCGAACCTGCCGCACCCCTTTGCTTCGTATCCAATCTGATGGACTACAGAAAATCCGTTACCAGGGCAGGATCTTCTTGATCCCTTTCTTCTTGCTGCTGGATTCTTTTTGATTCTGATTTTGGTTCTGAGTTTGCGACGAGTCCGACGACGCTGGCTGCGTGTTGTCGTCTTTCTTTGCCGTATCGCTGCTGGCAGAACTATCCTGCGAACCTGCCTGCGATTGATCGCCGCTGCCGCTGGTCTGCGCTCCATCGGCCGGGGCGGTTCCGGAACTGTCGGCATTTGCATCCTTGCTCGCCGAACTGTCGCCGCTTGAATTTACGTCTTCGCCATTCGGGGCTGCTCCCGCGGGCGCCGGTTCGCCAGGCTTCACCACATCCACTACCGCGCCCGTGCCTGTTCCGGTTCCAGTTCCAGAGCTTGTGCTTGTCCCAGTGCCGCCACCGGCTCCCGTCGCGATTGTCGTGTGGTTGCCGCCAGTGAGCAAGTCTCCGCTAGTGTCATCGCTTTCCGGCGTCAAATTTGGCAAACCATGCACTGCGGCGGCGTGCACGTCCGGCGCGTTGTGCAGCATCCCGATGGACCGGTGTACCACGGTTTCCTTGGGTCGAGGCGCATTCTGTTCGGCGGTCATCCATGCCAACGCCTTCGGATCCGGTTGCGGCACCGGCATGCCAAACGCCTTCAACTTTGCCTTGGCATCCGCATCATGAATGGACAGCGGGTAATTCTTCACAATCTGCGCGTAGTAACTGCCCGCAAGATCCTTGCGCTCGCTCTTTTCGAAAATATCCCCAAGCATCCACAGCGCTGAATCGGACTTGCTATACAACGGGTAGCGCTTCACCAATGGAATCAATCGGCCTGCCGCCGCGCGGCGATCGCCCTTCACATAATAATAATAAGCAACCTTGAACTGGCCATCCGCTAGCACTTCCTGCACTTCGCGTAAACGCTGTTCCGCCTCGGGAGCCAGCGGGTCTTTCGGATACTTCAGCAAAAACGTCTGGAACTCTTCCTCGGCCGCCTTGGTGTGCGTGTTGTCGCGATCCGCCTTGGGCATTTCGTTGTAATTGCACATGGCCACTTGCATTTGCGCGTAAGCGGCTTCCGGCAAAAATGGGAAGAACACGATGAAGTCTTTGTAGCCGTTGATGGCGAGCGTGATGTTGCTCGAGCCACCCTGCTTATAATACGAATCCGCAATCGCCAGCTTAGCTTTGGCCAGATACTCGCTGTCCGGGTAGGTATTGATCAGGGTCTGCAGCCCAAGCCGGCCAACCTCATGGCGGCCATGCTTAATGTCGTTCATGGCCTTGTCATACAACTGCTTGTCAGGTTCCGCCGTATTCGTCGCGTCCGTAGACTTGTCGACCGGTTTTTTCTTGTGGAGACCTGGAATCTGGGCGCTGCACTCGCTGGCCGTCACCAGCGCAAGCGCACACATCAGAAGAAGCGCCAATCGCCGCAATCTTCACCTCACTTTGCTGACTGTTTCCCGGCCAAAGCACTTGGCTGGACTGGTAATCCCCACCTGGCTCGGACTGCCTCCAGTATACCCTGAACTTTCGCACAGGTACCCCGGGAACTTGCCCTTTTGTACGGGCCTCTGCGGTTAGGATGCGCTTCACCCACCCGGCGGTTTTCTCCCCAACTTGTAGCGGCGGGTCTTTAGACCCATCAGCAGCACAGGCTTCACAGTTTGCGGAAAAAAGGTGTGGGGGTGTGCCGGTTGGAATGATCGGTGCGTCTAAGGGACATGCGAGGACACGACGAGCAGCAGGAAGGGATGTTCAGCTATATTTCGACGGAGAAGCGCGTGCCAG
>DATJOO010000071.1:0-45716 GCA_035506955.1 Verrucomicrobiia bacterium
TGTTTGGCGCACTGGGCTTGTCGCGCCGCCGAGTCCCTCAGGGGCTAATGTATAATTGAGGCTGGGGGAAATAGGGAAGAATGGCTGTTGTGAAGCAGAAGGGGAAGGCGTCCGCAGAGACGTTGCGGCGCCGGAAATTCCGTTTTTACCGGACGCGCCTGCGGGAATTGCGAGGCATCGCGAAGGCGCTCATTTCGACAAAGCATCCCTTCCTGGCGCACATCATCCCGATGCGCCGGTGCAACCTGGATTGCACCTATTGTAATGAATTTGACGATACGTCGAAGCCCGTGCTGCTGGAGGAGATGAAGAAGCGGTTGGACGCCTTGGCGGATATGGGGACGTCTGTGATCACCATCAGCGGAGGCGAACCGCTGATGCATCCGGAGCTGGATGAAGTTATCCGGCACATCCGAAAGCGGGGGATGATCGCAGGATTGATTACTAACGGCTTTTTCCTGAACAAAGAGCGGATTGAGCGGCTGAACGATGCGGGATTAGAGCACCTGCAGATTAGCATCGATAATGCCGTGCCGGACGAGGTGTCGAAAAAGAGCCTGAAAACGCTGGATGGCCGGTTGGAAATGCTGTCGGAATGGGCGGAATTTCAGGTGAACATCAACTCGGTGCTGGGCAGCGGCGTAAAGAATTCCGAGGATGCACTGAAAATCGCGCACCGCGCGCTGCAATTAGGGTTCACGAGCACTGTGGGGATTATCCACGACCACGACGGCCAGTTGAAGCCGCTGGTGGCGCGGGACCAGGAAATTTTCGAAGAGATCATGACGCTGGGGAAACGGTCGTTTTCGCGGTTCAACCAGTTCCAACACAATGTGGCGAAAGGGCGTGAGCACGACTGGAAGTGCCGGGCGGGTTCGCGGTACCTGTATATTTGCGAGGATGGGCTGGTGCACTGGTGTTCGCAACAGCGCGGGTATCCCGGAGTACCGTTGGCGAAGTACACGGCGGAAATGCGTCGGCGAGAGTTTTATACGCACAAGGGATGCGCGCCCAGGTGCACGGTGAGTTGCGTACAGCAGGTGGGGATACTCGATAATTGGCGTGCGGAACAGACCCTGGAGCCAACGGTCCCGGCAGGAAGTGGCGATTTGGTGCAGATCAGCAAGTAAGGCAAGCTGGCCGTCCATTTTCGCTTGCCGATCTAAAGCTTGGCCACCACACAAACAAAACTCGAGAAACGCGGGGATGCCGCGTTTTTTCTTTTTGGCGGCGTTGCAGGTGGCGAACAGAAGAGTGGATAGTGCGTTGACGGCGAGCGAGGGGTCTCCAAGAATAGGGGTATGTCCAGTCCTGCCATTGAGATAGAGAATCTTTCGAAGGAATATCCGTACGGATTTTTGCACCTGAAGAAGAAGCGTTCGCTGGAAGACCTGAGCATGCAGGTGCAGCGTGGCGAGGTGTTCGGCTTTTTGGGTCCCAACGGGGCCGGCAAATCGACGACGATCAAGCTGCTGATGCGGCTGATCTTCCCAACATCAGGGACCGCGCGAATCCTGGGCAAATCGATCGAAGACGTATCCATGCATCAGAACATCGGCTACCTGCCCGAACAGCCGTATTTTTATGACTATCTTACCGCCGCAGAGTTGCTGGATTACTTCGCCCGGATCCATGGATTGAAGGCGCCGGAAAGAAGTCAGCGCATTGAGCGAATGTTGAAGAAAGTGGGTTTGGATACCGCGAAGAAAATTCAGTTGCGGAAATATTCTAAAGGAATGCTGCAAAGGGCGGGGTTGGCGCAAGCGATCCTGCACGATCCAGAAGTGGTGGTGCTGGACGAGCCGATGTCGGGGCTGGATCCCCTCGGGCGGCGAGAGGTGCGTGACATTATTTTGGAACTGAAGAAAGACGGGCGCACCGTTTTGTTTTCCACGCACATTTTGTCTGACGCAGAAATGCTTTGCGATCGCGTGGGAGTGATCGTAGGCGGAAAATTGCGCGGTGTGGGAACCCCGGGGGAAATGGTGGGAATTCAGGTACAAGGCATGGAGATCTTGTTTGAGTGGCACGGGGCGCAGGCCTTTCCGCTTCTCGAGAAGGCTGCGAAGACCGGCGAACGCTACCGTGTGCAATTGGCGGAGAGCGAGGTTTATAAGGCGCTGGATGAACTGAAAGCGGCGGGAGCTCGCATTCTGTCCGTGGCCCAAGTGAAACCGACGCTGGAAGACTTTTTCATGAACCTAGTGGATGCGGACCGCGCACAAGCCAACGCTATCGAGGTGAGCGGGCAATGAGGAACGTTTGGGTGGTGGCCATGAACACGTTCCGGGAAGCGGTGCGCGATCGCGTGCTGTACAACCTGGTGTTCTTCGCGTTGTTGATGATGGGCGCGGCGATCTTGGTGGGGCAGATTTCGATCGGCATCGAGCAAAGTGTCATTGTAAGCCTGGGCTTATCGGCGATCTCGGTGATTGGCATTTTTATCGCGGTCTTCATTGGGGTTGGCTTGGTGTCCAAGGAGATGGACAAGCGAACGTTGTATGCCGTGCTGGCCAAACCGGTGCACCGCTGGCAGTTTTTGCTGGGGAAGTATGGCGGGCTAGTGGTGACGCTGGCAGTGAATACCGCAGCGATGGCGGTAGGGCTGTACGTGGCGTTATGGTCGGTCAAACACGCGCTGGATGCGAGTGACTGGTATGTACTGGTAGCGGTCTACCTGATTTGGCTGAAGCTGGCGCTGATCGTAGCCTTGGCTATGCTGTTCTCCTGCTTTACGACACCTTTCCTGGCCATTCTGTTTTCGGTGGGCATTTATATCGCGGGACTCTACGCGGAAGACCTGCGGTCGATGCAGGCGATGAATCTGACGGCTACCACGATGAGGTTCTTGCGGGGAATCTCGTATGCGCTGCCGAATTTTGAAAATTTCAATGTGATGGGAGCGGTGGCGCACTCCAGAGGAGTGCCGGCGACGCTCGTCTGGCAGGATACAGCGTACGCCGTCTTGTATGTGGCGATCGTTCTTTTGGGGTCCGCAATGATCTTTGCGCGGCGGAACCTGAAATGAAATCAAGCCGGGCACTTGCATGGTTGCTGGCAGCACCGCTGCTGGCCGGATTTGTCTGCGTATGGCAGCTGCAGACGCGCATCGACCGCCAAAAAAGCGCAATTTTGGTGGAGCAGGACCAACTGGCTTTCCGCTCGCCCAATCTGGTGAAAAAACTAAGCCTCGAATATGCGCCGCTTATGGCGGCCATCTACTGGACGCGGGTGGTGCAATATTTCGGCGAAAAGCACCGGCTCCATCAAACAAACCTGGATCTGTTGTGGCCGCTGCTGGATATCACCACGACGCTGGATGCTCATCTCATGCCTGCGTACCGATTTGGGTCCATCTTTTTAAGCGAACCTCCGCCGCGCGGAGAGGGCCGGCCAGACCTCGCGGTGAAGCTACTAGAGCGAGGCATTGCGGCGAATCCAGACGATTGGCGACTCTACCAAGACTTGGGAAATGTGTATTACTTCGACGCGAAGGATTATGCAAAGGCTTCGGCGGCGTATGCCGAGGGCAGCAAGAACCCTCACGCGATGATTTGGATGAAAGTAATGGCGGCGAAAATCGCGGCAGAAGGAGAATCCCCGGAGACTTCCTATTTCCTGTGGCTTCAGGTTTACGAAACTACCACGGATCCGGCGGTCAAAAAGAACGCGGAAGATCATCTGAAGCTAATGCAAGTAGAGTTGGATCTAAAAGAAATTAACCGGTTGGCCGGCGAATATGAAAAACGTACCGGGCACCGTGCCACCCGGATTGGCGAGCTGGTGGAGGCAGGATTGTTGAAAGGCGTCCCCCGGGACCCCGCTGGGTTTTCCTATATCCTAGGCGAGGACGGAAAGGCCGACTTGAGCCTGGACAGCCCCATGCTGGAAGAGAAATTGATGGCGCAATAGGCTAACGGTTATTCGGCAACGCAGAGCAAGGTCATATGTGGGTCGACGAGAAGCTTGTGAGGTTCGGTTTTTGAGGTGAACGAGAACGAGGTTTCTTCACCCGCGGCAAGCACTGTGCCGAGAAGAACGTTATGACCGCCGGCGGACGAGATGTACAGCGGCACGGGTGCGATAAACGAACGCGGAACATCCGACTGAAAAAGCTTTCCTCGTACTTGATAGCCTTTTTCCGTGCGACGCGAGGTAAACTCTACACGATAATGCGGGATTCCGGTGCCGCGAACGTACTGCTCAAAAAACCATTCCATGGAGCGGCCACCTTCGAGGTCCATCTTGGGCGTCATAACCGCTTCGACTTCCTTTTGCAATTGCTCGGTGGAAAGAGCTTTCTGGGAGTACTTGCTGACTAGATTGTGCAACAAAGTGATGAAGCGGGCATCGGGTTCGTGAGAATTGGGATCACGAAGCATCTCGCGAAGCATGTGAAAGATCCACGCACTCTTCAGATACACCACGGTCTCGTAACCATCGGGGGACTTGGAAGAAGAAAGGCGCGTGCCCATGGTGACAGGACCAATGTCGCCGGGTACAAGATCGGAATCAGTGGGCTTGGTGACCAGGGTTTTGCGGTAGCGGGTCAGCCAAGTGTAGATCGTGCGATCAGGAAGCTTTTGCGAGTCGGCGAAAAGGAGCGAGAGATAAACGGCAAAGCCTTCATCGATCCACTGGTCGCGGTAACTGGACCAGCCGACGAGATTGCCCCACCACTGATGGACGACCTCATGGACCGGCATGATGTCGGTATACGCTTCCTGTGTGGTGGAGCTTAAACCAACGCGCTGTTGGGCTTCGTGAGGGAGAAAAGCAAACGTGGAAAGATACAGCAGACCCGGCCAACCTTGGCCGAAGGAACCCGGGATTTGAGAAACGGCGAGCCGGGGAAAGGGAAAGGGGCCGTTGTATTTTTCGAAGAAAATGATGGAGGAGTTGACCTCACGCGCGAGGGAATTCAGTGCGTCCGCAGGACTGGGAGGAGGCGGTGGAGGCAAGTCTGCCGCAGGGTTTCGCACCATCGGCGCCATCGGTAGGTCCGGCGGCTCAATCGCTGGGCGCTGTAAGCGAGCCATGATAGCTTGCTCGAGGAGTTTGTTGGCGTAGACCTCGACGACGTGATTATCGGAAGAAATGGATGTAAAGGCGTACTCGCCGAGATTGAAGCCAGCTTCGGCTACCGGGCGACTGGATTTCCAGCGTGCTACCAAGTAATCGCCGTCCTCGTGTTCGTCGGATTTATCGCCAGTAGCTACCAAACGCAGATGCTTAGGCCAGTGAAAGGTGAGGTCATAGGGAGCGAATTCGGCGGTATCACCGGAATGTGGATACCAACTGGCCCGGGCACCGACATAGAGGACAGAATTGCCGTAATTTTCGATGACATTGCCGTGATAACGAAAGCGTAGGGCGAAGCTTTCTCCTGCTTGCATTGTTCGCGGAAGAAAAACACAAAGAGTGTCATCGCCACGAGAACGCAGTTGCTCCTCGGTCAGACCCTCGTTCTGGAAGAAAATAAGGTTTTCGCCGGAGAGTGAAATAGATTCCACTTTCAGGGTGCGGGCAAGCTCGACAAAAAGAACACGGTCGCCGCCGGAAACCGCGTGGAAGTCGACGGAGGAGTCACCTTCGAGAGAATCGTTGGTCTTGATGGTAGTGTCGACTTGGTAGTGGGCAGCGCGGAAACGAACCGGAGGAGGCGCAAACCCGGCAAGCGCGTAGGAGGTCCAGACGTCGTAATAGCCGACCTTGTTGACGGAGCGCGGTTGGCCGAGCATGAAGTTCTCATAGCGCATATCGTCAAGCAGAACGTCAAATGGGCCGGTGAGGATGCCATCAATGCCGGCATGGAAAAAGTGACGCGGCGGCGATGTGTATTGCTCGAAGAGAATGCGTAGAGAGTGCGTGGGATTCAGGCGCTCGAGTTGTGGAAGCCAGAGGGAGGTAAAGGCGGAGTCGGAAGCAGGTTGCACCGAAGAGCGGCTGAGCTGGGAAAGCAAGTCTTGCGCGGTGTCGCCGGTGAAACGAGCGTACATGGAGACAAATTCCTGATCCAATACAGGCGTACCGAGAAAGCGCGCCATTTGCTGCTTTTCCGCACGGTCGCGAGGCAAGGCCAAGGTATGTCCGATGCCCGAGAAGACGAATCCTGTAATTTGGCCATTGAATGGTTGAAAAAATGCGAACTTTCCCCTTTCAAAGGCGACAGCCAGATCCCCCTCGTGCAATTCAATTCGGTCGTTGGCCGAAACGGTATAGACATGTTCCGAATCCAACCGGAGAGCGTTGAGAGTGGCAAGAGTTTCGCGAGGAGAATCGGCCGCAAACAGCGCAGGCGCACATAGAAATAGAACAAGAAATAGGGTGGAGCGAATGCGCATGTATTGAGTGTAGTCACTTTCGGCATGCGGGGACAAGGCAAGCGAGAAACACTTAGAAGCAGAGCTTAAAATTAAAACATGGCCGAACGAACAAGAGCGCGGGCGTTAACGATTGTGGTCACGCTGCTGCTGTGCGCTACCCCCGCTCTCGCCGACAAGATTGTCCTAAAAAATGGCCGTCAGATTATCGCGTACAACGTGGTGGAAGACGGGGACAAGGTACGCTACCAAACGGCCGCGGGAGAGCTATCCATTCCAAAAAGCATTGTGGATCACATCGAAAAAGGACTGACGCCGGTCACCGAATCTCCGGCTGCAGCCGCGGCCAACCTGAACCTTGCTCCGCCACCGATGGAAGCAACCGCCGACGCGGCGGCGATTGATCAGGCGGCGGTTCACGATGGCGCGATCGATCGCGATTACATTGCGCGAGTCGAAAATGAAGCGCGCGCAGGCAATGCAAAGGCGAACGAGAAAGCAGCCTTGGCCCATCATGCGGCGGCGCAGTTCGAATTGGCACACGGGGATCTCGAGCACGCACTGGGCGATGAACGCACGGCCATCAACTATTTGCCCGAGCAACCCGTGTTGTTGATGAACGTGGCGTATTTATATTTGAAGAAGAGCGAGTTTAAGGAGTCCGTCGATTACCTGGAGCGGGCGAAGCGAGTTGCCGCGGATAACCCAGACCTCTACAAATTGGAAGGCTGGGCTTATTACGGCATGAACAAGCCGGATCAGGCCGTTGCGGAATGGAAAAAATCACTGGCGATCCGGCCGGATAACGAGACGCAATCCGCTTTAGACAAGGCGCTGAAAGACAAAGAGGAAGAAGAGAACTACAAGGAAAACGAGAGTGCGCACTTTCAATTGAAATACAACGGGACCTCGGAACCTGCGCTGGCTCGTGAAGTTCTGCGCGTTTTGGAGACTCACTATACCGCGATTGAAGCACAGCTGAACTATACGCCTCCTGAGCCAATTGGCGTGGTGCTGTACACGCAACAGGCATTTGCGGATATCACCCGGGCCCCCGGATGGGTAGGGGCATTGAATGATGGAAGGATACGCGTGCCGGTGCAGGGCTTGACCAGCGTAGACTCGGAGCTTTCAAGGATCTTGAAGCACGAACTGACACACAGTTTCATTCAACAGAAAACGCGCGGCCGCGCTCCGACCTGGATTCAAGAAGGCGTGGCGCAATGGATGGAAGGGAAGCGCAGCGACGAAAACGCGGCGGTACTGGTGCAGGTTTACGACGCAGGGCAGGCGGCGCCGCTCGACCGCCTCGAAGGTTCGTGGATGGGATTGCCAGGCAACGTGGCGCAATATGCGTACGCCTGGGCGCTCGCAAACACCGAATACATTATTGAGTCTGGGGGAATGGGCGATGTGGATCGTATATTGGACCACATTGCGGCCGGTGGATCGACGGAAGACGCGCTGAGAGACGTGCTACACGACGACTATAGTGATCTGATGCATTCCACCGCCGAATACTTAAAGAAGAACTACAGCCGGTAGAGCCCGGTGATGGTTTCTAGGAAGCCGCCAAGATTGCGGCGAGTAACGCGGCGCGCTCGGGCATTGTTTTGTAGAAGACGAACTCTTGCACGGAGTGAGCGCCTTCGCCAACGGCGCCGAAGCCATCCAGTGTGGGGATCCCGAGAGCCGCGGTGAGATTACCGTCGGAGGCCCCGCCAGCGGCCGCTTCGTTCAAAGAAAAACCCATTTGCTTGGCGAGAGATTTTGCTCGGAGAAACAGCGCGGCACTGTGCTTACGCTCGAGTGGCGGGCGATCGAAGCCCCCCCGGACTTCCAGCTTCACACCTTTGTGGATGGGTTTCAGGGTGCGGAAGCGCTTTTCCAAAGAGCGGATGTCCGACTGTCGCCAGGCACGAAGATCGAAATTCACCTTGGCGCGATCCGGAATGACGTTGGTGCGTGTGCCGCCGTCAACGATGTCCGCATTTACTGTGACACCCCTGCGAGGATCGTTCCATTTCTCGATGCGAGCAATCTGAGCGGCGAGCTCGTGGATGGCATTGATGCCACGATCGGGATCGAGACCGGCGTGGGCGGCACGGCCATGGACCATCAGTTTTGCCTCGCCGACACCCTTGCGGGAGGTTTTGACCATGCCGCGCGGGCCTAAGCAAGGTTCCAGGACAAAAACCGCGTCGCTGCGACGCGCCTCGTCCTCAATGAGCTTGCGGGAAGATTCGCTGCCGATTTCTTCGTCGGAGGTCCAGAAAAACACAATGCGTTTGGAGATTTCTGCTTTGAGCTCTTGTAAGGCTTCAAGGGCAAAGAGTGCCTGGACAATTCCAGCCTTCATGTCGAAGGTTCCCGGTCCATAGGCTTTGTTGCCAACGATGCGAAATGGCATTTTGGAAAGCGTTCCCGTGGGGTAGACCGTATCGTAATGGCCGAGCACCAGGAGTTGGGAAGCCGGAGAGGAAACGGGATTCCAAACCGCGCGCACGTGATCCCCGCGACGCCGTTGCGAGATCAACTGGATCCGGGCACCGCGCAGTTGCCACTCATCGGCCAGGAAATTCGCGCAACGGTCGGCATGATTTTTCTCGAGACTGGGAGACTCAATCAGAGTGAGCTGCCGCAGAGTGTCGAGCATCCGCGGAAGCCGTTTGCGAAGGTGAGCAAGAAGGGATTTAGGAAGGGCCTGGTTGTTATTCATGATAGGGGGATGTTAACAACGGCATTAGCCACGCACAACCGTGGTATGACCGTGTGGCGCGTGACAACTTGTGCTGTGCAGGACCGCTAGATTGCTTATAATAGTAGGTTTGCAGTGTACGGAGGCGTGCCGCCCAACAATGGATAGCGCGCTACAGGAGCGGGAATGCAACTGGACATCAACGAGATTCAAAAATTCTTGCCGCACCGTTACCCGTTTCTGCTGATCGATCGCGTCTTGGAAATGGAGCGGTTCAAGCGCATCGTGGTGATCAAGAACGTGTCGATCAACGAGTCTTTTTTTCAGGGTCATTTCCCAGGCAAGCCAGTGATGCCGGGGGTGCTGATTCTGGAATCGATGGCGCAGGCGGGGGGCTTGTTGTTGCTGCAGGAAATTCCAGACCGTGATCACAAGTTGTTGTACCTGGCTTCGATGAATGATGTGAAATTCCGCAGGCCCGTTGTACCCGGAGACCAGTTGCGAGTGGAAGTGAATATCCTGGCGTGGAAGGGCGACTTGTGCAAGATCCAGGCTAAAGCGTTTGTAGAAGGGAATCTTGCAACCGAGGCGACCCTGATGTGCGTAATGGTGGACCGCGAGCGGGCGAACGACACGGCAAAATGACGGCAGAAATACATCCGCAGGCGATGGTCTCCTCAAAAGCGAAAATAGCAGGTGGAGTGCAGATTGGCCCTTTTGCGGTGGTCGGCGATGAAGTGGAGTTGGGGCCGGATTGCATCGTGCATGCCCATGCAGTGATCGAGGGGCCGTCAAAGTTTGGTGCGCGGAATGTGTTTCATCCGTTTTGTGTAATTGGAGGCGCTCCGCAGGACTACACCTTTCGCGGGGAACACGTTGAGCTCGTGGCGGGCGATGGGAATATCTTTCGTGAACATGTCACCGTCAGCCGCGGGACCACGAAGGGCGGAGGGGTCACGCGATTAGGGAATGAGAATTTCTTTTTGTCGTACTCGCACGTGGGGCATGATTGTCAGATCGGGAATGGAACGCTGTTTGTGAACGGCGCGACTTTGGCGGGACACGTGACCGTGCAGGATTTCGTGACCTTGGGCGCGTTTTCGCCGGTGCATCAGTTCTGCCGTCTGGGCCGGTACGCGTATATCGGAGCGTGCACCGTGATTACACAGGACGTGCTGCCGTTTTCGCTGATCGTAACGGAGCGCGAAACGAAATGTTTTGGCCCGAATACGATTGGGTTGGAACGCAAAGGGTTTTCGCAAGAGCGGGTGCAGACGCTGCAGCGGGCATTTAAGTTATTGGTGCGTTCGAAGAAGAATACGACGCAAGCACTCGAAGAGATGCGTAAAAACTGGAGCGACTCCGCGGACGTGCAAGAGATGGTGACCTTTGTGGAAAAGGCGGAACGTGGGATCGTGAAGTGAAACGAGCCGTAAATTCATGCCGCAAGCTTTGAACAGCACAACAGGATGGGGATTGATTGCCGGCAATGGCCGATTCCCCTTTTTGGTGCTGGAGGGCGCGCGCAGTCAGGGCATTGAGATGGCAGTAATCGCCCTGAAAGAGGAAGCGTCTCCGGAGTTGGAGAAAGTCGCCAAGCGGCTGCACTGGGTGAGCCTGGGCGAACTGAGCAAAGCCATCTCGTTGATGCAGCAAGAAGGCGTAACGCAGGCGGTGATGGCCGGTCAGGTGAAGCACAACAAGATTTTCAGCGCGATTCGGCCCGATTGGAAACTGGCAAAGTTGTTGTTTTCGCTGCCGAAGAAAAACACCGACTCGTTGATTGGGGCTGTGGCGAAGGTATTCGAGGAAGAAGGAATTCACTTGGTGGACTCGACTTTATTTTTGAAGCCGTTATTGCCGGAAGCGGGAGTGCTGACGCGGCGGGCGCCGAATGAGCACGAAGCGGCTGACATGGAGTATGGGTTAGATGTCGCGAGGCACCTGGCCGCCAGGGATATTGGCCAAACGGTGGTGATTGCCGACCGCGCTTGCGTGGCAGTAGAAGCGATGGAAGGTACCGACGAAACGATTCAGCGTGCGGCGCGGTTTGCGGAAGGGAAGGCGTTGGCGGTGGCGAAAGTAAGTAAGCCGAAACAGGACATGCGCTTCGACGTACCCGTGGTGGGATTGCCCACCGTCGAAGCAATGAAGAGGGCGGGGGCGACGGCATTAGCCATTGATGCGTCGCGCACGTTGTTGTTCGATCGTGACAAACTATTAGAAGTGGCGAATGCCGCTGGCATCACCATCCAGGCTTTCCCGCCGACGGAAAGCCCAGAGCCGGTCCCGGATTCCCGGGGAATGCTCAAGGATCGAGAATGAGTGTGGGTGTGGGAACGCAAAAGACGCGCGTGGCGGTGGTCGGGTGTGGGGAGTTTGGGCGGAATCACGTGCGGGCATATGGCGAAATAGAGAATGTGGAACTGGTAGGATTGTTCGACCAGGATGCAGACCGCGCCGGTAAAATCGCGCAAGAATTTCAGACGCGAGCGTTCTCTTCTATGGAAGAGTTGCGCGGGTTGGTAGATGCGGCCAGTGTCGCTGTGCCCACCGTGGCGCATAAAGAAATTGGGTGCAGGCTGCTCGAGATGGGTGTCGACGTCTTGGTCGAGAAGCCCATGGCTTGCACGCTGGGGGAGGCGGACGAGTTGATTGCCGCGGCGACGCGAAATGGGCGGGTGCTGCAGGTGGGGCACGTGGAACGATTCAACCCGGCGGTGCGTGCGGTAGAGCCCATCGTTAACCGGCCGTTGTTCTTTGAGGTGCACCGGTTGGGTGTATTCACACCGCGGAGTTTGGATGTAGACGTAATCTATGACCTGATGATCCACGACCTAGACATTCTGCTGGCGTTGGTGAAGGAACCCGTACAGGAAGTGAAGGCGGTAGGAATCCCCGTTTTGACCGACAAAGTGGATATTGCTCACGCACGCCTGGAGTTCGCGGGCGGAGCGGTGGCGAACGTTACGGCGAGCCGGGTTTCCACCGAGCGCGTACGGAAAATGAGATTTTTTCAGCAACGGGAATATATTTCGCTGGATTATGCAAGAAGGGATGCGCTGCGCGTGGGGGTCAAGCGGCCGGGGCCACAGCCGGAATTTGTGTTTGAAAAGCTGCCGGCACCGGAAGTCGAACCGCTGCGAGCAGAATTGGAAGCGTTCATCGACTCGGTGAAGACCCGCGTCGCGGCGAAAACGGATGGACCGGCGGGAAGGGCGGCGCTGCAGTTGGCCAGTGAGGTAATGGAAAGCATCCGGGAGCACAGCGCGCGCGTCCAACCGGTATCATCCAGTGTGCCAGTCGAAGGGAAGCAATGATTCCACGGACATTAGTTCCCCCAGGGGCGCGGCCGCCGGCGATTATTGAGCCGAGCGCACGGCGGCGGCCGACCGCGCTCGACGAGCGCACGCTGGTGCCGGCCACCTTGCCGATCGTCGCGCTCGATGGACACTCCACCATTCCCAACAATTTGCCATTGGAAGCGATTGCCACGCGTGTTGTGGTGCCGCGCGATCTAAATGTTGCGGAAGTGCAGCGGCCGGATGACTCCCATCTGCCGGCGCAGCCGACCGAACTGGATGAACGCATTACCGTTCCACAGGGGGCGCAACCGCCCGAGGAAATGCCAGAAATGCCGGCGGTGTCGGAAGAGTTGGTGCAGCCGGATATTTTCCAGACCGGCGAATTATCGTTTTTACCGTCGGAGCAACAGCAAAAGCGGCCAATTGGAGAAATTGTCGTTGCGGTCGCTTCGTTATTGCTGAACGTAATGTTCATCATAGCGATGGTGCAGATCCTGGCATACCGTTCGCGGTCGCATGAAGTGGACGAGATTGGGCGGAAACAGATTTCAGTATTGTTGCCGCCGGGAGCGCTCGAGTCGCTGAAGCCATCAGCGCCGCCCGCGCCGAAGCCCCAGGTACACGTTGACCCACGGGAAATTCGCAAGGTGGCGCCCAGCGTTCCACAACCGGTACAGCCCCCGCCGCCCCAGCCTGTGCCACAACCGCAACCGAAGAAGGAATTGCCTAGCGCACCGTCGCCACAGCCGAACATCGCTGCTGCACCCCCGAAGCCCGCGGATGGAAATAAAGGAGACTTGCCAAAGCCGGCGATCAAACTGGAAACGCCGAGTATGCCTGTGCCGCAATCAGGCTTAATCTTGCCGAAGTCGAGTTCGCCTGGCGATACGATTCAAGACTTGGCACGAGGGACACGGCCCAACTCACCAGCGCCAATCGGTGGGAGCAGTGGTTTGCCGGGCTCTCGCGGCGGAGGTGGGCAAGGTGGCCGTGGGTCCGCGGGCGGTAATATCGAAATGCTAACCGACAATGAAGGAATCGACTTTAGCGACTATCTGCATCGCATCTACTTGATCGTGAAGCAGAACTGGTTTGCAGTTATGCCCGCGTCGGTTCAGTTGGGTGATAACGGCAAGGTCTCGTTGATCTTCAAGATCTACAAGAACGGAACAGTGCCCGATAACGATCCGCAGAGGGTGTTCGGGTCGGGTAAAGAACCGTTAGATCGCGCGGCAATTTCTTCGATCCGCGCTTCCAATCCATTCCCGCCACTCCCTGGGGGGTTCAAGGCAGATTACATCCAGCTGCGGTTTACCTATTGCTATAACGAAGCTACTTGCCCCTAAAATAAAGCAATGAAACCGACACGTTCGCAAGTGCTCGGCAGCTTGTTGCTGGCACTGATTGTGTTAGCTATCCTGCTGGTCCGCGCGTGGCCTATGCTATTCCATAAATGAACGCGTTGCCTGATCTTCCGCTGCTGGTGATTGTAGGACCGACTGCTTCTGGAAAATCCACATTAGCGGTATGGCTGGCGGAGCGATTGAATGGCGAAGTGGTCGCGTGCGATTCCACACAGTTGTACCGCGGTTTTAATATCGGCACAGCCAAACCCACTCAAGAAGAGCGGCGAGGAATCCCACATCACCTGCTGGACGTTCTGGATGGGGCGGATGCGTCAACCGCGGGCGGTTATCGAGAACTCGCGATAGAGGTATTGAAGGAACTACACGCAAGAAAAAAACTTCCCATACTGACGGTGGGCACAGGTTTGTATCTCCGGGTGCTACTCGAAGGCTTGGCTGAATTGCCGCAACGGTCCGAGGAATTACGGGAGCGGTTGCGGCGCGAGGCTGCGCAACAAGAGTCTGGATATTTGCATCGGATGCTGCAGCGTCTCGATCGGGAAGCCGCGGAAAAAATTGCTGCGGCAGATGAGCAGAAGTTGATTCGGGCGATTGAAGTCTGCCTGCTGACGGAAAAACCGATTTCGGAAGTGCACCGGAATGGACGGACTCCTCTGGACGGCTGGCACGCTATAAAACTTGGGTTGATACCGGCGCGCGAAGCGTTGTACCAGCGAGTGCACTTGAGGACCGACAGTATGTTAGCACGGGGATGGCTCGAGGAAGTGCGGACGCTAATCGCAAAAGGAATTCCGGAAGACGCGAAAGCGTTCGACTTCATTGGCTATCGCGAATTGCGAAACGTGCTTGACGGGGCAGCGAGTCTGGAAACAGCGCGTGCCGCAATCCAACAGGCGACGCGACGATACGCGAAGAGACAACTAACCTGGTTCCGTCGCGAGCCGGGGATGCACTGGCTGGAAGGGTTTGGCGACGACGAAAGGATCCAAAAAGAGGCTCTCAAAATCATCATAAGAAGGTTGAGTGACATGGTATCGCCCCAAACCGAATAGACGTATAATCGCAGCTGATGACGAAGTTCCTCTCTATGATTTGCGAAGTTTGCACGAGAACGCCGGCTCCAACCCCTTCATGAAAACACAGAAAGATACCTCCGTTTCCGAACGCGTCCTGTTGGTAGGTGTGGGTTGGAAACGCGCTCCGCGATTTCCAGGCATGCCAGTGGGAGAGCAAGGTCGTGAGTCCTTGGCGGAACTGGTGGAATTGGCTCGCAGCGCGGGCGCGGAAATCGCCGGTACACTGTTTCAACTGCGAGATGCCGCGGATCCTGCGACTCTGGTCGGACGAGGGAAACTGGATGAAATTCGTGCAGAAGCCACGGCGCGAAAGGCCCCACTGATCATCTTTGACAGTGAACTTACGCCGGTGCAGCAGCGGAATATCGAGGAAGTCACGGAACGCCGTGTGATCGACCGTACGCAGTTGATCCTGGATATTTTTGCGAAGCATGCGCGAAGCCGCGAGGGTCAATTGCAGGTGGAATTGGCGCAATTGAACTACATGCTGCCGCGGCTGACCGGGAGAGGCGTGCAGATGTCGCGGTTGGGCGGCAAAAGTGGCGGCGGTGGAGCAGGGCGCATCGGTGTTCGCGGTCCTGGTGAAAAGAAATTGGAAACGGACCGACGCCGGATTCGTGACCGTGTCCGGAAAATTCAGGAAAGCATTGATGAGGTGCGGGAACAGCGGGCGCTGCGTCGTGAGGCGCGAAACGCGGTGCCGTTGGGATCCCTGGTGGGATATACGAACGCAGGCAAGTCGACTTTGTTTAACGCACTGAGTCAGGCAGAAGTGCTGGTTTCGCCGCGGATGTTTGCGACGTTGGACCCAACCATCCGTGCGCTAAGGTTGCCTTCGAATCGCAGAATTCTTGTATCCGACACAGTGGGATTCATTCGCGCCTTGCCGAAGGGGCTGATGACGGCATTTCGCGCCACGCTGGAAGAGGTACAGGAGTCCGCGCTGATTTTACAGGTAAGTGATATTTCCAATCCGAATCACGACGAATTCGAACAAGAAGTAGAAAAAATTCTTGGCGAGTTGGGCGTGACGCAGCGGCCGAGGCTGCGGGTCTTCAACAAAGTGGACCGGCTTTCGGCGGCGCAGCGGGAGGAGTTTGCGGCGGCATGGGCACACGGAAAAAAGGGTGATACGCCGCCGCTGTTCGTCTCGGCACTGACTGGGGAAGGTTTGGACGAACTGTTGAAGCGCATTGATGCTGCGCTGCCGGTGGATCCCGTGGTAAAGCTTTCGCTGCACATGCCATTGACGGAAGGACGCTCGCTAGCTTTAATTCATGCGCTCGGCCGGGTGGTTCACTCCGAAGTGAATGACTCGCACATGGATCTGGAAGTGGAAGTGCCAGAGACCATCGCGCGGCGGTTAAAGCTGAAAGACTTCGAGATGAAGGAAACATTGCGTCCTTCCGCTTCGTACGGATAGGCAGGAGGGGAATCATGGCGACTTTTTTTCTGTGGTGCATCCTATTGGTCATCTGCTGGCCCCTGGCTTTGTTGGCGCTGGTTTTGTACCCCATCGTGTGGCTGCTGTTGCTGCCGTTTCGGATTATCGGAATCGCCGTGCACGGTGTGTTTGACTTACTGCGAGCCATTTTGTTTTTGCCGGTGCGGGTTTTGCGTGGACCGCACGCCATCTGAGGGAATCGAGATCAATTCTCGCTAACCTTTTAGTAATTCAGAGCGAATTTAACAAAAATGAACGGATTTTTTGCAAAAAACCTCGATCGCAATGAGGTCGGGTGGGGCCGCGGCGCTTGTGGAAAACGTTGTGGAAACCGGAGCATCCTGACGGAACCCAATCCAGGGCGGAAATTTTACAAGTGCCGAGTTCCGTCTAGGTGGCTACGGTAACCCCATGTAAATACGGTATTTGTTCGGGCCTTGGCGAAACGATGTGCCGGGCCGCCAGACAAAACCTGAGAAAGTCTCGGTTTCCGATTTGCACAGGTTTGCAGCAGCGGTGTTACGAAAGAGTACCGCATCCCAATCGAGGCCGTGACTTCGCTTAGTAACCTTACAGTACCCGGACGCAGGACGACCGGCGAACGTTGACGCTTACTGGCACCAAGACTATAGTGAGCCGAGTGACCAAACAAGGAGTTAACGCAGGCCCTTCGTCCGCGCCCTTTATGAATCTGCCAAACGCATTGACTTTGCTGCGGATATTTATCGTACCGCTGTTGATTGTGGTGTTGCTCACCCGCAGTCCGAATGTGGAACTGGGTGGGTTTCCGATGCATTTTGAATTTTGGGGGGTGTTGATTCTGCTGGTGGCAGCAGCAACGGATTGGGCGGATGGATATTTTGCGCGGCGGAACGCGCAGGTTACCACTCTGGGGATTCTATTGGATCCCATCGCCGACAAACTTCTGATTTGCGCCGCATTTATTGCTCTCGTAGACATGCACCTGGCGAAGGCGTGGATGGTAGTAATCATCATTGGCAGAGAACTGGTGATCATGGGTCTTCGAAATATTGCTTCGGCCGAGGGTTTCACGATTGCAGCCTCGACGCTGGGTAAAACGAAAATGGTGCTTCAAGTGTGTGCTGCGGCGGTGCTGATCTACGGCGCGCGCCACCCCTCGTTCCGCACGTTAGGATTGGTGTTGCTGTGGCTGGTCGTGATCAGCGCGGTGGTTTCTGCAGCACAGTACGTCTTCCGTTTCTGGAATCAATTGGATGACCGGGTGAAGCAACGCCATAAATTGAGCGTGCTCGAAGTACATAAGAAATCGCAGGATGCGCTGCCTCTCTGAAACCGACCGAAAGAGCATTCTGGAGTTAGCCCGCCAGGCCGTAGAGGAAGCTGTACGCCATGGGCGGCTGCTGATGGAAATTCCATGTGCAGGAATATTTAACGAACGGTGCGGGGTGTTCGTGACTCTGACGGTAGGAGGCAAACTGCGCGGTTGCATCGGTGTGATCGAAGGAAAAGCCGTGTTGGGGGAAAGTATCGTGCAGTGCGCAACGGAATCCGCGCTAGAGGATCCGCGATTTTCTCCAATGCAGCCGGAAGAGCTCCCTCGATTGGAAATCGAAGTGTCTTTATTGTCGCCACTGGAACGGATTAAGGCTGAACAGGTGGAGATTGGAAAGCACGGATTGCTGGTAGAGCAGGGTTACCGGCGAGGGTTGTTGTTGCCGCAAGTGGCGGTCGAGCACCACTTCGATCGTGAACAGTTTCTGCGGGAAACGTGCTACAAAGCCGGACTACCTACGGACGCTTGGAAGATACCGGAGACGAGAATCTACGGATTTAGCTGCGAAATCGTCACGGAAGCAAAATAAAAACAAAAGCCCGCGTCCGGGAAAGACGCGGGCAAGCAAGTGGACTAAATTCGCTTACTCAATCTCCACATAATCTCCCGAGAAAATATCCTTTTTGCTGAGCGTGATCAGCATTGTAGAGGAGTTCGGGCTGACGTTGAGGACGATTCCTTCCCCGAGCATTTCCCGAGGCAGGTCGTTCCATTTGTAGGCGACAGGCGTACTTCCGAAGCCGTACATCTTGTACTGGAAGTCGTCGAAGTTGGCGACGGTTTGCACGCCTCCGCCTTGATACCGGAAGATGCGCATGTAATCGCCAACATTGACGCCCTGATTGGTACCGAGATTAACGTAGACTGGTTGCAGCTTCCCATACAACTGACCAAAATCTTTGCCGACCACGATCATGCCGATGGATTTACCATCGACGGGCGCAAAGGAGTCGAACTTTTCAGCGGGCTTAAAAGGGGGCATGGGACGTTCCTGCCAGGGGCGAACGAAATCGCCTCGCTGCAGATAGTTGCAAGCGAAGGTGACCTCAGCGATAGAGACATTGGGTTGCACGCTGATGACTTTAACCTGCCCCGCGTCCAAGTAGAATGTGCCCATCGCCTTCATGAGCTTGTTCTGCCACTTGAACCACTGGACGTCCAGCGGGTCGCTCTCGGGGCGATAAACGGAGTAACGGTCGCCCACATGGACACCTTGACTTGACCCCTTGCTGATGTAAACGATGTCGCGCTGGGCGAAGACTATTTTGGAATTCGACTCTTCACCAGAAATGAGGCGAGTGTCGCTTCCAGCTTCGGAGGTGACGAAATTCGAGCAGTAAATCGAGCTGTAATCCGGGGAGGTCGTGGAGGCCACCGGCGGCGTAGCTGCCGCCTGTTGCGGCTGGGGATTGCTTTGCGTCCAGGCACTCGCACCTGCCAGTAACATGCCCAAACCCATACCTGCTGCAATTGCGCGCATTAGAACACTCCTTCGAGTCACGCCAAAAAGGGCCGTGCGGGGACTGCATAGATTGAAACTAACAAGGGCCCTGGAAGGCGTCAACAAAATGGGTGGGGCGGCTTTACACTTTAGGTAAGAGGTGAAGGCCCCGGAAACCAGCATAAACAGGCTATTTTCAATACGTGGTGTCGCTCTGCTGTCTATTGGTACAGGTCCACCCGCGCCTCCAAGCCTTCCTCACATTCATCGAATCGGCAGGGAACAGCCGGTTCCGGGAAGCACACAAAATCGCGCGATTCCTGGCAAGTAACGAAGCTGGAATACAGCAAGCGGGACGGCGATGCATTGCCGTCCCGCCTGCGTTTCTACGTGGAATGGCGGCTTAAAAGTTTAGCTTGAGCGCCAGTTGGCATTGCCTGGGCCCGACGGCTGTATAGCTGATGACTCCAAAGTTCGGGTCACCCACGGTCGTATCGGGCGTGCCAAAAACCGGATGGTTGAAGGCGTTCTGTGCCTCCAGGCGCAATTCCAGCACGATGTTTTCGTGGCTGGGCACCGGTGCAAAGTCCTTCAAGACGGACAGGTTGGCGGTAAAGAAGAAGGGGCTCCGGATCGACGGGAGCGTTCGCGACGCGTCGCCCAGGGTGTAGGCCTCCGGTGTCTGATAGCAGTTCGGATTCTCGAAATAGTTGTAGACCCAGTTTCCGTCGCCACCTCCGGTGCGCTTCGGTGTGCACACAATGTTCGGCCGCTGGGGCCCATACGTGGGTATTGGAGTTCCGTAAGTTTCGAAGTTGAGTGGGAAGCCCTTTTGCCAGGTCCACACGCCGGCGGTTTTCCAGCCGCCCACGATGGCCTCAAGTATGCGCGGCATATTGTTCAGGTAAGGGCGCCCGTGCCCGATCGGCAGATCGTAGCTGTAGTTCAGTTTGACGATCTGTGGTACGTCAAACGTAGAGAGGCTGCGGTCCAGCCAGGGCTTATTGGGATCCTGAGGCTCCCAAAGGCCACCGGTCGTGCCCGCGAGCCAGGACACGTTGGTATCGTACATGGACGAATCGTCAATGGACTTCGACCATGTGTAATTGGCCGAAAGTGCCAAGCCGTTGGAATAGTTCTTTGCGACCGTGATTTGCAAGGCGTTATAGATGGAGTTGGCAATTGGAGGCACGTCACTAGTGACGCTGGTGTATTCCGGATACGGCAATTCCAGTTGAAAAGCCTGAACCTGCGGCGCGGTAAGCGGACTGTTGGCATAGTAGGAAGCCAGCGGGCCGGTGGTCAGGATAGAAGCAAAGGGGTTGTTCACATAGTTGTAAAGGTTACCAATCTGGGCGGTAGGCAGCTTCTCGACCCACGGTCCTAAGACGTCAAGAATGTTGCCTCCGTTGTAGGGCAACTTCGTTCCTTTCTTGCCCACGTAGTCCGCGGTGACCACGACGTTGTAAGGCAATTGCCGCTGGAAGCCCAAACTCCAGCTTTGTTCATAGGGGGTTTGCGCCCAGTAGGGCGTCTTGATTGGCCCGACAGCTCCGTAACTCACGTCATTGAGCAAACCAAGAGAGTTCCCCGGTGGCTGGATCAATCCATTCGGGAAAGGGTTGCTCAGATGCAAATATGGTGTGGCGCCATCGTTCTGGTAGGTTCCTACCGCGCCGGTCCACTGATTGAAACCCTGCGAACCGTAAGGCAACACGCCGCTGGCGCCGGAACGAGCTTGGTCGTAGTACATGCCATAGCCTCCGCGCATCACGGTCTTGGGTGTCAGCAGATAGGAGAAGCCAAAACGAGGTGCGAAATTCGTCAAGTTCGTGACGAAGTTGCTGCGCGCGCTGGGACTTGCGAAGACCTCGCCCCCGTACAGCGTGCGAGTGACGGTGTAGCCGCTGAGCGGATCCGTGTACGTGATTTTGCCGCCGTTGAGTGGATTCACCACGTTCGGATCGAACCAGTTCATCCGGTTATAGCGCTCGGTGCGGGGAACATTCACGTCATACCGCATCCCGATGTTTAAGGTCAGCTTGGCGGTCACTTTCCAGTTGTCCTGGCCAAATCCCGCAAACTGATAATTTTCCGTGGCGGGACGGAACTGGATCTCGTAGCCTTGACTGCCGCCCATCTGGCCCATCATAAAGCTGGCCAGCGAGTCGCCACCGCACTGCGTGATATCGCCAAGCGGACACTGGGAACTGCCTTGGTTGTTAAAGTTGAAGGTGCCGACCGGTGCGTTGGTCTGAATGTAGTTCTGTTGGTGGATGCGGCCCTCGAACCCGAATTTCAGTTCGTGCTGTCCACGGATGTTAGTAACCAGGAAACTCAACTGGCCCGTGTCCTGGCCTTGCCGGTAATTGCCGTAAGGATCCTGGCCGATGCTGGTATAGCCGGCGGAATAATAGTCCCCGATGAACATTGCCGGTACGCCCAGAAATCCGTTGCTGCCCAGATAGGACGGAAACCCCAGGGTGCCCAACGGATTGGAATTGAAACTACTGTTGTAAGCATCGATGGTCATCGCGCCGCGAGTAAACCCGAGCGTGCTCGTGAGGATAAGTGTCGGGCTGAACGTATAGGTATCGTTGAGGGCGAACAGGTGTGCTGTGCCAGAATTGGTTCCACTGCCGCAGGGGTCGGTCAAATTGTGGAAGCAGTCAAAAGGAGTGTTGTTCCACCACTGCTGTGAGTATTTCCCGCTGAGCAGGTTTTTCTTGCTGATTTGATAATCGATCTTTATGTCGAACTGGTTGTTGGCTCCATAGTTGGAACCCGAACCCACCCAATTGTCGTAAATGCCGTTGCCGGAATAATTCGGCTCTGGGAAATACGACATCATCTTTTGCGCTACCGGATCGATCAGATTGCCAGGTCCGTTCGACAACTGATATGGCGTGCCAGCGAGTTTGGGATTGCCGGGGCTTGTGTACGTGGCCAGGTTATTAAAGGGGATAAACGCGCTGCGATACGCTCCAGCGCCGAGGTCGGAGGAATATCCGGGGTAATTCGCGGGTGGTTGAGGGGGGGCCGAGTAAAACACTCCGGAGTACGGATCCCAAAGCTGGCCTGCGGGATCCACTTGCCCGTTGGCCATGCACTCACCCGCGCCATTAAACGCACCGCCCGCCGCAGCGCAAAGTCCGCCAAAATTGCCTTGACGTTCCGCGTCGGTCGGGACGCCGGCCTGTGCCGTGGCCATGCTGGTGTCGCGCGTGCCATCATAGTCAAAAAAGAAGAAGAGCTTATCTTTCAGGATCGGGCCACCGAGCGTGCCACCAAAATTGTTGCGGTGCAGCGGAGAAATCGGTTGGTCCGCCGCATTAGCGAACCAATTGTTGGCGTCGGTCATGCTGTTGCGGATGAAGTCGTAGATTCCGCCGTGGAACGAATTGCCGCCCGAGCGGGTGATCATGTTTACAACCGAGGCGCCCGTGAAGCCGTATTCGGCGCTGAAATTGGTCTGCTGCACTTTGAATTCTTCGACCGCCTCGGCGGATGGCGTATAAGTGACTTGGGTAATGCCCCCGTTGGGTTCAAAGTTCGTGATCGAAGCGCCGTCCATTAGGACGTCCGCGCTGGCGCCCCGGCTGCCGTTGGATACGAAGTTGGTTCCGGTATCCCCGACGGAGTTCTGGTCGCTCATATTGTTCATGCCCGGAGCGATCATCACAAAGTCGAGCACGTAACGATCGACCAGCGGCAAGTCGTTGATGAACTTACGATCTACCACTTGCCCGGTCACCGCGTCCTCCGTGGACAGGTTTTGCACCTGCTCCTTCACCTCCACACTTTGCGTGGAAGTGGCGACGCTCAGGTGAAAATTGGCCGTGGCATTCTCACTGACGTTGACTTTTACGCCGGTTCGCACCTCGCGTTGAAAACCTTGTACTTCGACGGTCAACGTGTACATGCCTGGAGGAACCGAAGTCAGTACATAGTGTCCGGCGCTGTCGGTCGTAGCGGTAAACGTGAAACCTTTGGCTTCGTCCTTGATGACGACCTTGGCGCCAGGGACCACGGCGCCGCTGGGATCAGTAATCTCGCCGCTCACCGTGCCGAAATAGCCTTGCGCCAGCAACACGGAAGGCAAAAATACTAAGAATAGAAATAGCGCCACGGCAACCATTCGGGACAGGCGCTTTGAAGAAAGTATGGAACACACCCCTGTCATAACCAGCTCCTTGTGCACCGGTGAGTTTGCACCCAAGCTCACGAAACTTTTTATGTATTGCGCCTCCGCCAGGAGCTGACTCAGAGCTTCGGGGTTGAAGCTCGGGTCGTGGGCTCACAGGCCATGAAGGCCATTGCTTAAATCGATTCAAACGGGCATTTCAAGCTGTGTCAAGGGAAATCATCACGGTCGATGCAGGGTGTACTTGTCGACCTCGTAGCGCTCTAAGTATGTTCAGCCAGGCACCTTACTCAGGCTCCGCGCATTCTGCCTGCTAGATTCCTGCTGATTCCTTGATACTTCCGAAGTAAGGCACACCCGTACCTTCAAAATTTCAACGACTAAGCAAACTCTGTTTTAGCCGACCACGGCTAGTTGCGGAGCGCCCCTGCTACTGCCCGGCGCCGGGAACCCAGACGTTATCCGGCGCCAGAATCTCGGACTTTGGCACCTCGGTCTCGATGTTCACACGTTGCAAGCCCGGCTTCTTCTTCGGCGTAGCGCGGAACACCAGGTAGTACTGATTGTTGAGCGACTTCTGAAACTGGTCGAGGTACGGCTTAAAGCTGACCAGGTTGCTGGTCGCCATCGAGTAGCATTCCCCGCCCGTTTCCTCTGCGATTTTGGACAATCCGGAAAGTCCCGTCAGCAGGTCCATCTGGCTGCGCCCCGCGCGTCCAATGCCGGGCGAATAGATCGAGTAGACCAGAACGTTGTAGCGCTGGCTGATTTCGCTCGCAGATGTTGCGTCGACGCTAATTTGCGGCAAGCTGTGATAGACGGGGCCGGGGCCAAAACTGGGGCCGAGTTGTGCGGCCGTAGGCTGGTTACCGCGCAGCCGGTCCAGGCCGTCGCTCACCATCAAAACCTCGCGCCGCACTTTTTGCTGGGGCCAGCTTTTTACCAGGCTGATCAGCGAAAGGTACGGGCTGTCCATCGTCGAATAACTGCCCCGCGGCAGGCGCACGGCATTCGCCGCCAGGTCGTGGTCTTTCGTAAAATTCTGCACGACATTCACTGTGGCGTTCGCCATATAGGCCACTCCAATCACAGTTGTGGGGGGCTGTGCCTTGATGAACTCTTTCAGGTCAGTCAAATTGTTTCCGACCGCTTGGGTGTTCAGCGTGTCGTCAATCAGAATCATCAATTGCAACGCCGCGTTGTCTCCCTCCGCCGGGATCAACTGAGTGACTTGCAGATACGTCTTACCTTGTTTCACCTTTACTTCATCTTGCTTCAGCCGTGGAACTTCGTTATTGCTTTCCACGCCTGAGTCGGTGATGACCACGTGAACTTCCGCCGTGCTTGGAGCGCTTTTTTCTTGCGCCCTCACCCGCTGCGGACCAAAGATGAGCACACACATCGAGACGAACAGAACGTAGACTTTAAGGCTATTCTTCATTCTTAATCCCTCCGGTTAATGACAGGAGTGCATTTGTTCCTATGCGCTGTGAACGCCACGGCGTATTTCGGGCGGCTACGAGCACCCACTAGGTTCTTGGGTTTGACGGGAGTATATATCTGCAGGTTCATTCCAACAAGCATGCAGTCCTCTTCTACAAGCCACTTTGCATGCCCGCCGCGAACTGATGGTAAAGTCTGTCCTGTTGCGGCCTGGAGGAGAAACGCACGATGAGAATTACCGATGCGAAGGTGATGGTCTGCTGTCCGGGACGCAATTTTGTCACCGTAAAGATCACCACCGAAGACGGAGTCTACGGCCTTGGCGACGCTACACTTAATGGTCGCGAGCTCGCAGTCGAAAGCTACTTGACCGATCACGCCCTTCCCCTGCTGATCGGCCGCGATGCCCGGCGCATCGAGGACACCTGGCAGTACCTCTACAAAGGAGCCTATTGGCGCCGTGGGCCGGTAACCATGAGCGCCATCGCCGCGGTCGACACCGCCCTGTGGGACATCAAGGCGAAAACCTTAAACGTGCCTCTGTACCAGCTGCTAGGCGGAGCCTCGCGGGATGGCGTGCTGGTGTACGGCCATGCCAGCGGCAACAACATTGAGGAAACCGTGCAGGCCGTCGGCCGCTACGTCGAATTGGGCTACAAGGCCATTCGGGCGCAATCCGGCATTCCCGGTCTGGCCACCACTTACGGTGTAGGACGCGGCGGCCCGCATTACGAACCTGCCGAAAAGGATGCGCCGCCGGAAAATCAATGGTCCACTGAACACTATTTGAATTTTGTGCCGCAGCTCTTCACGCGTCTGCGCAAGGAATTTGGACCCGACTTGCATCTTTTGCATGATGCGCATCACCGGTTGGCCCCCATCGAAGCGGCTCGCTTAGGCAAGGAGCTCGAGCCGTCTCACTTGTTCTGGCTGGAAGATCCCACGCCCGCCGAGTTGCAAGAAAGCTTCCGCATCATCCGGCAGCACACGACCACGCCGCTCGCAGTCGGCGAAGTGTTCAACAGTATTTACGATTGCCAGCAATTGATTCAGGAGCAGTTGATCGATTACATCCGCGCCACTGTGGTCCACGCCGGCGGCATCACGCACTTACGCCGAATTGCAAATCTCGCGGAAATGTATCACGTGCGAACCGGCTCGCACGGCGCCACAGATTTGAGTCCGGTGTGCATGGCGGCGGCGCTGCATTTCGATCTCAGCGTCCATAATTTCGGCATCCAGGAGTACATGCGCCATACTGCCGAAACGGATTCGGTCTTTCCTCATTCCTACACCTTCGAAAGTGGCTATATGTATCCAGGCGATGCAGCCGGTCTTGGTGTCGATATCGACGAAGCTCTGGCGGCGCGTTACCCCTATCAGCGCGCCTACTTGCCCGTTAATCGCAAATTGGATGGCACGCTACACAACTGGTGAGGAAAGGGAATTAGTCAGACTTCGATTGCGTAGATGACCCCATCGCTGGTCTCGTGGTGTCGGCGGCAATTGAGTCAAAGCCCAAATAGCGCTGCGCGTTTCCAAAACAGATGTTTTGTACCAGAGAACCGAGGAGTTGCTCATCGTTCGGCAACTCACCTCGCTCCATATCTTCGCCAATCAAGTTGCACAAAATACGCCGGAAGTATTCATGCCGCGGGAAAGACATAAACGACCGCGAATCGGTCAGCATGCCAATAAAACGAGACAGCAGGCCTGTGTGTGAGAGTGCGTTCAATTGCCACTCGATTGCTTCCTTTTGGTCCAAAAACCACCATCCGCTCCCGAATTGCACTTTGCCGGCAACCGGCCCTTCCTGAAAACTTCCAAGCGTTGTAGCGATCGCGTAGTTGTCCGCGGGATTCGCGTTGTACACAATTGTTTTGGGCAGCGAATTCTCCTGCGCGAGTTGGTCGAGGAACGCAGAAAGCCCTGCAACCTGCGGAAAATCTCCGATATTGTCGAACCCGGTGTCGGGCCCCATGGCGTCCAACATGCGCGAGTTCACGTTTCGCCGTGCGCCAAGATGCAGTTGCTTTGTCCAGCCTTTCTCCGCATCCAGTCGGCCAAAAAACAACAGTAGATAAGCGCCGAACTGCTCCGCTTCTTCTGGAGTCGCCGCGCTCCCTCCCCGCGCCTTGGCAAACGTGAACTCCAACTGGGTTTCATGTGCTGGCGCAACGAAGCAACAATTCAGTCCGTGATCCGACAATCGGCAACCATACGAGTGAAAATAATCGTGCCGCCGCTTCAGCGCGTCCAGAAAATCGGCCAGCGAGTTGATCTCGCGGTTTGACGCTGCTTCCAGGCGGCTGACCCAGGCGTTGAATTCTGCCGGAGCGTGGACCAAAAAAGCCTGGTCGGGCCGAAACGTGGGCAACACCCGAAAACTCCGCTCGGATGCCGCGATCGTACGGTGGTGCTGCAAAGCATCGCAGGGATCATCGACCGTGCAGAGCGCGCGAACGCGGAATTTCCTCAGGATGCCGCGTGCGGTCAAATCGCTCTCTCGTAGTTGTTCGTTGGCACAATCCCACGCAGATTTCGCGGAGCTTTCGTCCAGCAACGTGTTCAGCCCGAAATAGCGCTTCAGTTCCAGGTGTGTCCAGTGATACAGCGGGTTGCGCAGCGTCGCGGGTACAGTGCGAGCCCAAGCCAAATATTTTTCGTAGGGCGACGCGTCGCCAGTGCAAAACCGCTCCGCAATCCCATTGGCGCGCATCGCCCGCCACTTGTAGTGGTCGCCTTCCAGCCAAATCTCGTACAAATCATGGAAACGCCGGTCTTCGGCGAGATCGCGCGGCGAAAGATGCGAGTGGTAATCCAGGATGGGTTGGACTGCAGCGTAGCGGTGATACAACTGGCGCGCCGCCGCCGACCTTAGCAAAAAATCTTCGTGAATAAAGTCCATCCCGCCCTCAATCCGCTTGGCAGGGTAAATCTTAGCATCAGATTCGTTGTGCTTTTCGCTTCCGCGCGACTCTGGGCCCTAAGGAGTTAGCGAACTCCCGTCAGAACATCGATGGTCAACTGATCCAGGCGTTCATACGGAAGTGGTCTGCGCAATATTGCGTCGAGATCGAACGAATGAGCCAACAATGCCTTGCATCCGTCCTTGGTGTAGCTCTTCATGCTTGGCAAACGTGCGCCGTCACCCGAAATTTCCTGCAGAATTGCCTGGATTTCGCGGTCTGCGTTCCAACGTGCCGCCTTATCTTTCAAGATCAGGTACGAGCGCATGCAGCCGCGTGCGAAATCCATTACACCTTGGCAATTCTCGGTGCGGTAAGCGTGCGCGTCGAAGTGGCGCGGACCGGCATACCCCACATCTTCCAGGAACTTTACCAGCCAAAACGAGCCTTTCAAGTTCGCCGAACCAAAACGAAGATCCTGATCATACCGGCCCGGCATCTGGTCGTTCAGGTCGATGTGAAACAGCTTGCCTGCTTCCCAGGCCTGCGCGACTCCATGTAGGAAATTCAGTCCTGCCATCGTTTCGTGCGCGAATTCCGGATTCACGCCAACCATTTCCGGATGTTGTAGCGTCGGGACGAATCCCAGGTAGTGGCCCGTGGTGGCCATATAAATGTCACCGCGCGGTTCATTGGGTTTTGCTTCGAGCGCGAACCGGTATCCATATCCTCTGTCGAGACTATACTCGCAAAGATAATTCACCGCCTCGCGCAAACGCTTTACCGCCTCATCCGGGCGCCGGCACGCGTCGGTTTCCACGCCCTCACGTCCGCCCCATAGCACGAAAATCTTTGCACCCAATTCCGCGCCAAGGTCCATCGCGCGCATGGTTTTTTGTAGCGCAAACGCCCGAACCTCCGGATCGTTCGCGGTGAAGGCGCCGTCGCGAAATACCGGATGGAAAAACAAAGACACGGTGGCCATCGGCACGACAATCCCGTGCTTCTCGCAAGCCTTGCGAAACTCCCGCACTATCGTGTCACGCTCGCTCGCCGTGGCGTCGATGGGAACCAGATCGTTGTCGTGCAGATTCACTCCCCACGCGCCCACTTCTGCAAGCATCCCGACGATGTCGACTGGCGGAATCGTTGCTCGAACGAAATCGCCAAAAGGATCACGGCCACGGTTACCGACAGTCCAAAGCCCAAAAGAGAATTTGTGTTCCGGTTTCGGTTGAAACGAATCGCTGCTGGTCATGGGAGACTCTCCTGGTAGCGGCCTTCGCAGGCGCACGCGGGCTTGCCTGGTGGAATCGCAAAAGCCCTTAGAACGCCGAGAGGAGCGAAGGAGCAAGGCCGTGTACGTTAACGACCAACTATAGTATCATTCGCCCAGCGCATTGCAAGAATTCAAAAAATTGATGATCTTCCAGGAGGTGCTCTTGCTTCCCGCCAGGCCTTCGCTTCGCGATTTTAGCTCCTGCCTCACCGCTTCGATTCATTCGCCGTATCCGTCGTCTGCTCACAGACGGGAGCGCTTGCCCGTGTTGTGCGCGTAAAACAAAAGATCCGGAGGAACGGAAAACATGAAGACGCATGCACGTGGATCAAGAAAAGCTGCCAAGCTGCCGCCATATAAGAATTCAAGTCTCTCTCCCGCACGACGAGTCAAGGATCTATTAAGCCGGATGACCGTCGACGAAAAGGCCGCGCAGATGGTGTGCATCTGGCGAGAGAAGGCGGATAAGCTGGTGGACGCCGACGGCAACTTCGATCATCCCAAAGCAAAAAAAGCATTTGCGAATGGTTGCGCCCCCGGCCAGGTCGGCCGCCCGAGCGACGCCGGAAAAGGCAAGAATGCCCGAGACATGGCGGAACTCACCAACGCAATTCAGAAGTTCTTCCTCGAAGAAACCCGCCTGGGCATCCCGGTGATGTTTCACGAAGAATGCCTCCACGGTCACGCCGCCGTGGACGGAACCAGTTTTCCCCAGCCCATCGCGCTGGGCGCAACCTTTAGCCCCGAATTAGTCGAATCGCTTTTCTCGATGACCGCACTCGAGGCGCGACAGCGTGGCGCCCATCAAGCGCTCACGCCCGTCGTGGACGTGGCTCGCGAACCCCGCTGGGGCCGCGTTGAAGAAACTTACGGCGAGGATCCCTACCTGGTATCACGCTTGGGCATCGCCGCCGTCCGCGGTTTTCAGGGAGACGCAAAATTCCGGGACAAAAAACGCCTGATCGCCACGTTAAAACATTTTGTCGGTCACGGTCAGCCCGAGTCCGGCATGAACTGCGCTCCGGCGAACGTCTCCCTGCGCGTACTTCGTGAAACTTTTCTATTTCCCTTCAAAGAAGTGCTGAAGCACTCCGGCGCTCTCAGCGTCATGGCTTCCTACAACGAAATCGATGGCGTGCCCTCGCACAAAAACAAATGGTTGCTGCGCGACGTGCTCCGCAAAGAGTGGGGCTTCGAGGGTTTTCTCGTCTCTGACTACTTTGCGGTTTGGGAGCTGGGTTATCGCCCGGAAACGCACGGTCATTTTGTGGCCAAAGACAAAGCCGATTCCTGTGTGCAGGCCGTGCGGGCGGGCGTCAACATCGAGCTGCCCGACCCAGATTGCTACCTCCATCTTGCGGATTTGGTGCGCAAACGCGTGCTCAAGGAAAAAGAACTCGACGAACTGATCGCGCCGATGCTTTTCTGCAAATTCGCCATAGGGCTGTTCGATGACCCTTATGTCGATCCCGCCGAAGCAGAACGCATAGCAGGCTGCGACGCGCACCGCGAATTAGCTCTGAAAGCGGCTCACGAAGCCATCACGCTGCTAAAGAACGACAATCAGGTCGCGCCGCTGGACCTCAACAAGATCAAAACCATCGCAGTGATCGGGCCTAACGCCAACCGCAGCCTCCTCGGCGGATACAGCGGAGTTCCCAAACATGATGTGACCGTGCTTGACGGCATCAAGCACAAGGTCGCCAACCGGGCCAAGGTGCTCTACAGCGAAGGCTGCAAAATTACGATCGGCGGTTCCTGGAACCAGGATGAAGTGGTGCCCAGCAACCCGGATGAGGACCACAAGGCCATAGCGGAGGCTATTGAAGTGGCCAAAAAGGCCGACGCGATTGTGCTGGCTATCGGTGGCAATGAACAAACTTCGCGGGAAGCTTGGTCTCTGCAGCACATGGGCGATCGCGCGAACCTCAATTTGATCGGTCGCCAGGAAGAGCTAGTGAAGGCGATGGTCGCGACCGGAAAACCAGTCATCGTCTTTTTGTTCAACGGCCGGCCGTTGTCCATCAACTTTCTGAACGACAATGTTCCGGTAATTTACGAATGTTGGTACCTCGGCCAAGAAACGGGGCACGCGGTCGCCAATGTTTTGTTTGGCGATTACAACCCCGGCGGCAAATTGCCGATTTCCTTTCCGCGCTCGGTCGGGCACCTTCCGGTCTTTTACAACTACAAACCCTCTGCGCGCCGCGGCTATTTGTTTGACGACGTGTCGCCGTTGTATGCCTTCGGCTACGGCCTAAGCTACACAACCTTCGCGATGAAGAATCTGCGACTGGCCAACAAAAGCATTCGCCGCAACGGTTCGACTCGCGTTCTGGTCGACATCACCAACACTGGAAAGCGCGAAGGCACCGAGGTCGTGCAACTCTATATTCGCGACTGTGTGAGCTCCGTTACCAGACCTATTAAGGAACTCAAAGGCTTCCGCAAGGTGCATTTGCAATCAGGAGAAACGACTACCGTCGCCTTCGACATCACTCCGGACCACCTGGCTTTTTACGATGTGGACATGAAGTACGTGGTCGAACCCGGCGAATTTGAAATTATGGTCGGCAACTCGTCGCGCGATGCAGATCTTCAGAAACTGGTCTTGGAAGTGAAAGAGTAGACGCGTTTTGGGTCCATCAGAACCACCGAATTAAAGAGAGCCACAAACGAGGTGACTATGACGGAGAAGCTCTCCTTTAAAGAAAAATTCGGCTACAGCCTTGGCGACATGGCGGCCAACTTTATCTTCCAGTTCATGATCGCGCTGCAACTGGACTTCTACACTCACACATTCGGTCTTACTCCTGCGCAAACCGGGACCCTTTTTGGCGTCGTGGGCCTAAGCGTCGCCTTTCTCAATCCGGTGATGGGAATTATCGCCGACCAGACCACCACCCGCTGGGGCAAATTCCGCCCCTGGCTTCTGTGGACCGCTGTGCCGTTCGGCATTATCGGTGTTCTAACCTTCACGACTCCAAATCTCAGCCCCGCAGGCAAACTGATCTATGCGTGGATCACCTACACGCTGCTCCGAATCATCTACATCATCAACAACGTGCCCTACGCTTCATTGACCGCCGTGATGACCGAAGATCCCGACGAGCGCACCAGCATCTCTTCCTACCGCCAAATCGCCGCAAACTCCGCCGGGTTCATCATCGCCAGCCTGGCCATCCCGATGGTTTCGTTTTTCGGCCGTGGCAACGATGCTCGCGGCTACCAGTTGACCATGGGCCTGCTGTGCTTAGTCGGCGTCGTCTTCTTTGTCGTCACTTTTCTCACCACGAAAGAGCGCATCCAGCCTGACCCCCAACAGAAGATGTCGCTCGGTCAGAATCTTTCCGATTTGTTCCAGAATCGTCCCTGGGTCGTGCTGTTCTTAGTCACGCTCTTCTATTTCACAGCCATTCTCGTTCGTGGCAACGTGATGCCGCCCTATTTTCGATTCGTGGTTGGCAATGTAAACCTCTATTCCTGGTTCAACGGTTTCGGTCTTGGCGCACTGCTCCTGGGTGTTGCCTTTTCCACCGCCGTTTCCGTTCGCATCGGCAAGCGTACACTCTTCATTGTCAGCATGATCCTGACCGGCGTCTTCGGCACCGTCTTGTTTGTACTGCCTCCCACGGCCACTTCTCTGATTATCGGAATGGAGGTGCTTCGCCAGTTTTCGTTCGGACTTTCCGGTCCGATCCTGTGGGCCATGATGGGCGATGTTGCCGATTACGGCGAGTGGAAAACCGGGCGGCGCGCCAGTGGCACTGTCACCGCAGCCGTTGTATTCGCACTCTGGGCAGGACTGGCGCTCGGTGGCTTCCTCGCTGGATGGTTACTCTCTGTTTATGGAGTAGTGTCCGACGTCGCCGTCCAGACGCCTCACGCGCAATTCGGCATCCGGCTGACCGCCAGCGTTTATGCGGGCCTCTGCTTCTTTGCGGCCGCGGCTTGCCTATTCTTCTATCCACTGTCTCGCCAACTAACCATGTCGATCGCCAACGATCTGGTGGAGCGTCGCAAGAAATTCGCGCCAAGTGTTTCCTAGCTGGGAGAGCTTCATGAGAGCGCCATCGCGTGTAATCTCGATCGCAATGTTCCTTACCACCGTCTTGGCCGCCAACGCCGACGCCCCGGCTACGCTCAAGGACGCCTACAAACAAGACTTCTTCGTCGGGACCGCAGTGAACGCCGCACAATTCACGGAAAAGGACACGCGTGATGCGGACCTCGTCAAAGCCCAGTTCAACTCCATCACTCCGGAAAACGCGTTGAAGTGGGAGAACATTCATCCGCAGCGGAACACTTACGCTTTCGATTTGCCGGACAAGTACGTAGCCTTCGGCGAAGCGAATCACATGTTCATCGTGGGGCACTGCCTGGTGTGGCATAACCAGATTCCCGGCGATGTGTTTCGGGATGGGCAAGGCAACCTGGTGACGCGGGAAGTTTTGCTGCAACGCATGCGCGACCACATTCACACCGTTGTCGGACGTTATAAAGGCAGAATCAATAGCTGGGATGTGGTAAATGAAGCGCTCAACGAAGACGGCACGCTGCGCCAATCGCTCTGGCTGAAAATCATTGGCGAAGACTACATCGAAAAGGGCTTTCGGTATGCGCACGAAGCCGACCCGCAGGCTCAACTCACTTACAACGACTATTCTCTGGAAAATGAGCCCAAGCGAAACGGCGCAATCGCACTCATTTCAAAACTTAAAGCAATGGGAGTCCCAATCACTTCCGTGGGCCTGCAGGGACATGACAGCCTCACCTGGCCCAGCGTCGAGCAACAGGACGCCACCATCGCCGCCTTCGCCAAAATTGGCGTGAAGGTAGTGATCTCCGAACTGGATATCGACGTCCTCCCGCGCGCCGCCAACCAGGAAAGTGCCGAGATCACCACGAACATCAAAGCCGATGCCAGTCTGAATCCTTATGTGAACGGACTACCCGATTCGGTCCAGCAAGCCCTCGCGCAACGCTACGCCGAACTGTTTGACGTTTTCCTCAAGCATCGCGACGTCATCAGCAGAGTCACGTTCTGGGGCGTCACCGATGGGGACTCTTGGCGAAACGACTGGCCCGTGAAAGGGCGCACCAGCTATCCTCTGCTCTTCGATCGCCATGGTCAGCCAAAACCGGCCTTCGATGCCGTCATCCGAGTAGCCGCTGGCCAAGTTGCAAGATAGAGCCGTGAACGGTGGATTTCATGGCTGGGAGCGTCATATACTCCCGAACAACGGAGCCAGCTACGCAAGGTCAAAGGTAATCCCCGCATAGTGTTTACGTGCACGCTCAGGTTTTTGCGGAGATACATTTCCCCTGCTTCTTCGCTTCTTTCACCGCTGGCATAGAATGGGTGGGCAAATGGCCAAGCAGAGACGCGGCATCCATCTGATCGCAGACATCGCGCAGGTTTCCATCGGCACTGTTGACCGGGCTCTCCATGGCCGCGAGGGCATCAACGAGTCCACACGCCAGCGCATTCTGCAAATCGCGCGGCAGATCGGTTACACGCCAAACCTGGCCGCACGCGCCTTATCCGTCGCTCGCGCGAACGCGCGTATTGGCGTATGTATTCCCCGCGAGATTCGTTTCTTCTACGACCAGCTTTGGAGCGGCGTCCTCGATGAGGAAAAGCGTATCTCCCAACTGGGCGTCCACTTTGTCAACCGTCCCGTGCAGGTTCTCGGGGAAGGGGACACCGAAGTATTTCAGTCGCTGATCGATAGCGGCGTCGACGGAATCATTCTGACCGCCGGTAATCCCAAAGAGCTTAAGCCGCTCATTGATGCCGCGGAAGAAAAGGGCGTGCGCGTGGTTTGTGTTTCCACGGATGCGCCCGACAGTAATCGCTCCAGCGTTGTCTGTGTCGAACCTTATTCGAATGGCTGTCTCGCAGGCGAACTCATGGGGAAATTTGTGCCGCCGGGCTCCAAAGTGGCGGTTGTGGCCGGGATGCTTGCGGCTGAAGATCACCGCAAGAAGGCGGACGGTTTCGCCCACGCGTATCCTCGCCATTGTCCGGGCGGAAAGATAGCCGCGGTCATTGAAGGTCACGAAGACGAAGACGAGAGCTTCCAGAAAACGTTTGATCTGCTCCGCCGCTTGCCCAATCTCGCTGGCATTTACGTCAACACCGTCAATTGTTTGCCGGTGTGTCGGGCCCTGGGCGCGCGCGGGTTGGGCGGCAAACTCAAACTGATCACTACCGATCTGTTTGCGGAGATGTCTCCTTACTTTGAAAAGGGAACTATCGCGGCTTCCATTTACCAGCAACCCTACCGCCAAGGCCAGATCGCTGTGCGCGTCTTGACCGACCATCTCACCAGCAAAGTCAGTTTCCCTCCCGCGGTTCACCTTAGTCCTGGAATCGTGATGTCTTCGAATTTGCATCTATTCCGGGAAATTCGACTGACCGAGGCAAAACTCGCGGAAACCGCCGCCAAAATCAGCGCTGCGGTCTAACTGCCCAATTTCTGGCTCCTATCAGGTTCTTTAATCTGCTCTAAGTGGGTTGCGGAGCCATATTTTTTTGAGCGGTGGCCCCGCATCGGTTAACTCCGTGTCCGTTAACGTCTATTCCGCACAAAATGCGCTGCTTGCGGTAATTTTTTTGAACGGGCGCCCACTTACTAAAAGGATTAGCAAATATCACGCATTTGTAATTTCTTTTTGCTTTATCGAAAAAAGTCTTGACACGCAATGAGAGGAGGAGGATGCTGCGTGAACGTTAACGGAGGAACACTGGTGCCGAGAGTCGGTCGAGGGGGAGTGGAGGCATTGCTCAATGAAGTGTTCGTCCCCGTCTGTCCTGAGAAGTTTTTTCACACCAAAACCAAATTGCTTTAGTTGGGTAGCTCTTCTGATTGTTTTTCTAGGCCTGCCTTTTTTTTCGGCTGCCCAGGAAGCAACCATCGTTGGCACGGTAACGGACCCCAGCGGTAGCGTGGTACCGAACGTGACCGTCACGATCACCAACGTGAAGACCGGAATAAACCGTACGCTCAGCACGAACGATGTGGGCCAGTACGTGGCTCCTGGTTTGCCCATCGGAACCTATGACCTGAAGGCGGAAGCTAGCGGCTTCAAGGTCGAAGAATCGAGGGGCGTAACTCTGAATGTGAACGATCGTATCCGCGTGGATTTCCAGATGAAGATGGGTACCAAGGCGGAAACCGTCTCGGTGGAATCGAATGCCGTCGCGGTGCAGACCGACAGTAGTGAAATCAGCTCGCTCTCCAGCGGTACGCAAATGTCGGAGCTCTCCACCAACGGCCGAAGTATTTACACCTACATCATTCTGACGCCGGGCGCCAATAACCTGATGCCTTCGTTCCAGAATCCGATGGCGGTGAATGCAAACGCCGACGTCAGTTTCAACGGCAACCGCCCGGGACACAACTTGTACTTGCTGGACGGCGGTGAAAATTATGATCGAGGTTCGGGCGGTACTTCGAGCATCGCACCGTCGATCGATGCTATTGCCGAAACCCAAACGCTGACTTCGAACTACAGTGCGGAATATGGCCTCTCTTCCGGCGGCACCGTCAGTTCGGCCGTAAAGTCTGGCACCAAAGATTTTCATTTCTCGTTATGGGAATTTTTCCGCAACGATGCCTTGGACGCACGCAACTACTTCAACCCGGCTCCGCAACCCGTTGGCGAACTCCGCTACAACCTCTATGGCTTCAATGCTGGTGGCCCGGTCACGTTTGGCAAGCTGTATAACCCAAACAAGAACAAAACTTTCTTCTTCTACAATATGGAGTGGCGCGACCTGATTACTGCCGGCACGCCGATCAACCAGCCCGTGCCTCCGACCGCGTACTACGGCGGTGATTTCTCCACTTCCGGCTACACTCTGGCGCAACTTCACGTGCCCTGTTCGAATCAACTGTCTGCTGCGCTGCAGCAGCAATATCACAATGCCGGCCTGACCCTCAGCACGCCAGCCGCAGACGGCTCTTGTACCGGTGCTGGATTACAGGCCTTTCCCGGCAACGTGATTCCAGCGAGCTTGATCAATTCCAACGCGACCGCGCTGCTCACCGCGGGTGGCAAATACGGCGGTATCTTTCCCGCACCGACCAACGGCAACAATTTCCAATTGCCAGTAGCCGCTCCAACCAACGTGCGCGAAGAAATTGTCCGCATCGACGAAAACGTCACTGACAAGTTGACCATCTTCGGTCACTTCGTTGCCGAGCAGGCTTCGCAAACCTTCACGGAAACCATGTGGAGTGGCGACAACGTCCCCACCGTCGGCAACACCTTCGGCAATCCTTCCTACGCGGGCGTCGTGCATGCCGCTTACGTTATCAACCCGACTCTGGTGAACGAAATTGCCTTCAACTACAATGGCAACCGCATTCATATTCTCCCCACCGGCTTGTACACCGCGCCCGCGGACTACACCTTCAACCGCTATTTCGATGGACCGAACCAGGATAACCGTATTCCCTCAATCAATTTGAGCGGAAGCACTGGCTCGCAGTACACCTCGAACTGGATGCCGTGGAATAACGACGCCAACAGCTACCAGTTTCGCGACGATGTTTCCTGGACCAAGGGACGCCACCAGCTGAAAATCGGTGGCGACTATCTCTTTTATTCGAAGGCACAAGACTGGTTCCAGACTACTCAGGGTGGCTATACCTTTAACGGCTCCTATTCGGGCAACGACTTCGCCGACTTCCTGTTGGGCTATGCCAGCAACTACAGCGAGGCCGCGGTTAAGGATACGGGGCAGTGGAACAGCACCTCGGTTGGCCTCTATCTCGAAGACAACTGGCGCGTCAACAACCGGCTGACCTTGAACCTCGGACTCCGCTGGGACGGCATTCCGCACACGTACGAAGCCAATTCGGTGATGTCCAACTTCTATCCCAACCTATATAACCCAGCCGATGCGGCTATCCTCACCAACAATAACCAAAGCGTCAGCGCAGCCAGTCCCGGCTTGACCACAAGTCCCAACCCCATTCTCGCCAGTTTGCCTTTGTACACCAACGGTATTGTGGTCTGCGGTGTGAATGGCACTCCACGTGGCTGCGCAAATGGCGAGTGGAAGAACTTCGGTCCGCGTTTGGGCTTCGCCTACGACCTGACCGGCTCGGGCAAAACCGTGATTCGTGGCGGTTATGCCATCATGTACGAGCGCATTCAGGGTAACGACATGTACGACATGGCCGGCAACGTTCCCTTCGCGGCCAGCGTAAATTTCACCAACGTTTTGTTGTCCAACCCCGGTGCTAGCGTGGCGGGCACGGGCGTAGCCGTCGGCATACCCGTCAGCAGTATTGAAGGGTTGGCCCAGAACTATCCGGCTCCGCGCAGCACCCAATTCAGTTTGGGCATCCAGCGCGCCATTGGAGCAAACTCTGTTTTGTCAGTTTCCTATGTAGGCAGCCAGAATCGCCATCAGAGCTACCTGCAGGACATCGACCTTCCGCCAGCGGGCGATCTTCCGGCGATGCAAAACAGCTCTGTTGTCGCCCAGACCTACAACGCTACTCTGCCTTACCTTGGCTATAACAACCTGCTCATGGCCTATAACGAAGCTAACGGGGACTACAATTCCGTCCAGATCAGCTTCCGCGGCAATGCCTTCAGCCGGACGCTGACCTTCCAAGTTGGTTACACCTATTCGCAGACCAACGATCCCATGGCGGGCACGAGCAACAGCTTCGACCTCAACACCGTATCCAATCCGTACCTGGGTTGGAAGTACGATTGGGGTCCGTCCTTTTTCGACATCCGCAATACCTTCTTCACCAACTTCGTGTACGACATCCCGTTGCTGAAGAACAGCCCCAATCATTTGCTCAAGACCACCTTGGGCGGCTGGGAAGTCTCCGGCATCGTCACCGCACAAAGCGGCGCACCCCTCAATATCGGCGTTACCGGGTCCAACGTATGCAGCTTGATTCCCGGTTCGCCCGCTACCAGTTGCAACAATCGCCCGGACTTAACCGGCCCACTCAGCAACCCGCACACCCCGAACGAGTGGTTTGACACCGCGGCGTTCGCCCAACCAGCGGCCGGCACTTGGGGCAACACCCCGCACAACTATGTGCGCGGCCCAGGTCTGCAGAACTGGAACATCTCCTTGTTCAAGAACTTCCTGTTTAACGAAGAGCGCGGCACCAACCTCCAATTCCGTGCCGAGTTCTTTAACATCTGGAACCATCCCAACTTCATCGGCAATGCCGCTCTCGGCGGCATCAGCACCAACTTAGGTGCCAACAACTTTGGTCAGGTTACTGGCGCCTATGACCCCCGGGAAATCCAGCTAGCGCTGAAGTTCATGTTCTAGCTCGATCCAGCCCGTAGAGCAGTCATCCCCGTATGCGGCGTGGCGGAGACACCCCCCGCCCCGCCGCTTTTTCTTTCAGAGCAGATCTTCTCGGCGAGTCCAATGACCCTTTCGCGACGGAACTACCTATCCTTTTTATTCCTCCTGATTCTATTTCCCGGCCGGCTGCAAAACACAAATCCTCCACCCGCGCATTTGACCGCGGAACAAGACCATCAGCGCTTGCTCGACTTGCTTCATATCCAAACTCTGCGTAATGGACCTAGCGGTGACCCCCGATCGCCCGATGCCGCTAACATCGACGAATCTAAAGTTGCTCCACTGTATTTGCCGGACCCCCTCACGCTTAATAATGGCCAGAAAGTCACGAGCGTCGAAATGTGGTCGAAAGAGAGGCGTCCCGAAATTGTTGAGGAGTTCGACCGCGAGGTCTACGGCCGAGTTCCCAAGCACACGCCTCTCGTGAAATGGGAAATCGTCAGTACCACGACGGAAGAGAACGCCGCCATTGCGGTCCTAACCAAGAAGGTCGTGGGGCATGTCGACAATTCCGCTTATCCTGCCATTCACGTCGACATTCAGTTGACACTCTCCACTCCAGCGAACGCCACTGGGCCTGTTCCAGTCATGATGGAATTTGGATTAAGTGCAGAACAGTTGGAGGCCACCAAAAAGCGCCTCTCGCCCGAGCAGTTCGCCGCGTTTGACGGGACCGGGTCTAGCTGGCAGCAACAAGTGCTGGCGAAACGCTGGGGCTATGCCGTATTCATTCCAACCAGCGTGCAAGCGGACAACGCAGCGGGTCTGACCGAGAGCATCATCGGCCTCGTGAACAAGGACCAGCCCCGCTCTTTGGACGATTGGGGCGCCAGCAGGGCACTGGATTATTTCGAAACCGACAAAGCGGTTGATGCCACGCAAGTCGGCCTAGAGGGTCTTTCACGCTATGGCAAAGCGGCCTTGCTCGCTATGGCCTACGACCAACGCTTCGCCATCGGCTTTATCGGTTCGTCCGGCGCCGGTGGCGCCAAGATTCTTCGCCGCAATTTCGGCGAGCAAGTGGAAAACCTGGCTTCCACCAGCGAGTATCATTGGATGGCCGGCAACTTCTTGAAGTATGCGGGTCCGCTCACCGCCAACGACCTGCCCGTGGATGCGCACGAACGCATAGCTTTGTGCGCTCCGCGCCCAGTATTCATTAGCGCCGGTTCGCCACAGGTGGAAGGTGGGTGGGTCGATGCCAAAGGGATGTTTCTTGCCGCTGTGAATGCCGGACCAGTGTATGAACTGTTGGGCAAGAAAGGCCTCGGCGCCAAGGAGTTTCCTCCCATGGAGACCGCGCTCATTTCCGGTGATATTGCCTTTCGCCAGCACAGCGCCGGGCACACCACCGGGCCGAACTGGCCGACGTTTCTCATGTTCGCCAGTCGGTATCTCCAGACAATGCCGGCTCGTCAGGCTCACTAAAGGAAGCGAGGACCTTTGCGAAAAGCTTCTTGGGGTTGCGGTCTCGCGTTGCTCGCGTTTCTTTTTACTCCCGGTCTCAGCGGAACTGATACAAGCCCATCTTCGCTGCAATTGACTCCGCAGGATGCGCTGGAATGCCATGGTCTGAGCGTCTTCCTGTTCCACAATTCCTACCACGGCGTATTCGGCGATGAAAAGATGAGTGGTCTCGAAATCGTCTTCCACGAGCAACGCATTGCCACCAATGGCGACGTGCGTCTTTCCCCTACTCCCGCACAGTGGGACCCCATCCCGAAGTTTAAGGAGCGCAAGCGCGGTGCATTGCCCAATGAACTCAGCGCTTCACTCTCGTATCCTGATCGCGGATTAGACTACCGAATCGACGTTCGTCCGGAGAACGGTGGCCTTCGTGTCGCCGTTGTTTTGGATCACGCCATTGCTCAGGATCTCAAAGCTGGCTTTAATCTCGAATTTCTGCCCACAGCCTATTTTGGCAAATCCTACATCATCGATCAATCCGCTGGCATTTTTCCACGGCATCCGGGCGGTCCGCTGACGAAGGATACGAATGGCAGCATAGAACCGGTGGCCTTAGCCAGCGGAAGCACGCTCGTCCTTTCACCGGAAGATCCGCAGACTCGCGTCGGCATCACCTCAGAATCCGGCAATCTGCTTTTGTACGATGGACGCAATCAAGCGCCCAACGGCTGGTTCGTCGTGCGCACCCCGATTCCCGCCGGTAAAACGGGTGAAGTTGTGGTCTGGCATATTCGACTTAGCGTCATTCCGGGTTGGATTCGCCCGCCGGTGATCGGCTACAACCAGGCTGGTTATACTCCAGCGCGCACAAAGACTGCCGTCCTCGAACTGGATTCCCAGGACACCATTGCGCCATCCGCGCGTGTTCTGCGAGTGGGCGCCGATGGCGAATATAAAGAGGTCTTTCACGCACCAATTCGCCCTTGGGGCAAGTGGCTGCGATACCAATATGTGCAATTCGACTTTTCCGCCGTGCGGGAGCCCGGCATTTACGCCATCGATTACGCCAACCACACTACCCCGACATTCCGTATCGCCAACGACGCCTACGAAAACATCTGGCACCTCAGCCTGGATACCTACCTCGCCGAGCAGATGGATCATGTGAAGGTGCGCGAAGGCTACCGCATCTGGCACGGCCCCTCGCATTTAGACGATGCCCGGCAGGCTCCGGTGAATTATACGCATTTCGACGGCTACGCTCAGGGACCGAGCACGGATTCGCCCTTCGCTCCCGGCGAGCACATCGAAGGAATTAACGTTGGTGGCTGGTTCGACGCCGGGGATTTCGATCTGCGCACCGAAACACATTCTCGCGTGATCACCGATCTGGTCTTAGCGCGAGAAAACTTCGGCTTGGATTGGGATGACACCACCGTCGACGAAAGCGGCAGGTATATCGAGATCCGCAAGCCAGATGGCATCCCCGATGTAGTGCAACAAGTCACTCACGGCGCCATTTACCTGTTGGCGCAATACAAACTCTTCGGTCATGCTATCCCTGGCGTGATTGCTCCGACCCTCGAGGAATACACGCACCTCGGCGATGCCGCGTCTGCGACCGACGGGAAGATCTACTCACCAAAAATGTCGCCCCTGCAATCCGATGGAGTCTATTCCGGTGTGCCGGACGACCGCTGGGCGTTTACCGCGCACACCACTCCGCTGAACTATGGCGCAGCTTCCGCGCTCGCGGCTGCCAGCCGTGTGCTCCGCGGTCATGATGACAAAATGGCGGACCAGTGCTTGCAAACAGCAGAAAAAGTGTGGACCCAGGAACACCAACAAACACCTGCGCTCTTCCATTCCTTTAACACCACCGGTGGCGATCTGCGCGACGAAGAGACCCGGGCCGCAGTGGAACTGCTCGTCGCCACCAAAGGAAACAACCAAGCGTATCGCCAGCGTCTGTCAGAACTCCTCCCCATAATCCAAGAGCACTTTGCTATTCTTGGCGGCACCGCCGTGCGCGCCATTCCCTTCATGGGCCCCGGCTACAAAATCGCATTGCGGCCAATGCTGGCAGCCTACAAAGCAAGGCTCGATGCGAATTTGGCGGGAAACCCCTATGGCGTGCCGATCGCCATGGGCACCTGGGGAGGTTCAGGCTTGGTCGCGGACTTCGCGGTCCAGATGTATTTCCTGCATCACGCGTTTCCTGACGTAATCAGCACCGAATATACGTTACGTGCGTTGGACTATCTGCTGGGAACGCATCCGGTCTCCAACGTATCTTACGTGTCTGGCGTCGGCACGCAATCCAAGCTGATCGGTTACGGAAACAATCGCGCCGATTACACCTTTATTCCCGGTGGCGTTATTCCCGGTGTGACCATCCTTCAACCAGATTTTCCGGAACTAAAAAGCGACTGGCCCTTCCTTTGGTATGAGAATGAGTATGTCGTCGACACGGCGTCCGGATTTATCCTCGCCGCCAGCGCTGCCAATGCTGTAGCAAAGTAATGCTGCTCGTTGCGCTTCCGGGATTACCCCTCGCTACGCACAAATAATGTGCATGAAAGTGAACCGCGCTACAGGGGGCTGTGCCGTTTAGAAACAGGCCTTGGCCGCTCCACAAAACACCGCCTACGACAGCCTTGATTCTTGCGGGATAGAGCAGGTCCTCCCGAAAAGTTGGCCTGAATCGTGCACCAAGGCCTCGCAGACATCCGGCAACGAAATTCCCCAGGGGGAGACCACTGAAGTAAACAAGGGCTAGCTAAGGCTAAACTTACTTAAATTTCGACCGGCTCATTTCCATCATTTGCCGCATCGCCGCCGTCGAACCTGGCGCCCGTTTCTCTCGCCAAACTTCCAGTCGCTTGCAAGTCTCTTCGATCCCACCGAAAAGTGTCGGGTTCTTGAACGCGGTCCGCCATGTGGGAACGATTCCGCGCATGCGGTCCCACACCACCCAAATTTCCCCGTTACTTTCGAAAAACAACTCATCGTTGATCAAACCCCGATTCACGATGCTCGCCACCATCTCCCAGTAGCTGATCACCATGCGAATGTATGTGTTTTCCTGGCTGCCCTGCGGATACTTCACCATCAATTCCTCGGGCGTGCCCGCGTGAAAATTCTCCACAAACCACGCGCGGGCTTCCCGCAGGCGCGGTTCCCGGCGCAGATCGTACAATCGCAGCATCAGGTTCACTTCATCGTAACTGACTTGTGCCATGACCAATTCTCCTTCAATCAAGTGGAGGGAGCCGCAGGTTCCGGTGCACGTGGACCCGAGTCGTTCACGAGCTCCACGCGTTGCACATTCGACAGGGAAATTCCCTGTCGTTGAAATTCCAATTGGATCCGGCGGCGGAGCTCTCGCGCCACATCTTCATGCCGTGCCGGAGCCGTGCGCACTTGCAATCGCACCGTTGAATTTGTCTGGTCGTACGACTGTAATCCCAAGATCCGGGGTCCATCCACCAGCGCCTGCGACCACGCCGGATCGTTTCGCAGCGCTGTCGCGGCGGCATCCAAAGCCTGTAACGCCTGTTCCTGCGACACCTGCGGCGATAGCGCTACATCCACAAACGTCTGCGACCAGTCCCGGCTCAAATTCCCGGTGGTTCGCGCCTCTCCGTTCGCTATCGTTACCAAGGCACCGCGACCATCGCGCACCACCGTCCTGCGTAATGTTAGATGCTCCACTCGTCCAATGGTGTCGGCGATCTGGATGGTATCGCCCACCCCGTACTGATCTTCGTGCACAATATAAAACCCGGAAATGACGTCGCGCACCAGATCCTTGGCTCCAAAACCAACGGCCAGCGCCGCAATTCCAGCAAGAATCACAACCGGGATCACGTTGATCCCAAACTCTTCGGCCATCATCAGAATCGCCACGGCCCAGACAACTTTGCTGCCCACGTTATAGATCAAATCGGATAACGCCTTCGTTTGCTGCTCTCGCGCTTGCGAGGCGCGTGTTTGCGTTGCGGCCGGTTTTACCAGCGCATTTGCGAACACACGCAGAAAGCGATTAATCAGGATCGCGGCAATGAGGATGCCGATAAGATGAAGGATATTCGAAACCGAGAGTGTCGGAATTTCCGATAGAAGACTGGACATAGTGTTATCGGGAGGCGAGTATAACATTGCTGGAGACATGGTGCAGCTTCGGCTGACCGGTCAGGAGAGGAGCAAGGCAATGGATTCGCGTCGTACGTTTCTGACTGGCCTTTTGCTTATGGGTGTCTCTTCAGATTTGATGGCTCACCAGTTGCCAGGCCAGAACCCTCCTCGTCCAACCCCACCTCCCACGCCCGGCCAGAATCCCGGCGACGAAAACAGCACCCCGCCAGGCATGCCCGATGCCGAAAAAAAGATGCTGGAAAGCAACGACAAGGACATGAAGAAGAAAGTCGAGCAACTCTATAAACTCGCCTCCGAATTGAAAGACCAGGTCGAGAAAACCGATTCCAGCAAGGTCCTCAGCCTGGATTTACTGAAAAAAGCCGAAGAAATCGAGAAGTTGGCCCACGACATCCGCAATCGCTCCAAAGGCTGACCCGTCGACAGGAACCCATGGCCACAGTAACACCGCTTCTTCTGTAGCAGCGGCTTTACGCCGGTGTCGCAGCGACCGGTTTGTGTAGTGGCCGAGCTTTAGACCGGCCAAGGCGAGTCCGCGAGCCGTCCTCCATCCAATAAAAACACACCACTGGCGCAGCCCTGGAAGAGAAGTTAAACTGATAGCTCATGCTTAGTATTGGGCGCCCGTAGCTCAGCTGGATAGAGCGCTTGCCTCCGAAGCAAGAGGTCGCGTGTTCGAATCACGCCGGGCGCGCCATTCTTTGGGTTCCGCTCAGAAGGCTCAAATCAGAGGTGCACGAGCAATCAAGCCCCTTTTCGCTCGGAGTCTCACGACCTGCCGGAGGTCTCGGCCGTATCACCGAAGATCCTGCGGAAGACCTCTGCGCCGTTTTTGACCTCAGCAATCTTCTCTGGTTGCAGGCCGATTAAGTCAGCCTCCTTCAGCCAGCCATCTCGCAGGAGGACCGAGAATACTTGGAGCAAGTCCGAATATCGATACCGGTAAACTCGGTCGATGGTTTTCCGGCTTTCCGTGAGGTACGTTTCCAACTCCCAGAGGTCAGCAGGCTCTACCACCTTCGCCATCCTGCGTTTCGCCTCGGCGAT
>DATJOO010000072.1:0-41664 GCA_035506955.1 Verrucomicrobiia bacterium
TTTGCCATTTATTACACGGCAGCGACGCCGAACAGGCTGGATTTTCGATACACTCTTGGAGGCTGGTGCGCCACCTACCGGCCCGGTAAATCCCCTTTTGGAGATCTCATCCATGAAAGTGCTGGCGATTGATGTGGGTGGAACCCACGTAAAGGTTCTTCTTAGTGGCGAGGACACGCCGCGGAAATTTGATTCGGGCCCGAAGATGACCGCAAGTGAAATGGTGAAGGGCGTCAAGAAAATAACCAAGGACTGGAAGTATGACGCCATCGCGATGGGGTATCCGGGCCCAGTCGTGCGCAATCACCCGATTTTGAATCCGCACAACATGGGCAAGGGCTGGGTGGGATTCCACTACGAACAGGCTTTTGGATGCCCGATCAAAATCCTGAACGATGCGGCCATGCAGGCGCTCGGAAGCTATAAAGGCAAAGGGCGGATGCTTTTTTTGGGGTTGGGCACTGGTTTGGGGACGGCGGTGGTGGACAACGGCATCGTCGAGCCGATGGAACTGGGGCACCTGCCGTACAAGAAGAAAACCTACGAAGACTATGTGGGGCTGCGCGGTCTGATAAAGCGCGGCAAGAAGAAATGGCGCAAAGAGGTTGCGGACGTGGTGGAGAAGCTGACTGCGGCGATCGAACCGGACGAAGTGGTGCTTGGTGGAGGTAATGTGAAGAAACTGAAAAATTTGCCGCCCCACTGCCGGCCGGGAAATAACTTCAATGCTTTCTTAGGAGGGTTCCGCATGTGGGGCGCGGAACCGGGGAAAAATATTAAATCCGTAAGCAAACCGGAAACATCCAAACAGACGAGGGTCAAGGGAGTTTGAATCATGGCAACTACGGCAACTCGCGCAAAGAGCACCACTAAAACCGACACCAAAACGCCGGCGCTGAAACCGCTGACCAAACGGAAGGCCTGGGCCGCTCTAAAGGCTCACCAGAAACAACTGCAGGGTACGAATCTGAAAAAACTGTTCGCCGAAGATGCCAAGCGTGGGGAGCGATTCGCTTTGGAAGCGGTGGGCATCTATCTGGACTATTCGAAGAACCTGATTAGCGACAAGACATTGAAATTGCTGATGGACCTGGCGCGTGAATCGGGAGTGGAGCAGCGGCGGGATGCGATGTTCCGCGGCGAGAAGATTAACATCACGGAGAATCGCGCGGTCTTGCACGTGGCGCTGCGCGCGCCAAAAGATGAGTCAATTTCCGTAGATGGGAAAAACGTGGTGCCGGATGTGCACGCGGTGCTGGATAAGATGGCGGATTTCTCGAATCGGGTGCGCAGTGGAGCATGGAAAGGGCACACCGGCAAGAGCATTCGCAATGTGATTAATGTCGGCATTGGCGGGTCCGACTTAGGACCGGTGATGGCCTACGAGGCGTTGAAATTTTATAGCGACCGCAACATGCGGTTCCGTTTCGTATCGAATGTGGACAGCACGGATTTTGCGGAAGCAGTGATGGACCTCGACGCTGCCGAAACGCTCTTTATCATTTCATCGAAAACGTTCACCACGCTGGAAACCATGACGAATGCGCACACCGCGCGTGATTGGTCGCTGAAAGGACTTGGCGGGGATGAAAAAGCAGTAGCCAAGCATTTTGTGGCGGTGTCTACGAATGAGGCGGAAGTCACCAAGTTCGGCATCGACACCGCCAACATGTTCGGATTCTGGGATTGGGTGGGCGGCCGTTATTCCATGGATTCCGCGATCGGTTTGTCGACGATGCTGGCAGTCGGACCGGATAATTTCCGGGCAATGCTGAAGGGCTTCCACGAAATGGACGAGCACTTCCGCACCGCGCCGCTGGAACGCAATCTTCCCGTGCTGATGGGATTGCTGGCGGTTTGGTACACGGATTTTTGGAACGCGCAAACGATTGCGGTGCTGCCTTACGAGCAATACCTGAAGCGATTTCCCGCGTATTTGCAGCAGCTCACGATGGAGAGCAACGGGAAGCACGTGACTCTGGATGGCACGCGAGTCAATTATGACACGGGCCAGATTTTCTGGGGCGAACCCGGCACGAACGGCCAGCATTCGTTCTATCAATTGATCCATCAGGGGACGCGGATGATTCCCTGCGATTTCATCGGCTTCGGAAAGACGTTGAATCCGCTGGGGCGGCATCATGACATGCTGCTGGCGAACGTGTTCGCGCAGAGCGAAGCGCTGGCGTTTGGCAAGACTTCGGCAGAAGTGAAGAAGGAAGGCACGACGGATTGGCTGGTGCCGCATCGTGTGTTTGAAGGGAATCGTCCATCGAACACGCTACTGCTGGAGCGATTGACGCCGGAAGCGTTGGGGAAGCTGGTGGCGCTGTATGAGCACTCCGTTTTCACGCAAGGCGCGATCTGGCACATTGATTCGTTTGACCAGTGGGGCGTGGAACTGGGGAAGGTGCTGGCGCAGCGCATTATTCCGGAGTTGGAGAGCAAGAGTGAGCCGCAGTTGAAACACGACAGCTCGACCAATACGTCGATCCGGCGTTATCGGGAGCTTAAGGCTTAACCGGCAGGAGTTTTACGACAGCGAACGCGTGCACATCGTTGCCTGCGGCGTCGAAGTTCACCGAGATTGCGGCGTCGCCATGCCGTGACCCAGGTTCATTGGCGAGATAATCGCGCAACAAGACCCGATTGGTTCCGTTGACACGCAGCCCCTCTGCGATTGCGTGGATGCCTCGAGCAATTTCATAAGCCGCTTCGCTTGGCTTTACGCCTGCTCGTGCGAAATAGACTGTTTGGAATTTGCTTCGCGCATCATCCTGATCCGGCATTGAGTCGATGGTGAGCTGCTCAGCCCACCTTTTTTCGGGGCTGCCCACTTGTGTGGCCTTGCGGCAGAAGAACACGGGTGTGGCGGGGACGATTGCGTGGAGTATGGGCATTATTGAACCGGCAAAGGGTGAGTCGGACCAAACTACGATGGCATCGGGTGAGTTTGCCCGCAGGGCTTGTTCCAACGATGCGGAATTTGGCGCGGCATCGGTGCAGTCTAATCTGTGAGGTGGCGGTGCATGGAATGTCTTGGCGGATTTTTCAAATTCGGCGGCGCCTGCCCGGCCATCGTGGTCCGTTTGTGCAATTAATAAAACCTGTTTCAACGCGAGGTCGCGATAAATTCGCTGGCAGAACGCTTGAGCCTGGTCGGTATCGCTGGGGCCGAGGCGGAAAAGCCACGGCACATTGGCTTGTGTCGTCGAGGGATCGCTGGCCAAGGTCAAAATGGGGATGCTGATCTTGTTAGCGATTTGTTCGGCCAGGTGCGCGGAGGCTCCGTTGGCAGAAGTGAGGATCGCGACTGCATGGTCCTGATCGTAGAGTTTTAGAATCTCCATACTGGTTTGGCCCCACGGGCCGTTTTCATCGCGGACAGCTAATTCCAGCTTGCCACCCGGAATCCGACCCACAGCGTTTTCTTGTTCCACCGCAAGTCGGGCCGCAACCAAGAGCGTGTTGCCCTCCGCTTGCAGTGCGCCGGTGAGCGGAAGAATCATGCCGATTACCGCGGCACCTTTGGTATCGGGTGAGGCGCGAACGGGACCGCGATAGGCGACACTCTCTCGATCGATTGTTGCGTAAGGCTTGGTGGCGCCGGTGTTCGTTTGCGCCCAGGTGGGCGGGCGTACAGCTAGAAGGCCCGCGAGCAGAAAGAACGACCGAAGACGAAATCGATAGCCGGTCGGCTGATACGGCTGTTTGCTCTTCATCCCAGTTGGAAACTGCGAACGCATTAGTCCGTCCCGGAGGGTTTCCCGCCGCCGGCAGGCGCACGCAATTTCGAAGGCGTATAGACGAGCTTGCCGCCTTCCACGCGCGCGATGTAAATCGGGGCGATATTGTTCAAGGTATGATCAAACTGTTCGGGGCCAGCCACGCCCTGATAGGTTTGCCCTTGGCGATCGCGCAGCGCGTCCATTACTTGTGCACGATTCAAGCCGCCTTTTTCAATTGCTGCAAGCAGAAGATTGATGCCGTCGTAAGCGTACGCCGCGTAGGCGTCAGGATCCTCGTGGAACTTCGCGCGATAGTCGGTTTGGAATTGCTGCCAGCGTGGATCGGTACGATTGGGATCGAGAACCGCGGTGGTGGTTAAACCTTCGGCCGAGAGCCCGGCCGTTTCGATGATCTGCGGATAACACAAACGGCTGGGACCGAATACCGGTTGCTTCATGCCCATGGCGCGCATTTGTTTCAGAATTGTGGCGGCCTCGGGAACTTCCGCCCAGATGATTACCCCATCGAGGTGCGCATTCTGCAGCATGCGCAATTGCGTGGAGAAGTCCTGATCGCCGCGCTCGAACTTCACTTCCAGGACGGGAACGTGGCCGATGCGTTTGGCTTCATCGAAAAACTTCTCGACACCGATGCGCGCATAACGGCTCTGCGTGCGGATGACACCGATTCTCTTCAGCTTTTGTTCCTTGAAAACAACTTGAGCCAGGGCATAACCTTGCTGGCGATCGTCAGGAAAATCGTGGATGAGCCAGGGAATGCGCGTTTCCGTCACGGTGGGATCCGTGGTCGCCGTATCCATGATTGGAAATTCGATTTTCAAGCTTTCTCGCAGCATGATGTGAGTCGATGCGCCGTCAACGGACCCGAGCACCGCCACGGCATGTTCGTCGAAGACCATTTTGACGGCTTCGGTAGAGGAAGCTCCCCACTGTGCAGAATCCGAATGAATTTTCAGTGCGTAAGGCTTGGCAGCAGATCCGTCGACTGGATGAAAGCCGCCTTTAGCGTTCGCCTGCTCTAAAGCAAGCTGTGCTCCCCGCAGCATGGCGATGCCATAAGGTGACTCAGGATTATTTTCCAGTGGGCCAAGGAAACCGATATTCACGGAGGCGAATTTGGCAAGCTCCGTGTTACTGCGTTCTCGGGCGGCGCCGTTATAGGCCAGGGTGTCGTCAGCCAGATACCATTCCTTGTACGGCTTGCCGAATTTTCCGTAAGGCACGGCATCTTCCGGCATGTTGGCATAGCGCTGCGGCGCGCTGGCCGTCTGGCTGGCGGGTTTTTCGGTGTTGGAGGAGGATTGCGCGCATGCGGCTGTGGCGATCAGCACAGTGAAAATGGAGCCAGCGGCAACAAGAATCATTCCGCGAACGAAGTGTGCTTTAGACCGCATGGACTTTCCTGAGCACCTCTTGCTTTTCGATGTGCTTATCTATGAACTGCACGATATTGCTGAGTGTTGCCGGAGAAATTGCTTGCGCAGCGTCACAACGCGGCTTGGCGGCGTCGGGATAATCGCAAGCCACTTCGATGAGCAGTCCGTGGCCGCCGTAGGCAATAGCCGCACAACTGGCGGACTCCACCATGCCGGCCACGCCGGTAGCATGGCTCGGATCGACAATGACAGGTAGAAACGTTTCTTCCTTCACCGCAGGAATAACGTTCAGGTCCAAGACGTTGCGGGAATATTCGCCCGAAGGGTAAGCCTTGATGCCGCGCTCGCAGAGCACGATATTCAGATTGCCTTCATTGGCGATGTATTCTGCCGCGCCCAGCCACTCGCACAAGCTGGCGGCCATACCGCGTTTCAGCAAAACCGGCTTTCCGGACTTTCCAGCTTCGATCAACAGAGGATAATTCTGCATGTTGCGCGAGCCGATCTGCAGCATGTCCGCATATTCGCAGACGGTCTGCACGAGGCGCGTGTCCATCACTTCGGTGACGACGGGTAGGCCGGTTTCGCGGCTGACTTCGTGGAGAATGCGCAGGCCTTCGATCCCCAAACCCTGAAAGTCGTGAGGCGAAGTGCGCGGCTTGAAGGCGCCTCCCCGCAGCATTTCGGCTCCGGCGTCGCGCACCGCGAGTGCGATGGCCAATGTCTGATCGAAGCTTTCCACGGCGCAGGGACCAGCGATCACCACGGGCCGAGTGTCGCCAAAGCGCACATCTTTTACACGCACGATGTGCTGCTCCTCTACAAGGGCCGAAGATTGCACCCTGCGGCTGATCAAAGGACAAATGCGCGGAAGATCCTGCAAACTGACATTTCCTGCAATGCTCATGACGGCTTCCTCTCCGGCTCCCGCGAAATTGGCGGGAGCCAGGCAAGACAGCACAGTACCCGCTTCGAGACGGCTCCGGACTACGCCTTACGGTTCGTCGGAAAAATTGCGATGGCTTCAATCTCGATCAGCAGTTCCGGGCGGCAAAGAATGGCCTGAATTCCCGTGGACGCGGGCGGAAAGTCCAAGCCCAATTCCTTGAAGAACTGCGTGCGGACTTCGTTGAATTCGGCATAGTCCCGCTCGATATCGCGCAAATAGCAACTGGTGCGCACGATATCTTTCCAAGTGGCGCCTTCCGCGGCGAGCAGCCCGGTGATGTTCCAGTAAGTGCGCAGAACCTGCGCGCGGAAATCGCCGATGTGCACGGAGTTGCCGTTCTCGTCGATGCTGGCCGTGCCGGAAATCAGCAGAATGGTGATGCCGTTGATGTCCAGACGCATGCCACGCGAAAACGACGACGGCCGTGGATAGGCGTAGGCCTCGTTGAGGACCGACGGCGCTGCGATCGGCTTTTTCTGGATCGAGATGCCGTGGTCACCGGCTGGGACAGGAGTTTCAACGACTAGTTCTTGCTTGCTCATTGCGTGTACCTTCCTTGTGAGATTGAGGAATACCGTGGCTCAGCCCTGCGGCTGTGGCCACCCAAATGTCGTCGTCCTGAAACGCCAGGTTTAGGATGTAGTTGTGGGCGAGGGAAGTCGGCGTGTCGAGCTTGGTCACTTTTTTGTCCGGCGTCGTGATGAGAATTTCTCCCTTGCCGGTTTCTTTGTTCGGGCGATAAGTGACCCAGGTATTGGTTTTGAAATTGAGGTAGCTGAGGCCCTTGTCGGTGCAGGCCCATACGTCATCGCCGCGGGTCTGGGTGGCGTTGATGAAATCGGAGGCAAGGCCGCTGTCGGTGGAGAGATAGTTGTACCAGTTGTGCCCGTCGTAACCGCTCATGCCGAAGTAGGTGGAGGCCCAGAACATTTTGGTGTCGTGATTGTAGGCGACGCCGCTAACGATGTCGTGAATCAGACCCTGATTCTTGAACAGCACGATTTCCATCTCGCCGTCGGGATCGGTATAGGGCTTCCAGTAACCCCCGGCGATGTCGTACTCGAGGATTCCGCCGCCCCACACGGCCACATAAACTTTTCCGTCGCCCACAGCGATGCTGTAAGACCAGGGTTCGTGCATGGGCGCGGTACGCTCGCTGAAGATGGACCATTCGCCGGTGCGCAAGTTGAAACGATTAATGCCGGCCGTGGTGGCGGCCCAGAGAAATTCATCTTGAACCGCCACGCCATAGACAATATCGTTCGCCAAGCCGCTGCTCATGCTGCTGTAATTGTGGAATTCGCCGCCGGTAAACTGGCTGAGCCCACCGAATGTCGCCAGCCATAAATCGCCGGTCTTTTTGTCGATGGCGATTCCGGTGACCACGCGATTCGGCAGGCCATCCGCGGTGGTAAACACTTTGGCGACTTTGGAATTTTCGATAAGTACCAAGCCGTTTTCCGTGCCTGCCCAGACACGATTGCCATCAATAGCCACGCTGAAAACTTTGGCATCAGGCATGCCATTTGCTGGTGTGAAGTTTTCCCACTTCGTGTAGAGGATCGGCGATTGCGCGGCGACAGCTGGTACGAAAAACAGCAACGCCGCGATTGCCGGCAGCCAGCGAATTCGTGTTGAACATCTCATTTCTGCACTCCGTCCTACTTGCTCGCGCTACAGCGTTTTTAGAAATTCCACCAAATCGTTCAATTGCTCCTTGGACATATCCGAAGTGAATCCGTGCTTGTCGGAAGGGTTATAGATGGTCCAAATCTCTTCGAGCGTACGGGCTTCGCCGTTGTGCAGGTATGGCGGCTTCTCGTAGATGCGGTCGAGTTGCGGAATATCGAACATGCCCGAGGTGTCGTATTTGGCTGCCGTGCCCACATCAAAGCTTTTTTTCGCGGTGTAATGGGTTTCCGGGGGATGGCAGTTGTCGCAAGCCTTCTGAAAGAAAATACTGCGGCCACGTTCTTGCGCTGGGCTGAGTTCGCCACCCGCCGCGAGATGACGATTCGGTGGCAACGGAATCGACTTGATGAAAGCAACAAGATTCTCGAGCTGTTCGTGGTTGAAACCTTCCGAATGAAAAAGGAATTTGGCGATGCGTGGACCGCACTGTGTCTGCAAGTCGGGATTGTGGCCGTTCCACTTGAATGGCGCAGTTTCCGCAATGCCGCGCAAAGTGCGATTGGCCACGCGGTCGCGGCCCAGTTGCGGCGTTTCCAGGTTCCACGCGACACCGTCAATGTGGTTGTCCGGGTGGCAAGTGGCGCAGGCGAATTGACCCTGGAAGCAGAATTTGGCGTCGTGGAAGAGTTGTTCGCCTTGGCGTAGCGTGGTGATTTCCTTTGGACCGCCTAAATCGATACGCCCACGAATCTGGAACCGAGGGATGTCGACAACCGTCAGGCTATCGTCCAGCCGATTCACCACGTAGGCCGTGTGGCCATCCGGCGCGACGACGACGTCGGTGGGATTGGACTGCGTTGGCAGACGGCGCACGACGATTTGCCGGGCACTATCGAGGCGATTTGGTAGTTCTGTGGCGGGAACGCTGTGCAGCCGCTGCGCTAGCGATTTTGTGTCAATCACGGAAAGAGTGGCCGCCTCGGCATGCGTAATCAGCGCGTAGCGGCCATCGGGCGTGAAGGCCACCCCGTCAGCTCCGGCGTAATAGCGGTCGAGGTCGTCGAGCAGGATTTCGGTGGCCTGGGCATGGGCGGCGGGTTCGCCAAGATTTGTCTTAGCGGGGCGAATAACGGCTACGCCGTGAGTGAGAATCCAGCCGTTATCGACTTGAATCAGCGGATTCAGGTTTTTCGGGCGCATGAAAGGAACGAGCAAATAGCCGCCCTGCGGCCCAGGCGCTTCGGCGACATGCCGCAACTCCAGCACTTCGGGAAGCAAAATGCGCTCAGCCACGGTCTGTGTGCGGGTATCGATGGCCATGAGTTCGGAAACCGGCGATTCGTCTGCAGACTCCAGATGTGCGAGCACGTTCGAAACGTAGACGTAGCGGCCATCGCGGGAAAGTTGCATATAGTGGGGCGAACGCAGGGCAGTGAGGCGCTTCAGTTCCGTCCCGGCGTGGAGGTCGAGCACGGAAACATCGTTCCCAATACTGTTAGCCACGTACAAGGTCTTACCCGCGCGATCGGTGGTCAATCCGCGTGGTCCCCATCCCGTAGGCAGCGTCCTTTGCACCTGGAAGGCGGCGGTGTCAATCACGCTGACGGTGTCGCTCCACTCGTTGGAAACGTAGAGAGTTTTTCCGTCCGGAGATACTGCAAGGTCCTTGGGCTTGTGGCCTACAGCGAGTTTTTTCAGCACGCGTCGAGCGCGCAGATCAACTGACAGCACGACATCCGCGTCTTCGCACACGACGTATAGCTTTGTGCCATCGGGCGAGATTTTTGCGGCAATGGGAGTGAGATAACTTGGCGAGGCGGTGTTGCCCGAGCCAGGCGCTTGAGCGAGGCTGGCCAACGCTAACGACAGAACAACAGCAAATACACTGGTGGGTATGAGTGAGCTTCGAAGAGCGCGCGTGGGAAAGCTCGGCTTCATCGGGGCTTTACCCCTGCGTGGAAAGCCGCGCGTTGGCCGGGCTCAGTGACAGTGAGAATCTGGTCGGCTTTGATGTGTTCGAGTTTTTGTACCGTGCCGCTGGGCCAGCGGATGGTCAGTAGATCCACTTCCGCATGAGAACCCAAACCAAGATGCGGGCGGGGATCGTTTTGAGAGAGGTAGCCCGATTGGGGCACGTTTTCGACGATCTGATGCAAATCGCCGGCGCTGGCCTCAATGCGCGCGCCGAATCCATCGCGATTGCTGACCGTACCAACGAGCTTGAGCGTGAGCCAATGGTTATGCGGGCCGACGGGAGGCTGGGCATGCAGCAGAACGCCGTTGCCGCCAAGAACCACAATAAACGCGTCGACATTGCCGTCGTTATCGTAATCGGCAAAACACGCGCCGCGTCCCACAACTTTGTTCTTGAACGCGGGTCCCACATCTCCGGAAACGTCGGTGAACGTGCCGTCACCATTGTTGCGAAGTAGCGTGGGCTCCATAGGGACAAGCCAGTGCAATCCGCCATTGACGATGAACGCGTCTTTCCAGCCGTCGTTGTCGAAATCGAGAAAAGCATCGCCCCAGCCCACATACTGGCCAGTCATTTGGGCTACGCCGGATTGCAGAGTAGTGTCGTTGAAAAAACCGTCCTTCGGAGAATTGCGGAACAGGCGCTGGTAGCGCATGTCGGAGACGAACAGGTCGAGCGCGCCGTCGTTGTTGTAATCGGCGAAGACTGGCCCCATCGCGGAGGGCGTGTCGCCGTTGGTTCCGTAGGCCACGCCTTGTTCCACCGCGACGTTAGTGAAGGTGCCGTCGTGATTGTTGTGGTAGAGGTAGCTCTCCATCTGATCGTTGGCGACGTAGATGTCGGGCCAGCCGTCGTTGTCGTAATCGCCGACGGTGACGCCCATGGCGCGGCCGGGAGGATTGGCGATTCCGGCCTTTTCTGAGACGTCGGTGAAGGTGCCGTCGCCGTTGTTGTGGAACAAGCGATTGGACTCGCCTTCGTAATCGAGCGGCCCGGCGAAGGCGTCCGCCGAGTAAAACGGTTTCTTGGAGTTGGGATCGAACTTCAGATAATTGCCGACGAACAGATCGAGGCGGCCATCGCGGTCATAATCAAGAAACGCGGCGCCTACGCCGAAATGACTGTTCTGCACTCCGGCGGCTTCGGTGACGTCGGTGAAGGTACCGTCATGATTGTTATGGTAAAGGATCGCGGAATTCCAGTTGGTGAGGTAGATGTCGTCGTAGCCGTCATTGTCGTAATCGCCGACGGTGACACCCATAGCAAACCCTTTGCCGGCCACTCCGGCCTGCGCAGTCACGTCGGTGAAAGTGCCGTCGCCATTGTTGCGATAGAGATGATTGGTGGCGTCTTGGCCGTCGAGCTTGGAATGATTGGTCACGCCGTCGATGAAGCGCCCGCTGAGGACGTAGAGGTCGAGCAGGCCGTCGTTGTTGTAATCAAACCAGACGCAACCGGAGCCGGTGGCTTCCATGACGGAACTGAGTTTTTGTTCGCCGAAAGAATGGCGGAAATGCAGGTTGGCCTTGTCGGTTACATCTTCGTAAGTGGGCCACTTGCTGGTGGCGAGAACTTGGGCGGGCGATTGGGGATTGGAGAGGGTGGTCACATTGGCAAAGAGCAACGGCAGGCTTGCAGCGAGAACCAAGGCCACGCGGAGAAGACGGCGCATGTTATTTGGCCTGTATGGTTGCCGGACCATGATCGATTTCTCCCAACGGCGTCGGTGTATCGAATCGCCTGAGTGTTTGCGGCCAGTGATTGTCTGGAGCGATAGCTTTGTCTCCGTGGCAGCCGGTGCAGCCACGCTGTTCGCCAGGGCGCGCCCAAATCCAACTGTGTTCCTCGCGGATGGTGTGGCCCTGGGCGTCGAGCAAGGTGAAACGGACGGGCGAATTTGCGGGCACTTTGACGAAGAACGAACCATCGGCTTCGACCGGCGCTTCGCCCAGATTGCGTTCCTGCCCGCTGGCGGTGTCGAGAGCGAAAACGCGAACGCGCGCAATGGGAGTAGTGATGCGGCCACGGGGCGCATCCGCGGACATGTAGCTATTCAGCGAGATGAGATTGGCGGTGGCGGAGGAGGGATCGAGGGTGTCCCAATAGCGTTTGGGAATTGCGCGCGAGAGAACGGGCGTCGGCTCGATGCTAGAAAGTTGTGTGCCGGTATAAACGCGCTTGGTGACCATGCCCGTGGGCAGATCGAGCAGGTACAAATCGAAGCGGCCGGTTTTCGAGGCAGCGGCAGATTGCTTCGCGACCACCAATAGTTTTTCCGAAAGCGGTTGGGGCCACGCGATGACACTGTCCGGCGTTCCCAGAGGGATTTCGGTCAGCGCACCCTGCGCTACTTTCATCAAGCGTCCGCCAGAGGTCAGGCTGGCTGCGGATGTGCGAATGAAGACGAGCGAACCGTCGGAGAGTTCGCTGGGGTTGGTCTGGGACCCCTTTTTTGCATGATCGCAGCGAAACGATTCGAGGGCAGTGCCATCGGGGCGCAGGGTGTAAAACAGTCGCGTTGTACGCGGTGAGTCGGATGCGGTGAGCGGCCAAGGTGCAGAAGCGACGATGCGGCCGTCCTTCAGCACGGTTTCCAGCAGAAAAGGACCATTGCCGAAGGTGATGCGATGAAATTGGGAGCCATCGGTTTTAGCCACGGCGAGATACGTGGCTAAGGTTGGGCTTTCCTCGACGGTAAGCACGATTTCGTCAGCGGGAAGATAGGCAGGGCGCAGGCAATCTTGCGAACATTGTGTGATCTGGCGCTTGTGTTCGCCGGTTAAATCCATTTCCCAGATTTGCCAGTGGTCGCCAGCTGTTTTTTGTCCGGAGAAGAGAATTCTCGTGCCATCAAAACTGATTTGTGGGTCCGCAGCGGCAAAGAAACCTTCTGTCAGACGAACCAAACTGGATGTTCCCTGCGAAGGCGTGAAGCGAGCGATGACGCTGCCTTGAGGAAATCGATGGGACAAGCGGCCGGAAGCGATTAGGGGCGTTTGCACGAAGACAATGTCTGGGAGACCGGCAAGCGACGAGAATTTGTGCGGCGAAGCGGCTTGCGGGGTGCAGGGGGATGAAAAGAAAAGAACGAATCCGATGACGAAGGCACCGATAACCCAAATGGGCGTGACACACCGCGCTTGACCCGGACCCTGGCGTACCACCAACTCACTCCGTTTCCCGACTTGAGTTTGATAGCAACCAGACGATCACACTTCGCAGTTAGAGTGCACCGGAGATACTTAGTTCTAAGCAGCGTTGTGGGAGGAGCGAACGTCTGTAGTTCCACTAAGCCCCAGGAAGGGAGAAGGAACAATAATGCGAAAGCACTATTGGGCGGCGATTTGTGATGCGAATCACAAGGTCATGTGAAATACGTCACGCTTTGCGGGCTACGTAGGTGCTGATTCCGTAGGTTTTCCGCAAGATTTGCACGGCTTCTACTGCGGGAAAAAGCACGCGCTCGACCACCGACGAGGGGGAATAGGCGAAATATTTCAGACTCGTGCCGATGCCCTTGGATAAGCCGTGCACGCGACGAAACGCCCGGCTCGAAAGGGGCACCTCGGCAAAGGTGTAAGGCTTGCCGCGCAAGCGCGTTTGGATCAGATAAGAGAGCCAATGCGCCGGGGCCATTTTGTAAATGGAGCGGCCGTTGTCTTCGGATTCGAGATGTAAGCCATTTTTCTGGAGATATTGGGCGACGGTTTCGCGGGTAAAGAAATAAAGATGGCGGGGAATGTCTTCGCCAAAAAGATGGCGCGAAGCCATGCTGTGAAAATTGGTGACGAGAAAAACGAGGCGGCCATCCGGTTTTAACACTTGAGCGGCCTTGCGGAAATAGGCCATGGGGTCGTGCACGTGCTCGAGGACCGCCCAGATGGTGATGGCGTCGTAGGCTGGCGCATTTACGGGAATGTTTTGAAATTCGTCGGCGTAAACGGGAAATTCGGGGATGCGCGCGGAGTGTTCGGAAATTTCCACGGCTTCGACCTGCCAGCCGCGGTGGAGCATGAAGCGGGCGAAGTCGCCATTGCCCGCGCCCACATCCAGTAGTTTCCTGGGGCCGCTGCGGCGCTCGAGGTCCGCGAGAAAACGGACCTTGGCCTGAAAGCGTTTGCGCATGAAGGGAGGAAGATCGTCGGGTTGCATGGGAGGTTGCGCCTGGTAGTAATCGCACGGATAGTATTTGGCCATTTCGGCGAGAGTGGGGCGAGGATTGACGAAGCCCAGGCCACAGTGATTGCACTCGACCGCGGTGAAAATCTCATCAGGGAAAAAACGCGTGTCGGGCATCTCGTAGACGGGCGTCAGTTGCGTGGAGCCACAGAGATTGCAGGCGACTTGTTCCAAACGGTCCCCTTGTGAAGTGAAGGTGTGCAGCGGCTATTGCTGCAACGACGCTTGCACCTTTTTCGCGTATTCCTTGGCTTTGGCCATGGCGGCGGTCTCGTCGACGGTGAGCAACTTGCCGTCCTTGAGGAGAAGCTTGCCGCCGACGACCACGGTTTCGACTTCGCTGGCCTTCAGGGCGTACACGATCTGAGAATACACGTCATAGATGGGAACGGCATTGGGCACATCGAGGGTAAGAATCGCGAAATCGGCTTTCTTGCCAGTTTCGAGCGAGCCGATCTCCTTCTCCATGTGAAGGGCGCGTGCGCCTTCGATGGTGGCCATTTCCAGCGCGCCTTTGGCGCCGAGGGCCCGCGGGTCGACGCGATAAGTTTTTTGCAGCTTCGAGGCCAGGTCCATCTCCTCCATCATGTCCAGATCGTTATTGCTGCCCGCGGGGCCGTCGGTGCCCAGACCTACGCGGATGCCGGCGGCGCGCTCATCGACCACGGGAGCAACGCCGCTGGCGAGCATCATGTTGCTGGAAGGATTGTGTACGCAGCCGACCTGACGTTCGGCGAGAATTTTCATATCGGTGTAGTCGACCCAGATGCAGTGGGCGGCGAGGACGTCTGGGCCGAGAAATTCGATGCGCTCGAGATACTGCACCGGAGTGGTTCCGTTGTTGGCCAGGCTATCGTCTAGTTCTTTGCGCATTTCGGCGACGTGAATGAGGATGGGCGCGTGATATTTGCGGGCTAGGGCGGCGGCGTCCTTGAGAGTTTTCTGTGAGCACGTGTAGATGGAATGGGGCGCAACGGATGCGTGAATGAGCGGATCGCCCTGCCACTTTTTCAGATACTTCTCGGTGTAGGCGGCCATCTCGGCTTCGCTTTTGTTGTCGGGGGCGGGGAAATCAATCCAGGTTTCGCCAAGAAAGCCGCGCAGACCAGCAGTTTTGGTTTCTTCGGCTTCGGCGTCTTCGAAGTAGTACATGTCGGCGAAAGTGGTGGTGCCGCCGCGAATCATTTCCGCCAGAGCCAGGCGGGAACCCCAACGCACAAAGTCTTCGGTGACATTTTTGGCTTCAGCTGGAAAAATGTATTTGCGCAGCCAGTCGTCAAGGGTCACATCGCTGACGAGGCCGCGCAGTAGCACCATAGGAATATGGGTGTGGCCGTTGATCAGGCCGGGGATAATCAGTTTGCCTTTGGCGTCGACGGTCTGCTTAGCCATGAAACCCTTGGGTGCTTGGGCGTGGAGTTGCGCTGATGAGCCGATGAAAGCGATGGAATCGCCATTCACGCCGATCATGCCGTCGTCAATGACGTGGCGCGCAGGGTCCATGGTGACGATAGTGGCATTGGTGACAAGAAGATCGAAGGAGAGGGCTTGCTTGCTTTGTGCGTGAAGTGGCGTTGGCGGCAGAAACGGGATGAAAAGCAGAAAACCAAAAACGACGATGAACGCTGGAACGAGGCGGGATTTTCTCTGCATGGAGTCCTTTCCTGGTGCGAATCAGAGATTCGAAGAATCAAATGGCTTGGGAAATAATTCGCGCATGCGAATCGTATCTACCTTGCCTTGAAGATTGGTCATGATGACCGGAACGTCGCCGCAAAATTCCCAGATGAGTTGACGACAAGCGCCGCAGGGAGGCGTAAGCGCATCGGTGTCGGTGGCTACAGCGATAGCGTTGAATTTGCGTTCACCTTCGCTGATGGCTTTAAAAATGGCCACGCGCTCGGCGCAAACCGTTAGACCGTAAGTAGCGTTTTCCACGTTGCAGCCGCCGTAAATCTTGCCGGAAGGCGTGCGGAGGGCGGCCCCTACTTTAAAATTGGAGAAGGGCGCGTGGGCTTTTTCTCGAGCCTGCCTGGCGGCGGCGGTGAGCGCATCATATTCGGACACAATTGCCTCCAAAAACGCAGTCGTCATTCCATGTGTGGATCGCAGAATGACATTCACTTCTTTTTTACCACAACCAAGAGGGATTCCTCGCTTGCGCCCGGAATGACGAAACAAAAAATGGTCTATAAGGCGGACGCGATGTCGGGAATGATGGCACGAAGCAGGCCGATGAACTGGCCTTTGACGCGCTCGGCGGTTTCCAGCACTTCTTTGTGATCGAGCGGCTGATCCAGGATGCCGGCCGCGGCGTTGGTGACACAAGAGATGCCGAGAACGCGCAAGCCGCAGTGACGCGCCGCGATAACTTCGGGAACCGTGGACATTCCGACGAGATCGGCTCCGATAGAGCGCAAGTAGCGGATTTCGGCGGGGGTTTCGTAGGTGGGGCCGGAAAGCGCGGCGTACACACCTTCGTCGAGATCGAGTTGCAAGCGACGGCTTTCGGCGAGAGCCAGTTCACGGAATTTCTTGTCGTAAGCGGCGGTCATATCCGGAAAACGAGTGCCGAAGCGTTCGTCGTTTGGACCGATGAGTGGGTTGGCACCCTGAAGATTGATGTGATCGCTCAGCACTACCAGGCGCCCTTGGGTAAAATCCTTTTTGATGCCGCCGGCAGCGTTGGTTAAGATCACGGCTTCAACGCCCATGCGGGCGAATACGCGAATGGGAAACACCACATCTTTGGCGGAATAGCCTTCGTAGAGATGCACGCGGCCTTGCATGCCGACGACCGGTATATTCTCTGCGGTGCCGAGAACCAATTGCCCGGCGTGACCGATGGCAGTAGAGCGCGGAAAGTGCGGGATTTTGGCGTACGGGATACGCGTGGCGCTGGCAAATTCGTCGGCGAAGGCGCCTAAACCGGAGCCCAGGACCAGGGCAATCTGAGGCCGCAATTTCGTTTTTTTCTGGATGAACTTTGCGGCAGCTTCCGCGCGAGCGAATTCGAGGCCAGGGAGGCTGCGAGATTTTTCTTTTTTCGGGCTCATGACAGGATTCCCACAATACAGGCAGACATCAGGTTGGCCATGGTTCCTGCAAGCATGGCGCGAATACCAAATTTGGCAAGTTGGCCGCGTTGCTCAGGCGCGAGCGCGCCGATGCCACCGATCTGGATGCCAATGGAGCTGAAATTAGCGAAGCCGCACAAGGCGAAGGTGGCAATGGTGAAGGAACGCGGGTCGAGCGAGCCTTTCAGTTTGCCCAGTTGAGTGAAGGCCACTACCTCATTGAGACTCATGCGCGTTCCCAGCAGATTGCCCACCGCGGGGGCGTCTTTCCAGGGAATACCGATCAACCAGGCAATGGGAGAAAAAATCCAGCCAAAGAACTGTTCCAGGCTTTCCGGGAACCAGCCGATGTGGTGGTGGACTCCACCAAATAAATAATCGACGAGAGCCAGCAAAGCGATGAAGGAGATCAGCATGGCGCCGACGTTGATGGCCAGCTGCAGGCCGTCGGAAGTGCCGCGGGAGATGGCGCCAAGGAAATTTGTTTCCTTCTCGATTTCGGGCATTTGCACTTTTCCCGCGGTGAGTGGCTTCTCGGTTTCTGGGACCAGCATTTTGGCCATGAGCAAAGTGCCGGGAGCGGTCATGATGACGGCGGTGAGAAGGTGTTTAGCCTCGATGCCGGAGGCAATGTAGGCAGCCATGATGCCGCCGGAAACGTGCGCCATGCCACAGGTCATGACAGTCATGAGTTCGGATTTGGTGAGGCTGTTCAGAAAGGGCCGAATAGTGAGAGGCGCTTCGGTCTGTCCCATGAAAATGCTGGCGGCGATGTTGAGAGATTCGGCGCCACTGGCACCCATGACGCGAGTCATGACCCAGGCGAACGCACGAATAAAAAGCTGCATGACGCCGACGTGATACAGGAACGCGAAAACCGCGGCGATGAAAATGATAGTGGGCAGAACTTGAAACGCGAAGATGAAACCGAAGGAGGAGTGCTGCACGCCCAAGTCGCCAAAGACGAATTGCGAGCCTACGAAGGCGAAGGAGAGCAATTTGTTGACGGCATCACCGAGAAACTGAAAGATGCGCCGGCCCAGCGGGAAATTGAGGACGAATACGCCGAAAGCGAATTGCAGGCCGAGTCCCCAGAGTACGGTTTTGAGCTGAATGGATTTGCGCGCGGTAGAAAAAAGATAGGCAAGGCCTACTAACACAGCCATGCCGAGCAAACCTGTAAATCGGGCCATGCTGACCTCTTTCTGCGATGAAACCGGCGCAGTTCGTGCTGACCGTGGCGATTGCCGGCTGCTGAAAGGCGATGCGAAATTAGGGCCGCTAGCCGCCGATGATATGCCGTATCAATTGCGGCGGCTGGACGGGCGCATCGCTAAATTCAAAAGCAGCAGCAATCAGATCCTGAGCCTCGGCCAACTTTGTGTTGGAATTGTATTGGATTGTGACGAGTTTTTCTCCTGCTTGCACGCGATCGCCAATGCGCCTGTGGAATTCGAGGCCGACGCCATGATCGATGGCGTCGTCTTTTTTGCCGCGGCCGCCTTCCAGGATGCATAGTGCGACGCCGAAATCGCGGCAACGCGTCCCGCTGATATAGCCGGATTTTGGGCTGGTAATGACCGATTGGCACTTGGCCATGGGGAGCAGGGACGTGTCGTCGAGGATGCGTTCGTTACCGCCTTGCAAGCGAATGCAAAGGCGGAAGCGCTCGAGAGCGTTGCCGGAATCGATCATTTGCTGCGCCAGCTGGCGGCCTTCGTCGACGGAGTTGGTGCGATCGCCGAGATAGAACATCCAGGCGGAAAGTTCGAGGCTAAGGTCGCGCAGATTGGCAGGGCCTCCGCCTTTGAGTATCTCGATGGACTCAATTACTTCGTTGGAATGTCCGGCCATGCGGCCCAGAGGCTGGTTCATGTCGGTGAGCAGGGCAACGGCTTTCTTTCCGGTGCGCTGCGCGGTGTCGACCATGAGTTCGGCGAGACGGATGGCGTGTTCTTCTTTGGCCATGAACGCGCCGGAGCCGGTTTTGACGTCGAGCACAAGAGCATCGATGCCTTCGGCGAGCTTCTTGCTCATGATGGAGGCACAAATCAGGCCGATGCTCTCGACCGTGGAAGTGACGTCGCGGAGGGCATAAATTTTCTTGTCGGCGGGAGCGATTTCAGCAGTTTGGCCGATGAGACTCATGCCGCACTGTTTGAGGACGCGGCGAAAATCGCTAAGGCTAAGCGCGGTGTTGAAACCGGGAATGGCTTCGAGTTTATCGAGCGTGCCACCCGTGTGCCCGAGGCCGCGGCCGCTAATCATCGGAACGGCGAGACCGCCCGCGGCGACGATGGGAGCGAGAATGAGCGAGGTTTTGTCGCCGAGACCGCCGGTGGAATGTTTGTCCACTTTTTTCACCGGCAAGTAGGAATGGTCGCAAACTTCACCGGAATGGAGCATGGCTTCGGTGAGCGCGGCGGTTTCGGCACTGCTCAAGCCGCGAATCCATGCGGCCATGAGCCAGGCAGCCATTTGGTAATCGGGGATGTCGCCCTTGGTGAAGCTGGAAATCAGATAGTCAATTTCTTCGCGGGAGTGCTCCCCGGAATCGCGTTTTTTTCGGATGAGGTCAACGGCACGCATGCAGTTTGGAGACGAAGGGGAGACTAACATCGGAGGAAACAGGCGTCAACGAAGGTGCTACGAAGGGCGGCAGCGATTCGCGCGCTACGTGCAGAGCTCGTCACACTTGCCGATTCGCGCGCGGTGGTATATTTTCGCGGCTTGCCATTGAACAGAGGAGAAAGTATGCCCAGGTCACCCCGGATTGCTGTGGTCGGAAGCGCCAACACGGATTTGACAACGTTCAGCGACACATTTCCCCGCGCGGGAGAAACGATTTTCGGGAAGAGCTTTGACCTGGGATTTGGCGGCAAAGGAGCGAATCAGGCGGTTGCGGCACGCTACTGCGGTGCGGACGTAGTGATGGTGGCGAAAGTAGGCAACGACCTTTTTGGTGAAGCGACAGTGAAGAATTTCACGTCGATGGGGATCGATGCCAAGCACGTACGGATTGTCGATGGAGTGTCAAGCGGAGTGGCGCCGATTTTTGTGGAGCCCAACGGCCAGAACCGCATCATTGTGGTGAAAGGCGCGAATGACACGTTGAGGCCCGCGGATGTGGATGAAGCGGCGAACGCGTTGCAGAGCGTGGATGTGATTATTCTGCAGTTCGAGATTCCCCTGGAGACGGTGTACTACACGGTGCAATTCGCGCGAAAACACAATATCCGGTGCATTGTGAATCCGGCGCCAGCTCTGCCGGCACAAATCAGCCAGTTGATTGGCGCGGACTACTTCGTGCCCAACGAGACGGAAGCGGAAGTAATCACGGGTTTGCCGGTGCACACGATGGAGGACGCGACAAAGTGTGCGCAGTCGCTGCTGCAGAAGGGCTTCCGTAAAGTGATTTTGACGCTGGGCGCGCGCGGATCGTTGATTGCGAGCAGTGCAGGATGTGAAGTGATCGCGCCGTTCGAGGTGACGCCGAAGGACACGACAGGGGCCGGAGACGCGTTCATTGGCAGTTTTGCGGTATTTCTGGCGGAAGGCTTGGCGGAGAAAGAGGCGCTGTCTCGGGCGAATTTGTATGCGGGGTTGTCCACGATGCGTGTAGGTACACAGAAATCGTTTCCAAAACGCGCGGAATTTGAGACGGAGTGGGCGCGGCGGAAGGAAAAGGTTTAGTTTTAGAGTGAAGCAAGACGCGGGACGGCAAAGCAGGACAATGCAAAGGAGCGGAAATGTTCGTTTTGCAGAGTTATGCATGGGCAGTGGTGTTTTGCGTGATCACGATGTTTTGCTGGGGATCCTGGGCGAACACGCAGAAGCTGGCGAAAAAAGGATGGCGGTTTGAGCTGTTCTATTGGGACTACACGATTGGAGTGCTGCTGCTGGCGCTGATTCTGGGATTGACGCTGGGAAGCCACGGGAATGTGGGCCGGCCGTTTTTGGCGGATTTGCAGCAGATTTCGAGATCGAATGCGGGATCGGCGTTGCTGGGCGGGACGATTTTCAATCTGGCGAATATTTTGTTGGTGGCGGCGATTGATATCGCCGGAATGTCCGTGGCGTTTCCTGTGGGGATCGGAATCGCGCTGGTGTTAGGCGTGGTGCTGAACTACATCGCGGATCCGCTGGGGAATGCGACCTTGTTGTTCATCGGTGTGCTGCTGGTGGTGCTGGCGATTGTGCTGGATGCGGTGGCGTACCGGAAATTGCCCGGGGGCGCGGCTGGAGTGAGCACGAAGGGCCTGGTGCTTTCGGTGGCGTGCGGCGTGTTGATGGGATTTTTCTACCGGTTCGTGGCGGCGTCGATGTACACGAATTTTGCAGCACCGGAACCGGGGAAAGTGGGGCCGTATGCCGCGGTATTCGTGTTTGCAGTGGGAATTTTTCTGAGCAATTTTGTGATCAACACGTTGGTCATGAAAAAGCCGTTTACTGGCGCGCCGGTTTCGTACGCGGACTATTTTAAGGGAAGTGTCGGCACGCACTTGACGGGAGTGTTGGGCGGGATTATCTGGGGCATCGGGATGTCTTTCAACATTATCGCGTCGGGCAAGGCCGGGTTTGCGATCTCATACGGATTGGGGCAGGGAGCGACGATGGTGGCGGCGCTATGGGGCGTGTTCATCTGGAAGGAATTTCGCGCGGCGCCGGCGGGGACGTCGCGATTAATAGCGGCGATGTTTGGCTGTTTCGTGGTGGGACTGGCGCTGATTATTCTGGCGCGCACCGCCTAGGCTAAACTCGTATCTGCTCGCAAGGGGGATGCTTTGACTCAGAGCACATTGCATTGGCCGAAACCAATCGGTAGTCCGGTGCTGGAGAGCATGCGGTATGCCATCGAATCGTCGCGCGACGTGCAGACCCATTACGACAAAGTCGTCGAAGTGGCCTCGTGGATGGCGTATGAAGAACTGCCCATGCCGGAATTTGCGTTGCCGTTCGGAGTAGGCCAAGGAAACGCGGATGAAGCCATCGATTTCATCATGGTGGCGGATACCATCGACACCGCGTTCACCGATTTCACCACCCACGTGAAATTCCAGGTGGAATATGAAGGCCAGCACTGGTCGGATTCCGACGCGGAATTCGCGTGCATTAAACGGGCGGTCGACAATGGCGTGCCGCTTCTCGACGGCGGATACCTGGCGCGCATAACCCGTTCCGAGCTCAACGAGGTTTTCGAAGGCAACATCGAGATGCCCATGCTGGACGAGAAGCTGGAGGTGTTGCACCAGGCCGGCAAAGTATTGCAGCAGAAATATAACGGGCGCTATCACAACTTTGTGAAGGCATGTTCGCCCAAGCTGTATGACAACGGGAATGGGCTCATCGATCGGCTGGTTACGGAATTTCCGCGGTTCAACGACGTGAGCGTGCTGGACGGCCATGAGATCAAGTTCTACAAACTGGCGCAGCTGGGCGTGTGGATGATGTATTCGACGCTGCATCGCGAAGGCAAATTCCGACTGGACGATCCGCAGAAGATGACCGCCTTTGCCGACTATATCGTGCCGGTGGCGCTGCGGTTGCACGGGATTACCAGTTATTCCGACAGGCTGGAGAAAGCCATCGATGCGCACCAGTTGATTCCGCGCGATTTTCGGTGGGAGATTGAAATTCGCGCGCACTGCATTTATGCCACGGCGCTGCTGACGGAAGAGATCAACAAGCTGCGCCCGCCGGACGCGCAGGTGATCATCCCGCAGATTGACGCGCGGTTCTGGACCCACTTCCACACCACAACATGGCCGCATCATTTGACGCGCACGATCATGTATTAGGAAGGCTTCGCACGGTGAGTCGGAGCAGCCGGATCGGTTGATGCTCAGTCACAGGCGTTCACGCGTTTCCCACTGCGGCGGACCGGCGTTCTCGAGATGACGATGGATAGTTTTGTGGTGCGGGAACGAAAGGCGGGGTAACCCCGCGTACGAAGTGCGTTGCATTGAGTTTGATTTATAGAACACGGGGAAAGGAAGACGGGTATGAGCTGGGGGATGCGGATGTGGAGTGTGGCGTTGGTGCTTTGCGGTTGCTGCGGGGGATTGGCGGCGCAGGGAAAACGCAAGGTGATCATCGATCAGGACGCCGCGGGACCGGGCGGGACGGACATGCAGTCAATATTGTCGCTGGTGAATTCGCCGGACACGGAAGTATTGGGAATTACGGTGCTGACAGGCGATGCGTGGCGCGACGAAGAAGTGCAACACACGCTGCGGTTGATGGAAATTATCGGGAGGCCGGATATTCCGGTGGTGCCGGGGGCGGTGTTTCCGCTGGTGAATCGCAAAGAGTACATCGAGAAATGGCAGACGATGCACGGGAAGCTGGTGTATCAGGGTGCTTGGAATTTTGCGCCGGGCGGGAAAGTGCATGGTCCATACGAAGTGCCGCCGATGCCGGAAGGCCAGCCGAAGATCAAACCCGCTAATGAGAACGCAGCCAACTTCCTGGTACGGATGGTACGGCAGTATCCGCGTGAGGTGACAATTTATGCGGCGGGGCCGATGACGGACCTGGCGACAGCCATTGCGCTGGATCCACAATTTCCGGAATTGAGCAAGGAATTGATCGTGATGGGCGGAAGCATTAATCCGAAGACGGATGATCCGGAATTTGCATTGTCGCCTTCGCACGAATTTAATTTCTGGATGGACCCGGAGGCGTCGCGTGCGGTGCTGCATGCGCATTGGCCGCGCGTGGTGGTGACGACCGTGGACATTTCCGTGAAGACGCGAATGGAGAAGGACTTGATCGAAGAAATCCGCAAGAGTCCAACGCCGGCGGCGCAGTACGTGGCGAAATATGCGCACGCCAATTATTTGTGGGATGAATTGGCCGCGGTGGCATGGCTGGATCCAACGATCATCACAAAGTCGAAGAAGCTGTACATGGACGTGGACACGGATCACGGCGCGGGCTACGGGAACACGCTGGTGTGGAGAGTAGGCAGCCAGCCGGGATTGGGGGAGATTCCAGTGGATGTGCAGGACGATCTGGATAAGGCGAAATTTTATAAGGAATATGTGGAGTTGCTGACGAGGCCGACACCGGGAGCAAAGACGGAAGAGAAGTAGGCAGGAACCCAAGAGGGATTTCTCGAGCGAAGTGCACGCTCGGAATTATGGGCGATTCGTTGGTGGCAAGGTGCAGCGACTCGACACGCAAAGGCGGCATGTGGGGCACCCACGGTCCCTTAACCTACTTGGGAAAAAGAGGTGTAGCCGCTGGCCCCATGTGATACCGGGCACTGCTGGCGGTGGGGCGTCGGGCTAGATTGATCTAGTACACGGTAGCGCCATTGCTGCGCTGGCATCGCCTGTGATCTACGACCTCCGGTTCGCTCTGCGCCTGCTCGCGAAGTCCCCAAGCTTCACGTGCGCGGCGGTGCTGACGATTGCGCTTGGGATCGGGGCGAACAGTACAATTCTGAGCTGGGTCAGCGCGACACTCCTCAATCCCATTCCTGGCGTGACGCATACGAGCGATCTGGTTGCGGTTATGCGCGGGGAACGCAGCGACCATCCTAGTCCGCCCTTTTCTTATTTGGATCTGCGCGATCTGGGCGAGCGCACGCACAGCTTCTCGGGTTTGCTTGGCTATCATGACGATTACATGACGCTGACCGGCGTGGCGAAACCAGAACGCATCTATGGGGCGCTGACGACGGCAAATTATTTTGATGTCCTCGGAGTGCATCCGATTTTGGGGCGAGGATTCTTTCCGGAAGAAGAACAACAGCGAAACGGCGCGTCGGTTGCGGTCATCGGCTACACCGTTTGGCAGAATCATTTCGGGCTGGACCCGGAAATCGTTGGGAAAACCATCCAGCTCAATCGCCATCCTTACACGATCATCGGTGTTACTGGGCGGGATTTTCGCGGATGCAAAACCGGGCTGGGCACGGACCTTTGGATTCCGCTGGGCATGGATCGGGAGGTTTGGGACTCGAATCGACCGGACGATCGCGGAAGCTTCTGGCTGAATGTGTTGGGCCGGCTGCGCCCGGGCATTGCGAGAGAACAGGCCCAAGCCGAACTGAATATGGTGATGACGGAAATCGCGGAGCGATACCCTGAAGAGCACCGTGATTCGCCGAACCAAATTTCGCTTGATCCGCTGTGGCGGTCGCCGTTCGGGATCAACGGCTATCTGTACAAGGTTTTTCCGATGCTGCTGGGACTGGCAGCGGCGTTGCTGTTGCTGGCTTGCGCAAACGTAGCGAACCTTTTACTGGTACGGTCAGTGGGACGGCGGCGGGAAACCGCGATTCGGCTGGCGATGGGGGCGTCGCGGGCACAGTTGATCCGGCAATTTTTGATCGAGAGCCTGCTGCTGGGCTTGCTGGGTGGCGCGGTGGCAATTCTCAACACGTTCTGGACGTCGCGGAGCCTTGCAGCATTCTTTCCGCCGAGCGGTTTGCCGCTTACGCATATCGAGCATGTGGATCAGCGGGTATTTTTCGCGACAATCCTGCTGTCGATCGTGACCGCGGTGATCTTCGGGACGGTTCCGGCAATGCGTGCAGCGAGCCTGCCGTTGCAAGCCGTCCTGAAGGAGGAAGCAGGCAGCATTTCGGTAGCGGTTCACAAGAGCCGACTATCGAGCAGCTTGGTTGTGGCCCAGATCGCCTTGTCGTTGCTGCTGCTGGTGTGCGCGGGGCTGTTCACGCGGAGTCTGCAGAAAGCGCAACAGTCTGATCCGGGTTTCGATCCCAACCACGTTCTTCTCGCTTCCTATGAGCTTTCTCCGGCGGGTTATACACAGAAGACGGGCGAGACGTTCGACCGTCAAGTGCTGGCGAAAGTTGCGGGGTTGCCGGGCGTAGAGTCGGTCAGCCTGGCAGATTTTTCGCCGCTTAGCTTTAGTATCCACTCCGACTATCTGCAGGTGGAAGGATATGTTCCGCAGGCGCACGAATCGATGGAAATTTCGCGGGCGATCGTTGGGCCGAATTATTTCCGGACGCTGCGCACGAACCTGATCAGCGGGCGCGAGTTCACAGAAGCGGACACCAGCGAAACGCAACGCGTTGCCATCGTGAATCAGGCGTTTGTGGATCGCTACTTAATGGGAGAATACGCGATCGGCAAACAGGTCACGGATTGGGAAGACCGCTACACGATTGTTGGGGTGGCGCGCAATGCGAAATACCGGCTGCTGACGTATCCCGCGGAACCGGTGATCTATTTTTCGATTTACCAGGCGTACCGCTCGACACAGGACACGACGATTCACCTGCGCACTACGGGCGATCCGCGAGCGATGGCACGTTCGGTGGAGCAGGCGGTGCATGAACTCAATCCCGAGTTGCCGTTGTTCAACGTGAATCCACTGGTGGAGACGATGAAGTTGGGCACGATTCTCGGGCGGATCGCGGCGACGTTTGCGAGCGCGTTCGGATTTGTGGCGATGCTGCTGGCAGCGATCGGGATCTACGGAGTGGTGGCCTATACAACACGGCAGCGCACGCGGGAAATTGGAATTCGCATGGCGCTGGGTGCGGGCACCGGGAATATTTATGGATTGGTGCTGCGGCAAGGGTTTCGATTGACGGTGGCGGGCCTGGTGATCGGGACGGCGCTGTCGTTGGTAGTTACGCGATTCGTGAAAACAATGCTGTTTGGTGTGAGTGAGAGTGATGTGGTGACTTTTGCGACGGTTGGGCTGGTGCTGGCAGTGGTGGCCGGGCTGGCGTGCCATATTCCTGCGCGGCGGGCGGCGAAAACGGAACCTACCCAAGCGCTGCGGTGCGAGTAAATTTTCCAGATAGAGAGACAAGACGCAAGGGTCAAAGAGCGATTTCTCGCTTCGCTCGGAATGACAGGAGATTTTTGTTTAGGTTGGACCCCACATGAAAAAGCGGCATGTGGGGCACCTGTGAAGCCAAGTTAGAACCAGTTGGGGAAGACTCGGTCGATTAGGCCGGGAGTCCAGTAGGAGTAGAAAGTATCGTCGCAGATTTTGTATTTGCCGTAGGTTTTAGTGGCGTACTTGCCCCAATCGGGGCGGGTGCCGTCGATATCGGTGAAACCGTATTCGCGGGCCAGGACCCAGGAGCTAAAGACACGACCTGATTTGTTTCTGGCTTTGGGGTCGGCGGCGAGAGCGGCGACGGCGCGGCCGACGAAACGCGGGGATTCCGACTGGAGAAACGCCGAAGCATCATCAGGAGTTTTGGAGCTAGCTTTTTTTCGTTTGCCAAGCTCGCGCCAGTTCGCTTCGGTCACACCGTAATGCTGGAGCATGGCTTCTGAGCGCAAGAAGCCGGGCGTTATCGCAACGGACACGACGTTGTATTTGCGCATTTCGTAGTACATGGCGAAGGCCAGGCGGATGACGGAAGTCTTGACGAGATCGTAGAAAAAATTGCCGCGATAGCCGAAGACGTCGCCGTCGGTGATTTCGAAAAGGATGGGATGGCGACGCCCCAGCAGCAGGGGAGCGGCGTAATAAGAGGTGATGATGTGGGAGTGGACGGCTTGCTTGAGCAGGAGCAGGCCGTTTTCGAGATTGCACTGCCAGAAACGCTTGCCGAATTCGGTGAGAGCATCGCCGCCCCAAATATCGTTGACGAGGATGTCGAGGCCTTTGTGGCGTTTCTTGATGGTGGCGGCGAGTTTGCGAACCTGGGCGGGTTCGGTGTGGTCGAAGCGAAGGGCGATGCCACAGCCACCGGCGGCGGTGACGAGCGCAGCGGTTTCTTCGATGGTTTCGGGACGGCCCGGTGTGGCGCGATGGCGTTTGGTGCTGCGTCCGGTGCAGTAGACGGTGGCGCCGGCTTCGCCGAGGGCAATGGCGATACCACGGCCGGCACCGCGGGTGGCTCCGGCAACGAGCGCGATCCGGCCTTTGAGATTGGGAGGACGGTAGGTGGTGGTTGGCATGATTTTGCCTCCGGATGGGTAAGGCGGCAATTATGTCGAACGGACGTGGTTTATGCACCAGGTGTTTCGCGGGTGGATGGTTGAGGCCGTACCGGAATTGAGGGATGGGCAATCAAAGGAAGTAGGGCCGGTTTGAGGATTGCAGGGCGGAGCGATCGAAGAGAGATTCCTCTCTGCGGAATGACAGGTCCTCTGGGTTTGGACAGAAGAAGCCCGCCGCGGACGGCGGCGGCTACAAAGGCCGCGGAGAAATGCGGCGTGAGAGACGCATCGAGAAGGCGTAGGAACTATGGCGGATAGTTTGATTGAGAATGTGTCGGACACGGCATTTTGGGTGGCGTATTACCGAGGTTTAGAGACGCGGCGGGCGGACGCATTGTTTCGCGATCCGCTAGCGGAGGTTCTAGCGGGAGAACGGGGCAAGAAAATTGCGCAAACCATGCCGGGACGGTTTATGACGGAGTGGGTGATCGCGATCCGCACAAGATTGATTGACGAATTGATTCGAGAGGCAGTGCAAGAAGGCATCGATACGGTGGTGAACTTAGGGGCAGGGTTGGATACACGGCCGTACCGGATGGAACTGCCGGGGCCGTTAACGTGGATCGAGGCCGATTATCCGCGGATGATTGAGTACAAAGAGGGCCGATTGGCGGAGGAGATGCCGCGAGTTCGGTTGGAGCGCGTGAAGATTGACCTGGCGAATGTGCCCGAGCGCGAAAGATTTCTTGCGAAGATCGATGCACGCGCGAAGAAGGCGCTTATTTTGACCGAAGGCGTAATTCCGTATTTGAATGTCGAGGCCGTCGGTGCGCTGGCGGATGATCTGCGAGCGATGCAGCATGCTTCGTTCTGGATCGTGGATTATCTTTCGGCGGAAGCGGTGCGGTTTCGTTCACGCAGCGGAATATCGAAGAAGACTCGGAATGCGCCATTTATATTCAAGCCTGCGGACTGGTTTGGGTTTTTTCGGGAGCACGGCTGGCAGGCGAAGGAGACTCGTTACCTGGTAGAAGAAGGGGAGAGGTTGAAGCGGAAGCCACGGTTTCCGCTGGGGTTGAAGATCGCGATTCGTGTGCGGACGTTGCTGGCGTCGAAGGAAAAGCGGGCGAGATTCAAGAAAGTGGCGGGGTATGCGCTGCTGGAGCCAGTGGAAGTTGACGATTTGTTAGGCAAATAAAAACTGCCCGCTTGAGAAGGCGGGCCACTACAAACATGGCTCGCGCGAAAGACGTGCTTGCTGGCCAGTGCCTTCCTTCGGCGGGGCAAGCCAAAGCTCGGCCACTACACAAGCAAAGACGGCGGCGTGAGGCCGCCGCTACATGGACTTAGAGCGGAGTGATATGCTCTTGCGTGCGCGAATTGTTTTGTAAAGGTTGTGAGGGAACATGAGTGGGGAAATAAAGCCGCGGTTGGAGATTACGGACCGACATGGAAACCGGATCGTGGAGGCACGCGGGCACACAACAGCGGAGACGATTGCGTTACTGGACGGGCAGGGATTGGCGGCGAACCGCGGTACTTCACTGAATTTGGATTGGGTGGAGAATGTGCGGGTGAACACCAGCGCGGTGGAGCGGCGAGCGGCGACGCTAGTAACGCGGCGAACGGTGAAAAAAGATTGGCAGATTGCTTGGCTGCTGCGTGCGATCACCTGCATGGATTTGACGACGCTTTCCGGAGATGACACGGAAGAACGTGTGAAACGGCTGTGCGCTAAGGCGAGGCAGCCGATCCGGCAAGATTTGGTGGAGAGGTTGGGGATTTCGGAGTTGCAAATTCAGGTGGGCGCAGCGTGTGTGTACCACCTGTTTGTGGAGACGGCGCGGCGCGCGCTGGAAGGAACGAAGATCCCGGTGGCGGCGGTGTCGACGGGATTTCCCGCGGGATTGAATCCGTTTGAGGAGAGACTGGCGGAGATTCGCCGGTCGGTGGATGCCGGGGCGCAGGAAATCGATGTGGTGATTACGCGGGCGCATGTGTTTGGGGCGCAGTGGCAGCGGTTGTATGAAGAAATTGTGGCGTTCAAGGACGCGTGCGGGCCGGCGCACTTGAAGGTTATTTTGGGAACGGGCGATTTGATGACGCTGCGGAATGTGGCGCGAGCAAGCCTGGTGGCGATGATGGCGGGCGCCGATTTTATTAAGACCTCGACGGGGAAAGAGGCCGTGAACGCGACGTTGCCAGTGGGATTGGTAATGACGCGGGCGATTCGCGAGTATGCGGAAGAGACGGGAATGGCAGTGGGGTTTAAGCCGGCCGGAGGAATACGCACTGCGAAGCAATCGCTGGAATGGCTGATGCTGATGAAGGAAGAGTTAGGGAATAGCTGGCTGGATGCGAAGCTGTTCCGATTGGGTGCGAGCAGTATGTTGGGGGACATTGAGAGGCAGCTGGAGTTTCATGCGACGGGGAGATATTCGGCGGAGTATCGGCATCCGGTGGCGTAGTGGCGAGAGAAGAGTTTAAGAGTGAAAAAGTGAAAGAATAAAAAAGCACGAAGCACGTCGAGATTGAGAGACGAGATGAGCGTGATCGAAAAGTTTCGGACGATGGAATATGGGCCGGCTCCGGAGGATGCCAAGGAGTCGGTGCAATGGTTGGAACGGCATAAGCGGAAGTTTGGGCATTTTATTGGCGGGGCGTGGAAGGCTCCGGCGGAGGGCAAGTATTTTGAGACGGCGGATCCGTCGACGGGCGAGAGGATCGCTGAGGTGGGGCAGGGAAGCGCGCCGGATATTCATGCAGCGGTGAAGGCAGCGCGCGGGGCGCTGAAGGGTTGGCAGGCGCTGAGCGGCCACGAACGCGCGAAATATTTGTACGCACTGGCGCGGCAGGTGCAGAAGCACTCAAGGCGACTGGCGGTGCTGGAAACGATCGATAACGGGAAGCCCATCCGGGAAAGCCGGGACATCGACATTCCGCTGGTGGCGAGACATTTTTATTATCACGCCGGGTGGGCCCAGTTGGTGCAGCGGGAGTTCCCGGGATACGAGGCGTGCGGGGTGGTTGGGCAAATCATTCCGTGGAATTTTCCGCTGTTGATGCTGGCGTGGAAAATCGCACCTGCGCTGGCGACAGGGAATACCGTGGTGCTGAAGCCGGCGGAGTACACGCCGCTGACAGCACTCGCGTTCGCGGAAATTTGCAATGAAGTGGGATTGCCCAAGGGCGTGGTGAATATTGTCACCGGAGATGGAGTGACGGGCGAAGCGCTGGTAAAGCATCCGGATGTGGACAAGATTGCGTTCACCGGATCGACGGAAGTGGGGCGGGCGATTCGCAAAGCTACGGCGGTTTCGCACAAGAAACTGTCGCTGGAATTGGGCGGGAAGTCGCCCTTCGTGATTTTTGAGGATGCGGACCTGGATGGGGCGGTGGAAGGACTGGTGGACGGGATTTGGTTCAACCAGGGGCAGGTGTGCTGCGCGGGTTCACGCTTATTGGTGCAGGAAAGCGTGGCGGAAAAACTGATCAAAAAATTGCAAGCGCGGATGAGCACGTTGCGCGTGGGCGCTCCATTGGACAAGGCCATCGACATTGGGGCGATTGTGGCGCGGGTGCAACTGGAGCGAATCGATAAGTTGGTAAAGCAAGGAGTTGCCGAGGGCGCGACATGCTGGCAGCCGGAAGTGGCGATGCCGGGCCGCGGACTCTATTACAAGCCGACGCTGTTGAGCAACGTGCATCCCACGTCGGTTGTGGCGCAGCAGGAGATTTTTGGGCCGGTGCTGGCGGCGATGACGTTTCGAACGCCGAAGGAAGCGGTGGAACTAGCGAATAACACCGTGTATGGGCTGGCAGCGAGTGTGTGGAGCGAGAGCATCAATGTGGCGCTGCAAACGGCGGCGCAAATTAAAGCGGGCGTGGTGTGGGTGAACAGCACGAATTTGTTCGATGCGGCGTGCGGGTTTGGCGGGTATCGCGAGAGTGGCTACGGGCGTGAGGGAGGCAAGGAAGGCTTGCGGGAATATTTGGAGCCGACATGGTTCCGGGAAGCGCCGGCGCTGCGAAATGGCGGCGGAAAGCGTGGCGAAGCAGTGGAAGTGGCGAAGCCCACGGTGGATCGCACGGTGAAACTTTACATTGGGGGAAAGCAGGCGCGGCCGGATTCCGGCTACAGCGTGGAAGTGCGCGCGAAAAATGGGAGGTTACTGGGCGAGTCGCCGCTGGGGAATCGCAAGGACATTCGAAACGCAGTGGAGGCGGCGCGGAAGGCGGAATCTTGGGCCAAGACTACGGCGCATAATCGGGCACAGGTGCTGTATTACATCGCGGAAAATCTTTCGCAGCGCGCCGGGGAGATTGCGGGACGGTTGGCGGGTGCGGTGGGAAAGAAGCAGGCGACCGAGGAAGTAAAGTTAAGCGTGGAACGGCTGTTTGCGTATGCAGGCTGGACGGACAAGTTTGATGGGGCAGTGCACAATCCGCCGTTCCGGAATATTTCGATTGCGATGAATGAGCCGGTGGGGACGGTGGGCGTGATTTGTCCTTCGGAGGCGCCGCTGCTGGGATTTTTCTCGCTGGTGCTGCCGTTGATTGGGGCGGGCAATGCGGTGGTGGCGCTGCCGTCGGAGCGGTATCCGCTGATTACGGGCGACATTTATCAAATTTTGGAGACGAGCGACTTGCCGGGGGGAGTGGTGAACCTGGTAACAGGGCGTGTGAGCGAATTGTTGAAGGTGTTGGCCGAGCACGATGATGTGGACGCGATGTGGTGCTATGGGGATGCGGAGGCGTGCGCTGCGGCCAAAGCGCTGTCGATCGGGAATTTGAAGCAGGTGTGGACGAACGAGGGACGGGAGATTGATTTTTTTGAGGAGAGCCAAGGGGAAGGGCCGTGGTATCTGGAGCACGCGTACCAGGTGAAGAATATTTGGGTGCCGTACGGGGAGTGAGAGAGTCGAGAGTTGACGGATTGATCGAAGAGAGGTTCCTCGCTGCGCAGACTTCGCTCGGAATGACGGCGTTTTTAGGTAAGTAAATGGACGCAGTTATTGGATGTGGGCTTAGCAATTCACTCCCACAGCAAGAATGAACGACCGGCCTCAGGCGTTCGTTGCACGCGAGGTAAAAAAGGCGCCTCGGCACAGGCGCAACCGGAAGCGACTCTAGTTTTTGGAGAATAATCCTTTATGACTGCATGGTGCCGCTGCGTTGTATTGTTCTTTTTTTGTCTGGTCTTTTTTTCTTTGGCTACAGCCGCACAGGAGCAGGCCCCACTCGCGCTGGCGGGAGGCACAGTGTATGCGTCGCCGAGTTCGCAGCCAGTGCGCGATGCGGTGGTGTTGGTGGCGAATGGCCGAATTACGGCAGTTAGGAAACGCGGGGAAGTGAAAGTCCCGAAAGGCACTCAGATCGTCGATTGCGAGGGCAAGACGATTGTGGCCGGGTTTTGGAACAGCCACGTACATTTCACTGAAAGTTTCTGGAGCAACGCGGCCAGCGGACCTGCAGCGGATCTGGAAAGGCACATGCAGGAGATGTTGACGCGCTGGGGTTTCACAACCGTGTGGGACCTTGGATCGGATCCGAGCGGTTCGTTGGCATTGCGACGACGGGTGGAGTCCGGGGAAATCCCTGGGCCAAAGATTCTTCTGGCTGGCGACATTTTTCCGAAAGGCGGGCATCCAGCGTATCTGCCGCCGGAAATGCCGTTGCCGGAAGCGGCGACGCCGGAACAAGCGGCACAAATGGCTCGGGACGATTTAAAAATGGGCGATGATGGAATGAAGTTGTTCACCGGGGCGTTCATGGGAGACAAACCAGTGATCAACATGGACGTTGCGATAGTGAAGGCCGCGGTGGAGGTGGCGCACGCGCAGGACAAGCCGGTATTCGCGCATCCGCAGAATCGGGTTGGGCTCGACAATGCGATCGATGGCGGCGTGGACATATTGGCGCACACGATTCCGAGCACCGATTTTCGCTATACGAGTGAGGAATTGGCTCGTTTCAAGGTGCAGCACACGGCGCTGATTCCGACACTGACCTTGTGGACGACCATTGTGAATGATCCGGGCGCGACGGAACGAATCGTTCAGGCAGGCGCGGAGCAATTGAAAGTATTTGCGGCGAATGGAGGCATCATCCTGTTTGGCACGGACGTGGGTTTCATTAAGGTGTATGACACTTCGTTGGAAATGGAATTCATGGGAAGGGCGCTGCCGGCGAAAGATGTGCTGGCTTCTTTGACGACGAACCCGGCGAGTTATTTCAAGGCTGGGAGCAAGGGCCGCGTAGAAAAAGGAATGGACGCGGATTTGGTGGTTCTGGATGGCGATCCAATGGTCGACGTGAGGAATTTGGCGAAGGTGGCGTATACGATTCGCGGCGGACGGATTATTGTTCAGAAGTAAAGAGGGCGTTGAGGATCGGTTGAGATTCCCTCGTTCCTCGGGATAAACCTTCGTCGCACAAGGCACTCCTCAGGATGACAATTCAAGTGTGGTTCGAAGGACCCGCATGCGGCGACATGTCGAGCACCACGAATCCAAGATCAGGGATCGTGCGGACATAGGGTCCCGCATGCTGGACCCCTACGGGAGTTAGGGCTAGCCGTCTTCGCCGAAACGCTTGATGTCTTCGGGACCTTCGTTTAGTGGCATGATTTCGCGGCCCTGGACGAGTTGGCGGATCTGGCCGACAATGTCGGGGTTGGCGAGGGTGGTGATGTCGCCGGTGTCCATGTTATTGGAAATCGCAGCGAGAACGCGGCGCATGATCTTGCCGGATCGCGTTTTCGGCATGTCGGGAACGATGTGGATGCGCTTGGGACGCGCGATTTTGCCAATCATGGTCTCAATGGTGGCGGTGATCTTTTCGAGGATGGCTTTCTTGGGCAGCACGCCAGGCTTCAGCGAAATATAAATTTCGGGTACGCGGCCTTTCACTTCGTCGACCACGGGAACAACGGCGGCTTCGGCGATTTCGCTGACAGTAAGGCAGGCGGATTCGAGCTCCTTCGTGCCGAGACGGTGGCCGGCGACGTTGATGACGTCGTCGACACGGCCGAGGATGCGGTAATAGCCGTCGGGAGGAAGCACGGCGCCGTCGGCGGCATAGTAGGGCCAATCGCGCCAATCCTTGCTGTGGGGATTCTTGTTGTACTTTTTGTAGTAGTTGTTGACGAAGCGGTGGGGATCGCCCCAAATCGTTTGCATGATGCCGGGCCAGGGATTGCGAATGCAGATGTTGCCGGCGGCATGCGCTGCGGCAGTAACTTCCTTGCCTTCTTCATCCCAGATTGCCGGATAGATGCCGAGACAAGCAGGACCAGCGCTACCGGGCTTCATGGAATCGAGAGCGGGCTTGGTGGTACAGAGGAAGCCGCCGGTTTCGGTCTGCCACCAAGTGTCGACGATCACCGCTTCATTTTTGCCCACGGCTTCGTGATACCAGCGCCAAACTTCGGGCTCGATCGGTTCGCCGACGGTGGTCATGTGCTTGAAACGGAAATTGTGCTTGCGAGGTTCGTCGGAGCCTGCTTTGCGGAGCATGCGAATGGCGGTGGGTGAAGTGTGGAAGATGTTCACGTCGAGGCGTTCGGCGATGCGCCAGGGACGGCCGGCATCGGGAAATTGCGGCACGCCTTCGTAGAGCACACTGGTGGCGGCGAGGCAGAGCGGGCCATAGACGATGTACGAGTGGCCGGTGATCCAGCCGATGTCGGCCATGCACCAGTACACGTCCTCTGGATGAATGTCCTGATAAAACTTGGAAGTGCCGGCGACATAAGCAAGGTAACCGCCAGTGCGATGCTGACAGCCTTTCGGTTTGCCAGTGGTGCCGCTGGTGTACATGAGGAAGAGCGGGTCTTCGGCGTCCATGGAGACGGGCTCGACGATGCGGTTGCGATAATCCTTGATGATTTCGTCGATGAAGTAGTCGCGCCCGATCACCATGGGGGAGTCGGAAGTGTAACGGTGGGGATAGCGCTTCCAGACGAGGACCTTGTCGATGGCCTGGCCTTCTTTTTTGGCGGTTTCGACAGCGAGATCGGCGCTGAGCTTGTGATCGACCCAGCGGCCGTTGCGATGATAGCCGTCGGCATAAATCAGAACGCGACTGCCGGAATCGGCGGCGCGCAGACCGCAAGCTTCCCCGGAAAAACCACCGAAGACCACGGAATGAATCACGCCGAGACGGGCGCAGGCGAGCATGGTAACAGGCAGCTCGGGAATCATGGGCATGTGAATGGTGACGCGATCGCCTTTTTGTAGCCCAGCGAAATCGCGAAGCATCGCGGCGGTTTCGTTCACGCGCTTGTAGAGTTCCTGAAAAGTGATGACGACGTGATGCTCGTCTTCGGGTTCGGGAACGAAAATGAATGCGGCCTTATTTTTCCATTTAGCGAGATGGCGATCGACGCAGTTGTAAGAGGCATTGAGGCGGCCACCGACAAACCATTTCCAGAAGGGAGGATGTTCGGTGTCGAGAGTGGTGTGCCAATACTGGTCCCAATGGAGAAGTTCGGCATATTCACGGAAACATTCGGGGAAGTTCTTTTCGCTGAAGCGCTCGACGATGCGAGGGTCATTGAGATTTGCCTGGGCAATGAAACGAGCCGGCGGTCGAACGTATTCTTCTTCCTTCCAGTGAACGGCGATTTGCGCCTCGGTTAATCCTTCCTTCTTGGGGCGCGCTTGGGCTTTGCGTTCGGGCTGTTTCTTTTCCAGGGCTTTAGGCACGGCTTTCTCCATCCGAGATTGAGGAAATCGTAGGCCCGGCGCGTTGCGCGGAGCACGCAACGGTTGCGACAGACCAGACGCAGGAGTACCAGCGCCGGTCCAAGGCCGGAGGGAGAATCATGCAACGCCGGGAGTTGTTGCGTCAATTGGCGAAACGCCAGAGAGATTCCTCACTCCGCAGACTTCGTTCGGAATGACATATTGCTGTTGAGTTTGAAGTCAGGAAACAAGGAGTCCAATGCGGCGATCTTGCCGAGATGGGGTGCAGCCCTTCGCTGCTCAGGGTAAACAGCGCTGGACCCCTGCGAAGACTGGAGAGGCCGGTAACAGCGCCGTCAGAGCAGTACTTATTTTGCCAGGTCGCGGATCCAGACGGTTTTGGCGTTGGTAAATTCGCGGATGCCGTAAGGGCCAAGTTCGCGGCCGTGGCCGGAGGCTTTGACGCCGCCGAAGGGCAAACGGGAATCGGAAGCGACCATCGAATTGATGAAAACCATGCCGGATTCGAGGTCGTTGATAAAGCGTTCGCGTTCGGCAGAATCGTTGGTCCAGGCACTGGAGCCCAGGCCGAAGCGGCTGTCGTTGGCGATGGCGATCGCGCCGTCAATATCCTTCACTCGGAAAATGCTGGCGACAGGGCCAAAGAACTCTTCGCGATAGGCAGGGGAGTCCTTGGGAATGTTGGTGAGCACGGTGGGTTCGTAGAAATTGCCGGGGCCGGAGAGGGGCTTGCCTCCGGTGAGCAGTTTTGCGCCCGCCTGGATTGTTTTCTGGACGTCGGTATCGATGTCTTTCACGGCATCGGGCGTGGCTAGAGGGCCAACGTCGGTTTTTGCGTCGAAAGGATCGCCGAGCTTGAGGGATTGCATGCGGCGAACGAATTCGTGTTCGAAGGCGTCGGCGATTTTTTCGTGAACAATGAAGCGTTTGGCGGCGATGCAGGACTGGCCATTGTTAATGACGCGGGCTTTTACGGCGGTGGCCGCGGCGTCTTCGAGATTGGCGCTGGGCATGACGATGAAAGGATCGCTGCCGCCAAGTTCGAGTACGACTTTTTTGATGCGCTTCGCCGCGGAAACACCGACTTGAATGCCAGCTTGTTCGCTGCCGGTGAGTGTGGCGGCCATGACCCGCGGATCTTCGAGGATGCGGTCGACTTGAGAAGCGCCAATGAGGAGCGTCTGGAACACGCCTTCAGGAAAGCCGGCGCGGAGGAGGATTTCTTCAATTTTGAGGGCGCATTGGGGAACGTTGGAAGCATGTTTAAGCAGACCAACGTTGCCGGCCATCAAGCCAGGAGCGACGAAACGAAAAACCTGCCAGAAAGGAAAGTTCCAGGGCATGACGGCGAGCACGATGCCCAGCGGTTGATAGCGGATGAAACTCTTGGATGCGGTAGTCCGGATGACCTCGTCGGCAATGAATTTAGCGGCGTGTTCAGCATAATAGCGGCAACCGCCGGCACACTTTTCCGCCTCGGCGACGGCGGAGCTGAGGGTTTTGCCCATTTCCAAGGTCATCAGACGGCCGAGAGAATCTTTTTCGGCTTCGAGGATTTCGGCGGCTCGGACCATCCAGCGGGCGCGGTCGGCGAAGGAAGTGTGGCGGTAGCTCTGGAAAGTCTTGGCGGCTTTGGCGATTTTGTCGTCGACCTGCGCGTCAGTGAGCGCGTCGAATTTCTTGAGGACTTCGCCGGTGGCGGGATTGGTGGTGGCAATGGGCATGAAGGATGCTCCGTCGGAGACGTCGATTGAAAAACCTGGGAGGTTATTCTAGCGCAAACCTTACTTTTTTACAGTAGAGATTGTGGGAGAGTTTAAGAGTCCAAAAGTGGAAGAGTATCAGAGTGAAAGGCAGATACCTCACTGCGCTTCCCTCGCTGGCGCTCAAAGCAAGTAAGCGGAGAGAACGAAGACAGCGGCGTAACGCCGCTGCTACAAGGGCAGGCCGAAACGGGATTGCATTTCGCGATGGCCTTGGCGGGTGATGTGAAGGGCGCGGCTGTCGAGCTGTTGGACTACCCATTTGCGGCGCAACGCAAGGTTCAACAAAGCTGCACCTAGCGCGCCCCCGATATGGGGGCGACGTTCGCTCCAATCGAGACAGGGAGGAGCGAAGCGGCGGCGGAGGGAGCGGGTGGCGTCTAAGTCCAGGCCCAGGGCCGCGAATGATGTTTCACCCTGCGAAGTGACACGGTAGCTTTTATCGTCGCGATTTCTGGGACCTGCTAACCAGCCGAGTGCATGGAAGCGGTCGTGAAGAGCAACGCCGATGGCCCCAGCCAGGTGATCGTAACAGGTGCGAGCGGCGCGCAATTCGTTGGGAGTATTGGGGACGAATTTTTTGTGCGGAGCGCCGGCGAGAATACTGAGGCCTTCGAGAATGCCGGCAACCTGCGGCCCACCGAGGCTGTAAAAACGGTGCTTGCCTTGGTCGATGACGCCAACCAGATTCGCGGATTTCAGGCGCTGGAGATGAACGCTGGCAGTAGAGGGACTGACACCGGAGACGACCGCCAGTTCGGTGCTGGTGCGGGCGTGACCGTCCATCAAGCAGTAGAGCATGCGAGCGCGGGCGGGTTCGCCGATGGCGGCGGCAATGGTGGAGACGGCGTCATCGGGATGCAGATTTACATCCATAGTTTGATGGTAAACGAAGTGTCATTGAACGGCAACGAGCAGAATATCGAACGTGGAACCAAACCCAAGAAGCAGCGCCGTCAGGCTCGGCGATTACTCGGCGGGAGGCGATTCTCAGCATCGCGGGAATGTGCGGGGCGCCGTGGCTTGGATACGAGCACGTCGGAGAAACGGTTCCCAGGAGAACAGTCATGAAAATCGTATGCGTAATCCGGTATCAGATTGATCCGTTTCAGCGCGAGGCGTTTAAGACCTATGCGGAGAATTGGGGCCGAATCATACCGCGATGCGGGGGCCACTTGGTGGGATATTTCCTGCCGTACGAAGGCACAAACGATATCGCGTGGGGATTGATCGCATTCGAAAGCCTGGCGGCGTATGAGGCGTATAGGGCGCAATTGAGAACCGACGGGGAGGGCCGGGAGAATTTTGCGCTGGCCACGAACAAGCGCATCATCCTGCGTGAAGAGAGGAATTTCGTGGAGGTGGTAGACGGGACATTTGGGATTCCGGCAAAGTTGAGCGGAGGAGCGTAGAGCCATGAAGACGCAAAAGGAAAAGGGAGAGCGGTTTCGTGCGCTGCACGAGCGGAAGCAGGCGTTTCTGATTCCGAATCCTTGGGATGTGGGCACGGCAGTGGTGCTGGAGAAGTTGGGATTTGAGGCGTTAGCCACAACCAGCGCGGGCTTTGCGTTTTCTCTGGGACAAGAAGACAACAAGGTAGACCTTCGCCTGCTAATGCAGCATGTGACGGCGTTAGCGGCGGCGAGCGATTTACCGGTCAGCGTCGACTTGGGAAACGGATTTGGAAATGAGCCAGAGACAGTGGAAGAAACGATTCGACTGACAGCGGCGGCTGGGGCGGTAGGTGGGTCAGTGGAAGACTACACGGGTGAAGAGAGCCGGCCGTTTTATGGACACGAGCAAGCCGCGGAGCGGGTGCGCGCTGCGGCAGAAGCAGGCAGGAGTTTGCCGTTTCCGTTTATGCTGACGGCACGCGCGGAAAATTATTTGTACGGGAAGCCGGACTTGAGCGACACGATCCGGCGGTTACAGCGCTATCAGGAAGCCGGGGCGGACGTGCTTTATGCGCCGGGGATTACGACGCGAGAGCAAATCGTGGAGGTGGTGCGCGCGGTGGATCGTCCCGTGAATGTTCTGGTAGGGCTGCCGGGTTTGACGTTGAATTTGCAGGAGCTGTCCGAGATCGGAGTGCGGCGGGTGAGCGTCGGCAGCGGGTTGTGCCGTGCGGCGATGGGTGCGTTTGTGCAAGCGGCGCGCGAGATGCGGGAAAAGGGTACGTTCACCTGGACGACACAGGCGGTGCCGTCCATCGGCGGGTTGCTGAAATAGCCAGTGGGCGGACCGCTCTAGGAGGAGTGCTGTAGGAGGTCTCGCGTGGTAGCGCATTCAGCTGGGAAAGAGTATCATCGGCCTGCAAAACACCCGAATCCATGACAGACCTGCAAAGTGGATACCGCTCTCGGTTGTTTAAAAAATCTGGGGATGAACTATGAAAAAAACACTGTTGTGTTTCGGTGCGGCGTTCGCGCTAGCGCTCCCTCTATTCGCGCAAGATAAAGAGGCGGATCGTGTCGAGAACGCCGGGAAAGTAATGCAAGAAATCATCAAGGCACCAGACGGCATTCCGCAGAGTGTGCTGGACAAAGCGGATTGCGTGGTGGTGCTCCCTTCGGTGTTGAAACTGGCAATCGGCATCGGCGGGAGTTATGGCCGCGGTGTAATGACCTGCCGCGAGGGGAAAGACTTCAAGGGCAAGTGGGGTCCGCCGTCGATGATGGCGCTGGAAGGCGGAAGCGCCGGGTTGCAATTGGGCGGCCAGGCGACGGACTTTATTTTGCTGCTGATGTCGCCACGTTCGGCCGAGAACATATTGAAGAGCAAGGTGAAGCTGGGCGCGGATGCATCGGCGGCCGCGGGGCCGGTGGGGCGTACCGCTTCGGCGGAAACCGATGCGACGCTGCGAGCGGAGATCCTGTCGTACTCGCGGGCGCGCGGAGCCTTTGCGGGTGTTTCGTTGGACGGCTCGACGCTGCGGGCGGACAACGGAGCAAACAAGAACCTGTATGGCAAGGACATCAGCGCTCAAGACATCGTGTTCAAGCACGACGTGCCAGTGCCGGACAGCGCGAAGACGTTGCTAGATACGCTGCAGAAGGCGTCGCCGGTAAACAAGAGCAAATAAGCGCAGACACAAAAATCTAAACGGACAAAGGCCGGTCCTGCGGGATCGGCCTTTTTCTTTGGTGTGCCGAGCATGATCGACAGCTTGGAGGTGCAAGTCCTCTTCACAACCAGATGGAGGTGAAGTGATAGCGAAGCGCAAGGGCCAAGCCGCGAGGCGAGGTCCGAAAGAAGCGTGGAGCAAAGACGCGAGCCGATGAACAAGAACTGGATATGAGGCAGGCAGTGTTCGGGCGAGCTGGCCAATGGCAGCGAAGCCCACATCCATCAAGGGCACTGAATGTAAATC
>DATJOO010000073.1:0-31784 GCA_035506955.1 Verrucomicrobiia bacterium
ATCATTGAGCGATTGATCCGGGCGGGAGTTTACATGGGGCCGCTGAATATGGCGCTGTGCGCGTATGGCGGCGGGACACTCGGGCGGAATCCGTTCGATCTGATGCACTTCCTGCAGCGCGTGCCGCAAGGATCGGTGAACACCTTCTGGTCAAGCATGCGAGGGTTGATCTCGATTTCGGCGATGGCCATTGTTCTGGGCCAGCATGTGCGCGTGGGCAATGAGGACAACCTGTGGGGCGCGGATCGCACCCGCAAGACGACCGTTGAGCAAATCGAAGGCGTTGTGCGGATTTGCAAGGCGTTCGGGCGGAGAGTGGCGACAGCGGAAGAAGCACGGAGAATCTGCAAGGTTGGCGTTTGGTATAACAGCGTCGAAGAAACATTGCAGAAGAACGGCATGCCTCCGAATCCGACGGAGTTCAACCCAGGCTTCCTGACCTGGCCGACCGACGGGAAGAAGGCGGCGCCGGTGATTGCGGGAGACTCACATCCAATCGCGGCGTGCATGAACGTACCGGATCCGGTGCGGGCTGCACAGGCGAAGATCATGGCGAACAAGAAGTAGAGTCGTTACGGCAATAACGCAAGTCCACAGGTCCCGCTCTGACAAAGGAGCGGGACCTGCCATATCTGCCGGAGGCAAGGGAGAATCGCGCCCGGAGGTCGGGCGCAATGGGTTCGAGAAATGAACGATTTAGGGAGGGGAGCCATGCGCAAATTCAGTTTAGGCCCGATTCTGGTAGTTCTGGTGGCATTCGTTGCGTTAGCGCAGTTGCACGCTGGAAAGCCTGCCGAGGAAGTGCCCGTCTTCAAGATCACCCCGGTAGAAAGCAGGGTCAAATTCCACGTGGACGCGTCCACCACAATCGAGGGGAGTTTCAGTAAATGGGACGCCGCGCTGACGTTTACGTCTCCCGATGTAACCACGGGTGTTTTGGACGTAAAAATTCAGGCCGACAGTGTTGATACCGGAAGCGGTGTGAAAAACAATAAATTGAAGGGTGGCGATTTCTTTGACGTAAAGAACAATCCGTATATCACATTCCATTCCAGTAAGGTTGTGCAAACCGGCGCCGACAGCTTTGACCTGCCTGGCACTTTCACCATACGCGGAGTATCGAAACCGGAAACGCTCAAGCTGACCATATCGGGAAAGGGCACGGGTTCCGGCACGATCACAGGAACCATGGCATTCGACCGCAAGGAATACGGAATGAATAGCGGAATTCCATTCATCAAAATTGCGATCGCGTTGAAGTGACGCTGAACCTGAAGGGACAACGAGTGAGCGGCCCTCCGGTGACGTTCAAGGAATAGCGGGGCTTGGTCAGCAGAGCGTGCGAGAGCAAGCTCGGAGGAAATATCATGGCGACATCCAAGCAAACATTGAAGCAGAAGGCGCTATTTGAGCTAAAGGAATTCGCGGTGATCGCGTTGTACCTTTGGGTCGTGCTGGCGCTCTTCCTGATCTACAAGTCCGTGCTTTTGAACGAGGAACACATCGGATTCTTGACGCAGGGTTTCGCGCTGATCAATGCCCTGGTGCTCGGGAAAATCATCATCATTGCGAAAGCGTTCCATTTAGGCGACCGTTACAACAAGTTGCCAGTGATTTATCCGACAGTCATCAAGTCCGCGCTCTTCGCCGTCGTGCTGGCCGTTTTCAAACTCCTGGAGGCACTGGTGCTCGGCCTGTATCACGGGCAGCCGTTCCAGCAAAGCATTGCGGATTTCGGCGGCGGTACGACCAAGGGAATTGTCGCCCTGACATTCTTGATGTTTGTAGTGCTGATCCCGTTCTTTGGGTTCGGGGAACTGCAACGGGTTCTTGGGGAAGGAAAAGTCGCGAGAGTCTTTTTCGGTCCGCAGGTGCTGGAAAACGAAGGTGCATCGGAATCCTAGCAAATTAGGCGGAAGTCGATCTGCCGAAGGCAAGAATGGAGCCGAATTATGCGTGGGGAACCGAAACAGCAAGTGAGCCGCCGGGGGTTTCTAGGATTCGCTTCGGCGTCGCTGGCGGCGACCGGGCTTTTTTCCAGCAAAGCGCTGGCACACCAGGAACCGGCGAAGAAGGCCAACAATCCGTTTGTGACCAATGCAACTTTGGATGCGGCAAATCCCGATTCAAGCAACCCGCCGGGGACGGACGCGGGAGGATTGCCTCCTTTCAAGTATCCCTCGTCCATGGGCGAAAAGATCGTTGTGGACGGCGGTTGGGTACGAGAGGTCACCGTTCGCGAATTGGGGATCGCAAAGACAATCTCTTCCGCGCAGATTCATCTCAATGCGGGCGCCATTCGTGAATTGCATTGGCACTCGGTGGCCGAGTGGGCCTACATGCTCTACGGAAATACGCGGATCACGTGTATCGATGCGGACGGCAAGAGCTTCGTCACGGACTTGAAAGAAGGCGACCTCTGGTACTTTCCGACGGGGATTCCGCACTCGTTGCAGGGACTGGGGCCAGATGGCTCGGAATTCCTGCTCGCTTTCGACGACGGCAATTTCTCCGAGCGAGTAACAGCGCTGGTCTCCGATTGGATGGCGCACACACCGCGCGAAGTCGTGGCGAAAAATTTCGGATTGAGTCCGCAGGCACTGCAAAAGTTGCCAACGAAATCGATGTTTATTTTCCCGTCGGAGGTGCCGGGCCCACTTGCGGAAGATCAGCGCGCAGCGACTGGACCGAACGGACGTTCTACGGTCGATTTTGCGTTTCGCACCTTCCAGCAACCGCCGACGAAGAGCAACAAGGGAGGCGAAGTTCGTATTGTCGATTGCAAGAATTTTCCGGCAGCGACGCGGATTTGCGCAGCTATTGTCACCGTTCATCCCGGAGGTATACGCGAACTGCACTGGCATCCGAATGCCGACGAGTGGCAATTCTTTATTAGCGGCGAGGGGCGGCAAACCGTGTTTGCAACGGCCGGTAGGGCTCGGACGATGGATTTCGAAACAGGAGACGTCGGGTACGTTCCGCTGGGTGCGCCCCATTATGTCGAAAACACGGGCAACACCGATTTGCGGTTTCTGGAGCTATTCCGGAGCAGTTCGTATCAGGATGTTTCGTTGAATGAGTGGCTCGCAAACACGCCGCCGGACGTGGTGGTGGCAAACCTGGGTATCGACAAGGCGAGTCTGGAAAAATTACCGAAGGTAAAGCCGGTTTTCATGCCGGAGTAGGCTGGCGAGACTGTCCTTGGGAGGAACTACGATGGCTAACGGTTCGCGCAGTGGATTTAGCCGTAGAGGGTTGTTGAAAGGCAGCGCCTTATCCGCGATCGCTCTTGTGCAGCCTGGTGCGATGCGGGCGGCCGACGATGCTGCGCCGAGGGTCGCAAACGGCAGCAGCGATCCGTTCCCGATTCCCTGGCTCGATAAAAACGGCAGCCACAATCAGCCCGCGGGGCCGAATCTCGAACCCTCGCTTATTTATCACTTTAAAGGGTTCTCTGCGCGCTGCAACACCTTTACCGGGATGGGTACAGATAATCAAGGGAATCGCGTGCCGTTTGGCAGCCCCACGACAGATTACGGAGTGATGTCCGGTGAATATTGGGCAGCGCGAACCACGCAGCACGGAACGTTCACCCATATATGACTCACGCTTTTCAAGGGGCAGGCTGCCCCTGCAAATCAGATTCACGACTGTCACCCGCCGATCGCGCCTTCGGGGCTGTATTGGGTGGTTCCGGTGCCTGAGGGAGGACTCAACCTGAGCGCGGACCACAACTCATTTACTTTGGAGATGAAAGACGTGCCGGTGGTGGACCAGCCCACCTGGCCCGCACTGAGTGCTCTGGCGACCCCAGCGCGCATGAGCTTCAAAATGGTCTGGAAATCGAATGGGCAGGCGGTGAAGTTCGAAGATCCCGCAAAGCATTTCCGGTTCATTGGGTCGCGCGCAACGGTGCAGATGGAGGCGGAGATTCATGTTCCGTCGATCGGGTTCTCCTGGAAGTCCGATCCGCTGGAAACCTCGAAGTGCGATTTTGCGGTGCTCGGAGAAGAAGTGAACGGGCGTTATTACGACAGTTAGGTGACGCGAGATCCCTCGCGATTTCGAATGGAGGAAATTATGGAAGCACAATCGGCAGCAAAGAAAGCGATGGGCCCGTGGGACGCTGCGGTGGAGCAACTGCGGGAGTGGGATGCGAAATGGGCGGAGGCATGCGTGAAGATGTCCACCAATCCGTGGGCGGGCGGAGTGCTTCCGCGCAAGTTAGTGGAGTTAATCAGCTTGGGCCTAAATGCGGCGTGCACGAATCTAAATGCGGATGGCACGCGCCGGCACATTCGCGGGGCGCTAGACGCCGGGGCGAGCCGCGACGAGATTTTGACGATTCTGAAAATGGCGTCGCTGCTATCGATCCACTCGTGCAGTCTTGGTGCGCCCATTTTGCTGGAAGAAGCAAAAGCGGCCGGTGCGCGACCGTCAGCGAAACCCAACGTGGCCACGCCGGCGTGCGATAAGTTGAAAGAGGTTGGGCAGTGGAACGACGCGTGGAATCCGTTCTACGAACTGGATCCTCGCTGGACCGAGGAATTTATGGGAGTGGGCGCCGGAATTTACGTGGGCGGGATTTTTTCGGCGAAAGAGGCTGAGCTGTTGAGCATTGCGTTCGATGCATCGATCACGCACATGTACGCGCCGGGCACGCGGCGTCACATCAAGAACGCCTTGAAGGCCGGGGCAACCATGGAAGAAATCATGGAGGTGCTGAAGTTGTGCGTGGCGCAAGGAGTGCAAGCGTTCAATCTTGCAGTACCGATCCTGGCCGAAGAGCTGCAGAAAAAGGGATAAGGATAATGGAAGTCGAAATTCAGGAGGGAAGCAAAGCATGAGCGAGTTTGTGGAAGTGGCACAATTGGAGCAGATTCCGGCGGGAACCGGAACAACGGTGACGGTGGCGGGGAAAGAGATAGCGCTGTTCAACGTGGACGGGTCGGTTTACGCGATGGACGACGGGTGCCTGCATCACGGGGCATCCCTGGGGTTCGGAAAATTAGAGGGGAAAGTGGTCACCTGCCGCGCGCACGGTTGGAAATGTGACGTGACGACGGGGAAAACGTTGCACGTGCCGGACTATGGGGTGGGCTGTTATCAAGTAAAGATCGAGGATGGTAAGGTTTTCGTTTCTATAGCGTAAACGTAGGCCCGGAAAGGGTACCGATGAACACATTGGGCACGAGCTTGATTGCGTTCGCGCTTATCTTTGGTGGAGCGTTGTTGGGGTTCCGGGTGCGGGCGCTGCTGCCCGAAGATCACCTGAGCACGACTTCGCGCGACGTGGTGAAACTGGGGATGGGGACAATCGCGACGATGACGGCGCTGGTGCTGGGGTTGCTGGTGAATTCGGCAAAAAACTCGTACGACGCGCAGAGCCGTGCGTTAACGGAAATGTCGGCGAAGATTGTGTTGCTGGACCGAGTGTTGGCACATTATGGACCGGAGGCAAAGGAATCGCGGGATTTTTTGCGGGAAGTGGTGACGCGGTTGATCGAGCAAACCTGGCCGAAGGAGGGCTTGGCCCCTGGGATGACGGAGCCCACGGCGCTGCGTTCGGAAATTCTATACGACAAGATTCAGGGATTGACGCCGACGAACGATGTGCAACGGCTGTTGCTGAACCGAGCGTTAAATTTGGCCGTGGATATAGGACAGATGCGCTGGTTAATTGTGGAGCAGGGATATACGCCGGTGTCAAAGCCGTTGATGGTTGTGGTGATTTTCTCGTTGATGATCACGTTTACGAGCTTTGCGCTGCATTCGCCGCCGAATGGGACACTGGTGGCGACGTTTCTACTGGGAGCGATATCGGTGTCGGGAGTTGTATTTCTGATTCTGGAAATGTATACGCCGTTTCGAGGATTTATTGAGATTTCGAACGCGCCGTTGCGGGCGGCGCTGTCTTATCTCGGACAGTAAGGGGCACGTGCTGCGTGCCAAGAACTAGGAGAAAGCTGGCCGATCCTGCTTGCGACAGGCAGGCTAAAGTCGGGCAATCCACAAGCGTAAGAATGGAACCGTTGGTCCGGCTGAGGCGAGATGCAGAGTGCCCACATGCAGCGAACACAGGCTGAAGCCTGTGCTACAGGTTCAGGATGGCAATTCATTTGCGGTGGGGGTCCAAAGGGACGGGTCTAAAGGCCCGCCGCTACGGGCGGAGTTTGGCGCACGGGCAGCCGCCGGATGCGTTGGCGGAGAATGTCGCAGTTCGCACAGGCAGGAGTGCCTGTGCCACGAGGGTGTGAGCGGTGTCACACCTGGTTCGGGAAGCTCTCATTAGAATAGTTGGCAAGACGGACTGAAAAATTTCCATCACATTTAAATGTCTGAGCGGTCCGTTGATTTCGCACGCCCGTACTTGTAGGCACAAGCAGGTGGAGTCCTCCCGTCAAGCTGCAATCCCATGAGGTGCCGACATGACACAAATTTTGGATGGACATTCCCTGAAAATTGAGGATGTCGTTCATGTTGCGCGGAATCGGGAGCCGATTCGGCTGCACGAGGATGCCGCGGCACGGATCGAGAAGTGCCGCCGCTTGTTGGAACACAAGATCCAAACGCGAGAGATCATGTACGGAGTGAACACCGGGATCGGCGAGTTGGCGGAGGTGGTGTTGACGCCGGAACAGGTGGAGAAATATCAGCGGTACCTGCTGTATTCGCACGCCGCGGGTTGCGGAGATGCGTGCGCCGAGGAAGACGTGCGGGCGGCGATGCTGGCGCGGCTGAATACGCACTGCTGGGGACATTCGGGGATCCGAAAAGAAATAGTGGAAACGCAGGTAGAGATGTTGAACCGCGGAGTGACGCCGGTGGTCTGCCAAAAAGGATCGGTGGGCGCATGTGGAGACCTGTCGCCGATGGCACAAATGGCGTTGACGATGATGGGAGAGGGCGAGGTTATTTATCAGGGTAAAAGGCTGGGGGCAAAAGAGGGATTAAACGAGGCGGGGATTGCGAGCATTGTGTTTCGCGAACGCGACGGACTGGCGAGCATCAACGGATCATGCTTCATCACGGGGATGGGGTGTCTGCAAGTACATGATGCGGAACGGTGGCTGAAAACGCAGGAAGTGGCGCTGGCGATGACGCTGGAAGCGCTGAACGCGAATATGAACGCGTACGACCGGCGAATCCATTTCGTGCGCGGCTATCCCGGGGCACAGGATTGTGCGGAGAATGTCCGGCGGCTGACGGAGGGCTCCGAGTTGCTGAAACGTTCCGGGAAGAAAGTGCAGGACGCGTACTCATTGCGGTCGAGTCCGCAGGTAATCGGAGCGGCGAAGGACGCGGCGAAGTGGGCGCGATACATGCTGGAGATTGAAGTGAACCATGCCGCAGACAATCCGACATTTTTTCCGGATGAGGATTTAGTGCTGACCGGAGCGAACTTCCAGGGGACGCCCATGGCGTTCGGGCTGGAATTGTTGGGCATGTCGGTGGCGACGGTGTCGGTGCTGTCGGAGCGGAGGTTGAACCGGATGATGAATCCGCACCTGTCGATGGGATTGCCGGCATTTCTGACGAAAGGCGCGGGAATGTTTTCGGGATTGATGCTGTCGCAGTACACTGCGGGGGCGCTGATCGCGGAGAACCGTGTGTTGAGTCATCCAGCGACGACGGGATCGATACCCGCAGCGGCGGATCAGGAAGATTTTGTGTCCATGGGGATGACGACAGCGATCAAGACGCGTCAGATTATTGAGAATGCGTGGTACGTTGCGGCGATCGAGTTGATGGCGGCGGCGCAGGCGTTTGATTTTCGCGCACCGGTGAAACCCGCGGCGGCGACGGCGGCGGCGTATGAAGTGGTGCGTGCGCATGTGAAGAAGTTGGAGGAGGACCGTCCGATTCACGAAGACATCAATACGCTGGCGAGGATTGCGAAGGAAGGGAAGATCCTAGAAGCGGCGCAAGCAGTTGTTGGGGTGCTGAAGTAGCCTACAAAGAATCGGACCGCACATTTTTCCGTGGGCGAACGGCCCGCCTCGCTTCCTTTGTCAGCATAAACAGAAGGCGGCCGCTAAAAAAAAAGCGAACATAGGCTGAACAGCTTGGGGAAAAAATCGAAAAGCAATTCCTCAGGGGCTGAAGCCCGATTGATGAGCAAGCATTTATGTCGGAGCGGAAGCTCCGACCCCCGGTGCCACACACATTTTTGCGCAAACTCTGAAGCGTGTGCTACTGAGCGGCGGCGACTCGGGCTCCAAAAGCGTGGTGTGACGAAAGTCGAATACGGTGGTGATGGTAGACAGGTGATTACGGGTGGCTGAAAATGGGGCATATGGCAAACTACATCGCGATCATTGAGCTTCACGAGGCAGGGAACGAAGAAGATTTTGAGCAGTTGGATGCGGCCATGGAGGAACGGCAATTTTCGCCGCAAATCCGGGACGATGAAGGCAAGGCTTACTGGATGCCGGAAGGGAGTTACGCGATCCAGAACACGGAAATGGTGCTGAAGGCGGCGCACGACGCAGCAGTGGGAGCTGCGGGAGAAAGCGGATTCGACTTCAGCATTATGGTGACGAGTTTCGAAGAGTGCGAATGGACGAACCTGACGCCTGTGGAGGAATCGGAAGCCAAATAGAGCGGGCGTGAGGTTGTGTGCAGGTTTTTTGAAGAGCCGGTGAGTGGCGGGCGGTTGCGCTAATCATTCAGTCCTTTTCCCATGAGAATTTGTCGCATGGATTTTTCGACTCTGGCCTGCCGGGTTTTGGATTGTTTGGGCTGAGAAAAGTGAAAGAGGTATTGCCGTTGGCGACCCGGCGTCAAGGCCCGAAAAGCGGCTTGTAGAGCGAGGTTCTGGTCCAGCTGTTTTTGAAATTCATCGGGAATTTTGAAGTCGCGAGTGGTCTTGAGCTTCACCTTCAAGCCGGCGTTTTCCACTGCAATGGCTTCGCGGATGTAGGCTTTTAAGAGGGGTTTGGCTTCGACGATTTCTTGAAGATTGGTGAAGCGAATCTGACGCGCAGCCTGATGCTGTCCCGGCGTGGCGAGAATGCGGCTGGGATCCTTGAGGAGGGCGCCTTTGAAGAACATGAGGGCACAGAATTCCTTGAATCCATGGATCAGGACGACGTTCTTTCCGTGTAGCGTGTAACACGCCTGATACCACTTCACTTCTTCGGTTAAATCCGAGTCGAGCGCGATGGCGCGCAGTGCCTCAAATTCTGGCCGCCACTTTTGTTCGCGGCGGAACAGGCCATCGACGCTGGGATTTTTCTTGCTCATAGCACGATTTCCTGAAAAAAAGAGTGAGCTTATCGCGGCGCGATCGAAGCACCGTAGCGGCGGAGATTAGCACTAAGAGCGTGTACGCTTCAATCGCTGGATGGTAAGAGACAAAATAAGAAACGAGGCAGATACGAAGCTCAGGGCTGCTTAGGCGCTGCGGTTACGGTCAGGCGAGCTACGACGTTAAATAGGATAGGCCAAAGCAGATAGAGAAGAACCACCAGATACATCAGTTCGATTCCTTCGGAGAAGGCCCACATACCCGACGAGGCATTCTGGATACCGATGATTTGTTGGACGGACATTCCGGTGCGGGCGGACTCGAACAAGATCATCAGGTTGCGGTGGAGAAGCATGGCCAGATACGCCAACACGCAGATGAGCCCGAATCGGAACGCTTCGTAGGCGAGGCGGAGAAACCAGTTCAGGTTGCGAACGAAGCGAGCGTGCGGGTCGGTGCCCTGAGTGGTGTTGTCGTTCAGCGCGACGAGGATGGCAAAGCCGAGCGGTCCTAAGGCGGCGCAAAACAACCACAAGAGGGAGCGCTGCTTGGAGCGAATCACGAGGAGGCACGCCAGCAGCCACAAGATGAGCGTGAGAGCGGCCGATGCCCACAGGACCATGATTTTCAGCAGGCTGAGGAGGTGGAAGTTGCGAACGTAGTTGGGATGACCGGCAGCAATTTCTGGATTGATGGCGCTGAAGAGCAATCCACCTAACACCCAGACCACAGGAATGAGCAGGAGCAGAGCCAGCGCGACGAGTAGCTGTTTCTTCATCCTTTACATCGTGGCACGGCGCAGTTGGGGACTGCTGTAGCGGTGTAGTTCGTGTGCGCTCGTCGTTATCTGCCGGCAGGTGTGAAAGAAATATGACGCGTGAGAAGCATTTGGTCTTGCGATTCGGTACGTCAGTTTTGTTTAGGCAGCGGGCCGTTGTTAAGCAGGTTGGCTGCGAAAAGCAGGTTCCTCGCTGCGCTCGGAATGACACGATTGTGATGTAGGGGCATTTGACGGCGCGGCATTTTGGAGTTGAGAAAAATACGAGAGGTTAGTGAGGCTGAAGGGAGTTGGCGAGGCTGATGAGATTCAGCGGGCGGACACGGATGATGCCGCGGCGGGGACTATCGATGTCGGCGATGAGGAGAAAGGCCACGGCGATGATGATGGGCAGGACGAAACGAATGCCTCTGTGGTCGGTGGGAAGAACGTAATAGCCAACCATGACGTTGCAACAGATGGCGATGGTCCACATGAGACCCCAGGCGGCAAGGGGGATGCGATTCCACCAGGCGGCCTGCGTGTAACCCTGGGAGTTCAGAACGTCGTTCATGCCGGCAACGGCGAGGGCCTGGATGGGGCTGCGATCGGAAGTCGTGTGGTTTTTTACGGCGTCCCAGAGCTGGCCTTGAAGTTTAGCGGTGGTGGCATTGACTTGTTGCAACTGATCGCTGTGGCTGGTGTAGAACAAGATGCGTTGATCGAGATAGCTGCGCAATAATTGGCGGACTCTTTCGGCATCGTCCGGGGGAAGCAAGTCTGCGCGGAGATACTCGGTGCCGATGGCGTTGGCTTCTTCCTCCTCGAGATTCTTGCGCTGGTCGTAACGGGTGCTGGCCATGGAAAAAGTGAAGCCGATGATCAAGCCGAGAAGAGTGAGCACGGCAGCGAGGATAACGCCGAAGTCGGAGCGCTCGGCCTCGGCTAATTCCGGGCGGCGTTTGCGAAGCACTACACCGACTGCGGAAGATAGCCAAAGAATGACGATGGTGACTAAGAAGGTCCCAACGGGATGATTGACGAGAAACGACATGAGAGCGGAGCCTCCGTGCGTTGACAATGTACACCAAGTCGAAGGAAGTTCGCGGTGACGACATGTGATAGAGGAAGAAGCGATGATTACTCGTAGCGGAGGGCGACTAGGGGATCGACGCGGGAGGCGCGGCGGGCTGGGATGAGCACAGCGATGAGCGCGGCAAGAATGAGCACGGCCGAGACGCCAGCCAGTACGGAAATTTCCCAGGAATGGACGGCGAAGAGAAGGCTGCGAAGGAAGGTGCCCGCGGCGACGGAGCCGGCGACACCGATCAGCAAACCGAGGACGATCAGGCGGGAAGCTTCGGTCAGGATGAGGCGGTAGACGGCTTGGGGCGTGGCGCCGAGGGCCATGCGCACGCCAATTTCGTAGGTTCTGCGACTGACGGAATAGGCAATGACGCCGTAGAGGCCAACGGCACTGAGCAGAAGCGCGGCTAGAGCAAATCCGGCGGCAAGAGAGGCGGTGGAGCGCGTGAGATTTGCTGCGGGTGAACCGTGGATCATTTCGGAGATGGTGGTGGGACGATCGATGACGATGCGTGAATCGACGGAGTGAATGGTGGAGATGAGCGAGGGCAAAGCGGAGGCGGCGTCCTGGGAGGTGCGAACGACGAGAAAGAACTCGGGGGCTGCCCCTTGGTCGAAAGGCGAATAGAGGACAGCATTTTCGTCGGCATTCAGGTCGCGATCTTTAATGTCGGCGACAACGCCGACAATCTGCAGGGGGTGTAAAGGCCCACTGGAGAAGGGGGCGCTGCCGTGGGAATGGTAGAAGATCTGCTGGCCTACGGGATTTTCGCCGGGGAAATAGCGGCGGGAAAGGGTCTGATTGATGATGGCGACCCAGGGAGAGTTTTTGTCGTCGTGCTCATTGAAGGCGCGACCCTGGAGCAAGCGGGCTTGAAGGACGGAGAAGTAGCCGGGACTGATAACTTGGTGGCCCACTTCGTTGGTGTCGGCGAGGGCGGGCTTGCTGACAAAACCGATCTGGGTGCTGGGCACATCGGTGAGAGGGAGGCTCCTGGTTGTTGCCACCGCGACGACGCCGGGTACACTTTGCAACCGAGAGATTATTTCTTTTCCCATGGCGAGAGCCTGATCGCTGCTGGAGTACGAGGATTGCGATCCTGGATTAAACATCCAGAGCGCGGCGACGTGATCTGGAACAAAACCCATGGGAACGCGGAGTAACTCGTAGAGGCTTTTGCCCAGAAGACCTGCGCCAGTGAGGAGGATCATGGTGGTGGCGATTTCGAGAACGACGAGCTTGGCTCCCCAATTTCGCCAGGAGGTGACCGCGGTACCGGGAGCGCCCATGGTCAGGCCGGAACGCAGGTTGGCGAAAGGAAGGCGGAGAGAGGGAGTAACGGCGAAAAGAAGCAGAGCAATGAGCACGAGAGCGGCGGCGAAAATGGTGAGATGCCAATTCCAACCGGTGCCGTTGAGGTAGGGCATGGAGTCGAGCATGTCGGCCGGAATTAATTTGAGGAGGAGTTGACGGGCGAAGGTTGCGGCGAGGATGCCAAGCGCGGAAGTGAGGAAGGCGACAAGAAGACCCTCAACGACGAACTGCTGGGCCAGGCGAGCACGACTGGCGCCGAGCACGCCACGCACAGCAAATTCGCGGCGGCGATTTTCGGAGCGAACGAGGAGAAGGCCGGCGACGTTCACGCAGGCAATGACTAGAAGCAGGCCCGCGCCGCCGAGGAGAGCCAAGAGAACTGGCTTGATGTCGCCGAGGATGTATTGGCTGAGAAGAGCGACGTTGGCGCTGCGCTTGCGGTCGGGGTCGGGATGTTCCTGGGCTTCGCGCGAGGCAATGGCGCGGACATCGGCGAAAGCTTGTGGCGTGGTGACGCCGTCTTTGAGGCGGGCGATCACGCCGAGGGCAAGGCAACCGCGGCTGAGAAAGCAGTCGTTGCCGGCGTAGGAATGGAGAGTGGTCCAAAAATCCACGGGGCCGGTAGGTGCGAACTGAAAGCTACGGGGGAGGACGCCGATGACGGTGTAGGATCCTCCGGCCAACCGGAGGGTCTGGCCGAGCACGTCGGCCTTGCCGGCGAAGCGGTTCTGCCATGCGGAAAAGCTCAAGATGACGGTGGAAGGAGCGTGGAGCAAATCTGCGGTGTCAGAATCGGGAGCAAAATTTTGGCCGAGGATGGGAGTGACGCCGAGAATGCGGAAGAAATCACTGGTGACGGCACTGCCACTGGCGAGCTCGGGGCCTGCGGGACCGGAAAGAGTGAAGCCATCGTTAGCGGTATAGGCGGCGATGGCGGAGAAACTGCTGCTGGCGCGGGCCATGTCGAGATAATTCGGGTAGGAATAGCCGGCGTAGGGATCGCCAAGTTCGGTAGTTTCGAAGAGGCCGACGAGGCGGGAGGGATTGGGGTAGGGCAGGGGCCGGATTAACGCGGAGTCGACGAAGGCAAAGATGGAAAGCGCGGCGGCGATGCCTAAAGAGAGAGTGGAGACGCCGGTGAAGGTGAATCCGGGGGACTTGCGGAACATGCGCAAGGCGATGCGGAGGTCTTGGGAGAGAGAGGCGAACCATGCGCGTGGTGAAACCATTTTTTGCAGGGCAACCATAAGAGGACATTTTATATGCGGGAAGGAGACGGAGGTTAGCCCGTGTTGGCCGGATGTGAAGTTGAGATAACGATGGTTGAGTGGGTCGAGCGAAGAGGGATTCCTCGCGGGAAGAGTGGGCGCGGAATGACGTTTCTTCGGGCGTGAAGTGGGAGCTAGAAAAGCTGGGAACACAGGCTGAAGCCTGTGCTACAGGTTGAGGGTGACGGTTGATTTGCTAAAGCACGGGTCTAAAGACCCGCCGCTACGATGGAGTCAGAGGCGGGCGCGGGTGTAAGTAAAGACACGTGTGGGCACGGGCGAGTTGGCGGGCGTTGGCGTTTCGGCGCAGCGGTCAATTTTTTTGTTACGGGCTGGCTGGGTTGGCCTAATGTGGATGGCATTGGTTGGCTCGAAGACTTCAAACCCAGGACAACACTATGCGAAATGACGGATGGAAACGGTTCGCGCTGAAATCGACCATTGCGCGCGCGCCTCAGAAGGTGGCCGCTACATACTTCGCGCTTTTACTGGCATGGTTTTGCGCGATGCCATTGGTGGGACTGGCGCAGGATGACGCTGCGGTGAAGGGCAAGATTGTGGCGTTAGAGAAGGCATGGAATCAGGCGTACAAAGCGGGAGACACGGGGGCTCTCGGTAATCTGCTGGACGATAACATTGTGCTGATCAACGATGACGGAAGCACGCAGACGAAGAAGGAGTTTCTGGATAGCGTGAAGGTCAGCAACACGCAGGAGCAGCAGGTGGCGCCGGAATCGTTGACGGTGTATGTGTTCGGGAATACGGCGACGGCGACGGGAGTGTTTCGCGCGACGGGCGTGGAAAATGGGAAGCGTTATGTGAGGCGTGAGAGATTTGTGGATACGTGGGTATTGAAGAACGGGCGATGGGTATGCGTGGCGACGAATGCGACGCCGATTTTGCATCAGGCGAATAGTTAGTGATCAGTGATGGGTAATTAGTAATCAGAGACGGCAGCCCCGAGAGGCAGGTTCACCAAAGCGAAGGTGGGGCACACGCGGGCCTGGGGGGTACTTACCGGGCGAAACGAACGGGTGGCCACGGCGCCACCTGCAAGCGGTATGTCGAGCACTTTCAGACGGCGGAAGGCCGAAAAACAGTTCCTCAGGGGCTGAAGCGCAATTGACTGTTGCTTGTATACGTCGGAGCTAAAGCTCGACCCCAGGTGCGAAGCACATATTTCCGCAAGCTGTGAAGCGTGTGCTATAGGGCGAGAATTTTCTCATGGAAATTTTGCCGATGACGATTCAGGTGGAGCGGCGGTTCAAAAAACGGCCGAAGAAGGCGCCGAGGGCTGCGCTCACAGGGAGGACAGCGGTGTGCCATACGAGGATGTGGAAGGCTTGGAAGTTCGGACAATGAAGTTCGAGAAGGGCAATGCCGACGAAACCGGCGAATGCACCACAGGCAAGTCCTGCGGTAACGCGATTGAGCGCAAACCCACGGCGTAGGAGCAGCCAAGCGAGCAGACCTGCGGGAATGGCATGAGCCACTCCGGTGACGAGGCAGAGCATGCCCACGGAGAGAAAATGATCGGTGTGGTAATCGTGGAAGAGCAGGGCGAAGACAGCGAGTAAGAGGATAGAGACAACAAGCAAGAGATGTCCTGAAGTGAAGCGGCGGCGGCTGCCGGGAATCACAGAATGGACGAATTCCGCGGCGGCTAGGCAGGCCAAGCCCGCAAGCGCGGAAAAAATCACAACGCGCTCGAGCAAATCCATTTTGGCGAAGCCGTAGAAACCGGCGCGGAAAGCCGCGGCGAGAGCAATCGAGGCGCCGAGAAGAAGCAGCGCGACGACCAGCAACCAGGTCGGCGGCAAAGGACGCACCGGTTCGAGAGGGTGCAGCGAGGCCGCGACGCGTTGGAGTAGCGCGGGATCGAGGGTATCCGGTGCTTGCGCTGCTTTACGGAGGGCGGTGTCGATATCTTTATCGTTCACGGCTGTTCTTTGCGTCCTCCTTTCTTGAGATTGAGAGAGCCCAGTTCTTCCCTGAGTTTCTTGTAAGCGCGGTGCACCTTCTGCTTGACGGATCCCACAGTGGAAGAGGTGGCGCGAGCTACTTCCTCGAGGGACATTCCAGCGACCTTGAGCATGGCGAGCAATTCCCGCTGGCTTTCGGAAAGCGGAGCGAGAAGCTCGGCCAGCTCGTCCGTTGGTGGGGCGGAGGCTGGGTTCGAGGTCAAGGGAATGCTGGAGATTTCTTCGAGGCGGTGTTCGCGAGCGCTGGCGCGTAGCGACTTGCGGTAATGGTCGACGCGAACGTGGCGGGCGATGGCGTAAGCCCACGGGAGTAGAGGTTCGCTGGGACGATAGGTGTGGCGGACTTTATGAATACGCAGCCAGGTTTCCTGGAGCAAGTCGTCGGCATCGGAGCGGCTGGCGAACTGGGCGAGGAAAAAGCGATGGAGTTGCGGACTGACACGATGGATGAGAGCGGTAGCCGCAGCGAAATCACCCGTTTGGTAACGGGCCATCAGGCGTTCCAGTTCGCTGTCCGGGTGCATAAGGGGGCGAGCCGCCGAATAATCCTTATCTAGCTGTGAGTATTCTTGCAAACGAATCCGCGCCTGTGGTTCTCGAAGATTTAGGCAAGCCCATCCAAAAGTATTCGCTGGGGAGCGGGAAAAAGTTACGGTCCTGTGGGCCGATGAGAATTTATTTCCGTAGCGTTTTTTCGGAGGCTGACGCGTAACTTTCGGCGGTTCCGGCGCGAATATCCAGCGTGGGAAGGCTCTGGTGGGCATGAGCGGGTTGCTCTCGCCTGTGGAGCACATGCAGAAATCATCAAGGAGAGGGCAATGAATAGAGAAAGGTTCAAAAAGTGGAACCTGCTTGCCGGAGTAGCAACGGTGGGGGCCATGCTATTGGGCTCGGCATCGATGCTGGCCGGGCAGGATCGCAGCGTTTTAGTAGTGACGAGCACAAACAGCGCCAGCAACAATCAAGTGGAAGTGTTCCGGTTGGATGGCGAGGCGACGCCGATATTGTCGTTGGCACAAACGCTGAGCACGGGAGAGAAGGGAGGCGCCAGCGGGAACGCGGGACTTTTGCAGGTTCAAGGGGAGCTGGGGGCGGTGGCGAATTATGGGTCAAATAGCGTGAGCCAACTGGTGAGGTACGGAAATTCAATTGGTTTGGGGCGAACGATCCCTCTGGCGAAAGATTGTGTGCAACCGGATTCGGTAGCGCTGAACGGGTGGCAGCTCTTTGTGGTGGGGAGTAACTGCGCGGAGAGTCACGAGTGGCCGGGCGGCAATGTCGAGGGAAGCGTAGTGAATCTGACGGACGCGTCGGCAGCGCAAATTGCGGTCGGAAAAACCTGGGCGGCGGTCACACTGAAGTCGGGGTCGGTGCTGCAGTTGCCACTGACGCAGGAGAATGGCGGGTTGGCGGGAACGAGCACGGCGATCACTCTGCCGAGCGACGCAAATAACACACCGCTGGGGGAAGCGTTCTGGGGGAACCTGCTGGGATTTACCCCGGCGCACAGCCCTGACAGCTTTGCGTTGGTGGATGAGAATCGGAACGTGTCGCCGATCGTTGGTCCCGCACCGGCGTATCCGACGAATGCTCCGTGTTGGGTGGCCAAGGGGCCGCGCAGCGTGTGGTACACGGGGAATTCTCCGGGAGACGCGATTTCGATTTTTTTCACGGACGGGGAAGGCGGCGTGTTCTACAAGTCGGTGGCACTGCCGGGTTCGCCGACGGACATTACCGTGTCTGCGGATAAGAAATGGTTAGCGGTGATTTATAGCGCGAGCGGCGAAGCGTATGTGGCGGTGTATGCGATCGACAGCTATGGAGACCTGACGTGGGCAGCGACGTCGCCGTCGGTGGGAGTTGCGGCGTTTAGTGGGGTGGCGATCAGCGAGTAGGTGTGTTTGTTGGGAAAGCGTGCGGACAAAGGGCGCAGCGTGCTGCGCCCCTACGAAGAGTACCGATTGGAGGCAAGACGCTGCGATGGATGCTCGATGCCGCAGGCTGAAGCGTGTGCTACTGGCTAGAAGGCCAGGCGCAGGGAGAATTGGATTTGGCGGGAGGGTCCGGCGGTTTTGCTGATGATGCCGAAGCCGGAGCCGAGCAGGGTGTTGGAAGGCAATCCGAAATTCACGACGTTGAAAATGTTGAAGAACTCGGCGCGAAATTGCAAGACGGCCCATTCGGCGCCGCCACTACCGATGGGAGTATTTTTGATCAGCGCGATATCGTATTGCTGGAAGCCGGGCCCCCGAAAGGTATCGCGGCCGAGCGAGCCGAAGTAGCCGGAATTGGGACCGCTGCCGCCGGGAAGATTGATAGGAATAGAGAAGAAGGAACTGTTCTTTGCGGCGCGCCCGAAATAGTCCTCGCGAATGGCGCGACTGGTAGACAAGTCCGGCATCGTGAGCAAGTCGGGACGATCGGTGCCGCCAGCGCCGGCTCCGGTTTGCTGAATCCCGGAATAAACGGTGAAGGGCGGACCGGTCATGATGGAAGTGACATTTAAAATTTGCCAGCCTTGGGTGACTCTGGGGCCCAGGGGTTGAAGGAAGCCGACATGGTCGAGAGGAATCGCCCAGATGACGCTGAGGGAGAAGGCTTGCGTAATGTCGAAAGTCGATGGACCTTTTTCCGCGCGGGGATCGCGAGGATTCTGTGGGAGGGCCTGGAGAATGACGCCGGCGTTTGAGGGAATGCCGCCCAGAACGGTGCTGGTGTCGTCGAGCGATTTGGAATAGGTATAGCTGGCTTGAAAGCCGAGGCCATAGCGGGCGCTGTTCTTGGTCAAACTGCTCTGCAATGCGTTGTAGGAGGAGTGGGAGGCGGACTGCAAGACCCATTCGGGGCCGTAACCGGCGATGGCTTGTCCCGAGGGGTTGAATTGGGTAAACGGAGCGAAGGCGGAATCGGCACCGGCATAGCCATTGGGAGAAAAGACGCTGGGCAAGTGCACGCCGGCCGTGCCGACGTAGGAGGTGCTGAGGAGGATGCCTGCGCCAAAATCGTGGTCGAAGCCCAAAGTGTAGGTGGCGATGTAGCCGTTGCGAAAATTGCGTTCCATGAAGGAGGCATTAATGAGTTGGGTCTCGTCGCCTGGGGTGAGCGCTTCGACGTCGGTCTGATAGCGTTGCACATCCATGGCGGTGTTGGCGGGAACATTGGTGCTATCGCCGTTGGGGAAGAGCGGTTGGCCGGTGGTGGTATAGACAGTGGGAAGCGGCAAGGGAACTGCGGTGGTGTGAAAGGCGACGGGGTTCGCTGGAGACGCGGTGATGAGAGGCTGAAAAACGAGAGGAAATCCGCCGGTGACGAAATTGGTTTGCCACAAATTCGGGAGCAGCGTGGTGATGGCCGCGCCGGCATGGAAAGTGGTGTGGTTCGTGGCGGCGAAGTCTACGGCGACGCGCGGAGCGAAACCGCGCCAATCGGTGGGATAGATGGGCTGAGGATTGAAGGTGTAGAGTTGGCGCGCGTCGGGAGCAAAAAAGGTGGTGGGGTTGCCTTGCGCATCCACGGGGAAGCCCACGGAAGTGCGATGGTGGGCTTCGCGGATGGGGGAGTTGAGTTCGTAGCGCAGGCCGTAGGTGAGGAGCCAGCGGGGAGAAATTTTCCAGGCGTCCTGAAAATAGAAGTTGTAGGCATTACGGCGAACGGCGGCTTCGTCAAATTTGTTGCCTTGTGGAGTGACGTTCGCGGGGGCGGTAATGGTGTAGGAATAAGGTGTGGCGGTGAGAAGGCCGGTAAGAGCATCGGGGAGGGCTTGGCCGGGCAGAATGTTGTGGGTACCGCTGGCGGAGCGGATTTCTACGGGTGAATAGGCGGTGCCGCCGCCGAAGGTGTACACGCCGTTGGGATTCATGCCGAAGACGGTGGCGTCTTTGTTCAAACGGATATCGAGGCCCCACTTAAAGGTGTGCGCGCCGTGAGCCCAAGCCATGTCGACTTTAGCCTGATAAATATTTCCGTAGGAACCGAAGATAGAGCCGTCGGCGGAGTTGAAGCCTTCATAGAGGCCGTCGCCGAAAGCCAAGGCGGGATCGGTGGAATTCTGTGTGGGAAAGATCGGAGTGCTGCGGACGAAGCCAAAGGCGGCGTTGAGAGTGAGGTTGGAAGTGATGTTGCGGGCATAGCCGAGAGTGGCGATGCGCTGATGATCGTAGAAATTAACGCCGAAAGTGGGATCGATGGCGGTTTGATCCGGATTGGTGGTGGGACCGGTGACCTGGTTGAGGCTGAAGCGGCCATAGAGGGTGGATTTGTCTGAGAGTTTCTGGTCGACGCGAATGGAGAATTGGTTGGTGTCGGTGTCGACCTTGGAATAAGTGGCGTAGGTGCGAGCGCCGAACGCGCCTTGGGGATCGTTGGGTAGAGGATAACGATTGAGAAGAGGGGCGATGGCGGGATTGACGGCAACAAATAAGGTATCGCCGGGGTAGGTGGTGGTGTCGATGCCGTGGCGTTCGGCTTGCGTGGGAACGGCGAAGACTTGTGTGGTGCCGAGAACCTGACGAAAGCCCTGATATTCGACGAAGAAAAAAGTTTTGGAGTGGCCGTCGTAGAGTTTGGGAAGTACGAAGGGACCGCCGATGGTGCCGCCAAATTCGTTGCGAACGAAAGGCGGAATGCGGCGGGTGTCAACACCGTTGGTGTAGTCAAAGAAATTACGGGCATCGAAGGCAGCGTTGCGGACAAACTCGAATAAGCTGCCGTGATAATCGTAGGTGCCGGACTTGGTGATGACGTTGGTGAAGCCGGCCGCGCCTTCTCCGATTTCCGCGGGCATGACGCCGGAACTGGACTGCACTTCCTGAATGGCATCGACATTGAAATTGGGAAAAGTGGCGCCACCGAGTTCGGGATCGCAGGAATCGGTGCCATCGGTGGCGAAGACGGCAGTCACCCCGCGCTGGCCATTGATGGAAAATTGCTGGGTGAAGTTGGCGGCGCCGTTGGTGTCGGTCATGGTGCCGGCGGCGAGGAGAAGCAACTTGGAGAAGTCGCGTTCGTTGAGGGGGAGATTCGAAACTTGTTTGCTGGAGAGACGGAATGCGCCGGCGGCTTCGGAGGAACTTTGAGCCGAGGGTGGGAGTAACTTCAAGGATTGATCCCGAGAAGAGAGTTGGAGATTGGCGGTGAGCTGGGAGTTTTGAGGGAGGACGAGCAGGTCGGCGGCGGTCCAGAGTTTGCCGTTGGATTCGACGGTGAGGCGATAGCTGCCGGGCTGGATTTCCGGGAAGGTGAAGGAGCCGTTGTTGGAAGTTGTGGCGAGATATGCGGGTTCGGTGAGTGAGGAGGTGGAGTGAAGAGCGACGGTGGCGTTAGGGATCGGGGAAGCAGCATCGGTGGTGACGACACCGGTCCAGCCGGTGGAGGCGTGCAAATTTGAGCAGGCGAGGAAGGGAATGGTCAGGAGCAGGCGAAACGCAAGGCGTGTAGCGCGGTACTTTAGAAGAAAAAGCGTGGGACACCCCGGGAGCGATGAGGCGATTCTACGATATTGCGTGAAAGCGGAAAAGAGCATAAGCGTGTAGAAAAACGATTTTGTAAACACGGCGATTGCGAGTACAAGGTGGTGTGCGAAGGTTGCGCGGCGGATTCGGTCGCTCGCGCCGGGCCTCAAAAAACGAAGAGAGATTCATCGCCTGCCTGCGGTAGGCAGGCAAAAAGGCGCAATGAAAACCGTGCCTCACTTCGCCTGCTTGGCGCAGGCAGGTTCGGAATGAGGTGATTTATTTTCCGTGGGGAGACAACAGGAAGAAAATGAGTTGTTATCCACAGCGGGGGCGAGAGATAATCCAGCGCCGCCGTGGCCAGACGGAACCTGGGGGCCGAGGCAATCCAAAGGAGAAAATCGCATGAGACGGAGTTTGTGTGTGTTGGTGTTCGCACTTTTCGCTGCGGTTGTTGTGGTTCCGGTATTTGCGCAAGACAATCCGTTTTTGGGGAGCTGGAAACTGAATGTGGCGAAATCGAAATTCGAAGGAGCGCCGGCACCAAAAAGTCTGACGCGCACGATAACTGCGGAAGGTAGCGGCGCGAAATACAGCTTTGAAGGTGTGAGTGCAGACGGAAATTCGTACGCGTACAGCTTTGTGACGAACTATGACGGCAAGGAAGTGCCGGTTACGGGCAAGGGAACGCCTGGTGGAGCGGACAGCATCGCGTTGAAGCGGGTGAATGCCCACAAGGTGGAGGGCACGTTAAAGAAGGGTGGAAAAGAGGTGGGCAAGGTAACCGCCGAAGTGTCGAAGGATGGGAAGGTGGCCACGGTAAAGATGAAGGGGAAAAGCGCGGACGGGAAGGACCTCTCGACGGATACGGTGTACGACAAGCAATGAAGGGACGGCTCGGCTGAGCCGGGAAGATCGTGGAGGGCGATCGATATTTGATCGCCCTTTTCCTTTGCCTCGTGCAGGGGAGGCAGCGGCGTAAAGCCGCTGCCACAAGATTTAAGGAGAGCTAGATGAAAGCAGATGCCGCAGTGCTTACTCCGGGCATAGTGTTTGAGAATTTACAGGCGTTTCAAAAGACAGCAGCGCTGAGGGCGGCGATTGAACTGGATATTTTTGGCGCGATTGGAAAAGGCTGCCACGATGTGGCGTCGATTGCGCGACATGTTGATGCGTCGGAACGAGGTGTGCGGATTTTGTGTGACTTTCTGGTGGTGTGCGGGCTGCTGCAGAAAGTGGATGGACACTACCAACATACGCCGTCGAGCGCAGCGTTTCTTGATCCAGCGTCGCCGCATTGTCTTGCGTCGATCGCAAAGTTTATGGCGGTGCCAGCGCAGCGGGAACCTTACGAAAGGCTGGCGGAGATTGTGCGCAAGGGAAGGACGGTATTGTACGGGGCGGGCACGGTGGAACCCGAAAATCCGTTGTGGGTGGAGTTTGCGCAGAACATGGCGCCGATGATGGCACCGATGGCGGGGCCGCTGGGCGCGGTGGTATTGCAAGGGCGTAAGGGGCCGATGCGCGTGCTGGACATTGCGGCGGGGCACGGTTTGTTCGGGATTGAAATTGCGAAGCAGAATCCGGAAGCGCACGTTACGGGACTGGACTGGGCGCCGGTGCTGCGTGTGGCGCTGGAGAATGCGCGGAAAGCGGGAGTGCAGGATCGCTACAATATGTTGCCGGGTAGCGCGTTCGATGTGGATTTTCGCGGGCCTTACGATGCGGTGCTGCTGACGAATTTTCTGCACCACTTTGACGTGGAGACTTGCGTGGCGCTGCTGAAGAAAGTGCGGGCAGTGCTGCGACCCGGCGGTTGCGCAGCGACACTGGAGTTTGTGCCGAATGAAGATCGCGTGTCACCGGCAACGCCGGCGGGGTTCGCGATGACGATGCTGACGACGACGGCGGCAGGAGACGCGTATACGTTTCGCGAGCTTGCGGAAATGCATGAGAGAGCGGGGTTCGGTCCGGCAGTGGCGCATGCGATACCGATGAGCCCGCACACGATTGTGATGGCGGTGAACCCGGCGTCATAATGCGAGGAGTTGAGCGAGGTTTTTATGACGGATGAGTTCACGCGCCAGGGCATCCTCGATGAAGAGCATCTGAAGCTGCTGTCTTTGGGATACATAATTTCCGCGGCGACCACGGCGTTCTTCTCGCTGTTCGGGTTGATGTACGTGTTCATGGGGATTTTTATCGGCACGATTGGTTCGCATCAAAGCGAGACGGTGGCGGTAGCGAGCCGGTCGGGGCAGGCGCCGCCGGCTTTTCTGGGGTGGTTTTTTACGATGATAGGAATCGTATTTTTTGTGATTGCGATGGTGCTGGCGGCGGCAAAACTGCAAACGGCATTTTGGATTAAACGGCGGAAGGCGCGAACGCTGTGCATGGTGGTGGCGGGCATTAGTTGTCTGGGGATTCCGTACGGGACGGCGCTGGGAACGCTGACGTTCATGGTGCTGGGACGGGATTCGGTGAGCCGGCTGTTTGACGCGACGGCGCGTGCCGTGGAACCGGTGTCTCCCGAGATGCGGGTCTAAAGATCCGCCGCTACAAACACCATCGGACAGAGGCTGAAGCGTGTGCTACAGAATTTTCCGCGTATGATGAATTAAGCGTACGGCATCTCGCTCCCCAGGTACTCCATGTCCATTTCTCGTCGAAAAGCTTTGCAGCTTCTGGCGGCTGCGGCCGCGTATCCCAGTACAAAACAAGGAATGATTCGAGCGGATCGCTTGGGGGGCGTGAAGGAAAACGCAGCGCTGCGCGAGATTCATGCTCCGGGAATCACGATTGGACTGACTCCGTTGGGAAAGATTGAGCAGCTCAAGCTGGGCACGGAAGGCATCGAGGTGGCGTTTCGCGCTTCGACCGTGTTGGTGGATTGCAAAGTGAAAGCCGCGGGTGCGCCGGAAGTGTCAGCGGACGGAGGAGTAGAGTTCACGAATGAGTGGGTGCATCGAGTTTCGGGCGCGAGCTGCAGGGTGGTGGAACGCTTCACGCCCGCGGGATCGAGCATCCGATGGGATTTGGAGATTGCGGGTGCGGGCGCACCATGGAGTACGGCGATTCAGACGCGGATGGCGTGGCCAAAGGTGGCGGCGGCAAAATTTTGGACGGCGTGCGACCGCGGGCCGGGAAAGGACGCGAACTGGAAGGATCCGCTGATGCCGTTCGCATTCGGTGAAGTGAAGCTGCGTTATGGCAGCTACATTGATGAGCCGAACGGGTTCTGCTTGCCCCTGCTGGCAGTTTTACAGAATGAAACGGACAACGCGTTGAGTTTCGTGCAATCGCCGGAATCGCTGCTGTTAGATATGCAGTTGACCACAAGCGCTGGCGGTGACGTAGTGCTGTCGCGAAAAAATCATCGCATCTGTTCCGGCGCGGCGGTGCGATTCGCGATGGACCTGGTGCCGCACGAGGCGGACTGGCGAAGCGGGCTAGGCTGGATGACGAAACGCTATCCTGGTTATTTCCATCCACCGGCAGAGAAAGTGTACGCGCTCGATGGCTGCGGGGCATATTCGGCGTATCAGGGCGAACTGGACTGCGGGAAGCTGCGGAAGATGGAGTTTCAGGTGAACTGGAACGCGCACTTCGATTTTCCATTTCACGGCATGATGATTCCACCAGTGACCCGAGATACGGTGTGGAATTCGTGGTATGGGAAACCAGCTTCGCTGGCGCGCATGAGCGGTTACGACACGCAAATGAAACGGGATGGCTTTGACGTGCTGGAATATTTTGTGTTGACGGAGTGCGGGAACTATATCAGTCACGAGAAGCCGGAGCGGAAGGCGCGAGCGGATGATGATTTGTGGCTGGATGCGGACGACTACATTTATTACGCGATACCGGAAGCGGTGATGCGCAAACGCACGGGAGAGATTCAGTATTCGAACTGGTTCGACAATGTGGTGGTCGATCCGGCGGAACCGGTGTGGCGGGATGCGCTGATTGGGCAGATTCAGCGATTGATCCGGGAGCTACCCGACGCCGCAGGAGTGTGTATCGACCGGACCGATTGGCTGACGCTGTACAACGAACGGCGGGATGATGGAGTGAGCTGGGTGAACGGGAGGGCGGCGCGATCGCTGCTGGTGTCGTGGGCAGAAACCGGATCGCAAGTGGCGGCGCTGCTGCACCAAGCGGGGAAATTCGTGTATGTGAATCCGCTGGTGCGGCGCGTGGATACGTATTCGTTTGTGGATGGGCTCTATGATGAGTACGGCGACTTACCTGGGATGTTGAATCTGACGGCTTTTTTGGCGGTATACAAGCCAGCGATTGGTTGGACGCGCGACGCCGATTCTCTGCGGCCCGATCCCGATGCGTTTTTTCAGCGCCACCTGCATCTGGGAGTGTTTCCGATGGCGCCATATCCGGACGCGGACCACTCCATCGGTCCGGATCCGTGGGCGGAAAAATATTTCGTGGAGTATGGTCCGCTGCTGGGAGCAATGCGGGGAAAGCGTTGGGTGCTGGAGCCACACGTGATTTCGGTGGCGGGTGACCGAGCGTGCGTGAATCTTTTCCGGGTGCGCGGCGGATATGCCATTCCGGTGACGTTCGCGCGGAGTGGCGAAGTGACGGTGATTTTGGGCAAAGTAGTCGATGATGCGCCCACTGAAGCGGTGGTGCTGTGGCCGGGCGGCGAAGAAGTGAAGCTACAGGGCGATCGCACCAGCGGTGGACTGGAATTTCGTGTCCCTGTGAAGCGGGGATGCGGCATGCTGCAACTGCGGTTGCCACCGCCCTCGAAACCAGCGGCGGTGTAATCCTTTTACGAGCAGGGCTCAGACTCTTCCCGGTTTGAGGCAGAATAGAGGGCCGCCTGGGAGGTCGCTCATGATCGCACGTACGATTCGCAATACATTTTTTGTAGTGCTCATCTCTGCTTTTGGAGTTGCGGGGCAACAGGTGCCTGCGGCGCGTGTGGTAGACCTCACGGCGCCTGACGGATTGAAGTTGAAGGGGACATTTTTTGCAGCTGCGGCGCCGGGGCCGGGAGTGCTGTTGCTGCACCAATGCAACCGGCAACGCAAGGTGTGGGACGAGTTGGCGAAGCGCATGGCGGCGGCGGGCATGAACGTGATGACGGTGGATCTGCGCGGGTATGGGGATTCCGAAGGCACGCCGATCGACAAGCTTACGCCGGAGGAAGCGAACGTGGTGTTCAACCAGAAAATGCCGACGGACGTGGAAACGGCTTACGAGTTTTTGGTGAAGCAGCCCAGTGTGTCTCCTGGAATGCTGGTGGCAGGCGGGGCAAGTTGTGGGGTGAATCAATCCGTGCACGTGGCGATGGAGCATCCGGAAGTGAAGGCGCTGGTGCTGCTGTCGGAAACCACGGATTTGGACGGGCGGAATTTTTTGCGGGAACATCCGGCGCTGCCCGTGTTTCTGGCTGCGGCGGAAGACGATCCCGATCCTGCGGTGTGCGAGATGATGGAGTGGCTGGCCACGTCTTCAAGGAATCCGCAGACGAAATTCGTGCAGTACAAGACCGGCGGGCATGGCGTGGAAATGTTTGCGGCGCACCCGGAGCTTCCCGGAATGATTGTGGATTGGGTGGGAACTGCGGCGCATTCCCCAAACGCGGCCAGCGAGAAAGCGTCGCCGTACGCGACGGAGCAGACGCGATTTCTGGACGCGCTGGACCGGCCGGGCGGGGCGGTGAAGGCGGAGCAGATTTACGCGGAGAGTTTTGGAAAGAGCTTGGCATTTTCGGAGGTAGTGCTGAATCGGGTGGGCTATGACCATCTGCAAAGAGGCGATAAACAGGGAGCGATCGCCATTCTGAAGGTGAATGCCAGTTTGTATCCCAATTCGCCCAATGTCTACGACAGCCTGGGCGACGCGTACCTGGCGGATGGGCAGAAGGACTTGGCGCGGCAGAATGCGCAGAAGGCGATTGATATGCTGGCGCACGACACGAACGAGCCGGAAGAGCGGCGCAAGGCGATCCGAGATAGCGCGGAGGAAAAGTTGAAGCAGTTGGGGCCGGGACAGTAGGAAGTGAGCGTAAAGCCTGTGCTCCGCAATGATGACTTGGCTAGTGGGAGGCGGGGATTTCTTGGGCTGATCGTTTCTCGAGTTTTTCCCGGACGACGCCGATGTGGGTGCGCAAGGCGTAGACCCTGGGTTGGAAGGGAAGTGGCAAGGAAAGATGGCTGGCGCGTTCTTCGAGTTGCTCCAAACGCTGGATGAAATCATTGGCGTGATGCGAGGGAGACGAAGCCATGTCGTTTTCGAGCTGCATGAGCTCCGAATAAAGTTTGTAGATGCGATTATTTTGGAACCAGCTATAGAGAGCGGGAGAAAAGCGCAAGACCGGGTAGACCACGCCGAGCATTGGTATGAGCAGGACTAAAAGCTGCTCGGCGAAGACGGCCAGCCAGAAAGGCAGGTGGCGCTGCAAGAAGGGTGGTCCGGTTTTATAGAACTGCCGCGCGTGCTTGCCGAGGGGTAAATCAAAAGTTTCGGGAGCAGGAAATTGGCCGGGGAAGTGGAACAAACCGGCGGTGGAGTGAACCTTAGAGGCGGCTTCCAGTAAACGATACTGAATGGCGGGATGAAGGTCGGAGCGTACGATTAAGCTAGCTTTGGTAGCGAGAAGGACGACATCGTTGGGCGGGCGATTCAGTTGCATGTTGCCAACACCGGCAGGCAGCGTGAGCTTCTGAAGGAAGGGATAGAGGGCGACGAACGCGTCGGCGCGGGGAACGGAGTCGAGGTTCACGTCCTGGGCGTTGAGGAGTTCGTGAACTTCCGGCGTTTCCCAAGGCTCGACCAACGCGAGTGCATCGATGTCACCGCTCTCCAATTTAGCAGCGCCTTCCAGAGCGGGAAGAGACAGGAGCGTGGCGGTCATGTCGTTGATAATGCCAACGCGAGCAAGAAATTCCTGCGCGAGGGCGTGAGAGGCACTACCTTCCGGGCCGATAGAGATGCGCTTGCCGGTGAGTTGCTCATGATTGCGCACCGATTGGCCGCGAGTGAAGGCCCAGAGAGGTTCGTAATAGAGGGTGCCCAGGGAAATGAGTTCGGGGGATTTTAGTTCGTCGGTGATACCGCTGGGGATGATGGCGATGCTGACGTGGGACTTCGGGTCGCGCAGCAGTGCAATGCTTTCCACCGCGCCCTTGGAGGGAACGAGTTTTAGTTCGATGCCTTCGCGAGCGAGTAATTCGCGGTAGCGTTGAGCGACTTCGGCGTTATAGCTGCCTTGGGGGTCGATGGCCATGGTGACAGAGCGGGGAGGGGTGGGCTGAAAGATGGCAAAAACGAGCCAAGTGAGCAGGAGAGTGAAGACGACAAGAGCAACAGAAAAGGATAAGAGGTAGCGGCGAGTCGGAATCCTGCGGGTGGGAGGCATGATCCGTTGAAGTTACAGTGAAACCTGCGGCATGGATTGTCTCACGTTTTCTTGTGGGCGCAAGGGATTAGTGATGGTGGGGTGGGGAAAAGCCAGGGTAGTACAGGTAACCAGGAGCGAACGCGGAAGTGGCGAGCGCGTTCAGTAGGGGCGGGAGAGGATGTTATGCTCGCGGCATGAGCCAGGAACAACGAGGACTGCGTTTTGCATTCGAAGAACGGGCCGAGGTGGTGGTAGAAGGCTCGACAGAAAAGATCCCGGCGCGGGTGACGGAATTGAGTTTTCGCGGATGCTTTTTGGAGATTAAGGGTTTATCGAGTGAAGGCCAGCGCTTGCAGGTAAGAATTTTCCACGAGGAGCAGTTCTTTGAGGCGTCGGCGAAAGTGATTTATGTGAGAGCCACGGGCGTGGGGTTGATGTTTGCGGACATGAAGCCGCATTGCCGGAATGTGCTGCAGACGTGGATTTTGGCGGCGTTGGATAAGTCGGTGAAGGTGGAGAAGGCGTAGGAAGAACTGTGATGCGCCGTTCCTCTGGTTCATCTCGTGCTTTCAGAGTATTACTTTTTCCTTTGCAACATTAAATTCGGTTTTGGCGAATAGGGAACCTTCGGGCCAGACCAATCCAGTGCGCTCGGCGAGAAGTTGTGTTTGTATGGCATCCGCGCCACTGCGCCGGGCCCATTCTCTCCAGCGCGGCACTGTCGCTGACCACCACAACCAGGCGGTTAACGCTCCGAAGATCAACCCGCAAAAGCCCTCTGTCAAACCGCGAAATACAAAACCCAGCAAACTCGCGGCAGCGATTATGAGCAACACCGGTAGATTCACGATCAGATGGCCGTAAAGTACGGCTCGCTTCGCAGATAATTTTGTTCTAGTCATTTAGACTTCAAGATTACCACTGCGGCCACCAACCGACGTATGCCCCACTGGGCAGGAAGGCGCGAAGGTTTCCCCGAGATGTGGCGCGGCGCACAGGCTGAAGCGTGTGCTACTTAGTCGACCCAGGCGAGGATGTCGCCGGCGTTTACGGCTTGGCCTTCTTTGGCGTGGAGGCGTTCGACTTTACCCTTTTTGGGGGAGCGAATTTCGTTCTGCATTTTCATGGCTTCGACGACGATGAGGCCCTGGCCGGCTTCGACTTGATCTCCAGCATTGACAAGAAGGCGGATGACTTTGCCGGGCATGGGCGCGACGATTTGCTGACGGCCTTCGGCTTCGAGCGCGCCAACTTTGCGGCCGCGCCAGGCGCGGGGGTCGCGGACATCGGCTTGGAATTCGTGAGGGCCGGTCTGGAGCTTGTAAGTGCCGTCGGGCGAAGGGGCGATGTGAATTTCGAAGGCGGTGCCATTGAGGATGACGGAAACGGCGTAAGGGGCGGTGACGATTACGTCGGCAGAAACGGGCTGGCCATCGAGGAGAACTTTGTAAGAGGAGCCGTCTTTTTCCAGATCGACCATGTGCCTGGTCTTGCCGGTGACGGAATCGAGATGAACTTCGAATTTCATGGCTGGCGATCCAATTGGGAGCGACGGCCGTCGAGTTTCCAGCGCGAAGAAGAGGAAGTTTGCGGCGCGGAGGAGGCAGCGGGCTGAAGGCTTTCCCAGTAAGCGGCGGCGATGGCGGCAGCGGCTTCGGTTTCAGGACGAGGCGGAACGGCGGGCGGGCGCGGACGGGCGAGAAGTTCGTCGAGCCAGCGGGTATGAATTTCGCCGCGAAGAAAGTCGGGTTCCGCGAGGATGCGGCGGAAGAGGCTGACGTTGGTGCGAATGCCGGTAATGGTGTACTCGTCAAGAGCGCGGCGAAGGCGGGAAATGGATTCTTCGCGGCTGTTGCCCCAGGCGATGAGTTTGCTTAGAAGCGGATCATATTCGAGGGGAACGACCCAGCCGCGATAGACGCCTTCATCGAGACGAATGCCAGGGCCGGTGGCAATGCGGCGCGCAAGGATTTTGCCCGGGCAGGGGAAGAAATTGTTGTCGGGATCCTCGGCGTAGAGACGAACTTCCATAGCGTGGCCGCGGGGCGTGATGGTTTCCCAGGCAAAGGGCAAACGCGCGCCGGCGGCGATGGCGATTTGGAGTTTGACCAAATCGAGGCCGGTAACTTGCTCGGTGACAGGATGCTCGACCTGCAGGCGTGTGTTCACTTCCAGAAAATAAAAATTGAGATTAGCGTCGACGAGAAATTCGACGGTGCCGGCATTGACGTAGCCTCCGGCGCGCGCGAGACGCACGGCGGCTTCGCCCATTTTGCGGCGAAGTTCGGGAGTGACGACGGTGGAGGGAGCTTCCTCGACTACTTTCTGGTGGCGGCGTTGGATGGAGCATTCGCGTTCCCCGAGAGAAACGACGCGGCCGTGGGCATCGGCGAAGATTTGAATTTCGATGTGGCGTGGGGAGTCGAGATATTTTTCGAGGAAAACGCGCGCGTCGCCGAAAGCGTTGAGGGCTTCCGAGGAGGCGTCGCGCCAAGCGGCAGGAAAGGCGCCCTCTTCGGTGATGACGCGCATGCCCTTGCCGCCACCACCGGCGACGGCTTTCAGCACGACGGGATAGCCCATGTTGCGGGCGATGGATTGAGCTTCTTCGGGGGTGTCGATGGGATCATCGGTGCCGGGAACGGTGGGAACGTCGGCGCGGCGAGCGAGTTGTTTGCCGGCGGTTTTGGAGCCCATGAGTTCCATGGTTTCGGGGGAAGGGCCGATGAAGGTGATGCCGGCGTCGGCGCAGGCGCGAGGGAGCGCGGGATTTTCGGCGAGGAAGCCGTAGCCGGGATGGATGGCGTCGCAATTCGAGCGGCGGGCGACGTCGAGGAGTTTGTCGATGCAGAGATAGCTTTCGCGGGAGGGAGCGGGGCCGATGCAGTAGGCTTCGTCAGCGAGACGGATGTGGAGGGCGGTGCGGTCGACTTCGCTGAAGACGCAGACGGCCGGAATGCCCATTTCGCGGCAGGCGCGCAGGATGCGCACCGCGATTTCACCGCGATTGGCGATTAGGACTTTGCGAAACATAGAGGATGGAATACGAGGGGATTTTAGCACGCGTGGTGGAGGAGCTGGCGGCTGTGAGTGGTTGAGGTGTCGTATTGGGAGGGGGCTACTAGATTTGTTGGCGCTTCCAGCGGCCTTGGCGGAAGAGGAGGATGCCGGCGGCGGCGATGGCGGTTTCGGCGAAGACGATGGCGTAGTAGGCGCCGTTTGCGCGGAAATGGAATGGGACGGCGAGGGCGTAGGCTAACGGGATTTCGAGTAGCCAGAAGCCGAAGAAATTGACGATGGTGGGCGT
>DATJOO010000074.1:0-88957 GCA_035506955.1 Verrucomicrobiia bacterium
ACGTTGCCGCAGTTGGTACCGACGGTCGCACCAAGGGTAACCAGGTTCGGTGCAAATCCGATCGCCGGATAGGTGGTCGAATAAGTCACCTCAGCCGTATTGATGGTACGGAGAGAACCGACGGCCGAAGACTGATTCGCAGCCATCTTGGAGCGCATCAGGTTCGGGATGGCGATGGCCGCGATGATCAGAATGATCGCCACGACGATCAGCAACTCGATAAGAGAAAAGCCCTTCTGCTTCTTCATGAAATCTCCTTGAGAGAGTTTTTGGTGCCAGAGCACGTGCTTAGATAGAGCAACGGTTGTGCCATCCAGGGAAAATCACAGCCACTAGTACTTCGCAGAGCTAAGCTACCCTTAATCACTAGCTTGAGTCCTGCCACAGGGGTCCGAATGGCCTAGCGGAGTAGTACTATAAGTACCACATTTCCTCCTAAGAGTGCCCTTTTTTGTCGCTCTCGCCAGACGCAAATGGTCATTCCAGTCACCTCTGAGCCCACGCTATTTTCTATTCATTATTGCCCCTTAGTGGACACGCTCTCTGGTTCGCACACGAAATCGACACTGGCTCCGTCCCAGTTCCTTTAGATTTATAGAATGGCCCAGGCTGATTCTTCGACGCCCCGTTCCCGCCGTGCACGCACCTGGCTCACCGCTCTGCTCGTCGCCATTGGCGCGTTTGCGCTTTTCCGTCCGGGCATTGGCTATCCGAACACGGTGATCTTTGATGAAGCAAAATACGTGGAGCCAGCGAGAGCTCTTCTGGCGGGCACGCGAGATATCAGTCCAGATGGCCCCCCGCTCGGCAAACTCATCGTCGCTGGCAGCATAAAGCTGATGGGAGATTCCTCGCTGGGCTGGCGGGCCTCCAGCGCTTTGTTCGGCGCAATCACTCTTGCCGGAGTCTTTATTTTTTTGGAAATTTTGTTGGACGATTATGGACTGGCTTTGGCCGGCGTGGCCATCACGCTGTTTAACAATTTCTTGTATGTGCTATCGCGCTCAGCGATGATGGACATTTTTCTGGTGGCGTTCGCGTTGTGGGGCATTGTGGCGTTCACCGCGGCGCTCAAGCTGGAGCATCTGGAAAATTGGCAAAGACGCGCACTGTTTTTCGGTGGTGGCGTGCTCTTGGGACTTGGGTGTGCCTGCAAATGGAACGGAATTGACGAACTATGCGTTGTCGCAGCCATCGGAACGGCCGTGTTTCTTCTTGGCGGTAAGTCACGGAATGCGGAGATTCTGGTTTTGCGCGACCATCTACAAAAGGCCGGCGCGGCATGGTTCGCCATATGCTTCCTGGTCGTTCCGGTGATTGTTTATCTGGCGGTGTATTGGCCCTATTGCCGCCTACTACGCCTGCCTTTCTCGGGAAGCCAGCTGCTGGCCATGAACCTGTACATCTGGCGCTTCCATCGGGCAGTGCCACCGAATCCCACGATCGTCGAACCTTGGTATCGTTGGCCGCTGCGCACCGAGCCGATGCGCGCACTGTCATACCTGGTGGGAAATTGGTATGTGATGTGGATCGGATTGGTCGCGTGGGCGTACTGCTTGCGGCGGTTCGCTCGTAATCTCGCGGAAACCCTGATCGTGCTGCTGTACGCCGCGAATTTTCTGCAGTGGGCAGTAACGCCGCAAGGCGCTCTCTACTACTACTACTATTTTCCCGCGGCGCTGTTTCTGGGAATGGCCATCGTTGTTGCGCTGCACCGTCTGCCGCAGCACGTTTATGGCGTGCGTCTGAGTGTGGCTGCGGTGCTTCCCGCCGCATGCATTTTCATCTACTGCTTTGGCCGCATGGCGAACTTGCCGCCGCCGTTTGACTGTACTTTAGGCTGTTGGCGCTAGCCAGGTGAGTATTTTGCTGGAGAGGAAGTGATGAGTACGGCTAAGTCGAAAGCGCTCATGGGACTGCTCTTGGTACTGGCCACTTTTGTGGTGTATCGCCCGGTCTTGCGCAACGGCTTTATCAGCTATGACGACGATCGCTACGTTACCGATAATCCGCAGGTGCAAGCTGGGCTGAAATCGACCACGGTTTCGTGGGCGTTCACTACCTTCGAGCAAGCCAACTGGCATCCGCTATCGTGGATCTCGCATGCTTTGGATTGGCAGCTTTTTCGCCTGAATCCTTCCGGTCATCACTTCACCAGTTTGATTTTTCACTGCGTCAACGTTCTACTGCTTTTCCTGATTTTGTGCTGGTTCACCGGATCCACCTTCCGCAGCGCTCTGGTGGCCGCTCTATTCGCCGTGCACCCGCTCAACGTGGAGTCGGTGGCTTGGGTGGCGGAACGCAAAACCCTGCTCAGCATGATGTTCTTCTTGCTGGCGGTGGCGGCCTATGGCTGGTACGTGAAAAAGCCCGGCATCACCCGTTACCTGCTCGTAGCGCTGCTTTTCGCGGCTGGGTTGATGTCGAAGCCGATGGTGATCACCCTGCCGCTCGTTCTTCTACTGCTGGATGATTGGCCGCTGGGTCGCCTGCGGTGGGCTGAATCGTCGAACCTTACGAAGTTTGCGCCGCGCGCGGAATCGTTCAGAAAACTCTGTTTGGAAAAACTGCCACTTCTGCTGCTATCCGTGGGGAGCGCCGTGGTTACCATGTTGGCGCAGCGGGCGGGTGGCGCCGTGGTTTCCACCCATCGTGTCCCGTTCCTCCTGAGAATCGGGAATGCCATGGTTTCTTATGCGCTGTATCTGAAGAAAATGGTTTGGCCTTCGAACCTCGCTATTCTTTATCCGTATCCGCAATCGTTGCCGTTGTTAGAAATCGCCGCGGCGGCAGCGGTTTTGGCGATCCTATCAGCAGGGGTGTGGAGTCAGCGCCGGACGTCCCGCTATCTCGCGGTAGGCTGGCTTTGGTACTTGGGGACGCTGGTTCCGATGATCGGCTTGGTCCAGGTGGGAAATCAGGCCATGGCCGACCGCTACGCATATCTGCCGCTGATCGGGCCTTTCCTGATGATCGTCTGGGGCCTGGGCGATTGGGCGAAGCGCCGCTCGATTAACGCCGGTGTCCTTGCCGCGGCGAGCGTTGCGGCCGTGCTGGCCCTTTCCTGGGTCACGCATGTCCAGTTGAGTTACTGGCACGACGATTATCGTTTGTGGACGCACACACTCGCCGTCAATCCGCACAATTACGTTGCGGAAAACAATTTTGGTCTGGCCCTGGCGCGGCAAGGGCGCCGCGAGGAAGCCGCAGCGCATTTCCGTACTGCGGCTGCGTTAGCGCCCGAGGACGCCACCAGCCAACTTAATCTCGGTGTTTATGCTCAGGAGCAAGGGGACGCGCAGCAGGCCATCCTGCGCTACCAGCGTGTGCTGCAACTGGCCGCCGATCCCCAACTGCGCGCTTCGGCGTACGCCAATCTGGGCACTATCTACTTCGCCAACCGCGACTATCCCCGTGCCAAAGAATATTTCGACGCAGCCTTGCGGCTCAACCGGCCGTTTCCCGTGGTCCTTCAGGACCTGGGTATCATGGCGCTGCGGGACCGAGAGCACGATGCCGCAATTGGTGCTTTCTCCCGCTTGGTCGCGGTGCAGCCGAGCGACGTGAATTACTTCCTGCTAGCTCGCGCGTTGCATCAGGCGGGAAAGGATGCGGAGGCGGTGTGGGCCTACCAACAGGCCGTGCACTTCTCTAAGGACATTGCACAAACGCGCTTGGCGGCCAGCCAACTCGCCGGTGAATGACAGCCTCCCACAATAGCCGCATGTTTACTCCATCACAGCAACGTTACGCAGGCCGCCGTGCAGCGCGGCGCAATGTGCTATCTTGCCCCTTAGACCCACGGAGTCTTCTGTGATCAACGGCAAGCGCATTGTTGTGGTCATGCCCGCGTACAACGCAGCCAAGACGCTGGAGAAGACCGTCCGCGAACTTCCCGATTGTGTTGACGCCACCATTTTGGTCGACGATAAAAGCAAAGACGAAACCGTGCACATCGCGGAGTCCCTGGGCTTGCGCGTTTTTGTCCACGATAAGAACTATGGCTACGGCCGCAACCAGCAGACCTGCTACCGCGAAGCGTTAGCCCTGGGCGCGGATATCGTGGTGATGGTCCATCCCGACTACCAATACACTCCGAAGCTGGTGTCGGCAATGGCCGGCATGATCGCCTATGGCGTTTACGACGTGGTTCTAGGGTCGCGCATTCTCGGCGGAAGTGCGTTGCGTGGTGGCATGCCCTACTACAAATACGTAGCGAACCGGTTTCTAACCGCCTTCCAGAATATCTTCACGGGCGCGAAACTGTCGGAATACCATACGGGTTTCCGGGCGTTTACGCGAGAGGTTCTGACCACGCTACCGCTGCTCGAGAACTCCGACGACTTTGTTTTTGACAATGAAATGCTGGCGCAGTGCCTGTGCTTTGACTGCCGTATCGGCGAAATATCCTGCCCGACCAAGTATTTCGGCGAGGCCTCGTCGATTAATTTCGTGCGCAGCGTGAAATATGGGTTCGGCGTATTGGCGACAACCCTCAAATGCTGGCTGCAGCGCACCGGCCTGATGCATTTCCGGCTGTTCAGTCCCAACGGTCGCCGGCTGACGATGGATTACTATCTTTCGCCGGGAAACCAGGATGCCCACAACGATTCTGGAGTTCTGACCCGCACCGGCCCACACAACTAAGAAATCTTGCGTTCAGAAAGGCAAAGGATCGGTTTGGGAAGTGGACCGAGCGAAGAGAGATTTCTCGCTTCGCTCGAAATGACGGATTTCCCGTTATTGCTGGTGCACCAGAGGGCCGACAGCATTCAACTGCGCCAGCATGCTCTGAGCTTGTGGATTGTTGGGATCCAACCGCAGTGCCATTTCCGCATCGCTGCGAGCAGCCTGCATTTCACCTCGCTGATACAGGATCACCGCGCGATTGGCCCACGCTCGCGGATTTGCCGGAGAGGTTCGGACTACCTCATTCAAGATCGCCAGTGCACGGTCGTCTTGATTCACTTTAACTAATTGCGCAGCCAGCCCCACGCGCACCAGGTCGTAGTCATGGTCGGCCTTCGGGGTCAGATCCAGCTCCTTTTCGAACAGGTGTAAAGCTTCCTGATCGTGTCCCTGTTGCGACGCGACGATCGCCAGCACTCCGATGGCTTGCGGATAATCGGGAAAGATACGCACGGCCGTTTCCAGTTCACTACGCGCGGCGTCCAGTTGCCCGCGCTCCATATATTGCTCGCCAAGACCGGCGTGCATTTTGGCGCTTTTGGGCACCGCTCGAACATCTGCACTGAAGAGGGAAAAGTTGTCGTGCCAATCACGATTGCGCGCAACGGTGCGACCCGCTAGGAGCAGTAATGCCACGGTAAGAACTGCCCAGGCCAGCTGCCGGCTGCGCTGCTCCAACAAAATCCAAATCGACGCAATCAACAAGGAAAAGCCCGCCGAGGGGAGATACGCGAGCCGCTCGGCCATGATAGTTCCCAAAGCCATCAGCAGATTACTGGTGACGGAAAAGCCAATCAGGTAGATCGCCCCGGCCAGAAACCACTGTTTCTTTCCGGCCAGAAACGCCCAAATCCAGATGCCCAGCACCAACAAAAAGGAAACAACGGGCAAAGCATTGCGAGCAAATTTTCCATAAAGCGGAATCGCGTTGTACGAGTAGTCGCAAGACAACGTGGCCGGATAAAATTGCAGACCCACATATTTCCAGGCAATGCGCAGCGCGTTCGGGATGCGCAAACTGGCCGGAAAAAGCGCCAGCGGGTTATCCAGAAAATTAATGCCGGGAGGCCCAAATCGGTGACCTTGCAATTGCCAAAGCACCGCCAGATACAACGCTCCAGCTGACGCCAAGTAGGCGTAGCGAGACAACGGTTTCAGCGAACCGCGCGCGTAATCGCTCACGAATAGCAACGGCACAAAAACAATCGTGGATTCCTTGGACAGCAGCGCCAGAACGAAAAACAGCAACCCCCAGTACGGCCGATCCTCCAGATATAGCCACCATGCTCCCAGCAGGAAGCCCATGGCCAAGATTTCCGCGCGGCCCACGATTGAGGCGACCGCCTCGGTGTGGATCGGATGTACGGCGAACAGGAGCGCCGCGGCCCAGGCGATGGTCGCTCCGTGTTGCACCGATTCCAGCAGCTTTTTGAGCACGAGGTACAACAACACGACAACAGCGGCGTGCAGGAGCACGTTCAACAAGTGGAATCCAAACGCCTGCCCCTTCGCCAACGCCCAGTTCAACAAAAACGTCAGGAACGTCACGGGACGAAAAACGCCGTGCCAAGTGGGCTGAAACACCTCGCGGATAGAGAGCGCGTTGATGGCGTGGTTATGGAGAATATACACGTCATCATCCATGGTGAAGCCGTTCCATAACGTGTTGGCATAGACCAACACGGAAAGAACCAGCAGAAACGTGATGCGTTTTCTCTCGCTCATTCAGCGTGGGACCTTTCGGTAGGGCCTCTCAAATCGACGGCTAGAGATTATGCTTCTTGGCATAATGGCGGAAGGAGCGGTAGCTGATCTTCAGAAGGTCGGCGGCTTGCGTGCGAACACCGCCGGACTTCTCCAACGCTCCCTGCAAATAACGGCGCTCGGTGTCCGAAACCACGTGCTCGAAGTCGATGCCTTCCGCGGGAATCTCCGCTTTCTGAGACTCGCCCATCACGGCTCCAAAGATGGAGGCCGCGCCGGCCACACGATCCGGCAATACCGCCAGGGAAATGTCCGGCCCGCTTTCCAGCGCCACGGCTCGCTCGATGGTATTTTCAAGTTCGCGGACGTTTCCCGGCCAATCATAAGACTCCAGCCGGCGCATGGCTTCCGGGGTAATGCCATCGATCTTTTTGCCCATGGAGTTGCGGAACGATTCCAGAAAGTGGCGAGCGAGCAGCGGAATATCCTCGCGACGGTCGCGCAATGCCGGAACATGGAGGGGAATCACGCTCAAGCGATAGAAAAGGTCGTCGCGGAACTCTCCGGCGGCGATGGCCTTTTCCAAATCCTTGTTGGTAGCGGCGATGACGCGCACATCCACGTCGATTTCTTCCGTGCTTCCCAGCGGGCGGACCTTCCCTTCCTGGAGCACGCGGTAAAGCTTCACCTGCATCGCCAGGTTCATGTTGCCGATCTCGTCCATAAACAGCGTGCCCCCGTGTGCCGCCTGGAAGAGTCCGCGTCGATTCTCGTTGGCTCCGGTGAACGCGCCTTTGGTGTATCCGAAGAGTTCCGATTCCAGCAGCGTTTCCGGGAAGGCTCCGCAGTTAATCGTGATAAAGGGAGCGTCGGAACGCGAACTATTCTCGTGAATGGCCCGGGCCACCAACTCTTTTCCCGTGCCGCTTTCTCCGGTGATCAGCACCCGGCTGTTCTGCGGCGCAACCGTCTGGATCAAGTCGAAAATGGCTTTCATCTTCGGGCTTTGCCCAATGATATTGTCCAAGCCGGTCAGCCGGCGTAGTTCCCGCCGCAAGTAGCCCGCTTCTTTCTTCCATTTGAGATTTTCGGTCACTTCGCGGACGGCGACTCTTAACTGCTCCACCAGGTCATGGTCCTTGATTACATAGCGGTTGGCGCCTTCATTCGCAGCGGCGATGGCCGTCTCCAGCGAAGGCACCCCGGTGATCAGCACGAAATAAGAGTCGGGCGATACTTCCTTGGCAAACTGTAGCAACTCCACACCGGTCTCTCCGGGCATGCGCACGTCGGAAATAATGATGTCGTATAAGGAGGCTTCCAGCTTCCGTTTCGCGCCTTCCACGCTATGTGCGATTTCGACGCGATGGCCCTCTTTCCGGAAGGTAATCTCCAACAGCTCGCAAATGGATTTCTCGTCGTCCACCACCAGGATGTGGGCCATTTCCCTGCTGGTTTCCTTGGGAGCGATCTTGGTTCCTTGCATAGCGCCTCATTCAATGCGCGGAAGTTCGATTACAAATTCCGCGCCCTTATTCTTTTCGCTGACCACGGTAATGCGTCCGCTATGAGCCTGAACAATCTGATAAACAATCGCCAATCCGAGTCCGGTGCCACCCTCAAAATTTGATTGTAATGGTTCAAAAATCTTATCGCGCTGTTCTGGTTCCAAACCGACACCGGTGTCCCGGAAGGAGATGCGCAACCAATCCGGCACGTGCTCGATGCCCACGGTCAGCGTGCCGCCGTTGGGCATGGCGCGCACCGCGTTGTCGCACAGGTTCCAGAAGACTTGACGGATTTTGTTGGGATCTACCTTGGCCTTGGAAACTAGCCCGTTGAACGAGCGCACCAGCTGTACATTCTTGACGATGTCGGGTTTGCGCTCGATCAGCGTCAGCGTCTCTTCCAGCAGGGCGCGCACATCCTGTTCCTGGAACACGTAGCTCTTCTCCCGCGAGTAATTCAAGAAATCCGTAATGATGTGGTTCAAACGCTCCGACTCTCGGCTGACAATGCTCACCAGATGCTTCTCGTCTTCCTCGAGTGGCACAAGCCGCCCCAACTCTTTTACGGCTCCCGCGATGGCGGTCAGAGGCTGGCGAATTTCGTGCGCAATGGCCGCGGAAAGCCGGCCGACCGCCGCCATTCGCTCTTTCGTGGCCACTTCCTGCTCCAAGCGCCGCAATTCCGTCAGGTCCTGGAAGTTGAATACATAGCCACTACGCACCGCCTCACGCGTGCGCAGCGGTGACACCGATATGCCCAGATAGCGACGCTGCCCGCTGGGTGTCCTTAACTCGATTTCTCGCCGCAGGGAGAGCCGCTCCGGCAACTCGGTCATATCCTGCAACCAGAAATCCGGGCTGACTTCCCGCAGATCGCGCCCCCGCAATTCGCTGAAGCTCCGCCCCAGAATCTCTTCTCCAGTGCGATTCAGAAGGACCACCCGGCCGTCAATGTCGGTGGTGACCAATCCGCCGCGCATCGAGTGGATGATGTCGGCGGTAAACTCCTGCAACTCTCGCAACTCTTCCCGCTTTTGCTCCAGCTCTGAGCTTTTCTTGCGCAGCGAGACGCCCAACAAGCTCGCCAAATACGCCACAGAAAGAAAGCCGAGGGTATTCCACAAGAACCATAGCCGTATGTTTTCGAACGTTGGCGCGGCTACCGACGTCCGCGGAATCTTCCCGCTGTACACCAGGGCTAGAGTGAGTGCCAATGATGACAAGCAAAACAGCGCGGTCAAAAAGGTGAGTTGGCGCGAAAACAGGATGCTGGCCACCAAAATCACCAACAGGTACAGCGAAATGAAATTGCTGTCTTGCAGGCCCGTGGCGTAAACAATCGCCGTCACCATACCCACGTCGCAGGAAACCTGCAGCGCGCCCAACCACGACGCGGTGGGCAGCAAACGTACCAGGATCAGGTGCAGAATCCCGATGGTGATCCACAGAATGATGATCGGCAGGAAATAACGACTGGCGCCAATCGGCGGGGAATACTGGGGCCACACCACACCCACGCCCAGGATCAGGGCGATCATGAGCAGGCGGACTTTCGTCAGCCACTCCAACCATTCCCGCCGCGTCAGTGTTTGTTCCATACGCGGAAGCGGGGCCGCACCCGCTTCCCTCCCCCAAGACATATCTTAAAAGAAATGGGAGGACAGCGTGCCGTCGCGTGCCCTCCCGTTTCCGAAATCGAACTTGCGTTTAGTGCGCGTTGGACAGCTTGCCGATCAACGAGAACAACGGCAAGTACATGGAAATGACCACGCCACCGACGACCAAACCGAGGAACACGATCATGATGGGTTCGAGGGCCGTCAACAGGTCTTTCACCGCGACGTCCACTTCGTCCTCATAGAAGTCGGCGATCTTCTGCAACATGGCGTCCATCGCGCCGGTCTGTTCACCGACCGCGATCATCTGCGTCACCATACCCGGGAACACTTCCGATTCCTTCAGCGGCTCGGTGAGGGATTTGCCTTCTTCGAGCGATTTGCGGACCTTGGTGAGTGCCCGTTCCACGACCGCGTTTCCCGACGTTTTCGCGGTAATGTCCAGACCTTCCAGGATGGGGACACCGCTCGAGATCAACGTGCCAAGAGTACGCGTAAACCGCGCCACGGCAATTTTTCTCATCAGGATGCCGAGCACCGGCACTTTCAGAATGATGGTGTCCAGGATGAAGCGGCCTGACGGGGTGCCATACCAAATCTTCAATCCAATTACGCTAGCCACCAAGCCGAAAAAGATCAGGAACCCGAAGATACTGCCGACGAAATGGCTAAGAGCAATGACGATTTTCGTGGGTAACGGCAAATCCACGCCCAAGCCGGCAAACAACGCGGCGAAAATCGGCACGACCTTCCAGAGCAGCAGGGTGATCACACCGCCAGCGATGGTCAACACGCCAATCGGATAGATCAAGGCAGACTTCACGGCCGCCTTCAGTTTGACGTTCTTTTCGATGTACGTAGAGAGGCGTTGCAGAATGGTGTCCAAAATACCGCCGGTCTCGCCGGCTTCCACCATGTTGCTGTACAAGGGGTCAAAGACCTTGGGGTACTGCTTCATGGCCGTCGACAGGTTGCTGCCACCCTCAACCGCGCTGCGCGTGCCGGTCAAGACCTTCTGGAAAGTCTTGTTCTCCTGCTGGCTGGCCAAAATCTCCAGGCACTGCACCAGCGGCAAGCCCGCGTCGATCATCACCGAAAACTGCCGGGTGAAGATGGCCAGTTCTTTGGCGTTCACGCCGCTGCCGAAGGTGGGCAGGTTGAATTCCTTACCCTTTTCGGACACACGTGTGGGCGTGATTTGCTGGCGCCTCAGCAAGCTCTGCAGTTCCGTCTTGCTGTTCGCCGTCATTTCGCCAGCAACAGACGTCCCTGCTCGATTCGTTCCCTTATATGTAAAGACCGGCATGGTATTTCCTCCTCAGCGGTCGAAAGCCTTTTTTGTCCTGCGCACTTCCCCTGGTTCCTGCAAACTCTCCGGCGTTAGTGGCGCGCGCCCACGGGCGTCTTCCCCATGGTGGTTTTGCCGGCACCCGGTGCGGTGGCCACTCCGCGATTAATCATGTCCTGGAGTTCATCGGGATTCGACGAACGAGACAGCGCCATGTCCAGGGTGATGAGCTTGGCGAAATAAGCATTCGCCAAACCCTGGTTGAACGTCTGCATACCTGTTTGTCCCGTACCCGTCTGCATGGCTGAATAAATCTGGTGGATTTTGTCTTCGCGGACGAGGTTGCGAATCGCTGGAGTCGGAATCAATACTTCCATCACCATAACGCGGCCTCGCCCGTCGGCGCGGGGCAAGAGCGCTTGGCACAAGATCCCTTCCAGCACCATGGAAAGCTGGGCGCGAATCTGGGGCTGCTGGTGTGAAGGGAAAACGTCAATAATACGGTTGATGGTCGACGCGGCGGAGTTGGTGTGCAGAGTCGCGAAGGTCAAGTGGCCGGTTTCCGCGATACGCAATGCCGATTCAATGGTTTCCAAGTCGCGCATCTCACCGATCAGCACCACGTCGGGGTCTTCACGAAGCGCGGCGCGCAACGAATTGGCGAACGAATGTGTATCCGCGTGCACTTCGCGCTGGTTCACCAGGCACTTCTTGTGGTTGTGCAAAAACTCGATGGGGTCCTCAATGGTGATCATGTGCTCTTCGCGTTCGGCATTGATCTTGTCCAGCATTGCCGCCAGCGTCGTGGACTTGCCAGAACCCGTGGGACCAGTCACCAGCACCAAACCGCGCGGTTTGTCGCACAGGCCTCTACACACCGGGGGAAGCCCCAGCGCGTCGAATCCCTTGATTTCCCATGGAATGGTACGAAACACCGCGCCCACCGCACCGCGCTGATTAAACACGTTGCCGCGGAAGCGCGCCAGGTTCTTCAAGCCAAAGGAAAAGTCCAGCTCCAGGTTTTCTTCGAAGCGATGCTTTTGCGCGTCGGTGAGCACGCTGTACGCCAGCGATTTGGTATCCGCTGCGGTCAGCGGCGGCATATCCAACGGGCGCAAGCGTCCATGGACGCGCACGCGAGGTGCGCTGTTGGTGGTGATGTGGAGGTCGCTCCCTCCCATCTCGATCATCTTTTTCAGCAGTTCGCTCAGTGTTATGCCAGCCATAGTCGCCTGTTCTCCGTTCTATAAAACCGTTTCGCGGACCACTTCTTCCAACGTGGTCATGCCGTCGGCACACTTGATTAGTCCGCTGCGCCGCAACGTGATCATGCCCTGCTCAATGGCCTTTTTCTTCAGTTCCAACGCCGACGCGCCCACCAAAATCAGTTCGCGCAACTCGTCGTTAATCTCCATCACTTCGTACAAACCGGTCCGCCCTTTGTACCCGCGCTTGCCGCAGGTTGTACAACCTTTCCCGTGGTAAATCTTGGTCGTCTTTGCTTCTTCGGGCGTATAACCAGCGTCGATCAATGCCTGTTGCGGAATGTCCAATTCTTCCTTGCAGTTCGCACAAACCCGGCGAACCAAGCGCTGGGCGCAAATCAGGTTGACGGAAGTGGCCACCAGGAATGGTTCGATACCCATGTTCATCAAGCGGCTGATGGTCGAGGGCGCATCGTTGGTGTGCAGCGTGGACAGCACCAAGTGTCCGGTGAGCGCCGCTTTCACCGCAATTTCCGCGGTCTCAAAGTCTCGGATCTCGCCGACCAGGATGATGTTGGGGTCTTGCCGCAAGAAAGCGCGCAAAGCTGCAGCAAAGTTCAACCCAATCTGGTCTTTCATCTGAACCTGGTTGATTCCCTGCAACTGAAACTCGACCGGATCTTCGGCGGTCATGATGTTGGTATCGACCTGGTTAAGCCGGGCCACCGACGAATACAAGGTGTTGGTCTTGCCGGAACCCGTGGGCCCGGTGACCAGCACCATGCCGTAGGGCTTCAAAATGTTGCGTTCGAACTTCTTGAGGGATTCCGGTTCAAAACCCAGCTTGGTCATATCCAGGCGCAGGTTTTCCTTATCCAGCAACCGGAGCACGATCTTTTCGCCGTACAGAGTAGGAACGGTCGAGACGCGGAAGTCTAATTCCTTCTTCTTGCCCTCGGCCTTGTACTTGATCATGATGCGGCCGTCTTGCGGCAAGCGCTTCTCTGCGATGTCCAGCTTGGCCATGATCTTCATACGGCTGGTAATGGCGTCGCGCAGCTTCATCGGCGGGCTCATCACCGTCTGCAACACGCCGTCGACGCGAAACCGGACGCGCATTTCATTCTCGTAAGGCTCAACGTGAATATCGCTGGCGCCCCGCTTCACGGAGTCCGTCAGAATCAAGTTCACCAGCTTAATAATGGGAGCTTCTTCGGCGGCCTTCTCCAGCATCGCCGCGTCGAGTTCTTGCTCTTCGGCGGCCAGTTCCAGTTCCTCGTCGTCGACCAGGTCCTTCATTAAGGAACTGAGTTCTTCATGCGTCGAGGAACTGCCGCCATAGAAGCGGCTGATGGCCTCGGCAATGGCCGACTCGGAAGCGACCACTGGCTCCACGTTGAAGCCGGTCATGAACTTGATGTCGTCCATCGCGAAGACGTTGGTGGGGTCGGTCATCGCGATGGTCAAGACCGATCCCACACGCGACAGCGGAATCACCTGGTAACGCAGCGCGGTATCTTGCGGGATCAGCTTGATCACGTTGGGATCGATCTCGTAATACTTCAGGTTGATGGAGGGAACGCCATACTGCCGGGAGAGCACACCCGTAATGTCATCGTCGGTAATAAAGCCCATCTTCGTCAGGCAACTACCCAGCTTGCCCCCGTTGGATCGCTGAAACTCCAGCGCCTTCTCCAACTGGTCCTGCGTGATTAGGCTTTCCTTTAGTAAAATCTCACCAAGACGGACAGACATCCGTAGGACTCCCTAAACACAGTGCACCCACCGCTCAACATAGCAAAGGCGTCGCGCTTCCGTCGTTCGATTTTGCCCCATAGTTGTGAATTCGCTAATACCTGCCCAGTAGTACAGCTCCAGAACGCGCGGCCAGTGTCTCATTCTTGACTTGCTTCCTCTGCGTCGCTATCTTGCGAAAGAGATGTGCGCCACCCGCATTCTACCGGCCCGGTCTCGCTTCCGCAGCCGTTCTCCGCAACCAGCGCGCGGGCCAGCAACGGCGCCAGACCGCGGCAGCCTGCCGGAACTGCGCTTATATTATGATGCGTTGTTGCGCGCTCATGGGCCACAGCATTGGTGGCCGGGACGCACCCGTTTCGAAGTGATTGTAGGAGCTATTCTCACGCAGAGCACCAGTTGGTCTAACGTGGAACGTGCGATAGTGGCGTTGCGCCGCGAAAACCTGTTGTCCCCATCGGCAATGGAACACGTCTCCACGCCACGCCTTGCTGGTTTGATCCGCTCCTCCGGCTACTTCCGTCAAAAAGCGCTCAAGCTGAAGGCGTTCGTGCATTTCCTGGGCGAGCACTACGACGCCTCGCTGGACAAACTGTTCGCGACGCCCACTCCTCAACTCCGCGAACAGCTTCTTTCTGTGCATGGCATCGGTCCGGAAACGGCCGATTCCATCTTGCTCTACGCGGGCAAACATCCTGTTTTCGTCGTGGACGCCTACACACGGCGGATTTTGGAGCGCCATCACTTGGCCGACGGCCAGCACTCTTATGAGCAGATTCGGCAACTTTTCGAACAGAACCTTCCGGTCAGCGTTCCGCTTTATAATGAGTACCACGCGCTAATCGTGCACACCGGAAAACATTTCTGTCGAAAACAGGTTCCCGACTGTGAGAAGTGCGCCCTGCGCCCTTTCCTTCCCGGTTCTGAGGAGTTACGACCATGAGTCCGGCCTCTTCGAGGGATCGCACGCGTCTGGTCATCGGTGGGGTCGTCGTCACACTGCTCCTGGCGGCGGTGTTCACCTTAGGTTCCCTTGATGTGCCCTTCGAGCCGAGTTCCTGGCCCGAAACCATGGGCCTGTACGCGGTATCGAGTTTCATCATCGCGGTCTTGCTGGTTTTCGGGCTTATTTTGATCCGCAACTTCATCCGATTGCGCATGGAGAGCAGCAAAGCGCAGTTGGGCGCACGCTTCAAGACCAAAATGGTTCTCGGCGCAATGGCGGTTTCGCTGCTCCCGGTCCTCTTCATGTTTTTCGTCAGCTATTCGCTGCTGAACCGTACTCTCGGCCGGTGGTTCCCGCGCCCTTTGGAAATTGCCTCAGAAGAAACGCAAAAGCTGTTCAACGATCTCGGCCGGGGCACGCTTCCGCGGCTGCACATCCTGGGCACGCAGGCGGGGCAATATGCCGAGGAACCCTCCGACAGCTTTCTGCAGCACGCCCTGAGTCTTGGTTTAGACGCAGCGTGGATCTATGACGCCAATGGCAAATTCCTGAAAGGCGGAGTGATCTGCGATGGACAGAGCGAGAATCGCTCGCAACAGCTTTGCACCATCAGTGGGGAACAAGGCGCACTGCAAAGCACATTGCCCAGCGGCGTCCAAATCTGGCTGGCGGGAAATTCCAGTTATTTCACAGCTTCTGTACCGATCGATCTCAAGGACCATCCTAAAAGCGCGCTGATCGCGGGCTTCCGGACCAGCCCCAATTTTCTAAAGCATTGGACCACCATTCGCGAGCAGACGTTGCAGTACGAGAGCCTGAAACAGAACCTGCGCGCGTTGAAGCGCCAGATGCTGCTGATCCTCTTCTGCTTTACGATCGTCGTACTCTCGGCGGTCACTTGGGTTGCGCTCTTTCTTTCCAAGCAGGTTACTGTGCCCATCCAGGCGCTCGCCGAGGGCACACGCGAAGTTTCCGCCGGCAACTTTGACTACCAGGTCCCCGAGCAGGTACAGGACGAACTGGGCATCCTGGTGCGTTCGTTTAACTCCATGACCGCGCAACTGCGAGACAGCCGCGCGCAGATCGATGAGTTCACTCGCAACCTGCAGCAAGCGGTTCAAGAACTGGAACGCCGGCGCCAGTTGATGGAAACCGTGCTGGAGAACATCCCCGCTGGCGTCATTTACCTGGATCCCACGGGCACCGTGCTGCGCACCAACAAAGCACTGGAAGACATGTTCGCTTCCGCTTCCCGGAAGGTTACGTCACTGGAGGATCTGGTTGGCGTGGAAGCCCACCGCCTCTTGCAGCAAATGATGAAGCGAGCCCTGCGTATGGGCGTGGTTACGCGCGAAATTGAAGTGGTGGTGAGCGACCGGGTGTTGCATCTCGCGGTTACCGTCAGTTCCCTGGGGCCGCGCCGCGCCAACACCGGTTTCGTGCTGGTTTTCGATGACCTGACCGAAGTGCTGCGAGCGCAAAGGTCCGCGGCTTGGCAAGAAGTCGCCCGCCGTATTGCTCACGAAATCAAGAATCCCCTCACGCCGATCCAACTGTCCGCACAACGCATGTTGCACCACCTGGAACGCCGCGCGGAATCCGCGGCCCCCGCCGCCGATCCTGAGCTGACACGCATCGCGCAAGACTGCTCGCGCCTGATTGTTCGGGAAGTCGGCGCGCTTTCCGCTCTGGTGAATGAGTTTTCTCAGTTTGTGCGCTTCCCTACCGCCAAGCTTCAGGCTACCGACACCAACACCACGGTGCGCGAAGCCATTGAGGTGTTCTCCGGCCGGCTGGATGGCATTCACCTGAACACCTCGCTGGAGCCCAATCTTCCGGCGATCCGCGCCGATAGCCAGCTCTTACGCAGCGTAATCATAAATCTGATCGACAATGCCGCGGAAGCTTTAGAAGACGCCATGGTCCGCGAAATTTCCATCGCTACGCATTTGCGCCCGGAATCCGATACGATTGAAATAGCCGTTGCCGATACCGGTCACGGCATATCTCCCGAGGATAAGGATCGATTGTTTTTGCCGCACTTCTCAACCAAGGACCGCGGCACCGGGCTCGGCTTAGCCATCGCCGCGCGCATCATCGCGGAACACGGCGGGTCTTTGCGCGTCGAAGACAATCGTCCGGTGGGCTCGCGATTTTTGATTGAATTGCCTGTTGCAGAATTGTCCGCCACTGCCGGGACGGAACGACTAGGAGCGGACATCGATCGATGACAAATCCGAAAATTCTTATCGTGGATGACGAAGAGGGCATCCGCGAGTCGCTGGCTTCCATTCTGCGCGACGAACGCTATACCGTAGACGCCGTCGCTTCCGGCGAAGAGGCGCTTGCTCTCGTGGCGGGAAATGACTTCCAGGTGGTGCTGCTGGATATTTGGCTGCCCGGCATCGACGGCATGGAGACGCTTACGCGCATTCAGGACATCCCGCGTCCTCCCGCGGTCATCATGATTTCCGGCCATGGAAACATCGAAACCGCGGTGCGCGCTACGAAACTGGGCGCCTTCGATTTCATCGAGAAGCCCCTATCGCTAGAGAAAATCACAGTACTGGTGCGCAATGCCGTAAAACAGCGGCGACTGCAGGAAGAAAATCAAACGCTGCGCAGCGAATTGGTGCACCGCTATCAGGTGATTGGCGAAAGCGTGCCCATGAAGGCGTTGCGTCAACAAATTGCCGTCACCGCGCCCACCAACGGTCGCGTTTTGATTTATGGCGAAAGCGGCACGGGCAAAGAATTGGTCGCTCGCGCTTTGCATGCCAACAGCCAGCGCAATAAAAGGCCGTTCGTAGAAGTGAGTTGTGCCGCCATCCCCGAAGAGTTGATCGAGTCGGAGTTGTTCGGTCACGTCAAGGGCAGCTTCGGAGGAGCCCCCGACGACAAAATGGGTAAGTTCCAGAAGGCCGACGGCGGCACGCTGTTCTTGGATGAAGTCGGGGACATGAGCCTGCGCACGCAATCCAAGGTTATGCGCGTGCTTGAAGAGCAGCGCATCGAACCCATCGGCTCCAATCAGACCTTGAGCGTGGATGTTCGGGTCATCGCCGCAACCAACAAGAATCTGGAGCAGGAAATCGCTCGCGGGGCGTTTCGTCAGGATTTGTTCTATCGTCTGAATGTGATTCCCTTTCACGTCCCGCCGCTGCGCGATCGCAAAGAAGACATCCCGGTGATCGCGCGTTTCTTCCTGAATGAGTTCAGCACCGAATACGGAAAGAAGACACGGGAACTGAGCGATGGTGCGCTGGAAATTCTGTTGCGTTATCCCTGGCCCGGCAATGTGCGCGAATTAAAAAATTTGGTGGAACGGCTGGTTATCGTCTGCCCGCAGGCGCGCATCGAACCGCACCACTTGCCGCCGGAATTGTTTCGTGGCGTCGCCGAGAGTCCGCAGCATCCCTATTCGACGCTGCATGAAGCCCGCAGCGCTTATGAGCGCGAGTTCATACTCCGCAAATTGCAGGAACATCGCTGGAACATGACGCAAACCGCCTCCGCACTCGGCCTGGAGCGTTCGCACCTATACCGCAAAATGAAGTCCTTGGGAATTGCCGCACCCGAATGAGGGCCAGGCGCAGGGAGCATGCCAAGGCAGAAAGTGGCCTCACTGGGTGACCGCTTTAAGGGTCAGGGGAAATACGAATTTATTACTCTTCCGCGTCGCGTTTCGATTGGTGTTCGGCGAGCGCTTCCAACTGCGTGTGCCAGTCTAGTTCCCGCACTTTCTGCAGATTCTCTCGCCAGTCCGGGACCACCTTCACAAACATCGCCAGAAAAATTTTCGTGCCCAGCAATTTCTCCAGCTCTTTGCGTGCCGCCGTACCGATTTTCTTCAGCATTTCCCCTTTGTGCCCGATCAGAATCTTCTTCTGCGAATCGCGTTCCACGTGCAAGGTCGCGTGAATACGCAATAATTTTGGGGTCTCTTCGAACTGGTCGATCACCACGGCCAGCGCATGGGGCACTTCGTGATACGTGAGATCGATGGCCTTCTCGCGAATGATTTCCCCCACCAGGAAGCGTTCTGGCTGGTCGGTAATCTGATCTTCCGGGAAAAACGGCTCGCCTTCCGGTAATTCTTTGAAGATCTCCATTAGCAGCGCGTCGCACCCGTCTCCTTTGCGTGCAGAAATCGGCACGACCGCCGCGAACGGAAATGCTTTCGTGAAGGCGTCGATCAGCGGCAACAATTTTGGTTTCGGTACCAGGTCGGTCTTATTGAGTGCCAGGAGGGTCTTGCCGCCAAAACGCTCTCCCTTTTCCAGTAGAAAGGAGTCTGCGTGCGGCAAGGTGCGGCTGGCATCCACGATCATCAGCAGCACATCAATGCCTTCCAGCGCCGCCGCTACTTCGCGCATCATCTGCCGGTTCAGCAGCGTGCCGCCCTCATGGAGGCCCGGCGTATCCACGAACACAATTTGTCCCTCAGGCCGCGTGACAATGCCCTGAATCCGGTTGCGGGTCGTTTGCGGCTTGGAGGTGACAATGGCTACTTTTTGTCCCACAAAACGATTCAGGAGCGTGGATTTACCCGCGTTCGGCCGGCCGATAATCGCCACATAACCTGCCCGCCGCTTTTCCGTCTTTTTGCTCTTTTTTGTCATGATCTCGTTTCAGTGTTTCGTGGGAGAGCCCGCAGCCATCAAGCGTCGCGCGCGCAAGCGCAGCACTTTCCGCTGGTTCGACTCCAGAACTTCAAAGCGATAACCTTCGAGATCGACGCGGTCCCCTGGCGCAGGCACTTTTCCCAACGCATGACTCAGCAGTCCCGCCACGGTAGTCACGGTCTCGTCGGCATGGTCCCCAAACTGTATGGATAGCAACTGCTCCACGTCGGAAATGGACATGCTGCCCCGCAACACCAGGCTCCCGTCGGCTTCCCGCACGGCATCTGGCGCAGGTTGCATGCTGCCGCTGGCGTTGCTCTCACCCACAATTTCTTCCACCAAATCTTCCACGGTGGCGATACCGGCTACGGACCCATGCTCATCGATCACCACGACCATCGACTGGCCTTTTTGGCGCATCTCGCGAAGCAGGTCCGAGCCCACTTTCGTTTCCGGCACAAACAAAACCGGTCTGGCCAGTTCCCTTACCATTCGCTTGGTCAGATCGACGTCCGCGATTTGCAGCAGATCCTGAGCGTGCACGACGCCGATGACGTCGTCGAGGGAGCGCTCGTACACCGGCATCTTGGCAAAGTGCGTCTCTAAATACTTGGCGTGCATGTCTTCCAGAGTGGCATCCGCGCGCAAGGCCACAACGTCGGGCCGCGGGGTCATCACCTCGCGCACGCGCTTGTCGCTGAACTCGACCACCTGCTCGATCAAATCCGCCTGTTCCGGCTCGATGATTCCTTCTTCTTCCGCGACTTCGACCAACGCCTCGATTCCTTCTTCGGTGCGCTGCTCCTCGGTTCGCTCGACTTCCTGCTCGGAAATGCGCGCCAGGGTCTCCGCGCCTTCCAGAAAAACGCGGATTGGCCAGACCAGCCACATGCCAGCGCGAATTAGCGGCAACAGCGGAACCAGCCAGCGCCCGGTGGTGCGGTACAGCAGCATGTCGGGAATGAAATGCATCAAAATGACGACTTCCAGCGACAGAAACACCAGAAACTGTACGCCCGCTTCCCAGCGGTTCGGCACGAGATACACCACGCCCCGCGTCGTTTCCAGCACGACAAACGCCAGCCAGAAATGCCCCAGGATGCGGAACGTGCGTCCCCCGCTTTTCCGGTTGATATTCAGTTTTGGCTCGATTTCCGCTTCGAAGATTTCCAGGTGTTCGTGAATGCGGCCGGTGGTCATGCGGCCCAGTTCGCGGTAGATCAGCGTCAAGTAGGAAAAAATGGGCAGGCCGAGCGCTAACACAAACAAGCTGCCGATGTAGGTCCACAGCAGCATCAGCTCAGTCCCAACCGTTTTCGCAGCTTGGCTTCCACTCGTTCCATCTCGCCGCGATCCGTTTCGTGATCATATCCCAGAAGGTGCAAAACCCCATGCAGCATGAGCACGCAAATTTCTTCTGACGTCGATCGGCCAAACATGCGCGCATTCTTCCTCGCCACCGCAGGAGAAATGGCGATATCGCCAAGAAAGGAGCCACGCAGCTGTTTGGTTCGCGCAGGTAAGGTGCTGGGCCGCGTACGTTGCTCAGCCGGGAAGGAGAGAACGTCGGTGGTCTTTGGCTTGTTTCGATAGCGCGTATTCAGGCGCCGCATCTCTGCATCACTCACCAATCGCACGAACGCCGATTCCTTAGGCAGACCCATTTCCCGGCTCATCTGCACAAAGAATCGCACCAGTTCGGGCAATGCGACCCGCACGCGCTTTTGATGGTTTTCGATAACATGAAAACGGCTTCGCACGCTCGAGATTCTGGCCTCGTGTCTCTTGCCGGGCATTTTGCACTACGATACCGGATTCTCCGGAGCCGGCGACTCCTTCTTTTCTTTGCTCTGGCTCTGGCTCTGGCTCTGGCCCTGGCCGTTCCCGCTTCGCTGCGGATGCGAGGCGTCGTGCTCCTCGTACGCGCGGATAATCTGCTGCACCAGGTTGTGGCGCACCACGTCTTTTTCTCCAAACTGAATCACGCTGATCCCGGGAATGCGCCCGCAAATTTCCATGGCCTCCACCAAGCCAGATTTCTTGCCTGCGGGCAGGTCGATTTGCGTCACGTCTCCGGTGATCACCGCCTTGGAATTGAAGCCTAGGCGAGTCAAAAACATTTTCATCTGCTCGCTGGTGGTGTTCTGCGCTTCATCCAAAATTACGAACGAATCGTTGAGCGTGCGCCCGCGCATGAACGCCAGCGGCGCCACCTCGATGATGCCCTTCTCCAGAAAACGCTCCAACTTGTCGGCGTCGAGCATGTCGTACAGCGCGTCGTACAATGGCCGCATGTACGGATCGATCTTCTGCTGCAGCGTGCCTGGGAGGAATCCGAGGCGCTCGCCCGCTTCTACCGCCGGCCTCGCCAGAATAATGCGGTTTACCTGCTTGGTCAGCAGTGCGCTGACAGCCATGGCCACCGCCAGATACGTTTTCCCGGTGCCACCGGGCCCAATCCCGAACGTCATATCATGGCTTTCGATCTCTTCCATATAGCGCCGCTGGCTGGCGTTCTTCGGGGTCACCGCCTTCTTGCCGAATGAGCGGGTGCGTCCGTGCTCGAACATTCCCCGCGGAGAAGTTTGCGGCTCTTCGGTAGCCACGCGCATCAGCGACTTGACCTCTGCGCCAGACAGCACGCGCCCGTGCCGCGTCAAATGGTTGTACTCCTCCACGATGCGTGCGGCCTGGTCTACCGATTCTTGCGAACCCTCGATGGTCAGACGTGTATCATTCAAGTGTGTTCGCACTTGTAAAACGTCTTCCAGCATTCGTATGTTTTCGTCGAGAGTCCCGAAGAACGGTTCCAGTTGCCCGGTGATGTGGATCGTGCGCTTCATCCAGTTGGAAGATGACGTTGTTTCCCGCAATGGGTGGCCGATGGGTTTTCCCTCCAGCGTTTTCCGGCTGTGCCCAGCCGAATAGGAGATGCATTCAACCTAGCGCACCCACTCGGCAGGGTCAAGTTAGAGTATTGTGACTCGGAAATCCAAAAGCGCCTGGTCCAATTCGAAGCCGAGCGCCTGATTTTCACGATTGAATAACGCAGCGCGCTTCGCCGCGCCGCAAACGAATTGCTGCCCACCGCGATCGCGCGGGCGAAGCTCAGGCCGGCCAAAGGCAAACGCCCCGCACGCAACGGATCGCCCGCCTCCTCCGCCTAATCTCCCGCCTAGCCATGCGTCCCATGCAATCGAAAAGCCCTCCACCTGGTCCCATGACCAACTTTTCCGCGAAGGCGACTTACCAGATGAGCTTGGCAACTCATGAGAGACTCGTGAAGAGGTAACCATCAACGCCACAACGTGGAAGATGCGATGTCCATACTGAACCGCACCCAGCATCGTCCGCCAATTCCTTTAGGGTTTTCCTTTTTGCTTTGCTTAAATGCGCCAACCGTTCCTGGTTACACGGTCATAAGTTTTGACATAAACGCCAACCCACGGCACCTAATAGCAATTAATAACAGCACGGGTCAAGCGATTGACTACAACACATGCGAAGTTTTTGACTACCCGGACCTGAAGCCGTTCCCGGATAGCGGACTTCCCAGGAGTTGACCACAGACTAGCCTCTTGAAAAGCGAATGAGTATTCTACGTGGAAGCGCTTGGTACGAATTGTGAAAACGGTCTGCCTAATCCTCACGTTGCTACCATTGGCCCTGCCATTTGCAGCCCAAGGTCAAAGCTGCGGCGGCAACGGGACGAAAAAGCCCAGTGTCCAAAAGCAGGTACCTTTTCCAGATACGAAGGATATTAAGTCCCTCGTCATCGAGTACGATGACGGTTCAATGAGGGTACGTGTCAACGGCAGTGCTGTTGTGAATTACGAAGGCAAATCCGGTGTGCTGGTGGAGGGTCAGCACACCCGACGTGTACCTCTCGCTGACGTTCAGGAATTGTGGGATGTCTTTCGACAGTCAGACTTCTTCTCATTGTGTGACGATTACACAGTATCGGCAACGGATGTTGGCAGCACGAGGATTTCGATTCAATTGAGCGGTTCAAGAAAAACCATAACCGATAACTGGGTGGAAGTCCCAGAAGCATTGAAGAACGTCCAGTCGGCAATTCTCAAATTCTCACACTCAGACCAGTGGACTTCAGGAAGCAAGGACACAGTGCCTGGACTACTGGACGAAATGTCGAGTCCTACCGCTCGAAGAGAGGTACTGTCCGATGTTTTGCCTCGTGCTGCTCATAGGGGAAATGGGCAGAAGGCATGCCGACATCCCGGAAGAAGCGATTCATCGCGACGCCGTAGTGAGGTTGCTTGTGGAGGCAGGAGCAAACGTCGAGGCACATGGTTGGTTCGGCGAAACTGCTCTATTTACTCTGAACGAGGACGCTGTTCACGAACTTATCCGTCAGCACGCTAACCTCGAAGCTCGTAATGAATACGGCGAAACTGCGCTGGTAGATACTGTATCAAGCTCTATCACAGACATTCTACTCAAAGCTGGTGCGAACGTGAACGCTCAAGACAACGATGGTAAAACAGCACTCATTCGCGCCGCTGAGCGCAATTATGTTGAAAAACTAAAGGTTTTGGTCAAGGTCGATGGTATTGACCTTGAGCACCGTGACAAAAATGCCGAGACAGGGCTCATGAAGGCTACGCTTGCCAACCATACAGATTGCATTGATATTCTGATCCGGGCTGGTGCGACTCGCTAAGCTGGGGCCGGTGCACCTACCTTTTGGCCCTACTGTGTTCGGTCGACTTTAAGTCCCGATTAACGCTTCTCGTTTGGAACGGAATCTCACAAAAATCTTGCAGCAGGGGACCTACCGGGACCTGCGCATTTCGTATAGGCTGGTCCCATGTCTGGGTGCGTCAAATTTGCAGTAGCAGCATGTCTACTCATCTGCGCCGGAAGCGCGGCCGCGCAGTCGGTCGACGACAAAGAGCATGCAGTAGTTGAGCTAGGGGGAGCTGGGTTCCAGAACATCACAAACAGCACATCGAGCTTCGGGATTGATGCGGCGGTGGAGGTCACGCCGGTGAAAAACTGGCTCGAATTGGAATTCGGGACGACAGGGCTGTTCAGACGCTACTCCAGAGAATGGGGCACCGACCTCCTGTTCAAGAAGCCGTGGGACCTCTCGCCGAAAGTGGAGTTTATGCTGGGTGTCGGCCCGGAATGGGACCACGCCAACCAATACGGCATAACATCAAACTCCGTCGCGGCGGAAGCCATGGCCGATTTCATGTTCTGGCCGTGGAAGAAGCACAGATTTGGCTGGTATCTGGAACCAACCTACGAATACAGTTTTGCTAGAGGTCACGAGCAATCGCTCGGCGCGACCGGCGGACTATTAATATCGTTCTGATGGCGGAATATTAAGGCCAGGCCAGTCCTGGGAACGCGGTTCCCGGACAAGTTGGTTGTAGTACGAGCGCTGAAATTGCGCTTCAGCCCCGATAGACGCGACAACCGCAGAGAGCCAGAATAGGGGCGCGATAGGAGTTTCAGGAATGAAGTCTAAATGGACCATTGTGATTACAGTCTGGCTTGCATTGGGTCTATCTATTTATTTTTCCAAGCGTCATGAATGGCTTGATTATGCGTGGCTTCTGATGTTCGCACTGTTCGTTGTGGCGACCGTCGTCAACTTTGGGATTGCTATCTATCGCAAAAAAAAACCACCCGGGAAACGAAGCGATCTGCACACGCGGCTACCCACGCTGGTTCATGCACTTCGCTTTGGACGAACCTGAGAAGCCTCCCCAAAATAAAGTGGAGGAAGTCAAGGAGCAATGTCGGGCCTGATTAACGAGCTTCCCGGACAAGTTCCTCCAGTACCCGACCGACGCTACTGCCCGGTCTTTCTCACGTTCGACCTTCCCCAGGAAAATTCACGGCGGACACCGTACCTGTCCAGGAAACCAACTGACGCCGGACGCGACTGCGCGATCGTTCTGCAAATTCTTGTGCTGCTCGCTACGATTTTGCCGCCGCGAAATAGTGTCGTTTAAATTACCTGTCCTCTGGTACGTCCGAGCTATGGACGCAAGCACTCTGTTCCGCAAAAATCGCAAACATAGCGTGATGGAAATTTGGGAAGTAGAAAGTCCTGACGGAGGGAAGCGATTATGCGCGTGGACCCGAAATACCTGATCCTGAGTTCGGCCCTGCTGCTCGGCGCCTTGCCGGTACTGGCCAATGGCGAAACCTCGGGAGTGGCGCCTTCCGCACCTCCGATGGCCGTTATCAAGTGCCCCGGAGGCACGCCCGTTCCGTTCACTTCGGACGCCGAGCAGGCGTTGCCGCTGCACATCATTGGCCCGTTGAGCTGCGGTGAAACGGTCACAGTGCTGTCGCTCACTGAAGGGTACACGGCGATGGTACGCACCGCCGATGGCCAAGTGGGATACGTTGCGCAGATGTATCTTAGCAACGAGCGCAGCGCGGCCCCGCTGGTCAAGACGGCGGCAAACAGTTCGGCAACACCCGTGAACGGCGCGGTTCGCTGGGCCTCCGGCGCACCCGGCTGCGACGAGTTCATCAGCCATGGACGTCACGTGGAATCCATCACCGCGCACGGCATCACCGTGCAAGTCTCACTGCAGGATAGCGGGTGGAAATATCGCGCCAACATCGCGGTGTCGAATCAATCGGGCGACGCAGTGCAAGTGCTGCCCGGCATCATTACCCTCGATGAATTGACACCGAACCTGCGCTCCCTGCTCGCCACGAATCCAGACAAGCTGGCGCACACCACGACGCATCAGGTGCTTTGGACTCTTGCGGACGCGTCGCCTTCGCAGAGCGCGGTAGCGAATTATTCCAACCACGCCACGGTGCAAGAACGCCTGGCCAACCGCCCCTCGCCCACGGCCGACTATCTGAACCCGCAGCTCGCAACGGTTTCTACGCACCACGTGGCGTTCGAGCGCACGGACTCCGTCAATGTGCAATCGATTGCGCTGAAAACTTCGTCGGTTCCTGCCGGACAGATTAGCGCCGGCGCGATGTGGTTCGAGCGCGACAGCAACGCACACGAACTTTCCTTGCGCGTTCCGGTAGGCGATCTGGTTTACGACTTCTCGTTTTCCCTCGAGCAGAAGAAGTAGCAACTCCCACGCGAGACGGCCCGGCGCATCCCCACGCCGGGTCGTTTTTTTTATGAATGGCGGGACCAACGCTGCTCAAGACCCAGAAGTTGAAGAGGGATTTCCCGCTATGCTCGGCAAGACGGTTTTTATTGGGAGCACGAAATGCTGGAGCAGGGCTTCCGTTCTCGCTTGCCCTGGCGCATAAGCATCAATCCGCGGGCACGGCGCGATTCTTGGCCCACTCGCGGATGGCGGTAATCTCCTCGGCGCGGGTCACGCTGAGCGGTTGCGTTGCCCGAATCTCTCCCAGCAAAATTTCCGTCGATAATTGCTGCTTCTGGTTGAACGCGGTGTAGAGGCCCGACACAATGGCCTGCTCAATCTCTGCGCCGGAAAATCCCTCGCTAATTTGCGCCAGTTTAGCGGTATCGAACGAGCTGGGATCTCTTCCGCGCTTCCTCAAATGCAAAGCAAATAGAGCTGCGCGGTTCTCGGTATTCGGCAAATCCACGAAGAAAATTTCGTCGAAGCGTCCTTTGCGCAACATTTCCGGTGGCAGGACGGTAATGTTATTGGAAGTGGCCGCCAGAAATACGCCGGCCTCACGGTCCTGCATCCAGGTCAGCAGCGTGGCCAGCAATCTCTGCGAAAGGCCCGCGTCCGCGTCGCCGCTGGAGCCCGCCGAGGCAAACGCCTTCTCGATTTCATCAATCCACAGCACCACCGGAGCCAGCCGCTGCGCTAGCTCCAGCGCTCTACGCAGACGTTTCTCGCTTTCGCCCACAAACTTGTCGTAAAGAGCGCCGGCGTCCAAGCGCACCAAATCGTAGCCCCATTCTCCCGACACGGCCCGCGCTGCCAGGCTCTTCCCGCAGCCCTGCACACCTGTAATCAGGATGCCCTTGGGTGCGACGAGGCCGAAGCGCTGCCCTTCCGGTGTCCACGCACTTTTCCGCTTCGCGATCCATTCGCGCAGACGTTGCAGCCCAGCCACATCGCGAAAAGACGCGTCGCGCTTCACGTTTTCCAGCAAACCTTCCGTGTGCAGCGCCTGGCGCTTCCCTTCCGCGACATCTTCCAGCAATCCCGCATCCGCCCTTCCGCGCGCCAAAACGCATTGCCGCAACACGCGGAGGGCCTCCACCTCCGGCAGCCCGGTGAGATTCTTTGCCAGTTGCCCGAGCGCGACTACGTCAAGGGCGTTGACGATCCTTTGTGCCGCGCACAACTCCGTGAGCGTTTGTCGCACAGGCGGCAATAACTCCTCCGCGGAAGGCAAGCTCAGTTGAAATGGCACCGCGTCCGCACTCAGTTCCGGAGGCAAATTGATTGCCGCCGCCAAGAGAATGATCGAGCGGCGGGCGGTGCGGAATCCGTCGGCCGAGTCGCGCAATTTTCGGCTGATGCGATCGCCCTCGCAGTAACGCGCAAAATCCTTCAACAGAAAAATTCCGTCACCCTGGACCGTTCCAATATTCGCCAAGGCCTGCTCCGGCTGGTCAGAATTGTAGAGGGCAGCTCCGCCACTTCGCGCCAGCCCGGCCGTTACACTCCAGATGTAAAGAGGAATTCCTAATCGCAGCGCCACCCGCTCTACGAGAGCGGTGAACCGCTGCTCTTCGCCCGTTTCGACGGTGATAATCGGATTGCGAGAATTCACCAGCAGGCATAGCTGATCTCGCGCACCATCGGTGGCATTGGTCGCGGAACCACCAGAAGCGCCTATCGACAGGCTCTCTGGCTTGGAAGCTGGATTTACGAGCGGCAGACGCGAACCTGGTTTCAGCTCGATTGACAAGCGCGGGGTCTCCCTTCAAACTATTAGTTTGAGAAAAACGCTTAAGGAGCGATAGATGCCTCAAGGTCAGGCTACCAAAGTTAAGAAAAAGAAGAAGTCCGTTTTGAAGCGTGCGGCGCAAGCTCAACAACGGGCGGAAGTGAACCGTGCCAACCGCACCCGCGTTCGCAGCGCCATCAAGCGCCTGCGCACCGCCATTACCGCCGGAGACGCCACCGCCGCTGGGAATCTTCTGAATCCCACGCTGTCGGCCATTGACGCGGCCATCGCCAAGGGCGTTTTACACGAGAATACCGGCAACCGCTACAAATCGCGCCTCGCAGTCGCCTACAACACCGTCAAGGCCAAGTCCGCAAAGTAAGCCGCAACCCATCCATTTTCCGCGGGCAGCTTAACCACTGCCCGCTCTTTTTTTGCTTACTTCGCCACCGCGACCTGCTCCCCGCTCAGCCGCCACACCAGAAATTCCATAATGGCGCGCACATCTTTCACGCCGCCTTTCAGTCGATTGTCGGCTTCCTGCAATGCGCGCAGTCCATCCAGCAATCTCTGGCGAGGTATCTTTCGCGCACAACGAAGGGCCAGTTCCGCTTGCTCTGGGCGCATCTGCAGAGCTCTGGCTGCTTGCCATCCGTTGGTCACGCCGTTCACCTCGCTGGCTTCCACCAATTTGCGGTACATCCAGGCCATGGCGCCGACCATCAGCACGGGCTCTTCGCCTTCGCGCAGGAGACGGTCGATGAATTCCAACGCTTTTCGCGGTTGGTGCGACGCCAGGAGGTCCGCCACTTCCCAAATCGTGGTGCTCTTTTCCGAAATGACCAGCAGGCTGACGTCTTCCCTGCGGATGGTCTTGCGCCCCGCGGCATAAATCGCCAATTTCTCGAGTTCCGTCTTCAATCGAAGCAGGTTGGCGTTTACATCCTCCGCCAGGTCTCCGGCTGCGCCTTTTTCGAAGCTGACTCCAAGTTCCTTCGCCATGGTGTTCGCCATTGCTTCGGCCGCGCGAATGCGTTCTTCTGGTTTCTCTCCCAGTCCCACCTCGACCACCAAGGTCAAGTCGGCCAGTTTTTTTCCCAAGATCATGCGCATATCCAGTTTTTGCGCTTCGATCACAAAAACCGTGAAGGGGGCCGGATCTTGCAAATAGGCCACAATCCGCTCAACCGAATCTTCCCGGGCCTTTTCCCCTAACTCCTCTATGGCCTCCGCTTCTTCTAAAAAGACGACTTGCTGCGAGGAAAGCATCGGTAACGTTTGGCACTGATCCAGCGCGGCCTGGGTCTCGCCTCGCTCCGCGGAAAATCGCGAAACGGCCCAGGTTCGTGCAGCCTCCGGCACATATTTTTCGATGAGTGACGCTCGGCAGGCATCGCGCAGGTATGGCTCGTCCCCCAGCAGCAGCAATGCAGGAACCGGCCTGCCCTTTTCCAGGCGCTCTTTGAGCTGATCGAGGGTGGCCCGCGCCATCAGTAGTTCTCCGTGACCGCGGCAACCAAGCGGGCCGCGAAGTCCTGCGCCATGCGCTGAAAGGCCGGATCGCTTTCCTGGAAAATCTCTTCGACGTTGCCGCGGGTCGTGGGCGAGGTGGCGTTTTGTCCGCTGGTGGCTAACTGATATTCGTTGCGGAACACAAAATTGTCGGTGTGATAGAGGACTTTCTCGTTGTCTCGCTCGGTCAAAGTGACCTCGCACTTCATATTGACAATCATGGCGGTGGCTTGTTCGGTCTGAGTGGTCGCGGTGGGCGTCTGGAACAAGAGCGGCAAAATTTCCAGGGTTAAGACCTTACCAGTTAAGACCGCGTCGGCATCGTTGGGATCGGAAACGACCTTGTATTTGGTCCTTGCGAGGAATTCGTGGATGGTTGCGGCGGTCAGTCTCTGCTCGATCTTGAAAGTCTTGGTGTCATTTTCCATGGCGGGAACGGCAATCACATGAATCGTCTTTGGCAATGCATCCGGGCCGTGCCCCGCGACGTGATACCCGCAGCCGCCAACCACCAGGCTGCCCAACACAACGCCAAGAACGCCGATCGCACGCCGTTTCATTGTTGTTCCAGCCATTCGGCAAGCTTGCATCCACTCCACGCTGGTAACCTCAGATTATCCGCCGCTCCCCAGAACCACCAGCCTCCAGTCCGCCCACTGTCCGCCACCGGGACTTGCAAAAACACGCTGGTCTCACCAGCCACGGTGACATTGCTCGGCGCTGGCTCTTTCGCAGGCACCAGCGAAAATCCGGCGTCCTTGCAAGCGTCGATCAGCGCCGTCTGTTGCGTTTCTTCCGGCACATCCGCGTAGGCGCTGAAGGTCGTTCCATAAAACACCGGGGCATGCAGCAGATTCACCGCCAGCTTGCGCTCCTCCATGGGATTTCCGAGCGCCGCGGACACTTCCGCGCGAATCTTCAACAAGATCGCGTGTAGATTCCGTCGGCTCTCCTCGCCGTAACAAGGCAGCAAATTGAACGCCGCTTGCGTCCCAAACACCGGCGAGCCCACATTCTGGAACGACAGGAGTTGCGACGTCTGCGTCTCGAGTTCTTCAATGCCTTCGCGGCCCGCTTCCGACACCGGCTCAAACAGGAGGGCAACCAGGCTCCGCAACCCAATATTCCGCAGACTCAACGCCAGCATCGCCACAGCAGTTCCGGCTGCCGAACACACGGAGAACACCTTCGACGTTTTGTCCAGCCGACGACCGCTCAGTGCTTCCAGTCGCGGGAACCAAGGTGCCGCATCCGGGTCCGCCAAACTCGCGTGGGTAAAATCGATGACACGCACGCCCGCGTCTTTTGCCGCAACCAGACATTGCTTGCCGAACGCTGTGGAACCAGTCAGAAACGCGTAGCGCGCCCCGCGGAAGGTATCCTCTTCCAGACTCTGGATGATGGTGGCCTCGCCGCCGGCCTCGGTTAACGTCCCCGCGACAACTTCTTCGTCCACCAGGCGCAAGTCCCAGGCGCCGAACTGACTCTCCTCCAGGATGGTCTTCACCTCACTTCCAAGAAGTGAAGAAGCACCGGCAATCACGATTCTTTGCGAGCGGCGGTCCGCGGGGGAAGGCATAAGTCAGGCTGTCCTGCTCGCGGTACGGTGCCGGAACGTGCGCAGAAGGTGCAGGATGATGCCGGCCACGGCGTAGGTCCCAGCGAAAATCACCAGGAAATATTCCGAGTAGCGCCAAGCAATGGCTACCAGCATGACAATCACGATGATGGTGATCGACGGCTGCTTTCGTGCCCAAGGCACATCTTTAAAGCTGTAATAACGGACGGTGCTGGTCATCAGTGCACCCAACGCCACCAGCAATACAAACCACACGTAAGACCATCTCTGGCTGTCGATCGGGCCGTACCAGTGGCAGGCGTGCACGATCGCCGCCACCACACCGGCAGCGGCCGGTGTCGGCATGCCAACGAAATTCTTGTTGCCGCCCGGCTCCATCCCTTTTACGTTGAAGCGTGCCAATCTCCACGCCGAACAAATCAGAAACGCCAGGCAGCATAACCAGGCAAAGTGCCCCAAGAAGGAGTCTGTGTTTCCCGCCACCATGCTGCGGTATCCCCACGCATAGGCCAGAATGGCAGGAGCGATTCCGAAACTAACCACATCCGCCAGCGAGTCGAATTGCACGCCGAATTCCGTATTCGTGCCGGTCATGCGCGCAATCCGCCCATCCAGCGAATCAAACAATATCGCTATACCGATCGCCTTTGCGGCGTGATCGAAATCTTCGGCACGACCCATCAGCGCGGCGATTGCCGCGTAATAGCCACACAACAAATTCAATCCCGTTAACAGGCTCGGCAGCAGGAAAATTCCCCGGCGGAGTCGACGCGGCCGGCGTTTTCCTTCCGGAAAGGCCATGCTTTGTTGTTCGATAGCGTCCATCGCGATCCCTTTACCTCACACAGAGTACTACGAGCCAGCGTTTGGTCCCACGTTCTGTTGGCATTCTCAAGATGGCAGTTACGCCGAGAGTTTAGCTTTCCGCAGAACCTGGCATGCGCGCCAAAATACTGGACCCGCCTTTTACGTTGTCGCCCACCTTCACCAGAATCTCAGGATCAGCGGGCAGCCACAAATCCACACGCGAACCGAAGCGCACTAGGCCGATGCGCTCGCCGCGAGCCACCTGGTCTCCCACTTTCTTCCAAGACACTACGCGTCGCGCCACCCAACCGGCGATTTGCTTGTACACAATGTCGCCATGCTCGGTCGACTGTGTGAACACGTTCTGCTCGTTCTGCAAGGATGCGTTGGCGTCCCAAGCGGCCAAAAACTTCCCCGGCTTGTACTCGAGATTGGTGATTTTGCCGGCGGCCGGAGCGCGATTCACATGCACATTCCAAATCGCCAGAAAAATACTGATGCGCTGTCCTGGACGACTTCCCACGTTTTCGGGCGTAACCACAACCACACGGCCATCTGCCGGAGCCACAATCAGCCCTGGCTCCGCCGGGACAACACGATCCGGATTCCGAAAAAAACTGAAGACAAACAATCCAAGCAAAACCAGTATGGCGCCGCAGCCCCATACCCAGCCGCGGCCAATTCCCAATAACAACAGCCCAATCAACAGTGGTGGTAAGCCGAACCAATACCCTTCCCGGACCATAGTCTCCCCGTCTCCGTGCTGGCAAGCAGCCAGCGGAGGGATAGAGACAGTTTACGCTACTTATTCTGCCGGGTGGGCAGTCGACGGCGGGTTACTGCGTATGTCTAGCGCGCGCACTGTGGATATGCGCGGCGATGCGCTCCATTTCATCCTTTACATGAAGCTTAAGTTTTTTGAGCTTGATTTCTTCGATGAGGTCTTCGGAATTCAGGTAGGGCGACTGCGAGAGTTTCTGAAGTTCTGCTTCATATTGCTGGTGTTTCTCTGCCAGACGCTGATACTCGGCGTCTGCTTCGAAAATTACGTCCCGAGGGCTCCGCTGCGCTGTTGCCATGCGTTTCTCCTCACGACCTGGGGAATGTGAATGCTACATGAACGCAGACTAACACCGGGATTGACGCCGTCAAGGGTAATTTCGTACCTGCTCTGTGGATTTCAGACGGTACTGTCGTTTGCGCCGGTGACCGCGTTCACATCGCGTGCCATCAGGATTGCGTCCTCCTTCGGGTCCCGGTAGTAGCCGCGGCGCCTGCCTGTCACACGGAACCCGTTGGATGCATACAACCCGATCGCGCCCTGGTTCGATTCCCGCACCTCCAGATGGACCATCCGGACGCCGTGTCTGGCGATCTGTTCGAGAAATTCCCGGACCAGCCGGTTTGCAATGCCCTTCCGTCGAACCTCCGGTCGCACCGCGAGATTCAATATTTCGACCTCATCGATAATGCGGCGTCCGCAGATAAATCCTTGTATTTCCGGTCCCTTGCACGCAACCAGAAAGGATGAGCCATAGTGGAAGAAAAATTCGCGAAGAGAGTCCTCGGACCAGTCAGCCGCCTCAGGCGCCCGTTTCAGAACCTCTCGAACCTGCAGCAGGTCATTTCCGCCGCAATGCCGTATCTGCAGTGGTTCAGCGCCCACGAGAGCCGGAGTCTTTCCAGAAGATTTCCGCATCCGAGCGGCGCACATAATTGGCATCCAACTCCAAGGAATTGCTGAGCTTCCCCTGGTAAGCTCGCTCTTCTCCAAGGATCGCGATGGCAGGCGCGAGCTCGTCGGGGGAAACAACAATTTGGTCACCTGTTTTCAGCCGGCCTTGCAATGTCGCGCTGTCCTGGATGAGCCCGGGGTCAAGACAAACCCAACCGACCGTCTGCCTTCCTGCTTCCCCGTCGACCAAGGAGATAAATTCCTCCGGAGCCGCCACTAACTCGTCACCCACCCGCAACATTCGGCCCTCCACCTGCCGATAGAGTGCGCAAAACAATTGCCCCCGCTGCCCATCGTAGCTTGCCGCAACCAACTCCAACTGCATCGGCACCGACCGGGCCATCGCCTCCAACCGCGAAACACCGGCGATTGGCTTTCCATAGACGTCCGCCCAAGCCTTCACCGTGGTCAATCCCACGCGAAGGCCTGTAAAGGAACCCGGCCCGGTGGCGACAGCGAGTAAGTCTAACTGTTCGATCTTGGTCTGGCACTCAGCCGAGACCTTCTGAACGGCGGGCAAAAGCCAAGCCGAATAGTCCAGTTCCCATGGATGCTTCACGGCCGCCAGGCAGAGGCGGTCACGGACCACGGCTACACTGCCGCGCTTTTCTGTCGTGTCGATCGCTAAAATAATCATTTCGTTAAATTGCTGAAGGGCTCAATTCAGCTTACTCCTTCTTCCTGAACATGTTGCGACAAAACTACAGGCGGGCTCTGCAACGTACTAAGGTCTCTCCGTATAGAAAATGCAGCGCGGGCCTGAGCAATTCGACTGCCAAATTCTCAACCAACTCTCTCTATCTTCCTGATTCCACTGGATATATCTTGACTCTTTCCGCACACTTGTCTACACTCGCTTTATCTTCTTGGGGGCACCGACATTTATGGATTATAAGATCGGCGATAAAGTCGTTTATCCAAATCACGGTGTAGGCGTTGTAGAACAAATCAGTTACGGCGTCCTTAACGGCAGAACCGAACGTTACTTCATGATTCGTATTATCTCCAGCGGCTTGCGCGTCATGGTCCCTTCTTCGAACGCGCCGGCAGTTGGCCTGCGATCCGTCATCCGCTCTAATGATGCCTCCAAAGTGCTGGGCTTCCTCGAGAAGGGCAAGCTCAACTCGCACCACGATTGGAAGCATCGCTTCAAAGAGAACTCCGAGCGCATGCGCACGGGTTCGCTTCTGGAAGTGGCCGTGGTCCTCAAGAGCCTGGTTTCCCTTAGCCGCACCAAGCCGCTCTCTTTCCGCGAAAAGAAAATGCTGGAACGAGCCAAGTATCTTTTGGTGAGCGAGATGGCCACGGCGCGCAACGTCACCGCGGAGAACGCCGAAGGTTTGGTGGTGAGGTCGCTAGCGAAGGCCAAGTTGCAGTTCCCCACGTTGCAAGAAAAAGTAGACTAATCAAGTCCAATTTGGAATTGTTTGCGGGCAGCCTTCGGGTTGCCCGTTTTTTTTTATCTTACTACCGCGTGCATCAAGCCAAAGGCATAGTGGCTTTAGCGTTGAGTTGCGCATCGGCGTACAGGTGACGCTGGAATCGCGGGTACGCCGCGGCGGCAATCATTGCGGCATTGTCCGTAGACAAGTCGCGGCTCGGAAAATAAACCTTCAGCCCGCGCGCCGCAGCTTGCTCTTCGAAGGTGGCGCGCAATTGCCGGTTCGCCGCTACACCTCCGGACACCAGGATTGTTTCGACGCCGCATTGTTCCGCAGCCATCATGGTTCGCTCGACCAGATCGCGCACCACGGCTTTTTGAAATTCGCGAACCAAGCCTAACGCCTGGGGACTCGATAGCTGCAGCAGTTCCTGGAATTCCCGGCGTCCTCCGCGCAGTGCCTGTTCCCTTTTGTGAATCTCTTCGTTGTATTCGGGATGCTCGCGCACGTGATAGAGCACCGCGGTCTTCAGTCCGCTGAAGCTGAAATCCAGTGGGTTTCCGCGCGTCTTGGTGGGACCGAATTTTGTGGGCGCCGGAGCATGGTCAGCCGTCGAGGCCAAGCGGTCTAAAATCGGCCCGCCGGGATAGCCAAATCCGAGCAACTTCGCGACTTTGTCGTACGCCTCGCCGGCGGCGTCGTCGCGCGTCTGTCCAAGCTTGCGATACGCGAAAGCTTCGCCGTGCACTTCGTCGCGCGCGTTGACCTCGTACAGAACAGTATGACCGCCGGATACAATCAAGCAAACCGCCGGCAGCCGCGGGACATCACCGTTTTGTTGCGCTTCCAGAAATGCCGCGTGAATGTGCCCTTCCAAATGATTCACGGCGATCAGCGGTTTCTGCAACGCCGCCGCCAGCGTCTTTCCATAGGTAATCCCGACCAACAGCGATCCCACCAACCCGGGCCCCTGCGTCACGCCGATCGCGTCCAGCTCCTGGAAGCGCAGGCCCGATTGCTCCATGGCCTCGCGCACCACGGGCACAATCTGGCGCAAGTGTTCCCGCGAAGCCAGTTCCGGCACCACGCCACCGTACTTGCGATGGATATCGATTTGGGAAGCTACCACGCTGGACAGAATTTTCCGCCCATCCGCCACAACGGCGGCGGCAGTCTCGTCACACGACGACTCAATTCCCAAGATTCGCGATTCGGGCATTTGTTGCGCTGATTCCTTCCATTTTTATGCTAGCACAGGGGTACGTGGTTACCGATTCGCACAGTCCTATTGTCCTCTACAGGCGGGCTCCGCAAATTAGAGACATTCCCGGGGAGGCAGCCGTGAGCGTTACCGTTAACCCGCGCGCCGAAATCTTGCGCCAGCAAATGCCCGGCACAATAGCCGCCGACACACCCGTGCTGCTGAATCATCCGGCGCAAAGCACTACAACCATCGATCGCTGGGCGTCGATCTTCTTTGGCCTACTCTTTCTACCCTGCGGCGCGTTTATTATCGCTGTCGCTTTGCAGCTGATTCCCGGAAAGAAGAACGCTCCCCATGCACTTATCGGGTTAATCGGCTCGTTTTTCTTCTTGGGTGGCTTATTCTTTGTCGTGCACGGAATTCACGGCCTGATTCGCCGCGCGCTCTACCGGCGGCAAATCGCCGCACAGCCTGCGCAACCCTGGTTAGCCGATTATCATTGGCACCGCGAAGGCTCTTCCTTTTCTGCTTTTCAAGCCATGGTGTCCCGCCTGGCGGCGGCCATCTTCTGGTACGCCTTCCTGGTACCATTCTTTTGGGTTGGTATTACGCAGCCAGGCACCCGCGTTTTTCTCTTCGGCGCAGGTCTTTTCGCCCTTGTCGGCCTGTTCTTCTGGGTGCGTTGGGCAAAAATGATGCGCGACTTTCTGCATCACGGCAACAGCTTCCTGGTGTTTGACTCCTTCCCGTATATTCCATGCCGTCCCTTCCAAGCGCGCCTTCGTGCTCCGCGTCATCTCGACTCGATCGAGGAACTCACTGTGACTCTCCGGTGCGTCCAGGAAAAATACGTAGAGCGCGGTTTCGGGAACAATCGAAGCACGGAAGTCGTCTGCTTTGAACTGTACAGAGATGTGACCACATTCAACCACGAACAACTGGTTGGCGCGGCACACTCTTACTTGCCGATTTCGTTCCGCCTGCCGGACAATCAGCCGACGAATCACCTCGCAGACACCCCGCCAACGTACTGGGAAATCGAAGCTCGCGGAGGAGATTACGAAGCGTATTTTTTAATCCCGGTTTACCGCACCGTCTGAAGGTTAGGGTGCTGCTCCGATTGACAAAACTTACTTCCCACGGCTACTGTCCGTATGCAGTTAAATTCTGGAGGAGAGTCCGCACGAATCGAAGAAAATGACCGAAGAGCACAAGCCGTCCCCACAGAAGACGCCGCTCCGCAGAGTTCGTAAAGCCGTACTTCCCGCCGCAGGCCTGGGCACTCGCTTTCTTCCCGCCACGAAAGCCCAGCCCAAGGAAATGCTCACGGTAGTCGACAAACCGCAGATTCAATACGTCGTCGAGGAATGCGTCGCTTCCGGCATTCAGCATGTCATCATCGTCACCGGCAAGGGCAAAAACTCCATCGAAGACCATTTCGACTATTCCCCTGTTCTGGAGCGCCACCTGGAGGAAAAAGGTAAAACCAAGCAGGCGGAAATCATTCGAGACATCAGCGATATGGTCCAGGTCAGTTATACCCGCCAGAAAGAGCCGCTCGGCTTAGGCCACGCCGTTTTAGTTGCCAAGGACCTCGTCGGCGATGAACCCTTTGCCGTGCTTCTTGGCGACGTGCTCATCCCCGGTCCCAATCCCGCCACAAAACAGCTCATCGATGTTTACGAAGCCACGGGCACTGGCGCGATCGCGGTCGAGGAAGTTCCCCGGGAAAAGACCCATCTTTACGGCATCGTGGATGGCGAACCGGCGCCGCAGCCTCCGTTCGGCGAGCGTTTGCTTCGGATTCGCGACCTGGTCGAGAAACCAAAGCCCGCCGACGCTCCCTCGAACTTGGCGATCACTGGCCGTTACGTCCTTCCCTCCGCCATTTTTGATTGCTTGGAACGCACCAAACCTGGCGCAGGCGGCGAAATCCAGCTCACCGATGCCATGCGACTGCTTGCCAAGGAGCAGGGGCTTTGGGCGCTCATCTATGAGGGGATTTCCTATGATGCTGGCGAAAAGCTCGGGTTCCTGAAAGCTACTGTGGAACTTGCGCTGCAAAACAAAGAGTTCGGCGAGGCGTTTCGAGATTATCTTAAATCTTTGAAGCTCTAGATTCGGCGCCCCTCCCTGTACAACGGGATTGAACACAAGACGCAGCGAGCGAAGAGAGAGATTCCTCACTGGGTTCGGAAGGACGGGCTACTTTTTAGTTGGGAGACCAGACGCAACGGGCGTCAAAAGCGACAGCGAGCTACAGAACTGCAAAATAGCTCTACTTCTTTGGGGGCTTTTTCTCTTTTGTATCCTTGCTCGTGGATTCCTTCCCGGATTCCTTGGTGGTCTCTTTCGCGGAATCTTTCGCGGTCGACTTGCTGTCCGAGTCCGTGCTCTTCTTTCCGGCGTAATCGGTCACGTACCAGCCCGCGCCCTTGAACTGAATCGCGGGAGCCGAGAGCACCGATTCCACCTTGCCGCCACAGTGCGGGCACTTTTTCAGATGCGGGCCGGCAACGGTCTCAATCTTCTCGGTCCGTTTGTGGCATTTCGTGCACTCATACTCGTACAGCGGCACAGTCCATCCTCCTGCGTATTCTCAAAAATTTGATTATACCACGCGCCTTAAGCGTTCCTTTCGCCATGCTAAAATGAAGTGCGCGCCTCATGAACGGAAACGCTCATTCCGAGTCTCCCTCGCCGGTTCCCCGCGGCTGCCTGTACCTTGTTGCCACCCCCATCGGAAATCTGGAAGACATAACCCTGCGCGCGCTGCGCATTCTGAAGGAAGTCGACCAGATCGCCTGCGAAGACACTCGTCATACGCTGAAACTGCTGACGCATTTCGACATACACAAGCCGCTGGTCAGCTACCACGAGCATAATGAAATCACCCGCGCTTCAGAACTGGTGTTGGCCATGGAACGCGGTGCCAACGTGGCGCTGGTCAGCGATGCCGGGATGCCGCTGGTGTCCGATCCCGGCCATCGTTTGGTGACGCTGGCCATTCGGCATCACATTCCGGTGATCCCGGTGCCCGGCCCGGCGGCTGTTCTGGCCGCACTTTCGGCCTCGGGTCTGCCGACCGAAGAATTCTTGTTTTTGGGTTTCTTACCCGCCCGCAGCGGCGAACGACAGCGCGCTCTGGAGCGGCTGCGCATCGAAGATCGCACGCTGGTGTTATACGAGGCGCCGCACCGCATCTCCGACACGATAGCCGATGCCGTGGCTATCCTGGGAGATCGGCCCGCATGCCTCGCTCGCGAGGTCACCAAACTGCACGAGGAGTTTCGTCGCGGAAAGCTCACGGAGATTTTTCAAAGCCTGCACGAGAGTCCCGCAAAAGGGGAAATGACCTTGGTGATCGGTCCTCCGGAGAAGGGCGCGCCGGGAGCCATAGACACTGCGCAATCCTTGGCCGCACGCGTGGATGAGCTGATGCATCAGGCCAAGCTCGATCGCAAGGAAGCTCTTAAACTCGCCGCAAAGGAACGCGGCATGACCAAACGCGACGCCTACCGCCAACTCCTCGACGAAAACCCGCCCCCTACAGATTCATAAACACAGAGCTGTCAAAACAATTTCCTTCGTTTCAGAATCTATCGAGAACGCTTTTTACGAGAAGCATGGGTGAAATCCGGGATTGGATTGTCAGCCACTTCTCCCCGAAAGACCCAGATGCCGAGCTCTTTTTTTCAGCAGCACTTTCGAGCGCAGGAGACGCAAGCATCCCTGTTGGCGTCCATGCGTTTAAGCGGCGGTTTCCGGGCGGAACATGCGCTGGAAGCGCGGGCCTACAAACTGCACCCCTACGACACGCTCGCCATCGGGTTGCGATTCGCTGACGTGGACCACGCGTCCCTGCGTCAGGAAGTCGTTCTCGTCGCGCCGGATGGCCGGGCCCTGCAGTGGTATGCGGATCTGCAGGCTCGAGCCGATCGCCACGTCGAAACGCGTACGGAACGCGGCGCCTCCCCGGCACAAGTTTTCACTGGAAGTGTCTTCCTCGAAGTTGAACCCGCGCGCGTCTTTGCCCCAAACACGTAGCGGCAAGCGCACAGAGATTCTACGTTCGGACCGTTGTCGGATGGGCCTCTCGGTTGTCTGGCTCATGGCCTGAATTCCCCCAAACGGCCGCTTTCCGCTCGAAGAAGCGCTCGACGTTTTCGACCACTTCCCCCGGCGTGCGCGCCAAATGCACGATGCGTCGCAGTTCGCCGCCATTCCCCACCCCATGGGTAAACCAGCAGGCGAACTGCTTCATTTTTCCCATGCTATCGGGGGCATTGGAGTTAAGAATTTGCCGGTAGTATCCAGAAAGTAACCGGTGGCGGCCCTCTTCGGTTGGCGTGGTGTAGCGGCCCGTTTCCCGAAACTCCTGCATCTGCGAAAAAATCCATGGATTCGTGGCTGCCGCGCGGCCAATCATCACCGCATCACAGCCGGTCTCTTTCACCATGCGTGCCGCGTCTTCCGGGCACTGAATATCGCCGTTACCGATGATCGGAATCTTCGCGGACTGCTTCACCTCCGCAATAATGTTCCAATCCGCTTTGCCGGAATAACCTTGCAAGCGCGTACGGGGATGGATCGCGGCTGCCTCTACGCCAGTATTTTCGGCCATCCTTACCACTTCCTTGGCCACGATGGAGTTTTCGTCCCAACCGGCGCGCAATTTGATGGTCAGGGGAATTTTCACGGCCGCGCGCACGCTGCGAAAAATCTGCTCCAGCAGCGGCAATTCCCGGAGCAATCCGGAGCCACCGCACTTCACCACTTTCTTCGCCGGGCAGCCCAGGTTAATGTCCACCGCGTCGTAGCCCAGGTCTTCCACCATGCGGGCCGCATCCGCCATCACCTGCGGATTAGCGCCAAACAATTGCGCCGCGATCGGGTGCTCATCCTCCTGGAAATATAGGTACCGCTCGGCTTTCTTCGCGCTGCGTGTGATCCCCTCGGAACTGGTGAACTCCGTCATCAGCAGGCCGCATGCACCCAGTCCGCGAATCACGCGGCGAAACAGCGTGTCGGTCACGCCAGCCATCGGGGCCAACACGGTGGCCGGGCGGATACACAGATCCCGAACCTTGTATGCCGCGGGAATGATGGCGGCATACGTCGCGTCGATCGAGCGCTCGCTGGTGCCCAGCAGTTCGCGAGCCCGCGCGGTAAAGTGTGGATTGTCGCAGTTAATTCTTGTCTTCCTTCTTCGACGATTCCGCCGGCGCTTCCGACAGATAACGATTCAACCGCAAGAACTTGCGTCCCAGCGCCCCGCTGAACGCCGACCAGTTCTCTTCCCCGGATTCTACCGCCATGGCGGCCCGCACCGCTGCCACTTTTGAGTCCATATCATCCAAATAATGAAACACCAGCGCTTCGCGAATCATCGGCAATTTCGGCGAGCCAAATTCGTACTGCCCGTGGTGGCTGATCAACATGTGCTCCACTACCGTTTTTAGCTTGCCCGGAAAGCCTTCAATCGTGTCCATAGCCTTGGTCACGGTTTCCAGTTCCATCACAATATGCCCCAGCAGTTGCCCTTCAATGGTGTAGGCCACCGAGCGTTCGTAGCACAACTCGTCGAGCTTTCCCACATCATGCAACATCGCCGCGGTCAGCAACAGGTCCACATCCAACTCCGGATAATGCACGGCGACAAGTTTTGCCAATCCGCAAAGTCCGGCGACGTGCTCCAGCAATCCGCCGATGTATGCATGGTGCATGACTTTTGCCGCTGGTGCACGCTTGTACCGGATGGCAATCTGCGGATCGCACAAAACCTTCAGCACGAGTTGCCGCAACCATGGATTCTTGATGCCTTCCGCGTCGGACAGAAGGCCCTGGTACATTTCTTCGACATTAAACGGGGTATGCGCCAGAAAATCGGCGATATCGATCTCCGCGGGACGCGCCAAACGGAACTGCTGCAGGGATAATTGTGGCTTATTTCGGTAAATCTCGACGCGCGCCTGTACCTTGATAAAATCGTCGCGATTCACCTCTTTCGCCAAGTTTTCGAACTGCTCCCACATGCGCGCTTCCACCGAGCCGCTGCAGTCTCCCAACTCCATGCGCAGATACGGTTTTCCGGTGTTGGTATTGCGAATCTCTTTCTCGTGTACAAGGAAAAACCCGCTAATGACCTGGTCCGCGGTCAGGTCCTTGACGTAAAGAGTTTTCATGTTCCAGTCGTTTTCCCAAACAACAAGTACTTCTTGTGGCCCTTCTTTTCTTTGGTAGTCTCCGGAGTCGCACTGACTTCCTGAATTTCCGAATTGTTGCCGCCGGCCATGTCCTGGAAGCCCGGTTTCACCACGACGTAGCTTTGCTCACGCAGCGTCTTCAGGTATTCGCGCAGAGCCGGTTCCATTTTTGTGCTGTAGAGCTGCTCCTGGATTTCGTTTTCGACCTTATCGAAGGGCTGTTCCCCTTCGTCATAGTGCTCCAGCACTTTCAGGATCAGGAAGCCCTGCTTGGTCTCGATCACGTCGGTAATCTGGTTTCGATTCATCTTGAAAACGATGTCTTCGAGTTCCTTAGAAAGCTCTCCGCGCTTATAAATGCCGAGGTAGCCGCCCTGTTGCGCCGTAGCGCCATCGGAAAAGCGCTTGGCTAATTCACCGAAATCTTCGCCATCTTTGACACGATCGTGCAGCTTTTGCGCCTTGGCTTTCAGGTCCGGAATCTCCGATTCCTTCTTCCCTTCCGTCTTGATCTCGATGGCGCTCAGCGCTACTTGCTCCGGCTTGATGAAGTCCTTCTGATGGTCCTGGTAGTACTTCATTTCTTCATCGTGGGTGATATTGATGTGTGATCCCACTTCGCGCCGAATCACTTCCTGCGTCAGCAGCCGGTTCTTCAGATTATTCTTGAAATCTTCCCAGTTGATGCCCTGCGAAGTGACGGCCTTTTCCAGGTCGTCCATATCCTTCAACTTATTCTGTTGACGGATCTGGTCGAGTTGCTTGACCAAATCCGCTTCCACGTTGATATCCATGTCCTTGCCGCGCTGCGCCAGAAGCGAGCGGTCAATCAGATCGCGCAGAGCAAACTTTTGCGCATCCTCAATTGCGATTTGCAGTTGTTCCGGGCTGCATTTCCCCTGGCACTGCTGCTGCGCGTCTTCGGCTGATTCCTGCCGGGCCTTGTCCAACTCGGATTTGGTGATGATTTCGTTGTTTACCCGGGCAATGATCTCTTCGACTACCTTGCCTTCACTGGCGGGCTTCTTTGCGGCTTTCACCGTCGGAATGTCGGGCTTTTTGGAAGTTGCGTTCGGATCCGGCGCTGCTTCTGGCGGAGCTTCCATCTGGGGCTGCTCGAGTTTGGGCTGCAGGTCGGCAGGGGGATTCGCAGGTGGCTGAACCTGTTTGGAGGAACTGTCACCCGATTGCGCCGCAGGATTTTGATCCGCGGGAGGCGACGTCTGCTTTGAGGAACTTTCCCCAGGCGCCACCGGAGGCGCTTGCGCCGGAGGGTTCTGGTCCGGCGGATTTTGCGCGGGCGGGTTTTGAGCCAGCAAGGGCCAGGCAAACAAAACGACCGCGAATAATGCTAATTTTTTCATGAATTTCCCCATGTTTAAAGTTTAGCTTGGAATCCCCGCCGTGTCAGCTTGCCCTTGACCGCCCAAGCCCACCAGCACTTGCCGCAACGCCGCGGTTACTGGCTCCCCCCGCTGCACTTCCATCCACAATACCCCGCTGGGGTCCAGCTTGATGCCCTTGCGTGACCGGACGACCTTCACCACCGCCGCCGGTTCCAGCGTCGTTTCCGGATGGAACCGCAAGGCGATTTTCATACCCTGGCGCTCCACACTGGCTATGCGCAAGCGCTCACACATGGATTTGAGGGCGGCAAACTCCAGAAGGTTTTCCACGGCTTTGGGCATGGCGCCGAAGCGGTCCTGCAGTTCTTTCTGTACGTCTTGCTTTTCGGCCTCGCTGGCCACGGAGGAAATGCGTTTGTAGGTCCGAAGGCGCAAGTTCTCGCTTGGGATATAATCTGGCGGAATACGCACATCCATTCCCAGGCTTAAGGTAGTGCGCAACTCCGGTGCCGCTTCTTCTCCCTTCAGTTTTGCCACCGCGCGTTCTAGCATCTGCACATACATGTCGAAACCAATGGCCTCGATGTGCCCGTGTTGCTGACGCCCCAGCATGTTTCCCGCGCCACGCAATTCCAAATCCAACGCGGCGATCCGGAAACCCGCGCCCAGTTCGCTGAATTCCTTCATCGCGGCAAGGCGTTTGCGTGCCACGTCGGTCAGCACGCGCTCGGGCGGCACCAACAAATACGCGTAAGCACGCTGGCTCGACCGCCCTACGCGTCCGCGCAATTGGTAAAGTTCCGCCAGGCCCAGGCGGTCGGCTCGATTGATCAAAATCGTGTTGGCCCGCGGGATATCCAGCCCGTTCTCCACAATGGTGGTGGCCACCAGCACATCCGCTTCGTCGCGGATGAACTTCAGCATCACCTGCTCCAACTCCTTCTCGGACAATTGCCCATGCCCAACCACCACGCGCGCTTTGGGTACCAGCTTTTGCACGAGATTCCCAAGGGAATAGATGGACTCCACGCGATTATGAATCACATACACTTGGCCATCCCGCGCCAACTCATTCTCGATGGCTTTTTTAACGATTTGCTCGTTGAACGGCGACACCACGGTTTGGATCGCCAGGCGGTCCCGCGGCGCCGTCTCAATCACCGACATGTCGCGCAATCCAACCAGGGACATATGCAGGGTTCGCGGAATCGGCGTAGCGGAGAGCGCCAACGCGTGCACGTTTTTCCGCATTTCCTTCAGCCGTTCTTTGTGCACCACGCCGAACCGCTGTTCTTCGTCGACAACCAGCAAGCCCAAGTCCTGGAACTTCACATCCTTCGACAACAGACGGTGCGTCCCGATAACGACGTCGATCTTTCCCGTCTCCAAATCCGCCATGATTGCTTTTTGTTCCGCCGCGCTGCGGAAACGGCTGAGCATTTCGATTCGCGCCGGGAATGCCGCGAAGCGCTTCTTGAAGGTTTCGAAGTGTTGAAAGGCCAACACCGTCGTGGGCGTCAACACCGCCACTTGCTTGCTTTCCGCAATGGCCTTGAACGCCGCGCGCATGGCCACTTCGGTCTTGCCATAGCCCACATCGCCGCACAGCAAGCGGTCCATGGGCGAGGCTTTCTCCAAGTCGCGTTTTACGTCGGCAATCGCCGTCAATTGGTCCGGGGTCTCTTCAAACTCAAAGGCATCTTCGAATTCGCGTTGAAAAGCGCCATCGGCGGAAAACGCAAACGCGTGCGAGGTCCTCCGTTCCGCGTATAACGCCAACAACTTGTCGGCCATATCTTCGAGGGACTTCCGGACGCGTGTCTTTCGTGCGGTCCATGCGGTTCCGCCCAATCGGTCCAGGGTCGGATGCGTGCCCTCAACGACGCGATAGCTCTGCACCAGGTCCATTCGTTCCAGGGGCACATACAAGCGCGCGTCCTCGGCATAGCGCAGCAGCATAAATTCCCCGCTCCGGCCGTCGGATTCGATCAGCCGCAAGCCTTCGAATTGCCCGATGCCATGGTCCACGTGAACTACGAAATCGCCGGGTTTCAGTTCGGCAAAATCGGCGAAAAATCCGGACGTGCGGACTTTCCGGCTGGGCCGCTCCACTGCCGGAACCACGTCGAACAGATCGGCATTTCCAAACAGCGTGACGCCCACTTCCGGAAACGCTACTCCGGCGGCAAAAGGTGCGCGCATCAGCAGCAAACGCGCCGTTTCTGAAGCACTTTCCGCTGTGAAGCCCGCCGCCGCTTCTTCCGTCTCGCCCAGTACATACGGCGCTTCGTACTCGCGACAAATGTCGGCGTAGCGTTCCAGCTCGCCGGTGCTTCCCGCGGTAAGAAATAGGGTGCCGCCCGACGCGATTTGGGATTTCACGTCGCCCAGGCAAGCCACCACATCCCCGTGGAATCGCCTGCTTGGCCGAGAGAGCAACTCAAAGCGCTGGCCACCGGACTGCGTCAGATTTAACTGTTCCAGCTCGATGCGCGATGTTTTGTGGAGCGCTTTTTCCCACTGCTCTTCACTCCAGAAGAAGTCACCGACCACAGGCGAATTGGCTTGGCCGCGACGCTCGTAATTCTCAGTCGCTGTCTGCAAAAGCTCCTTGCGCGTTTCCCGCAACGTCTCTGGCTCGTCCAAAAACACAATTGGCTTGAGCGAACTTTCCGCCAACTCAAACAACGCGCTTCCACCCGGCTCCTTGGCCGCCCCCCACCAGCCGCCCGGCTCCCACTCTTCTGCTTCGTGGCTTCCCGGAGCCGGCACGCTCCATTCGGCGAGGGGCAAAATGGTGGTTTTCACCACCGGCGCAATCGAACGCTGCGTGCGCGGGTCGAATTCGCGCACGGATTCCACCGTGTCGCCCAGCAACTCGAGGCGTACCGGCCGCAGTGCTTCAGGAGAAAATACGTCGATGATCCCACCACGCACCGCAAACTGCCCGGGTAACTCCACCATTTCCGCGCGCGCGTAACCGATGCTCGCCAGATGCGTGACCAGTTCTTCGTGATTCGCTTCATTATCTTTGGCCAACGTGCGGGCTAGCGTGAGGTAAACATAGGGGTCCTTGTAGCGCCACATCGCCGCGGCGACCGGAGCCATCACTACAGACACTTCGCCGTTCGCGAGGCGAAACAGCGTCGCGGCTCTTCGTTCCAGAATGTCCGCGTGGGGAGCCTGCGGATCCCAAGGTAAGCTGTCAAAGGCAGGGAGAACCGCAGTGCCGCCGGTAGGCCCGGGAAAAATCTGCGCAAAGAAACGCAGCGTTTCGGCTAGTTCTTCGGCGCGCCGGTTGCTTGCCGTAACAAAGAAGGCCGGCCGGCGCAATTCGTGCACGACGTAAGCGGCCACCAGCGGCTTGGCCACATCGTGTAACCCGGAGAGTCCGACCAGATTCGCGCCCGCGCGCACTTCTCCCACCACGCCTTCCATTGCAGGGTGGCGCAGGAGTGCTTCCAGTCGTTCTCGTACCGCCGGCAGTATCATTTCCCGAGTTCGGTTCCTATTGCCCGGCGTCCTTGTTCCCGTGCTCTCGCATCAAACCGTTTCGTTAGCCCCAATGCAACTCGATTCCACAATGCCCCTGCGAGTTTTGCGGTTGCCAGTGTAGTAGCCTCGGGCGAGGCCCGTCTAAAGACTGGCCACTACATAAGCTCAAGTCAGCTTCCCGCCCCCCGGATCTTCTGGAGAATCTCCGTGGTCGAATATCCTGGCACGTTGTCAATCAGCACGACTTTCCCACCGGCAGCTTCTACTTCTTCGCGGCCCACAATCTGATTTCCCGGCCAGTCACTGCCCTTCACCAGAACATCCGGCAACAGTGCGGCAATCACTTCACGTGGAGTCAACTCGTCAAAAATCACAACACCGTCGACGCACTCCAGACTTGCCAGAATTTCCGCGCGTTCATCCTGCGGAATCAGCGGCCTGCCCTGACCCTTCAGAATCCGCACGCTCTCGTCGCTATTGATTCCCACAATCAGAAAATCGCCCAGCGCGCGCGCCGCTTCCAGACTGTGAATGTGTCCGGGATGCAGCAGGTCAAAGCATCCATTCGTGAACACAACCCGCTTACCGTTGCGTTTCTCGCGTCCAAACCGCACAATCATTTGTTCCCAGGTTATTGCCGACGGATGCAAAGGCGCTCCATGTTTGCTGAAACCACCGGGATCGCGGTTCATTTGAAACCCCAGTTTATCATGGTCGTAAATTCACCTACGCGGAGGAGTTGGCTGCTTGGATAAGAAAAAACAGGTGTGGCAGGCCCTTGCCGGAATTCTGTGTTTGGTCATTGGAGCGTTGTTGGCAGTCTATGCGGGCCGCGGCTACACCCAACACCGCTATATTGTCGACGCGGCGGCCTGTCGCATGGACCTGGTGGTCATGAGTCGCGCCGACTTGCTCGCCAGCCCAGATACCGGCTCCGTTGTTCTGTTCCACGGATTGTCGGCCAACAAAGTGATCATGGAATACCTGGCGCGCGCCTTCGCGCAAGCCGGCTTGCGTGTTTTTATACCTGATCTTCCCGGCCACGGCCGTTCGCCGGGCCCATTCACTCCCGAGCAAGCGGAAAGTTGCTCGGCATCGCTGCTCCGGGGCTTGGCGGCGCGGGGCATGATTATTCCTGACCGCACCATCCTCGCAGGCCATTCCATGGGCGGAGCGATCGCCTTGCGCTTGGCCGATAAGTTTCGCCCCGCGGGCGTGATTGCCATTTCCCCTGCCCCGATGGTAGCGGCCCACGGGATCAGCCCGGAGAATTTGCTGTTTCATTCGCCCCCGCTTCTGACGCCCAATACCCTGATTATGGCCGCGCAATTCGATGCGCCGGGCATTCGCGACAGTGCCGCCGATTTAGCCGCGCACAGCCCGTATTCCTGGGCCAAATTCTACGAAGTGCCCTGGAACACCCATGTCAGCGTGCTGTTTTCGACGACGGTGGCGCGCGATGCGCAGGCTTGGGCGACGCACATGCTTCAAATTCCCAACATCGCGCGCTTGCCTTCGCGCGCAAATGTTTTCGGTTGTGTATTGGGCATTGTCGGCTTGCTGCTGATCGCGGGGCCGTTTCTTCGCGAAATGGTCGGCAAAAACACACCCGCCGCGCCCGAAGCTAGCGAGACCAGGCAACCCGTCCAGCGTGTGCGCGGATTCGTCGAACTGGGGCTCCTCTCTGCTGTTGCTCTGGTCATTCTTCAGTTCTGGCACCCTGCGCGCATCTTCCGTCTTTTTGAGGGCGATTATCTGGCCGCCTTTTTCCTGATCGTGGGCGTCGGATTGATTTTGTTGCACCTGAAGGACGCAAGCACCGGGTTTCGCGCGCAACGCGGCGTGCTTTTCGGAGCAGCGGTCGCCGGTCTGCTGATGACGCTGCTCGTTAACGGCTGGTTTGAACTAACGCTGACGGGCGCGTGGCTAAATGTGGCGCGCTGGGAGCGCCTTCCGCTCTTTTTCCTGACCGCGTTCCTGTTTCTCTACGGACTGGAACTGCTCGCCGGCCCCGTCGTGAACGGGGGCATGCGCTACGTGTCGTGGTTTCTGCTGCTGGTGCTCGCCTGGCTGTTTCTGAGCGCCGGCGTGCTGTATTTCCACAGCGGAGAGATTCTATTGCCCCTGCTCTCTCCCTATTTCGCCCTTCTTTTCCTGTCCTCCGGTCTAGGTATTCAATTGGTACGCCGCGAGTCTGGCTCTCCGTCAGCCGCCGCTTTGTTCGGTGCTATACTCCTTGCAGGGTTTTGTCTGGTGATCTTTCCTTTGTCCTGAGACAATTCCCAGCTTGCTTAGATCCCCTCCCGAGCCGGAGACGGACACAATTCATTCGCGGAGATGCATGGCTGACTACGTCATTGTCGGTGGCGGCCCCTCTGGTGCCATGTGCGGCGAGCAACTCGCTCGCGCTGGCCACACCGTAGATATTTTTGACGAGCACCTGGCTTGGGAAAAACCCTGCGGCGGCGGTTTAACTTACAAAGCCACGCAGTGCTTCCCTTTTCTCCTGGATAATGCGCTCCCGAAGAAGCTTATTCAAAAGGTACAAATTATAAGCGCTGAGAATCACCGCGTCGCTCTGCACCTGCAGCACCCCATCGTGATTTATTCCCGGACGGTGCTGAACGGACTGCTGCTGGATCGTGCCCGCGATGCCGGCTGCCGCATTCACCATTCCCGCGTGCAGAATATCGATACTTCCATCACTCGACCGCGCTATTGCGTGGATGGCTCATGGCAGGACTGCGATTTTCTGGTGCTGGCCGGCGGAGCTCGCAATCAATTTCTCCCCGGCACACGGGCGCTGGCTCGCGACGAACTGGAAATGACCCAGGGCTACTTTGTTCCGCAGACCGCCGAGCAAATCCAGATCAAGTTTTTGCCGGAATTCGAAGGGTACATCTGGTCGTTCCCCCGCGCCGATCACATCTCGCTGGGCATTTGCGGCAGCATGCAGGCCCATACCAGCAGCGAACTGCGCGGCCACCTGCACCAGTTCGCCAGCAACGAACGATTCGAAACCAGCCATGCCAAGTTCTACAGCCACGTCTTGCCCTCTCCGCAGGTGCGCACGCTTTCCGACCGCGCCGTGATCGGCCGTAACTGGGCGCTGTGTGGCGACGCTGCGGCATGGGTGGATCCGCTGACCGGCGAAGGCCTGTTCTACGCCATGCGTTCCGGCGAAATTCTGGGCAAATCGTTGGCAGAAGGCTGCCCGGAAAAGTATCCGGCTCAAGTGCGCGCTTCGTTTTCTATGGAGTTGGAGTTCGCCGCTCGCATTGTCCGCCGCTTCTACCGCGGCTCGTTTCTGGGCACCGCGGTTACCACGCGCATGGTGCAGTTTCTGCAGCGCAACGCAGTCTTCCGTCAGCTTCTGTCGGATTTATTTTGCGGGACTCAGGATTACACCACACTGAAGCAGCGCGTTTTCGGGCATCTTGGCGGCACACTCAGCCAGTTCGTTTCGAGTGTGCTGCATTTCGATACTCCCGCCGCGAAAGCGCGTACTTCCGGAACAGCGGACTAACTCCCCAGCACTTTCTCGAAGCGCTCCACCGCCCAATCGATCTCTTCGCGGCGAATCACCAATGGCGGCGCCACGCGGATGATGTTGTCGTGCGTCTCTTTGCAGAGCACACCCTGTTCTTTCAACGCTTCACAGTATTTCCGCGCTGGGGTGTGCAGCTCGATGCCGATCCACAAGCCGCGGCCGCGAATTTCCTTGATTGCAGGGCTGTGCAGGTTGCGCAACTTCGCCAGGAAGTAACCACCGAGCTCTTCGGAGCGCTCTACCAGCTTTTCCTCGCGCAATACCTGCAAGGCCGTCCTCGCCACGGCGCAGGCGAGTGGGTTGCCGCCAAAGGTGCTGCCGTGGTCCCCCGGGCCAAACACTCCCAGGATTTCCTTCGAAGCCAGGACCGCGGACACAGGGTAGAACCCACCGCCGAGCGCTTTGCCGACAATCAGCACATCCGGCTGAATGCCTTCATGCATATAGGCGAACAACTTTCCAGTGCGGCCCAAGCCTGATTGGATCTCGTCGACCATCAACAGGACGCGATGCTCGCGGCAAATCGCAGCCACTTCGCGCAGATAGCCATCGGGCGGAATCACGATCCCCGCTTCGCCCTGAATGGGCTCGCACAAGAAGGCGCAAGTATTCGGCGTGATGGCCTCGCGCAAAGCCTTGGCATCGCCGTAGGGAATGATGCGGAAGCCCGGAGTCAACGGCCCGAAACCGCTGCGGTATTGCTCGTCGCTCGAAAAGCTGATCACCGTAACGGTGCGGCCATGAAAATTTCCCGCGCAAACAATAATCTCTGCTTTGCCGTCGGCAATGCCCTTTCGGGTGTGGCCCCACTTTCGCGCGGCCTTTACCGCGGTTTCCACCGCTTCGGCGCCGGAATTCATCGGCAAGGCCATTTCCATGCCGGTCAGTTCGTGCAAATCCTTATAAAACAGGGGCAATTGCACATTGCGGAAGGCCCGCGAAGTCAGCGTGACTTTCCGTGCTTGCTCTATTAACGATGCCACAATTTTCGGATGGCAGTGTCCTTGATTCACTGCGGAATACGCGGCCAAGCAATCCAGATAGCGCTTCCCTTCCACGTCATAAACCCAGCAGCCCTCGGCCCGCTCCACGACTACGTCAAGCGGCTTGTAATTGTGCGCGCCGTAGCTGTTTTCCAGCTCGATCAGTTCTTTTGCGTTCAGCAATTGCTCTTCTGTGAGAGCCATAATTCACCTGGTTTCTTCCATTCACCGCCTTGCCGTGCGGTTCCTATCTCGGCCTGCACCTCGAGCCACTGGAGCACCGGCTCGCAGGTCCCAAGTCCTCGGAGCGAAGGAACGAAGCGGCATACAGGCACATTCCGCCGCAGGCAGGATCTACTCAAATCATGGCACTTCCCGCACAAATAGCGCAATAGCAGCGATACCAACGTGCCACCCGGGGGCTGAACCGCTCCTGCTTTCCGTTGCTTGCAGCTTGCGCGGCGGGCGCGCCGGGTGTATCAATTTCGCCTTGCGGAGCGTCCTACGGGTTAGCACAGCCTGCAACCTGGCCACGCTGGCCATACGCGCTTTGCAAAGGCGAATCCATGAAGCTGAATATGACGACGCGTGTGACGAAAATGTACGATTCGCCGGGTGGTGCGGAATCGAATCCGTATGGAATCACGATTACGCCAGATGGAATGGTGTGGTACAGCGAATCGGGGGTGAAGCCAAACACGATTGTGCGCTTCGATCCCAAAACGCAGAGGGTCGCGCGAGCGGACATTCCTTCGGGAGGCGGCGTGGTACGCAATATGGCCGCGACGCCGGATGGCAAGATATATCTCGCGTGCAGCGGCGTGGATAAGGTGGGCGTGGTGGAACCGGCCAAAGAAAGCCATACGATTAGTGAGCCATGAGCGAATCGAACTTGTTTCGGCAAGTGCAAGGGCCGGCCAGCATCTTATTCATTCGTCTTGCGGTGGGACTGATTTTCTTCACACAGGGCATCCTGAAATTCACAGATGCGCACATGGGCGTGGAACGGTTTGCGCGGATTGGTTTCCCCGAGCCGTATTTCACCGCGCGATTTGTGGGCACGTTTGAGATTCTTTGTGGCCTCCTGGTGCTGGTTGGCTTGCGTACGCGTGCGGCTTCAGTGCCACTCCTGGTGATTATTCTCACCGCGATTGCAACCACCAAGATTCCGGAGTTGACGCGTCCCGCGCAAGGCTTCTGGTATATGGTAAGCGACGCGCGGACGGATTTCGCGATGTTGTGTTCGCTGGTATTTTTGATGGTGGCGGGCGGCGGCGCTTTTTCGTTGGATTCGCGATGGGACGGGCCGGATTGGCTGTCGCCACGGAAATAGTAACGAGCGACATGGATTCGACGCGGCGTGATTTTCTACGAAATGGCGCTCTGGCTACGGGCGCCTTGATGGTTGGTAACCCGTTGCGTAGCCCTTACGCGGAACATCCTGCTGACTATACGCTGCACATCCAGAATGCAGCGGTGGAAATTGCGCCGAAACGCATCATTGGCGTGACCACTTATAACGGACAATTTCCTGGACCGCTATTGCGCTTCAAGGAAGGCCAGCCGACAACCATCGATCTGTTCAATGACACGGACACGCCGGAGCAGTTGCACTGGCACGGGCAGAAGGTTTCGACCGAAGTGGATGGCGCTGCCGAAGAAGGCACCCCCTACATTCCGGCGCACGGGATGCGGCGCATCCAGTTCACTCCGAATCCTTCGGGGCTACGCTTCTATCACACACACATTCGCGCGGGAGCCAATCTCAGCGCGGGGCAATACAGCGGGCAGGTCGGCGCCGTTTACATTGAGCCAAAATCCTCGCCCGGAAATTATGATCGCGAAGTTTTTCTGGTGCTAAAGGAGTTTGAGCCAACCTTTAGTCGCGGCGGAGACATGCCGCAAGATTTTCTTTCGCCTGTGGCGAAGGTGAAACAACTGGAAGATTCCGGCGAATCGGCGATGAAAGCATCGCTGGCGAAGGGCATGCCTCATGGATTCGAGGTGGGCTACGGGTCATTCACCGTCAACGGACGAATGCTCGGCCACGGCGACCCGATCCGTGTAAAGCGCGGCGAGCGCGTGCTGCTGCATGTGCTAAATGGCAGTGCAACGGAGATTCGCAGCTTGGCTTTGCCCGGGCACACCTTCCAAGTGATTGCCCTGGACGGAAATCCCGTGCCGAATCCAATGAAAGTACCAGTGCTGTGGATAGGTACCGCGGAACGCATCTCGGCCATAGTGGAGATGAATCATCCTGGCGTGTGGATTCTGGGCGATACCGCCGATGACGACCGGAAGCATGGAATGGGGGTTGTCGTGGAATACGCGAACCACAAAGGCACGCCTGTGTGGGCCGCACCGCCGGCGTTTAAGTGGAACTACGCCCGGTTCGGAAGGACTGGCCCAACAGCAGCGACGGCGGACGAGTCGATCGAGATGACGTTCGCGAAGGACAATGCCGCGCAGGAAGGATTCAACCTGTGGACGATCAATGGCCAGGCCTATCCGATGACCGAAGGCGTCACGCCCGCGTCGTTCCATCTGCAGCAGGGCAAACGCTATCGATGGAAGATGCGCAACGCGAGCGACGATATTCATCCGATCCATTTGCACCGGCACAGTTTTGAACTGATACGAATTGCGGGCGTGGCCACGGCAGGCGTCTTGAAGGATGTGGTGATGGTGGGGGGATACCAGGAAGCCGAAGTCGATTTTGTGGCCGACAATCCGGGTCTGACTTTGTGCCACTGTCACCAACAATTGCACATGGATTTTGGGTTCATGTCCCTGTTCGACTACGCATAGGGAGTTGCGGTACAAGTGGGGCCGGGCCGCCGACTTCTCGCCCGAACGTTGCCGTGCACGACAAATTTAAATTAACAATTACGAGACGTGGGCGTGACAACTGCTTTTGGCCTATAGCTGATCATTTATCAGCGTCACTTCAGCTCCTGGGAGGCGCGGCGTCCTGACCTGACCCACCGCACCTCCTACCCGCCAACAGAGCACTCCATTCTCCCAAGATTTTGGCTAGCCAGGGCGCGTAGTCTTTCTCGCTTGGGGGGCATCGAACGGGGTATCCTTCCAAGGAAAACGGGACTTAACCAATGGCTATCAGGGAGCCCCGAGGCAGGGCGGAGATATGGCACGTGGTCTTTCTCGGTTTGGCGGCATCCAAGAGAGGATTTCAAGGAAATCGGAATCGATGGGCGCTGCTGCGACAAGAGCGACGGTAGCGGGCGAAGCTGCACCTAAACTTGCCAAGAAGACGATCCGCTGGAGTTCCCTACCGGAGATTTGGGAACTACTGCGTCCCCGCAAAGGTCTGCTGTTATTGGGATTGGCGCTGGTGGCCGTTAACCGCGTTGCCGGCCTGGTACTGCCCGGGTCGAGCAAATATTTATTCGACAATGTGATCGCCAAAAAGCAAGTCCACCTGCTGGGGCCGCTGGTGTTGGTGGTTGTAGCGGCGACGCTGGTGCAAGGGCTGACGTCGTTCACGTTGACGCAGGTGCTGTCGAAATCGGCGCAGCGCATGATCACGGAACTGCGCAAGCAGGTGCAGGCGCATATCGGGCGCTTGCCGGTGGCGTACTACGACGCGAACAAAACCGGCGTGCTGGTGTCGCGCATCATGAGCGACGTGGAAGGCATCCGCAACCTGATCGGTACCGGGCTGGTGGAGTTTGTGGGCGGGTGCCTGACGGCGGTGCTGGCGCTGATCATTTTGTTGCACACGAGCACGATGATGACCCTGGTAGCGTTTGCAGTGCTGGTGGGATTCGCGCTGTTCCTGAACAAGGCGTTCTCGACGATTCGACCCATCTTCCGGCAGCGCCCCAAGATCAATGCCGAAGTGACCGGAAGACTCACGGAATCGCTGGGCGGCGTTCGCGTGGTGAAGGGTTACCACGCAGAAGACCGGGAAGAGCAGGTCTTTGGCAGCGGCGTGCAACGACTGCTGGACAACGTGCTGAAGACGCTGACGGCCACATCGCTGATGAGCTTGTCGGGCTCGACGCTGATGGGCATCGTCAGCGCGATCATCATGTATCTGGGAGCAAAGAAAATCCTGTCGGGCGAAATGACGCCGGGACAATTGATTGCGTACTCGGCGTACCTGGTGCTAATGATTGCACCGGTATTCCAGATCGTGAATATCGGAACACAGATCACGGAAGCGATTACCGGCCTGGAGCGCACGCGCGAGGTGTTGAGCGAATCGAAGGAAGATCAGGACCCGAAACGGACGGTGACGCTGGAGCGGATCGAAGGCCGGGTAGAATTCCAGGATGTGCACTTCGCCTACGAAGCGAACAAAGAAGTGCTGCATGGAATCAGCTTTGTTTCGCAACCGGGAACGGTAACCGCATTAGTCGGGCCGTCGGGTTCGGGCAAATCAACGATTATCGGTCTGATTTCGGCGTTTTATGTCCCGACCGCGGGACAGATTCTGGTGGACGGGATCGACATCGGCACGGTGAAGCTGAGCTCCTACCGCACGCAGTTGGGCGTGGTGCTGCAGGAGACGTTTTTGTTTGACGGCACCATTCGAGAGAACGTGGCGTATGCGAAGCCGGACGCCACCGAAGAAGAACTTATGACGGCGTGCCGGATCGCGCGCGTGGATGAGTTTGCGGAAAACTTTGAGAAGAAGTACGACACCGTGGTGGGCGAACGCGGCGTGAAGTTGTCCGGCGGGCAGAAGCAGCGCGTGTCGATTGCGCGAGCGATTCTGGCGGATCCGCGGATTTTGATTTTGGATGAGGCCACGTCGAGCCTGGATTCGGAATCGGAGGCGCTGATTCAGGAAGGGTTGCGCTATCTGATGCGTGGACGCACCACGTTCGTGATTGCGCACCGGTTGTCGACGATCCGGCGGGCGGAGCAGATTCTGGTGGTGCAAGACGGGCGGATCCTGGAACGCGGGACCCACGCGAGTCTGTATGCGCAGCAAGGCCGCTATTTTGAGTTGTACAACAAGCAGCATGCGGTGGAGACGAATTTGTTTTTGGCGCCCGGCGAAGGAGATAAGCCGGAAGACGGGGGCGAGAATGGTGGCGGCGGAGGCGCAGGTGGAGGGGCATTGCCTGAGGCGATGCGCTTGATGAGGGGAAGCGGTAATCAGTAGATTGCAGCGATAAGTCGATCGAAGAGGGATTTCTCGCTACGCTCGAAATGACGTGTTAAGTTTTTGCCCAAACACAGCAGTACTGTGTGTGCCAGAAAATGTCAAAGCCGCGCCGGTGTAATGGCTGGGGTTTCGACCGGCTCACCCGTTTGTGGGGCGCCGTCCTTAGAGAGCGGGACGACGCAGGACGGGCTTTTTGGCTTGGGCAGCTTGCGCGGGGAGCAGCGTGGCCATCTTGCGAACCATGGCTAGGACCAGGCGCTTGTCACCCTCGGAAAGCGTGGTGCTGTACTTCTTGATTTCCGCGAGGAAGCGAATCTCGTCTTGAGAAAGTTCCCCGAGCATCTTCTGGGTCTCTTTATCGCGGGGAGTCTCCGTGCCGGGGAAGAAATCCGCGAGGGAAATTTCCATAGCTTCGGCGATCTTGGCGAGAGTTTCGAGCGAGGGGACGGTGTGTCCGTTCTCAACGCGAGAAAGATAACAACGCAGCAGACCGGTGCGGCGCTCGATGTCGCCCTGCGACAGACCGCGCTGGCTGCGATAGGTTTTGATGACTTCGCCGATGTTGACCTGGGGTTTCTCTTTAGGCACGGGTTCCTCCAACGGAAACAGTAGCTTAGTCGCTAACAGTAGGGATGGCAAGGAGGAATGACCATGGAGCGGTTCCTAAGGGTAACGTGTTACCGCCAAATGAAGATGCCGTGGAAGTTACTGGGTGGCGTGAAAGACGATGCGGGTGATGTCGGCCATGACCACCGCGGAGTCTTTTTCGTCGGCGAGCCCACGCACCAGGATAGCCAGGACGAAAGGATGGGGCGCGTAGACAATGGCTGCGTCGTGATGAATTTTCGTGATTTCGCCAGTTTTGTGAGCCACCCGCGTGCCGGGCGGAAGGCCGGCGGGAATGCCTTCGTTGAAATGCTGCTTTTCGAGGATGGCGATCATCTGGCGGGAGGACTCAGCATCGACGGCTTGGCCATTAGCAATGGCGGTGAGCAGAACGCCGAGGGCGCGGGCCGTGGTGGTGTTGTTCAGCCCCTGGTCGAAGGCTTTTTGATCCTCGACACCACGAAGGAAGTTCATGCCGTCAGCACCAAGGGAGTGCACCGTAGCGCGAATATTATCGACGCCGAGTTTCTGGATGAGGAGATTCGTGGCGAGATTGCTGCTGACGGTGATCATGAGATCGCAAAGTTGCGCTAGCGTGCGGGTTTGCCCTTCGGCGCTGTATAGCTCGGTTTCCGAATCGTCCTTGGGATCGAGCTTGTACATAGAGCCATCGACAATGGAATGGAACTCGTTGTGGATCAGGAGCGGATCGCTGAGGTGGAGCTTCCCTTCCCTGGCTTGATGGAAAAGCTCGATCATGACTGGAATTTTCATGGTGCTGGCGGCATGGAAGGAATCGTCGGGGCGCAGGCTCCAGTCGGTAGAGGAGTCGAGGGAGTGGAAGTAGACGGCGACGTCAGCACGAGACGAAGCAATGCGTTGCACGATTTGAGTTTGCGCAGCCGCAAGGGAATCTTGCGAGAAGGTTTGGGTGGGCGTGAAGAAAAGAAAGGTTGAAAGAATGAAAATGGCGGATACGCGCACGAAGGCTCCTGGGTAAATGGGATATTTTACATGAGCCAGATGCTATGTAGTTGCGTGGGCCTGCGAGACACCGTGGGTGAGATCCCTTACCGCCGAAATCCCGAGACCCGCCCTAACAAATCGAGGGTGGGGCACCCGCAAGAACACAGGCTGAAGCCCGCGCTACTAGAAGACGAAGATGCGGGCGGCGACGATGACCAAGGCCAAGGTGAAGGCGGCGATGGCGATTTCCCCGATGAAACCCACGGCGAAGGGACGCAGGCCTTGATGGCGCATCTGGCGGAAATTGGTGCGAAGACCGACACCGGCGAAAGTGAGCAAGAAGGCCCAACGCGACAAGTTGGCTAAGGATGTGTTTTGATCTTTGGTGAAGAAGCCGAGGGTGGCGAGGAGCGAAATCAAGAGAAAACCAAGAACGAATTTCGGGAATTTTTGCCAGAGGAATGCGGCTTTGTTGCTGACCGTGTGTGCTTGGCCTTTGCTGGCCCAGTAGATAGCGTACGCGAGAACGACAAAGCCGATGAGGGCGTTGCGGCAGGTCTTGGTGAGTACGGCAAGTTTGGCGGCGGCATCCGAATAGAGCGCGCCGGCGGCGGTAGCTTCGGCGGTGTTGTCGACAGCGAGGCCGGCCCAAATACCATAGGCGTGATCGCTCATGTGCAGGTAGTGGCCAATGAGCGGGAAGGTAAAGAGAGCGATGGCGCCGAGTGCAAGAATAGCAGCGATGGCGAAGGAGGAGTCTTCTTCGTCCGCATCGATGGCGCCTTGCGTGGCGATAATGGCACTGACGCCACAGACGGCAGAGCCTACGGCAAGCAGCGTGGTGAGTTTCGGTTTGAGGCCGAATAGGCGGCCGAGCCATGTCATGAAAGCCAGCGAACCAAGTATTTCTATGGCGACGAGAACGAGACTGACACCACCGAGTTTGGCGACATCTCCGAGAAGGAAGCGAGACCCGAGAAGAACGATGCCGGCTTTGAGCCAGAACTCGTAGGTAGCGACGCCGGGCTTGAAAATTTCGGCAAGGCCGAAGACGTTAGAGATGACCAGGCCAATGAGGATAGCCCAAAGGACGTACTCGATATTCGGGAACGGGAAGTGGTGGGCTTTGGCGTAGCCATTCATGTTCCTCTCGAGGAGTTTACCGGCAAAGCCGATAGCCGCGAGCAGCGCGAGGCCGGGAAGCAGACGGAAAAATCGAGTGCTGAGAGAAAGCGTGGGATTTTGTGGAAGTGCAATTGCGTCGGCCATTTGTGAGCATCCTCGATTTTTAGCTAGCAGCGATCCTGCTTCGGTAATCAGTTATCAGTAATCAGTTATCGGCAATCAACAACGTGAGGCACAGGCGGAAGCCCGTGCTACTGGGTTACCAAGGGACATGAGGAATCAGGCCGAGGCGGATCAGGGCCGCAGCGGCCAGCGCTAGCAGGACGGCCCAGGTGTCCAGCGAGAGCTTGGGTGCGGCCTTCGCTGGCGTTTGCAGCTTTGTGTCAGGCATGGCGGTTCCTCCGTCGATCAGGACAGCAGAAATCCCGAGCGAAATTCAGGGCCGAGTTGCTGCAGCCAGTCCGAAGTTGTGATGGAAGCAGCAGAATGCGACGCGACACGACCGACGATCAGCAAAGCAGGTGCCGGCAGCGGTTGGAGCGAGGCGAGCTGAGAAACGGTCGCGGCGCGAACGGATTGCTCGCGTTGCGAAGCTTTGGAAATCAGCAAGCAGGGTGTCTCTGACACTATACCGGAATCGATAAGCCATTGGGAGACTTCGCCGTAATCGGGGCCGGGCATGTAGACCACCACCGTGGTATCGGGCGCGATGGGAATGCCGGCAAAAGCGCGGACGTCGGCGGAACGCGAGAAGGTGGTGAACAGGACGCGAGAGGCCAAGCGTCGCTCGGTAAGAGAAACTTGCGCGGCAGCGGCGGAAGCGAAGGCGGCCGAAATGCCCGGGACGATTTCGAAGATGATGTTGGCAGCGCGCAGCGCGTCCATTTCTTCCGCAGCACGGCCAAAGAGCAGCGGATCGCCACCTTTAAGGCGGACGACAATCGGGTGACGATGCGCGGCGTCCACTAAAAGGGCGTTAATTTCGTCTTGCGTGAGAAGCCTGTGACCGGCGCGCTTGCCGACGTCGATGCGCTCGGTAGTGGCCGGGATTAAGGCCAGGATTTCAGGAGTGACCAGGGAATCGTGCAACACGACGTTGGCGGTTTGCAAGAGGCGGATGGCTTTAGCGGTGAGCAAGTCAGGATCGCCGGGACCGGCACCAATGAGGTAGACGGAAGCACGCTGCGAATTTACAGAGGCCCTGGGAAGCGGGATTCCTCGCTCCACAGACTCCGCTCGGAATGACAGATTTTCAGTTGTTGTGCCGGAGTGGTCATTTTGTGAAACGAAGTGATCGAAGCGTTCGCGGGAGGCGAGTTGGTGAAGCTGTTGTTTGGTTGCTTCTGAATCGGTGGAAACGGCCCGCAGGCGTTCGCGCGATTCGCCTAAGTGATCGAGCCAATCGGCGTATTCAGCGCCGAACTGTTGTTCCAATTCCTTGCGGAGTCGTTGCGCCAAGGCGGGACTTTTGCCATTCGTGGAAATGGCGATTTGCAGGTCGCCGCGCTGAACGATCGAACCATAGTAGAAGTGGCAATGGTGGATGTCGTCCACGGCATTGCACAGGATGTTCCGCTGGTCCGCTTTCTCAAATACCTGCGCGTTGAGCTCCGGGATGGCGGTGGCCGCGATGACAAGAAATTTGCAATCAAGGTCGCTGGATTCAAAGGTTTTTTTCAGCCAAGCGATTTCTTGGTTGCGAACGCGCTCGGTGAGTTGCGGGTTCAGTTCGGGAGCCACGACGGTGACCTGTGCACCTGCTTCGAGCAGCGATGGGATCTTGGACGCAGCGATAGTGCCGCCCCCAACAACCAGGACGCGGCGGTTTTGCAGTTTGAGGAAGGCCGGGAAGAGCGTCATCGGTCCTCCACGGAGTGGGGAGTGGCGCAAACAGCCAAGTCGCGTTCGGCAATTTCGGTTGGGCCACCGGCGAGGATGTTGCGCAGAGCTTCGGCGGTGTGGCGCGCCAGAAAGCGTTGCAGATTTTCGGCGGGTTCGCGTTCTCCGTTGAAATGAGAAAGCAGGCGCGCGATTGCGTCGGGTACCTCTTCAGCCGGGCAACGATAGCCCACGGGCCGAGCGATGGAAGCGATTTGGCCCACGCTGCCCCCGACGCAGAAGTAGTAGGCATCGACCATCTTGCCATTGGATTTGATTTTCTTGCCTTCGATGCCGATGTCGGCAATCCAATGCTGGCCGCAGGAGTTGGGGCAGCCCGTGATGTGAAGACGAAGTTGCTCTTGATAATCGGGAAAGCGATCTTCGAGCTGTCCGGTGAGCCAGCGGGCAAAGGATTTGGTTTCGGTGAGCGCCAGCTTGCAGAATTCGGAGCCGGTGCAAGCCACGGTGCCACGAGCAAATGCGGAAGCTTCGATGGGGAGGCCGGCAGCATTGAGTTCGTTAACCACGGTGGAAACATGAGCTTCCGGGATATTGATGAGCAGAAGATTCTGCATAGGCGTATTGCGGACGTGGCCATCGCCATAACGCTCGGCAAGATCGGCGGCCAGAGTGAGCTGTGCAGGAGTGATGCGGCCGCGAATGACCGTGGCGCCGACCGAGTAGAGACCGGGTTGCTTTTGCGCGACGACGCCCACGTGATCGCGATGAACATGCGCGGGAGGTGTTTCCGGTTCCGCAGGGTCCAGTGAGTAACCGAGTTTCGATTCCAGGATCGCCAGGAAAGATTCCGCGGTCCAGCTATGTTCGAGGAACAGATATTTCATTCGCGCTTTTTCGCGGGAATGACGAAGAACATCCGATTCGCGAAAAAGCTCGGTGATCGCACGAACGACCGGGATTACCTGATGGACTTGAACGAACACGTTGAGGCGAACGGAGAGGTGAGGCTGCGTCGAAAGTCCACCACCTACGCGAAGAGAAAAGCCAAATTCGCGATCCGCAGCCGGTGATCCCTGTTTCGTGGGGGAGATGACGAGCTCCTCGGAAATTGGAGACGGGAACGCAGTTCGATGAGCCGCGGCTGCGACGTTGAAGTCCTCGCCCGTATTCCGGCCCGCGCTCGTGATTCCCCCAGAAGCGGGAAGGCGGCCGGTGTTAATGGTGGGTTGAGATTGAGACGGTGGAGTCACCGATGGCGATGCCCAAGGACGCTGGGCCTCGCCGTCACCGGTACCGCGCCGAGCACGAGTGGTTGCGACCATGGCGATGTCGTTGATTTCAGGGTAAGAGCACCAGTCCGGGCAAGCGGTCACGGAGATTTTAAATTTGCGGGGCAGATTGTAAAACTCCGGATTGCCGCCTAGCTCTTGGTCCAGCGCCCGAATCAGGGGACGAACGTCAGCAAGTTCGTGCGCGTGGACTCCCGCGAGCGGGCAGCCGGTGATGTTGCGTACAACGTCCCCGCAAGCACCAGTGGTGCTCAGACCTATGGCGGCCAGTCGTTCCAAAATCTCGGGGACGGACTCGATGCGTACCCAGTGGAGTTGAATATTCTGCCGAACGGTGATGTCCGCGACGCCGTTACCGTGTTCACGCGACAGGTCCGCTATGGTGCGGATTTGGTGGCTGGTAAGAAGGCCGTTGGGAGTGCGGATGCGCATCATGAAGAAGGGAGTGGCCTCCCCTTCTCCGCCGGAACCGCCTACGACGCCGTTCCCGTCACCCTGGGTGTAGATGCCCCAAGTACGAAAATAGGTGGTGAGCCATTCGGGAGGGATGGAGTCGTGGCCGAGGCGTGCGAATTGGCGAATTTCGTCGAGATGATCCCAGGCGTTTTTTTCGTGTTTGAGACGCTCGACGCGCTGGGCTTTGGTTTCTTTGGTGGCGGACATTTTCCGTGATTCCCTTTCGACACCGAGTCGAAATCGCTTTAGCAAAACCTCACAGGCTGAAGCCGGTGCTACCGAAACCGCCGGCCTGAAGACCCACTACAAAAAAACGGACGATAAAAACAAAAAGGCCCACTTGCCTTAACTCTGGCAGGTGGGCTTCAAAACTGGAAACTTAGATCGAGCTACATACAGAAGCGCCTATTGCCAGAGTGGGCAAGCGGACAACAACAGCAGCAGGTGGCTTGCGCGGAGGTATTGGTCTGGCAATGGACCGACATATATAGGATGAGGTTACGTAGGGATGCGTCGAGCGTCAACCAGCACGTAGCCTCAAACATTGGATGATGTTCATCAGGGATTTGGATACACGCAAGCGGGAGGAAAAGTGGAAGCGTAAAAAAGTCCAAAAGTCACTGCAACGCAAGTGGTTAAGGCCCCACAAGCTATCCAGAATGTAGGGCCCGGCTGACCTAGGCGCGGCTACTGTTTTGGCTTCGCCGAGGCGGGCGCACCGGTGGAGGCGACTCCGCCTACGATGGTGGCGGATTTAATGGTGTCGAGCTTGGGATATTTGGTGGCGATGTACTTTTCGCCGCCCTTTTCGAAGTTGGGCTGCTCGCCGGCGTCGGCGGGATCCGGATACTGATCGTAAAACATTTCTACGACGTTCATGCCATTGCCATCAACCGTGGCGAAGGGGGAGAAGCCTTGGGGATCCAGCCCAGTGTTGTCCTTGAGGTTGATAAAGACCTCGGTGGTGCGGGAATTGGGCGCCCCGGTCTTGGCAAAGGTGAGCGTGCCGCGCAGATTCTTTTGTGTGACCGGATCGTCCTTAATGGTGGCGTGCGCCCAGGCGGCATTCACAGGAGGATTGGCGTTGATGCCGAATTGCGCGACGAAATTGGGGATCACACGATAGATACGGACCCCGTCGTAATAGTGGTGCTTAACAAGATTGTAAAAACGGTCAGCGCCGTTGGGAGACCAATCGCGATGGACAGTGACGGTGAACTCGCCGCGAGTGGTCTCAAACTTGACCTGGTAGGTGGCCGGAGCGGTGTCCTTGAGCAGTGCAGGTTTTAGAAGAGTGCGATCGTATGTTGAAGTCGTGTGCGCACTGGTGGCGGTCTTGGGCTTCGCAGGCGTTGTAGTGGAAGTTTGAGAGAGGACTGCCGTGGAAGTTACAAACAGAAAAGCTGCCGAACAAACGAGGAATTTGGCAAAACGCATTTGGACGCAAACCTCCGGATTGGTTTGGTGTTGAAGTGCTCGGGGATAGTTTAGCGCAAAAGGAAAGGCACAGGCTGAACCTGTGCCTTTTTGTTTTTGCAGCGGCCGCCTTCTGAGGCGGGCGTTTCTTTCCACTTTTCTCCAAACTCCGAAGCCTCTGCGACATCAGACTGGTGATGGCGGAGCGGGATTTGCTCATTTGTTCAGGTCGTGGGACACGCGCTGGACTTCGCTCAGGACGCGCAGCGTGTTTTCGCCGAGGATTTTGCGGATATCGGATTCGGAGTAACCCTTCTTCAGGAGGGCGTCGGTAATTTGCGGAAGGTGCGTGACGTCGTCCATGCCGAGAGGCATGTTCGCTCCGTCGAAGTCGGAGCCCAGGCCGACGTGGTCGACGCCAGCAATTTTCACGGCGTGATCGATGTGCTGGACGATGTAGGTCCAATCGACCTTGGGAAGCTTGCCCTCTTTCATAAACTCCCGGACGACCTGATCACTGGCGACACCGCTACAGGCTTCGTCAGTGCCGCACCGCTTTTTCACTTCGTCGCCAATTTCCTTTTCCATTTCCGGGTGAGCCTTTTCGAAATCGCGGAACTGCTGGCTGAGGAAGCCGACATGGTAATTGATCTGAATCACTCCGCCATGCTGGCCCAGCGCACGAATCATGTCGTCGGTCATGTTGCGGGGAGAGTCGCAGAGCGCGCGGCAAGAGGAGTGCGACGCGATCATGGGCGCTTTGCTGACCGCGAGGGCGTCGGCGAACGTTTTGTCCGAGACGTGGGAAATGTCAACGATCATGCCGAGGCGATTCATTTCGCGGACCACGTCTTTGCCGAAATCGGTAAGGCCGTTGTGTTGGGGAGCGGCGGTGGAGGAATCCGCCCATTCATTGTTGACCATGTGCGTAAGGGTCATATAGCGGACACCAAGAGCGGCGAAGGTGCGCAGCACGGAAAGGTCGTTGCCCATCATGTGGCCGCCTTCCACGCCCATCAGCGCGGCGATTTTGTGCTGCGTTTTGGCTTCGCGAATGTCGTCGGCGGTGGTGGCGAGAATGAGATCGTTGGGATGCTTCCGGACGGTTTCACGGACGGCGTCGATCTGATCGAGGGCCAGCTTCACGGCTTCGGGCCCCATGATTTTTCCGTCGATCCAGATGGAGAAGAAAATGGCGGTGAGTCCGCCATCGCGCATACGCGGCAGGTCGATGTTGCCGTCGGTGTGCGGAACGGCGATGTCGAAATGAGGATCGAGGAGGCGCTGCGTGGTGTCGTCGTGCGTGTCGACGACGATGGAGGAAGAATGGAGCTTTTTAGCTTTATCGGAGATGGGTTCGGACTGAGCAGAAACGAACATAACGGTGGCACCTATCAGGCAAACGCAAAGAAGTAGCAGTGAGCGGAACATCAAGGCTCCTGTTGTGATTTTGTGGCGTAGCTAGAGTAGCAGAAAAGCAGTGGCGAGTGGTTAGTGCCAGTGGCTGGAAAAAATGGCCCTGTCAGAACTCGCAGTTCGTGGACCCAAACACAAGCAATCCGTGATTCCGAGCGGAGCGAGGAATTTCTCTGCTAACCGGCGCCGAGGACTTCGCCGGCGGGACGTTCGGTGAACGCAGCTTTGATGTAGTCGTGGTTGCCGCGGGCGATCACTTCCAGCTTGATCTGCTTAGGGCAGACAGCTTCGCATTCGCCGATGTTGGTGCAATTGGCGAACCCCTCGACGTTCATCTGCTGAACCATGGCCAAGGCGCGACGGTCGCGCTCGACCTGACCTTGCGGCAGATGGCTGAGGTGAGAAATTTTTGCGCTAACGAAGAGTGCTGCAGCAGCGTTGGGGCAAGCCGCGACGCAAGCACCGCAACCGATACAGGCCGCGGCGTCCATGGCGAGATCGGCGTCTTGCTTGGGTACAGGAATGGCATTGCCATCGGGGGCGCTGCCCGTGGGCGCGGAGATGTAACCGCCGGCGGCGATGATGCGATCGAAGGCCGTGCGGTCAACGGCTAAATCCTTAATGACGGGAAAAGCCTTGGCGCGCCAGGGTTCCAGATAAATTTCGTCGCCATCCTTGAAATGCCGCATGTGCAGCTGGCAAACCGTGGTGCCTTTGAATCCACCGTGAGCCTTGCCATTGATCATGAAGCCGCACATACCGCAGATGCCCTCGCGGCAGTCGTGATCGAAAGCGATGGGATCTTCGCCCTTGGCGATGAGCGCCTCGTTCAGCACGTCGAGCATTTCGAGAAAGGACATGTGCTCGTTGACCGTGGGGTGCTCGTAGCGGACCATGCGGCCCTTGTCTCGGGAGTTTTTCTGGCGCCAGACGTGGAGAATAAGTTTCACTTGTAGCTCCGCTGAGAGGGGTGCACGTAGTTGAAGGTAAGAGGCTCCTTGTTGAGGAGCGGGGATTGGTTCGGGCCCTGATATTCCCAGGCGGCGACATAGGAATAGTGGTCATCATCGCGAAGGGCTTCGCCTTCGGGCGTCTGGAATTCCTCGCGGAAATGCCCGCCGCAGGATTCCTTGCGGTCCAGGGCGTCGATGCACATCAGTTCGGCAAGTTCGAAGAAATCGGCCACGCGGCCGGCACGCTCGAGGGATTGATTGAACTCCTCGTTGGCACCGAGTACCCGTACGTTCTTCCAGAAGTCCTCGCGCAACGCGGGGATCAAGGTGAGGGCCTTTTTGAGGCCGGCTTCATTGCGGCCCATGCCGCAATAGTCCCATACCATCTTGCCGAGTTCGCGATGGAAGGAGTCGACGGAGCGGGTGCCGTTGCCATTGAGCAGCTTTTTCGTGATGGCCGTGGCGTTGGCAACAGCTTGTTTAGCTTCTGGAGCGTCCGCGGTAACCTTGCCGGGCTTGGCGTTGGCAAGGTAGTCGCCGATCGTATACGGAATAATGAAATAGCCGTCGGCGAGGCCTTGCATGAGGGCGCTGGCGCCGAGGCGATTCGCGCCGTGATCGGAGAAGTTCGCCTCACCGAGAACAAACAGCCCCGGAATCGTGGACATTAAGTTGTAGTCGACCCACAGGCCGCCCATGGTGTAGTGCGTGGCCGGAAAGATGCGCATGGGAACGGTATAGGGATCTTCGCCGGTAATCCGCTCGTACATTTCGAAAAGATTGCCGTAGCGTTCGGCAATTTTTTGCTTCCCGAGGCGCTTGATGCAATCGGCGAAATCAAGATAGACGCCGAGGCCGGTCTCGCCCACACCGCGACCGGCATCGCATTCGGCCTTGGCGGCGCGTGAAGCGATGTCGCGAGGAACGAGGTTGCCAAAGCTGGGATAACGGCGCTCCAGATAGTAATCGCGCTCGGCTTCGGGGATCTGGTTGGGCGAACGCTTGTCGCCGCCCTGCTTGGGAACCCAGATGCGGCCGTCGTTCCGCAGTGATTCGGACATTAGCGTGAGTTTGGACTGATATTCGCCAGCGACGGGAATGCAGGTGGGGTGAATCTGCGTATAGCAAGGATTCGCGAACAGCGCGCCACGCTTGTAAGCCCGCCAGATCGCAGTAGCGTTGCAGCCCTTCGCGTTGGTAGACAGGTAGAAAACGTTACCATAGCCGCCGGTCGCGAGGATGACAGCGTCCGCCATATGCACTTGCATGCTGCCGTCATAAAGACTGCGAGTAACGATGCCGCGAGCCTGGCCGTTGATGACGATCAGGTCGAGCATGTCCATGCGTGGATACATGGTGACGGAACCTGCCGCCACTTGACGCTCGAGGGCTTGATACGCGCCAAGGAGAAGTTGCTGGCCGGTCTGACCGCGAGCGTAGAAGGTGCGGGAAACCTGCGCGCCACCGAAAGAACGATTGTCGAGAAGGCCGCCGTACTCGCGAGCGAACGGCACACCCTGCGCAACACATTGGTCGATGATATTCACGCTGAGCTGCGCAAGACGATAGACGTTGGCTTCGCGCGCCCGGAAATCGCCACCCTTCACGGTGTCGTAGAACAACCGGTACACGCTATCGCCGTCATTGTGATAATTCTTCGCGGCGTTGATACCGCCCTGAGCAGCAATCGAGTGAGCGCGACGTGGGCTGTCCTGATAGCAGAAACACTTCACGTTATAGCCAAGTTCACCGAGACTGGCGGCGGCCGCACCACCGGCGAGGCCGGAACCGACCACAATGAGATTGTATTTGCGTTTGTTGGCCGGATTGATGAGCTTGAGTTCGAACTTGTGCTTGTCCCAAGCGTTTTCAATGGGGCCAGTCGGAGAGTGGGAAATCAGTTCCATCGCAAAGGGCTCCTAGACGGGCTTGATCAGACCGGCCAGAACCGCAACCGGGATTGAAATGTAACCAATGGCGAGAACGATAGCGACAACCTTGGCCAACACTTTGAGAATCGGCGTGTAGACAGGGTGGCTGAAGCCCAGAGACTGAAACATGCTCCACAGCCCGTGATAGAGGTGATAACACAGCATGCTCATCGCGATAATGTAGAAAAGCGATACAGGCCAGACCTGAAAGCCAAGCACCACGTTGTTGTAGACATCGTGCTCGACAAAAGGCGCGCCGGGGTGCACAGCGCCGAAGGTGAATTGCAGAAGGTGCCAGATGAGGAAGGCCAGCAGGATTGGGCCGCTCCACTGCATGGTGCGCGAAGCGTACGTGGAATTGATATTAGCCTTTTTGATGTACCCGATGGGGCGCGCTGCGCGCTGCAGCAGCCAAAGCTGCCAGGACGACCAGATATGCAGAATGACGGCAGCGAGCAAAACAATGCGAGTGGTCCAAAGCAAGGCTGGCAACGACTTCAAGAGCGCCGCGTATTTGTTGATTTTTTCCGGGCCCTCAAAAATCTGCAGATTGCCGGCCATATGGCCGACGACAAAAAGGAACAGAAGCAGGCCAGTGATGGCCATGATCGCTTTCTTGCCGACGGTGGTTTGCCAGAAGCGTAAGCTGCCGGCGGGAAGTTGAACCGCAGTAGCGCTCATGGGACGAAGAGATCCTTGTGTGTGCGATGGGTGTTGCTAGATAAAAATCGTGCGCGCAAAAAATCTGAATCCGGCTGGGTTGTCGTGGAAGACATGCCCTCTCCGCCGCCAGAGTCCCGAAAAAAGAATGTGGAGCTTTCCGTGCAGAAACGCGAATGGGAATTGCGGCAATTTCAGTATAGGGAAGTTAACACAGAGTATGCAAGCGCACTATGGCTCGGGAAGGCACAGGGAAGCTGAAAAATGTTGCGACGCCAGAAGGAAAAGCCCAAGATGGAAAGAACGTGATGGCGTAACCGCCGTCCTAGACCCCGCAAGTGCCCTTCCTGCGGAACGGAGATTCGAAAAGTATGGCGACGAGCTTGGTGTCGGAGCTGGAAAAGCTCACGAGGGCTCTGGAAAACGATGAATCGAGTGCCGCGCAAGTTTCCATGCCTTCGTTGGCGGAGAAAATCGCAAAGGAATTGCGCGTCAAGGTGGACGAAGTGGCCATACTGGCGGTGTCGAATCGCTGGAGGCACCTGCATTTTCTTGTGCCGACCGCGTTGAAGAATGTCGGATTCGTCCCGTTAACCAGCAATTCGGCATTGGCGGCGCGCACAGCCAGGGAAAGCCGGCCAGAGATCAACAATAACTTTTCGGCGGTGCGCCACGCGACGGTATTCGAAGGAGTGAAAGCGGCAACGACTTCAGGAGAATCGATTCAGAAAATTATCAGCGCGCCAATTCTGAATGAGGGAAAAGTTGTGGGCGTGATGCAAGTGAGCCGGAAAGCGGGAACCGCAGAACACGCCGGACCGGATTTTACCGCGGAAGATTTGGGAAAAGTGCTGGCGATCTGCCGCCCGCTGGGAAAACTCGTTAATTTTTTGGCGGGAGAGTGAGTGAGCGGAAGCTGTACGAAAGCAAAGACCACGAATCTGCGAGTTGTGAAGTATTTCGGCCCCGAAGCACGTTGACAGTGACGAGCAACCTTGTTACTTTTTGAACGGTGCAAAATAATTTTGCGCAAAATTTCCCATTTGGATGGTGATCCAGCACAATGGCGTTCGTAGCGAAGAAGATTTTCCTGACAAAAGGCGTGGGGAAACATCGCGAGAGGCTATCGAGCTTCGAATTGGCACTACGGAACGCAGGGATCGCCGCATGCAACATTGTGCGAGTCAGTTCCATCTTCCCGCCTAACTGCAAGCTCATTTCGCGAAGTGAAGGACTGAAGCTGATTAAGCCGGGGCAAGTGGCGTTCACCGTCATCAGCGAAAATTCCACCAAGGAACCACACCGGTTGATCGCGGCGAGTATCGGGTTGGCGTTGCCGAGCGAACGGCCCATGTACGGTTACTTGAGCGAGCATCACTCGTTTGGCGAAACGGAAGAAGTGGCGGGCGAGTACGCGGAAGAACTGGCCGCGGAAATGTTGGCCACCACGCTAAACGTGGAGTTTGATCCGGATCTGTCGTGGGACGAAAAGAAGGAAGTGTACCGGATTTCGAACAAGATCGTACGAACCATGAATATCACACAGTCGGCCGTGGGAGACAAGCGAGGCTTGTGGACCACCGTGCTGACGGCGGCGGTCCTGCACGGCGACGACGACTAAAGAAACGCGAAATTCAATTCTGGATAAGGCGCTTCGAGAAATCGGGGCGCCTTTTTTTTTCGACCAGAAGACCAGCGTATAGCTAACTACCGGGCCCGCGCCGCGCTTTGCCCGTGTCGCTCGCACCCAAGAGCACGGGCAAGGGTGCCTGTGCCACGAAAGCAGTTAACGAAGTTGGATTGCTATTTTGTGTCCGGCAGAGTGTAAGCAAAATCGTAGGAGTGCTTGCCTGCTTCGATGATGATTTTCATGGTGCCAGCCAGGCCCGCGAGTTGGCCGGTGCCGGAACCGGGAACCACGCTGACGTCGAGATGGTATTGGCCGTTGTCCATGGTGCCGTTGTGCTGGAGAGCGAAGGTGCCGGACCGGCCGTGCAGCGTGCCGCTAACGCGTTCCATGGCCACATAGCCGCCAGACCCCTTGGCCTGATTCCCTGCCGCGAGCATTTCGCCTTTGCTGACGGCGTCCAAGTCCCCGTGAAATTGTTTGTCCAGGGAGAAACGGGTGATGGGATTCTCGTCGAATTTGAAAGCGGGATCGAGCGGGGCGATTTTAACCTCAAACGTGCCGGTGGCGTGCTGCGTCATAGCGGTATCCTTTTGTGAATTTGGCAAAGCCGAGATGCAGAGAAACACAAAAAGTGCGAAGAGCGAACGAGTCGGAAGCATATAGACCTCGAGAGGCGGGAAATCGGGAGCACGAATGTAGCACAGATGGGGAAGATAGCGGATATTGGTACCGCGCCGAGATCGTGTGGACGTACAAAGGATTCTGGGACTTCACAAAGTAACGATGGGTTTCAGCGCATGGGCGGCGAGAAATATTGGGCGACCCTTCAGACGCGTCGTCCAGTTCGAGTTTGGCCAACACCAACGGCTGCCTAGAGATGGTGCTGCCGCTACTTCTTCAGGTAGCCGATGCGCTGGAGGACTGCGCCGACAACCAGTGGCAACGCCACCGTGGCATCTTCGAGAACTTCGGCAAATTGGCCGCCTTCTTCGGGCGGAACGAATTTGCCCCAACTGACGGCTTCGGTATACGTACTACCGCTGAGACCGCCCCAGTGAACCGGCTCGGGACAGATTCGCACGCCGTAGCTATAGCGCTTGAGTGGAAGTTTTTCGTAGCCACGCCGAGCCATCAGTTCCGCATACACCCCGAACTGTTGAGACCAGTTGCGCGGAACGCCGCCACCGATGGTGAAGATGCCCATCTTCTTGGTGGCCATCATCGTGGAAGCAAATGTTTCGAAATCCTCGAAAGGATCGAAGCGCAATTGTGGGCGCTTATCTTTTTTGCGCGCGTATTGATTGAGGGCGAAGTCGAGACCGAGTTCGGAATCGGAGAAGGCCGGCACGAAAACGGGAACGTTGTGTTCGTACGCGGACTTAAGAATGCCCCGGCCTTTGGTATTTTTCTTCAGGTATTCACCGACGCGTTTGTGAAGTTTCCAGCTACAAACGAGTTCGTGCGGTTCCCAGTCATCGAGAATGGCATCCACGACCTGCTCGACGTGATCCAGATTGGTTTCCGGCTCCAGCGAATCGTAGACACGGTTGTAGCCGGCAAGGAACAGCTCGTTGTCGTCCATCTTGGCGGGATCGTAGCGGAAGTGCGAGCGGCCGGTGGCTTCGACGAGACCATGCGCCATAAGTGCGCCGGTGGAAACAATGGCTTTGACGATGCCGGATTCGATGAGGTCGCAGAAAACCAGTCCCATTTTGCCGACGGTAAGAGCGCCCGCGAGAGTCATGACCACGAAACAGTCTTTGTCGCGAGCCATGGTTTCGAGGACATCGGCGGCGTCACCGATCTGCCGTGCGGTGTAGGCCGTGTCGCCCATCGCGCGGACGAGATCGTCGATCGTTTTGATTTTGGAAAGGTCGAGCGGATAAATCGGGCGAAGCTTATCTTTGACAGGATCGTGGAGAACGCGACCCGTAACGGTCTTATCGGAAGATTTGGTCATCACGACTCCTTGCACAAAATAGGAACGACCTGTAATGAGTACGACCACACGGTTTTGCAGAATGCGGGCGACCGAATTGTATTTCTAATGGAATTGATAGTACAAACAGAAGAAGAAGGAAAGTAGAATTCAGTGGCGAGTGAAAGCAGGTCCTTCGGGACGACAGAGTTCGCTGTTGTGCCGACCCCGACTGGAATCGGATACCGCGGCGCCAGCGACGAACGATCAAAGGTCAGATGGAGAGGATCGGGAATGGCAAATAAGTTTACCGTGGGATTGGTGCAGATGAAGTGCACCACGAATAAAGAAGAGAATCTTACTCGGGCCGAAGAGAAGATTCGCGAGGCCGCCTCGCGTGGTGCGCAAATCGTTTGCCTGCACGAATTGTTTACCGGTGAATATTTCTGCCGGACGGAAGATGCGGAACTTTTTAAGTTGGCGGAAGCGGTACCGGGACCGACCACCGAGCGGCTGAGCGCGGTGGCGAAGGAAAAGAAGGTTTCGTTGATCGTGTCGCTGTTCGAACGGCGGGCTGCGGGCGTCTATCACAACACGTGCGCAATTTTGGATGCGGATGGAAAGTATTTGGGGAAATACCGCAAGATGCACATACCGGACGATCCGCTCTATTACGAAAAGTTTTATTTCACGCCCGGTGACCTGGGATTTTTGAATTTCGATACGAAGTATGCCCGGATCGGCGTGCAGATCTGCTGGGACCAGTGGTATCCGGAGGGCTCGCGAATCACCGCGATGAAGGGCGCCCAAGTGATTTTTTATCCCACGAGCATCGGGTGGCATCCGTACGAGAAGGCACAGTACGGCGCGGCGCAACTCGATTCCTGGAAAACGATTCAACGCGCGCACGCGGTGGCAAATGGCATGTATGTGGCGGTGGTAAATCGCGTGGGCTTCGAAGGCAATCCGGCGAAGGGCGATCCCGGCATCGAGTTTTGGGGTAATTCGTTTGTAGCGGATCCGTCGGGCCAAATTGTGGCGGAGGCTTCGCAGGATAAGGAAGAGATTTTGGTGGTGGAGTGTGATCCGGCGAAGAGCGAAGAGACGCGGCGAAACTGGCCGTTTTTCCGGGACCGCAGAATCGATGCGTTTGGGCCCTTGACGGAGAGGTGGATTGAAGAAAAGCAGTGACTACTCTGTGTAGCACAGGCTTTACCCGGTGTCCCGATAAATACTGGAGAAGAGTCTTCCGATACTCATGACAAAGAATAAGGATGGCAAGACGCCGCGAGAGTTGGGGTTTCGCATGCCGGCAGAGTGGGAGACGCATGAGGCGACATGGCTGGGGTGGCCGCATGAGTTGACGGACTGGCCGGGGAAATTCGCGCCGATTCCGTGGGCCTTCGCGGAAATGGTGCGATTGCTGTCGCATGTGGAGCGTGTGTTTCTGTTAGTGGAGGATGCCGCCGCGGAGAAACGGGCGCGGGCGATTTTACAGAAGGCTGGGGCGAACTTGGCTGCGGTGGAATTCTTCCATGTGCCGACCGATCGCGGTTGGATGCGGGATTCCGGGCCGATCTGCGTGAAGAACGCAGCCGGCGAGGTGGCGTACAACCACTTTGTGTTTAATGGCTGGGCGAAGTACGACAACCACAAGAAAGACGCGCTCGCGGTGCGTAATGTGAATGCGCGATTGAAGCGACCGCTGTTTTTGCCGATGCGGGATGGGCGGCGGGTGGTGCTGGAGGGCGGCTCGATTGACGTCAATGGCAAAGGGACGCTGCTGACGACAGAAGAGTGTTTGCAGAGCAAGGTGCAGGAACGCAATCCCGGATTCACCAAGGAAGATTATGCGCAAGTTTTCCTGGAATATTTGGGCGTGACGAATGTGTTGTGGTTGGGGAATGGCATTGCGGGCGACGACACCCACGGCCACGTGGACGATCTGACACGCTTTGTAAATGACACCACGGTGGTGACAATTGTCGAGGAAAACCCCGCGGACGCGAACTATGCGGCTCTACAAGACAACCTGGAAAGATTAAAAAAGATGCAGGACCAGGATGGGCGGCCGTTGCAAGTTGCGACGTTGCCCATGCCAAAGCCGGTAGAGTTTGCGGGACAGCGTCTACCAGCCAGTTACGCGAATTTCTACATCGCGAATGGTCTGGTGATTGTGCCGACGTTTAACAACTCCACGGATCGTGTGGCCTTGAATACTTTGGCGAAGGTGTTTCCGGGGCGCGAAGTGGTGGGAATCCATTGCCGGGACTTGGTGCTGGGATTGGGAACGCTCCATTGCATGACCCAGCAGGAACCGGCGCGCTCGGAGATACATACCCGCTGAAATTGTTGGGAGGATTTTACGTAATAGGGAGTAGGGCCGGGGTGGTGTGGATATTCATGGAGGAGGGAAGATGGTCGGGTTGAGTCTGTTCGCGATGCTGCAGGAACGGGTGGTGGTCGTTGAGTGGAGGCGCGGGTTGTTGGGCTGGCTGATTATCGGGTTGTTGGCGGGATGGCTTGCAGGAAAGATCGCGCGGGGCCGTGGGTTTGGGTGCATTGGGGATGTCGTGTTGGGGCTGATTGGGTCTGTGATTGGCGGGTGGATTTTTACAAAGCTGGGGATCGTACACGCGGAGACATTTCTGTTTTCGCTGGCAGCGGCGACTGTGGGAGCGGTGGTGCTGGTGTCGATCGCCCACTTGTTTTTTGGGGGACATGAGGCGCGGTAACGTTGCCGGTCGCGCCACACCGAAACGAGCGATGTGATAGCATCTAAAGTTCGGTGAAGGAGCACATCGCTTCTTGAGCAAGCTGACACAGACGCTGACCGCCATTCCACTGGGCGGTCTTGGCGAATTCGGAATGAACATGATGGTGTTTCGCTACGGGGACGACATCCTCGTAGTGGACGCGGGAATGATGTTCCCCGAGTCCGAATTGCTGGGCGTGGACCTCGTGATTCCAGACATCACCTACCTGAAACAAAACCTGGAACACGTTCGGGCCATCGTGCTGACTCACGGGCACGAAGACCATATCGGCGCGTTGGCCTATATCCTGCGCGATCTGAACGTCCCGATTTACGGAACACGCTTCACGCTAGCATTGGCGCGAAAACGACTGGAAGAAGCGGGCCTTCTGGAATCCGCGAAGATGTTTGAAGTAACGCCCGGCCGTCTGGTGGAGATTGGCCCCTACGAGATTGAGTTTATTCCGGTGACGCACAGCACCGTGGATTGCGTAGCGTTGGCCATCCGCACGCCGATTGGCGTGATCATTCATACCGGTGATTTCAAGATTGATCAGACGCCGGTCGACGGCGCGCCATTTGATCTGCACGCGTTTGCGCGCTACGGGAACGAAGGCGTACTGGCGCTATTCAGCGACTCCACGAACGTCGAGCGCCCGGGATTTACGCCGTCGGAACGGGCCGTGGTACCGCGAATCGAGGAACTGACGCGATTGGCGCCGCGGCGCGTGGTGCTGTCTTGCTTTGCGTCGTCGATTCACCGCATCCAGCAGGTGATCGATATTGGAGAGCGCGTCGGACGAAAAGTTGCGTTCGTTGGGCGCAGCATGGTGGACAACGTCGAGATCGCCCATGATTTGGGACTGCTGCGAATTCCAGATGGCATGGTCGTGCGTCCGCAGGATATTCGGGGATTCGATCCGAAGAAATTGCTGCTGTTGGTAAGCGGATCGCAGGCAGAGCCCATGTCCTCGATGTCGCGGATCGCGGTGGACAATCACCGCCTGGTGACCATCGACGAGAACGACACCATTATTCTGTCGGCCAGAATCATTCCCGGGAATGAGAAGGCGATTTTCCGGATGTTAGATCACATGTTCCGGCGTCGCGCGCTGGTGTATTACGACAACACCAGCGGGCCGATCCATGTCAGCGGACATGCCAGCCAGGAAGAGCAAAAGTTGCTGCTGCGCCTGGTGAAGCCGAAATATTTCATTCCGGTGCATGGCGAATACCGGCATTTGTTCCGGCACGCGGCGCTGGCACACCAGTTGGGCTGCGTGAGCGAAGAGATCATGCTGCTGGAGAATGGCAAGGTCATCGAGTTTACCGAGGATGGAGCCTACCGGCGGGATCCGGTGACGACCGGGCGGGTGCTGGTAGATTCCGGCTCGCTGGAAGAGATCGAAGAGATGGTGGTGCGCGACCGGAAACACCTGTCGGAAGAAGGCGTGGTGATCCCGATTATCGCGATTGATAAGCATACCGGTCAGGTAGAGTCGGCGCCGGAAATTGTGACACGAGGCTTGATGAGCGAGAACGGAAACGACTTTTTGGCCGGAGCGCGGGACGTGGTGTCGCGGACCGTGGAATCGTCGAACCTGGAAGAACGGGCGGACTGGTCGGTGATCAAGGAAAAGATCCGCGTGGACCTGAAGAGGTACATCAATAAGCAGACGCAGAAGAGGCCGCTAATTTTGCCGGTGATCCTGGAAGTTTAAGAGGCCCTCGCTCGTGGCGAGTGGCTGGACAAGAGCACAGAGCTCAACTCGGATTTATCGAACTAAAACGCAATGATTGAGATCTTTCGTCGCGTACGAAAAAACTCTAGAACTGCGCGTTTTCGTGGCACAGGGCACTCCTGCCGGTGCGGAGCGCGCTGCACTTAGACTTGGTCACAGACGAGCGTCGCAGTGCCACTGGAGTTTTCTGCAGTTTGAAACCTCTACGCGGGCATAAAGTTGCTGCTATAAAACCCTCGAACGAAAATAGGCTAGAATCTACGGACCCATGAGCGAGTTTCCGGAACACATTTCGGGGAGTGAGCAGTTCCCTGCCCCGACGAACACGAATGCCACGGGCACGCGGGCAGCGATGATTTTCATCATCGTGACGGTGCTGCTGGATTTTCTGGCGTTCGGGATCATCGCGCCGGTGTTGCCGGACCTGATCAAACAGTTCGAAGGCGGGGACATTGCGCGCGCCTCGGACATGGTGGGCTATTTCGGGCTGGTCTGGAATCTGATGCAGTTTCTGTTTTTGCCCTTGCTTGGCGCATGGAGCGACCGATTCGGGCGGCGGCCCGTGATTCTCATTTCGTGTCTGGGACTGGGATTGGATTACATCTTCATGGCCGTGGCACCGTCGCTGAAATGGCTGTTCGTGGGGCGCCTGATTTCGGGCATTACTGCGTCGAATGTAACCACCGCGTTTGCATATATAACGGATATATCGGCGCCAGCGCTACGAGCGAAACGCTTTGGGATGCTGGGAGCGGCGTTTGGTGTGGGATTCATTGTGGGTCCGGCGGTGGGCGGACTGCTCGGACAATATAATTTACGGGCACCGTTCTGGGCTGCCGCGGCGCTCAGCTTGGCGAATTTCTTGTATGGCTTGCTGGTCCTGCCGGAATCGCTGGCGAAAGAAAAACGAGCCAAGTCCGCGTGGCATATGGCAAACCCGCTCGGCTCATTGACGCTGCTGCGATCGCATCCGGAATTGATGGGACTGTCGGTGGTCGCGTTTTTGTTTTACTTAGGGCACCAGGCACTTCAGAGCGTGTGGGTGCTGTACACGGAATACCGGTTCGAGTGGAACCAGCGGGATATTGGAATATCGCTGGCGGTGGTGGGTGTGTGCGCGGCGATTGTGTCGGGCGGGCTGGTCGGTCCATATGTCAAAAAGTTCGGGGAGCGCTTGAGTCTGACGAGCGGAATGTTGTTTGGGGCGCTGGGATTTGTGGGATTCGCGATGGCGTGGAAGGGCTGGATGATGCTCGCATCGATTCCGTTCATCGCGTTGTGGGGAGTGGCGGGTCCGTCGATGCAATCGCTCATGTCACAGAAAGTAGACGCGACTTCGCAGGGGAAACTGCAAGGGGCAATTAATTCCTTGCGGGCATTGACGGGGATGACTGGACCGGTGGTCTTTACGCAGGTGTTCGCATGGGCGATCGCGAAGAATCGGACCGTGCATGTGCCGGGAGCGGCATATTATTTGGCGGCGGGTTTGTTGGTTTTGGCCATGGGGATGGCGATGGTGGTGACGCGGCGAGGTGCGCCAGCGGGCGGGGAAAAAGGACTTACCGCAGAGGGAGCCGAGTTGCCGCAGAAGTAGCGGAAGCTCGATAGAGACGCGGTGGCGCGCTGCGGCTGTACAAAGAGAGAAAAGTAATGAGATGCATCGGAAAAGTTGATTCGGCGGACGCACAGGTGTAGCCTTAGCTCCCACCCGGAGTGAGCCGCTGCTTCCGGAAGGCCGAGCAAAGAAGGACGGCCGGCAAAACAGAACGATTCGAAGGAGAGTGTTATGGCGACGGCGTCAACAGCATTTGAACCCAAGGTGAAGGTTCGCGCGACAAAACTGCTGATCAATGGGCAGTGGGTAAACGCAGCGTCGGGAAAGACGTTCCCAACGATTAATCCGTCGACCGGCGAAGTGATCTCGCAAATCGCGGAAGCGGACGCGGCGGACGTGGACAAGGCAGTCGCGGCAGCGCGGGCGGCGTTTGATCACGGCCCGTGGCGGAAGAAGATTACGGCGTCGGGACGCGGCGTGTTGATGAACAAGCTGGCGGATTTGATTGAGAAGAACAAAGAAGAATTGGCGGAATTGGAGTCGCTGGACAACGGCAAACCCTACCACGTGGCGCTGGCGGCGGATTTGCCGCTGACCATCGCGTGTTACCGCTATTACGCGGGCTGGGCAGACAAGATCCAGGGCAAAACCATTCCGGTGCAGGGCCGCTATTTCAGCTATACCAAGCACGAACCGGTCGGCGTGGTGGGACAGATCATTCCGTGGAATTTCCCGCTGCTGATGCAGGCGTGGAAGTTGGGACCCGCCCTGGCCACGGGTTGCACGGTAGTGATGAAGCCCGCAGAACAGACGCCTCTGTCGGCGCTACGCGTGGGCGAGTTGATTCTGGAAGCAGGGTTCCCGGAAGGCGTGGTGAACTTGCTGGCAGGCTATGGACCTACCGCAGGCGCGGCGATCGCGCGGCATATGGACGTGGACAAGGTGGCGTTTACCGGTTCGACGGAAGTGGGCCACTTGATTATGAAGGCTTCCGCGGAATCGAATCTGAAACGCGTCACTCTGGAACTGGGCGGGAAGAGTCCGAACATCGTGTTCGCGGATGCGGACATGGATCAGGCCATCGAAGGCGCGCACTTTGCGCTGTTCTTCAATCAAGGACAGTGCTGCTGCGCGGGCTCGCGGTTGTATGTGGAGGAAAAGTGCTACGACGAATTCGTGGCCAAGAGCGTGGAGCGCGCCAAGAAGCGGACCGTAGGAAATCCATTCGATAAGACTACCGAACAGGGCCCGCAGGTGGATCAAGACCAGTTCAACAAGGTCATGGGATACATCGAAAGCGGGAAGCAGGAGAAGGCAAAACTACTGGCGGGCGGCAACCGCGTCGGCGATAAGGGATACTTTATCGAGCCGACGGTTTTCGCCGACGTGCAGGACAATATGAAGATTGCCCAGGAGGAAATTTTTGGGCCGGTCATGTCCATCCTGAAGTTCAAGACGATTGATGAAGTAGTGGATCGCGCCAACAAGTCGCTGTATGGATTGGCCGCCGCGGTTTGGACCAAGGACATTACCAAGGCCCACGCCATCGCCGACGGCGTACGAGCAGGGACAGTTTGGGTGAACTGCTACGACGTGTTTGACGCGGCCGCCCCGTTTGGCGGGTTCAAGCAGTCGGGGATCGGTCGCGAACTTGGCGAATATGGGCTGGCGAACTATACGGAAGTGAAGACGGTAACGGTGAAGCTGTAACGACGTTTTGCGTTTGCGGTTATCCGTGTTCCGTTACGACGAAGAGGGTACGCGATGCGTGCCCTCTTTTTGTTTGGGCCTTGGATGAGATCGCTTGCTACTCTGTGGGAGTCGCGGTGTAAATCGAGCAGGCTGGGTGGGTAGATGAGGACCAAGATTTCAGTGGAACAGAACGGGTTCGTGCGGGCGGCTGGCGAGGCCGCCCGTTGCGTTTTTGTGGCGATTTTGGCGCTCACCCTTGGCGGGGCGCTTCTTGCACAGGACACCTCGCAGGCGTTTCGGCACTCGAAGCATCTGCGGCATGGCATCAATCTAAGCCATTGGTACTCGCAGGTATTCGATCCGAAAGGGTATACGAAAGAACATTTCGACACCTACGACACAGCGCAGGATATGGCGCTGATCAAATCGATGGGCTTCGATCATGTACGCTTCACGCTGAATTGCGCGCCCATGTTCCAGCACGGGCAGGCCGACCATATCCCCGCCGATTATCTGGCCATGGTGGATTCGGCGGTGAAGATGATCCTGGATCAAGGGCTCGCGGTGATCATTGATATTCACCCTGACAGCGATTTTAAGGGGAGGCTGGCAACGGACGACGCGTTTGTGGAGCAGTTCGAGGATTTCTGGCGAGCCCTCGCAAAACATTATTCGACCCTGGATCCGGACCGGGTATTCTTTGAAGTTCTGAATGAGCCGGAGTTTCACGACCGCTACCGTTGGGAAGGCGTGCAGTCGCGCTTGGTGCGGGCGATTCGGGAAGGCGCGCCGAACCACACGATTATTGTAGCGGGCGCAAATTGGTCGGCCATCAGTGAATTGCTCTTTCTGGAGCCGCTGCGGGATCCGAACATTATTTACAACTTTCATTTTTATGAGCCGCACATCTTCACGCATCAAGGCGCGACGTGGAGCACGAATTTTCAGCATTACCTGACGAAGGTGCCGTACCCTTCGACGCCCGACAATGTGCAGAGCGCCGTAACCGAGGCACCGGACGCGGTGAATCAATTACAGATTGTGCAGTACGGGCTGGACCGTTGGAATCCAGAACGGGTGAATGCCGAGATTGCCATGGCCGCGGCGTGGGGAAACCGTTGGAATGTGCCGGTAACGTGCAATGAGTTCGGAGTGTACCGGGCCGCAGCGGCGCCGGAGGACCGCTTGGCGTGGATCCGCGATGTGCGTGCGGCACTGGAGAAGAACGGGATCGGGTGGACGATGTGGGATTACGCCGGGGGATTTAGCGTGGTGGTGACCAAGGATGGGGCAAGAGTGCCGGACGAGGGAGCTCTGACCGCGCTCGGATTAAACAAGTAGTTGGAAGCCCGAGGTTGGCATCTTGTAGCAGCGGCTTTACGCTGCCGCCCGGCGGGATAAACCCGCCGCTACCTTTTCACCGCCGAGAGTTCCAGAGGAGCTTTGAAGGCGTGATAGGATTGCCCGCAAATGGCGGCATGGGCGATACGGGCTTACGAGGCGCGTGACTTTGCGGCGCTGTACAAGCTCGACCAGGCTTGTTTTCCACCGGGAATCTCCTACAGCAAGTGGTCCCTGCAGTATTTTCTGAATCTGGCGACCGCGGATTGCCTGGTCGCGGAAGAAGACAAGCCCTTCGCAACTCAGGGCAAGCGCATCACGGGTTTTATTTTGGCCGAGAAAAATCCACCGCTGGCGCACATCATCACATTAGACGTTGCGCCGGAGAAGAGGCGGACCGGACTTGGCTCAGCGCTGATAGACGAGATAGAGAAACATTTTCGATTTCATGAGGTGAAATCGGTGCTGCTGGAAACGGCAGTGGACAACGAAACCGGGATTGCGTTCTGGCAACATCATGGATATCGTACAGAAGCAGTATTGAAACGGTATTATTTGGGCAAAGTAGACGCGTACGAAATGCGCAAACGATTACCGTAATCGCGCAATTCGAGCACAAAGCAAGCTTCCCCGAAGCCGCAACAGATGGCGAGCTTCATTTTTACAGCCGCAATGGCAGTGGAGTGCGTCGCAGGCAATGGAAAACACAGGCTAAAGCCTGTGCTACTGGGAGAGCAGCGTGAACGATTACTTGATCAGCGTGATTCTGGGGATTGTGGAAGGGTTGACCGAGTTTATTCCCGTGAGTTCGACGGCGCACCTGCGGCTGTCGGAGGCATTGCTGCACTTTCATTATCCGCAGCTGAGCTTGGATAACGGGTACTGGAAGATGTACACAATTGTGATCCAGCTGGGAGCCATTCTGACGCTGCCAATTTATTTTCGAGAGCGCATCGCTAAGTTTCTGGCGACCTTTCCGCAGGGCGAGCGCGGAGACCGCACGATTTTCACGCATCCACTCAGCCTGGTGATGCTGGCCTTTGTGGTAACGGCGATCCCGTCGTATTTGCTGACAAAAGTGGTGGGAAAAAATCTGGAGAGCCCATATGTGATTGGTTCGGCACTGCTGATTGGCGGAATTGTGATGTGGTTCGTGGACGCGCGAAACGCGAGGTCCGAGACAGCCGGCGAAGGGGCGCCCGGGAGTTTGATTCACACTTGGCACATGGAGGATATGAGCCTGGGGCAGGCGGTGTGGATCGGGGCCTGCCAGGTTCTGTCGGCGGTGTTTCCCGGGACGTCGCGGTCGATGTCGACCATCGCCGCGGGACAAGTGGCGGGTATGTCGCGGGCGTCGGCGCTGGAATTCTCGTTTTTCTTGTCGATGCCCACGATGGCCATGGCGACGCTGTACACCTTGTATAAGTCGCTGCACGGGACGAAGACGGAGAATCCGATTGGGGTATCGAGTATCGACGCGCATGGATGGATCGTCCTGGCCATTGGCTTTGTGGTGTCGTTCATCGTGGCGTATGGCAGCGTGGCGTGGTTCATGGCGTGGGTGCGCAAGCGCGGATTCGGCCCCTTTGCGATCTACCGGATTGTCGTTGGGATTTTGGTGCTGTTCTTCGCCGCAAAGCTGGCGGGATGAGAGAAGACAGCCGACTGGAACGTGTGAAGAAATTGGCTTTTCACGATGATTCACGTTGCTCCCTGCTAGGGCGAGTTTTCCCTGCGGCTGTTCTCTTGCTTCTGTTTTGTGTTCCTGCGCTTTACTTACGGTGACTGACCTACACCGTGACTGCTTGGGGATGCAACCCGCGCCGCAGGGCGAACCAACGGGCTAAGTTGTAGCTCAGGCACGCCCACGTCGCTTCCATGGTTGCTTTCAGGCGTCCACGACAACGGAACTGCCGCAGACCGCAGCGTTCTTTCATCCACGCATGCACGAACTCCGCAACACGCGATCGTTGGGCGTAGACCTGCTGCGCTTCCTCGGTTTTCATCTTGCTTTTGAATGCAGTTGTCGCACCCGGTTCTTCCGTACGCGTTACCGACCGGCGCCACTCGGGCTTCGCGCCGGGCGGCGCGCAGTCGTCCCGCAGTGGACAAGCGCTGCAGATTCCCTTTGGCGCGCGATACACATGTGTACGCACGCCATGTCCGCGGTTGAGTCGTGCGCGGTGTTGCAGCTTCTTTCCCGCCGGGCACACGAAATGGTCTTGTTCCGCATCGTACGGAAAGGCGGTGCTCAGGAAAGCGGCCTTGCGCCCGTGCGCGTCCTTCTCCTCTGGCTTCCAGCTGTTCTGCCAGGAGCCGTAGAAGTCTACGCCATGTTCCGCCGCGCTCTGAACCGAAGCGTGATTCGTGTAGTCGCCGTCCGCGATGATCTGCTGCGGCAGTTGGCCAACTTTCTCCTCGCAACGATCCAGCGCTGCATTGAGTTGGCGATAATCGATCGCATCGGTTGTGGCTTCCACGTTCACGACCAGACCGTGCTTCGTGTCGGTGACCACCTGCACGTTGTAGCTCGGCACCGTGCCACCTTCGCCGTTCCGCATCACGTGCGCTTCCGGGTCCGTCGTGCTGGCGCGCGCTACATAGTCCGTGCGGTCGTGCCTCTTCTCCTGCTGCAGCCGTTCGACCTCGCGCCATGCCACTTCTAGGCGACTCTCCCGCTGCCTCGCGGCACGTCGCCGTGCCGCAGCCCGGCGCGGTGCCAGCTTCTCTTCGTTCTCGGCTTCTTCGTTCAGAAGCCGCACCTGTTCGCGGGCAGCAGCTAGATGCGCGGCGATTTTCTCCTTGCCGCGAAATGTGTTGCCACCCGCGTTGGCCTTCACCTTGGTTCCATCCAGCGTGACCCGCTCCAGCGTGATGAGGCCTTCCGCGCTCAGCATCCCCAGCACCTGCGCGAACAGATCATCGAGCCCCACTTTGTTCTCCGAACGAAAGCCCGAAAGGGTGCGATGACTCACCGCCTGCAATCCGCACAGCCACTGGCACGCTGGCTCGTATTCGCTCTGCCGCGCCAGTTCCCGCGCCGAACTGACTCCCCGGCTGTAGCCATACAACCACAGGCTGATCAGCAGGCGTGGGTCCGTGTGCTCCCGCCCAGCACTGCCTTCCACCGCAGCAATCCGCTCATAGTAACGGCGCAAGTCCAAACGCCCCACAAGTTCCCAGATCGCACGCACGCAATGGTTTTCGTCGATCAACTTCTCGACATCCATGCTTCGCAAAACAAGTTGTTGCCGGTTAATCGAAACCAGGCGAGGAATTACGGCAGGCTCGTTCGTCATGTGCGCAGTCTACACACTAACTCTCACCCACGACCGTTAATTTCTTGACACGTTCCGGTCCCCAGTCAACAGGGCCATCGCGATCGGTGCTCCCAATTAGCCATTGCTGATGAGAAACCGCAGCCGACTTGCATGGAAACTCCTCGCTAAGTTGGACTTGTGTGAGGGGCGGCCAATGGTATCATTCCGGTGTTCCTCCGATTTGGGGTGCAACAGCGCCGCACCCCGGAGAATTGGCACGAACGCGAGGTATGCGTGCGTGTACACTCAGCCTTCCCCCCAAGGTCGTGTGGCTCGTCCTAAAGACGTGCGACTGCATGGCCCAAGCTGAGGAGACTATTTCGTGCGCTTTCTGACACCTACCGAGAATAAACGGCTGAATGAGTTGATTGGGTTTGTGTGCGTCATGGCGGCTGTGCTGCTGGCGCTGTCTTTGATTTCCTATTCCCCGAACGATCCTTCGTTCAATGTAAGCACGGCATCCATGGTAGACAATCCCGTACGCAACTGGATTGGGCCTGCGGGATCGTATACAGCGGATTTTAGTTTCCAGGTGTTTGGATTTGCGGCGTTTCTCTTGCCGGTGGCGGTAGGAATCCTGGGGTATCGATGGTTCCGAAGCCAGGAGATCCATTCGCAGTGGGCCACGTTGGTGGGCTACTTGTTATTGCTGCTGTCGTTCCCTTCCCTGTTAGCCATGACGCATTTCCCGGATGTGCGCGGAGCGATTCCCGCGGGCGGACTATTGGGCGGAGTGGTGTCACGCGGACTGCAAACCGGGTTCAATTTTTGGGGTGCGCTGCTGGTAGCGATGGCGCTCTTGATTGTGGCACTGTTTCTGACCACGAGTTTCAGCTTCAGCGGGGCCCACGCGTGGGCCAGCAGTTCGAAGGGGCCACTGGGGAAGATTGAGAAGTTGGGGCTGCTGCAGCGCGCGCGGGCTCGCTGGGAGGAATGGCAGGAGGAGCGCGAAGAGGCGCGGATGCGGCGCGAAGTGGAAGAGAGAAAACTCAGCGGACGCAAGCCGGTGGCTCCGCAGATTGTCGGCAAGCCGGACCCGGAAGCGCCGAAGACGATTCACCTGGAAGATTTGGGCGACGTATTCAAGGGCAAGAAAGCCGCGGTGGCGGAACAGGATGACGAAGAAGACGCGGCGAAGGAAACCGGGCACAAAGCGCCGGTAGTCATGTTAGGGCCGGACCGTACCGAGAAGCCCAAAAAGGTTGAGGCCAAGGTGAACAAGGGCCCCACGAACTACCGTTTGCCGTCGGTGCAATTGCTGCGGCAAGGCGAAGGCAGCCAGAAGCTCGACGAAGACGAACTGAAGATGCGCGCGCGGGCCATTGAGAGCAAGTGCCACGAATTTGGCGTGGAAGGTCGCGTAACGCAGATCAATCCCGGACCGGTGGTCACCACGTTCGAGTTCAAACCGGAAGCGGGCATCAAGTACAGCCGAATTATTGGACTGACCGAAGATTTGTGCCTGGCGCTGCAGGCAGAATCCATCCTGATTGAGCGCATCCCGGGCAAGTCGACGGTCGGCATCGAGGTGCCAAACGACCGGCGACAGACCATTGCACTGCGCGAGATCGTCGAAGCCACGGAATTTGCCAATTCGCCAAGCAAGCTGACGCTGGCAATGGGCCGCGACCTGCACGGGCGCATCCGCGTGACGGATTTGGCGTCGATGCCACACTTGCTGATTGCGGGTTCGACGGGCACCGGTAAGAGCGTGTTCATCAATTCGCTGATGATGTCCATTTTGTATAAGGCGACGCCCGACGACGTAAAGATGGTCCTGGTGGACCCAAAACGCTTGGAATTGAGTCTGTACGGAGACATCCCTCACCTCCTCGCACCGGTAGTCACGGATCCCAAGGTGGCGTCAAACGTCTTGCGCAACGCCACCCGCGAGATGGAGAACCGGCTGAAGCTGCTGGCGCAGCGCGGCGTACGAAACATTGATCAGTACAACCGGACCTTCCAGAAGCAGCAGTCGCTTTCGCTGTTCGAAAATGTTGAGGAGAGCGAACACAAGCCGCTTCCCTACTTGGTGATCATCATCGACGAATTAGCGGACCTGATGATGGTGGACACGAACAATGTGGAAGAGTCCATTACCCGGCTGGCGCAAATGGCGCGCGCGGTGGGCATCCATTTGATCCTGGCGACCCAGAGGCCGTCGGTGGACGTGATTACGGGTCTGATCAAGGCAAACTTCCCTGCCCGCATTTCGTTCCGGGTGGCCAGCAAAGTGGACTCGCGAACCATTCTGGACTCCAACGGTTCGGAATCGCTGCTCGGCAAGGGCGACATGCTGTACCTGCCGGCCGGCTCGGCGCGGTTACACCGCATCCATGGACCGCTGGTGAGCGAGGACGAAATTACCGCGGTGTGCGAGTTCTGGCGAGAACAGGCGCAAGCAAAGTATAACGAGGCTTTACTGGAGGCGCCTCGGGAAGAGGACGGCAAGGACCCGGCGAAGAGCGGCGGCAAGGCTGCGGCGCGTACGTACGAAAACGAGGGCGGCGCGGGCGGAGACGATGATGTGGATGATGAGTTGTATCAGGACGCGGTGCGCATCTGCTGCGAGATGGGCCGCGCTTCGACGTCCACGTTACAGCGGAGATTGCGAATTGGTTATGGCCGCGCGGCGCACTTGATCGACTTGATGGAGAAGGACGGTATCGTGGGCCCGCCAGACGGCACGCGTCCCCGTGAGATCCTGAAAGGCCGGGACTGGATGAAGGAATTCGACGATCGGGAAAGTTAGCGTAAGTCGCGCCAAAAGCCAGACATTCATTAACTATCCACGCTCTCACGTAGGCTACCTGTACCTCAGTTCAGGTCCGAGAGCTAAAGGATTGCTTGCACCGAAGGCTGCCCAAGAAAGCTCCTATTGGTCAGTAGATTGGCCCGAGAACCGTCCTTGACACTGGGATGGTTATGAAAAATCACGGGCCCTTGAAGGCACATACCGGACTCATTCTTAATGCCGCAAGAAATCGCAGCGGCAAAGCTACCTATCTAACCCTCGCAATTTTTCTAACCGCGTTGCTGTTTGCGGGCAGCGCCCCTCGCGCACAGGCGGCGGGACAATTAACGGTGAACGAGACCTGGCTCTCATTTGCAAACGTCAACGTGGGCCAGACGGAAACCAAATCCGTCACCTTAAAGAATACCGGAACCGCGGCGGTGACCGTGTCGGGTGACACGCTCGTTGGGGCAGGTTTCCACATCAGCGGCATTTCG
>DATJOO010000075.1:0-13743 GCA_035506955.1 Verrucomicrobiia bacterium
GTTCTGGTATGTCCCGGTAAACACGGTGGATTCAATAGGTGGATGCAACACCGGATCTAGGTCTAACTGCCGGGTTTTCAAAAACTAAATTCTCCTTCTAGAGCAAATGCAAAGAAAAGACTGCCCTGTTTACTTACCAGATGGCGCTAGGCGTAACCGCTTGCTTATGTCGATGTGCGTGACTTACGTTAGTCTCACTCGGCCAGGACAACGTTTTCGTGGACGTCGACGGAAACAACCAAATCGTACTAAGGAGACAGATCGTGAAGAGGGAAATTATCCGCGTCGAACCGTTTGACAGCAATTTCGAGAAATGGGGTGTGCCGGTCTCGACCTGCACTCGCGCCGGCGACATGATCTTCGTCTCGGGTCTGCCGGGTTGGAGGTTCGAGTCCTCCCCCGGTTCACCAAGTCTTTTCCCTACAACAAATCAAGTTGCCGCAGAAACCGAGTTGTTAACACCTGATACCACCTGATAACAACTGTAGAGCCATGTCGTTCAGCGGCACTCTGCGGTCCTCTCCACACGGGATATGTGCGGTTCTGCGCCGACGATGGGCAGGTTACAGGTGAATCCAGCTTTTCAGGATGAGAGCGAGAGTGGCGGCTCCGACGACGATCCAAAGCGCCAATCCCTGCAAAAGTGGACGAACGCCGACGTTCTTCAGTGTTTGCTTGTTAAGGCCCGTGCCAATCAAAAATAAGGTGACCGTCAGGCCGATCCGCCCGAGGTGACTCAACGTCGTGGAAACCGCGCTCATGGAAGGCACGAGGGTATTGAACATGGCGGCAAGGCAAAAGAACAGAATGAACCAGGGCCACTGAATGCGCGCCTTGCTCTTTAAGAGAACAGCGGTGGCGACGGACAAAGGAACAATCCAAAGGGCGCGCGCTAATTTGACGGTGGTGCCGACGGCGAGAGCGGTCGGGCCGTATTTTGCGGTGGCACCCACAACCGAACTGGTGTCGTGAATGGCCAAGGCGGACCATAGCCCGAATTGCGTCTGGCTGAGATGGAGAGCCGCGCCAATAAGGGGGAATAAAAAGAGCGCAACAGAATTGAGAATGAAAACGGCGCCGAGGGAAACGGCCATTTCTTCTTCGTTCGCGTCGGCGATGGGGCCGACCGCGGCGATGGCACTGCCACCACAGATCGCGGTGCCCGCGCAGATAAGGAATGAGGGTTTCTTACTTACGTGGAGCAGATAGCCGAGGCCCAAACCCAGAAGCATGGCGAATGTAATGCTGAGCGCGGTGTAGAAAAAACCGGAGCGGCCCACATCCACAACTTCATGGAGATTCATGCCAAAACCCAGGCCGATTACGGATATTTGCAGCAGGAATTTTGCCAGGCTTCTGCTTTCGGCATGGTAGGGATGGGCTAGCGCGAGGCCGTAAATCAGGCCGCCCAAGAGGGCTAAAGGCGGAGAAAGAACGCCGCTTGCTGCGAGGATGATCCCAACGAAGAACAGCTTCTTCCCCATTGGGATAGTGTGGGGATTGCTGCTCGGGTTCGTCCAAGCAGAAAGACAAATTAGTGATAAGTTGGGCTTATCGTCGATTTCGAGTAATCTTGTGGAAATTGTCATGGAGAACTTTCGACTAAAAGTGTTTCGTACGGTGGCCGATACGCTTAGTTTCCGGCGCGCGGCCGAACAACTGAGAATCTCTCAGCCTGCGGTGACGTTGCAGATTAAAGCTCTCGAAGAAGAGTTGTCCGTTCGACTGCTGGACCGGAGTGGCAAGCGAGTAGCCCTCACCGACGCGGGCGGCGTTTTACTGAAGCACGCGCGGGCGATGGCGGAGCAGGTCACGCGAGCGCAGGAGGAATTGGCGACGTTGACCGGGGATCACGCGGGAGAACTGAAAATCGGCGCGTCTACGAGCATCGCGCAGTACGTTCTTCCGCAACTGCTGGGGCAATTCCGGCGGCTGTTCCCGCGCGTGCGTATCTCGGTTGTCAGTGGCAACACGGAGGTCGTCGTAAAACACATGATTTCTGAGGAGATTGAAATCGGATTGATTGAAGGGCCCGCTTTGCGGCGCGACGTGCGGACGGAACCGTTTCTGGAAGACGAACTGATTCTGGTGATGCCTGCAAAGCACCGGTTGGCGAAACTGCCGGCGATTTCCGTCGAGCAACTGAACGGAGAAGCGCTGTTGCTGCGGGAACATGGTTCGGGCACGCGGCGAGTGCTGGAAACCGCGTTCGAGAAGGCGGGAATCGCGCGGAGAAAACTGAACGTGGTAATGGAATTAGATTCGACGGAAGCGATCTTGTCGAGTGTGGAGGCCGGCTTGGGAATCGGTCTCGTGACGCGATGGGCGGTACTGCCACGGTTGCCGCTGGGGCGAATACGAACAGCTCCCGTCAAGGGATTGCGCATTCTGCGGAAATTTCTGCTGTTGTATCCAGCGGGTCCAAAACCAAGGGGTGCCGCTGGGGATTTTCGGGAGTTGGCGCTGAAGTTTCCGTACGTCTCGCCAGAATAGAGGTGCAGTAATTGCGGAGGCGCTAAGGACGCAAACCCAAGAACTCGCGGAAACCCACCCTCAAAAACCGCCCATGAGTAGGATTTCCGCGACACAGGCGCACGCCCGGGAGACCGATTTGGGGAAGGCCGGGACGCGTGTCAGGAACCGGCCTTGACACTGGAAGCGGCACCAGTGGACTGAATGGCGGAGGTTTCGTCAGGGTGAATGTCGAAGACGGTATGCAGCTTGGTCTTCAGGAATAAATCGTTCACCAGATTAGAAAGATTGCAGAGTTTGAGATGGCCGCCCTGGTTGCGGACTGAAGCGTGGCTCCGGACCATTTCGCCGATACCAGCGCTGTCGATGTAGTGCACGCCCTGCAGGTTGAGCAGGATCTTCTTGTGTCCCTTAGCCAGCAAGTCGCGAACGGTATCGCGCAGCATGACATTCCCTTCGCCGAAGGTGATGCGGCCGACCATGTCGACAATTGCGAAGTCACCGAGTTGTCGCACGGAAGTTTGCGCCTTGGCGGTCGAGCGCTCCTGAATACTGAGGCCGAGGCGATCGAGAATTCCAGTGGCGCTGCGAGCGACATCGGCGGATTCCGTGCGGACTACGATCAAGCTCTGTCCTTCTTTCAAGACGTTGCGGAAGAAATCCGCGTCTTCGGCGTTGCCGGCCGCAACCGCCTTGCTCGATTCCTTGCCGATCAAGCCAAGCAGCGTAGCCGCGCCAAGCCCCAGTCCGAAGACAATTCCGCCAATACCTGGAACGAGCAATACTGAGGCGGCAATGGCTCCCGCGGTGACGCCACTGACACCGGCAACCGCCCCCGTGCTGAGTTCCTTCCCAACAACTTCAGCATCCGTGCCGGAACGCGTCAAAAAAACGACTGCATCTTGCGGGACTCTGTTGGCTAGCAGTTCCCGCACCGCTTCTTTCGCGTGCTCCGGTGAATCAAATACGCCAATGGCAGTTTCCATCAAACGCCTCCAGGTCAAAGATCGATCTCGTCGAGTTGACTCATCCGTCTAGCTGATGGGGACAGGTAAAGCTGGGAAAGGGGCCCTGGGCCGTTAACTTATGAGGTGGAAAGATGCCCTCAGTAGGGCCATTTGTCAAGGGAATAGTGACGTTAGGAGGAACGGAATGTAATCGAGTGAGGTGCGCTGTGACGGGCATGCGGCGCATAGCCCTTTCGGCCGGTATCGGTTCGGACACCGGCGTCGGGCCAAACGGTGACACGCTATGCGCGAGGCCGTAGAGTGGGAGACCCAGCCAGGAGTCGACCCATGAAAATCATTCGCCAGATGATAGTGCTCGCGGCCGCCGTTGCGTTTCTGGTTCCTGCCGTCCGGTGCGAGCAGGCGCAAAAGGCGGCGTCGCACCTATCGCAGGATGACCGCATCAAGAAACTGGAAGAGCGCGCCGATGCCGCGGAAAAAACCGCGAGCAGCGCCACGATGGAACGGGACTACATCACACGAACGCAAAAGCAGTATGAGGCGTACTACGAGAAGGTGTTGAATACCCAGCTGTGGACCCTGGGAATGATGGGATTGCTGCTGACGGCGGTGTTTGTGCTCGTGGCGCGGTTCAGCTTGAAGATGATCGACGAACAGACAAAAACGGCCACCGCGGGAGCTACGGTGCAGATGCGGAATGAATATGCCCGAGCGATGGCCAAGGAAGTGCAGAAACTGTGGGACTCCAATTCCGCCGACAACAAGAAGTTGAAGGACGCGCTGACGACACAAATTGCGGAGATGGAGCAGAAGCTGAAGGACCGCTCAGATTTTCAAATGCAGTTTGTGCAGGCGTTGGCGGGAAACGTGCGGGAGCAGCATGGCGATGCCGTAGCGATGTTCCGCAAAGCGTTGAGCGCGTATAAATCGGGCAAACCCCGGAACGTGGTCGAGGCGAAGGTCGGTGCGATCACAGTACGATGCATCTTCGAATCGCTGCAGAAAGTGCACGGGGAGAATCACGTAGAAAAAGCGCGAGAGGAAATGTCAGACGCGCTGTACAACGGGCTGGATGAAGAACTGGCGCTGGCCGCACTGCAGGCGAGCTGGCTGACACCACTGATCAACGAAAGGCGTCCAGCTGTGCCGCCGGAAGTTCCCCAGCCTGAGCCCGCGGCAGAGGCGCCGCCCCCCACGCCGTTGCGGCAGTTCATCTCGGCGGAAGCGGATTTGCCGCTGGACGACGAGTGCGACTCTTGCCGCCTGATTACTACGTGATTCCGTACGGCGCTCTGCTAAGTGAATAATTCCGCCACTCGCTTGGTCAGATCCTGGTGGTCGAGTTGAAAGACAATCTGAAGCGAATCGCCATTCGCGCGAAGAATATAGGTAGCCCCGTTGCGGCTCTCCACGGGCGGTTTTCCAGTGGGCTCAAAGCGCATATTCCAAATGACTTTGGCCAAAACGTGCTGGGGGTCGAGCGGCAAAGACTCCAGAGAATCGAGCTTCGATGCGGTCAAGCCAGCATTGCGGAAGAATTCTTTCCGCTTCGGAAGAAGGCGAACAAAATCGGGTTTTGCCACGGGCTGCACACCTTGAGGACCCGCGAACATAAAAACGTCAGCATAAGCGGCGGCTAATTTGTCTATGGAAAATTCAGCGTTGGCCTGCTCGTAAGCGGCAAAGAATTCCGTTATGTTGCGCAATTCGGTCATATGCGTGGAAGCCTTAGCGTGCGGATTTTCGTGCCGTTATTGGATGCGGGAATTGGGTTACCCGGCACAGGTTGCCGTTCGCGGGCCGCAGTTGCGTCGTCTCCAGCTCGGGCGTCGGGCGATCTTGGACTTGCCCTAAGGAGTAATTACTTTCCAGCATAGGGCGATGGAGCTTTGTATGCCTGCGGCGGCGCGCAGTTTAACCTGCAGTGGAGGGCCCGCTTCAGGCACCTGTAGAGCGAGGCGCACCATGAACACTTCGGAGGAGAGTTGAAATGACACAACACGCGCAAGAAGACGGGAGTCGCTTGCCTGCTTTGCAAAGGAAGGTACTCGCTGTGTTGTGCCTGGTGCTCTTCACGATAACTCCGTCCTTGCTTGCGCAAAATGCTTCTTACCAGCAGTCCGTGGAAAAATGGCGCGCCGAATATAAAGCCGATCTTACTTCGGACACAGGTTGGCTGACGGTTTCCGGGCTTTTCTGGCTGCACGAAGGGCAGAATCGGTTTGGCTCTGGCCCCGCCAGCGACATTCTGCTGCCTCCGTCCGCTCCAGCCGACGCGGGATACTTCGAGTTTCATCAGGGCAAAACGGTTGTGCATGTGTACCCCGGCGTTCCGATTACGATGAACGGGAAAGCGGTGCAGACCGCTGAACTTAGGCCGGATGTTCGCGAAGACCGCTTGGCGTTGGGAGAACTGACGCTGGCTGTGCATCCCAGCGGCCCGCGTATGGCCATTCGAGTAAGAGACAAGGACAGCAAATTCCGCAGGGAATTCACCACGTTAGACTGGTTCCCGGTGGATGAATCCTATCGCGTGACGGCGCGTTTTGTGCCGTACGAGGCGCCGAAAGAACTGGACTCGCAGAACGTGCTCGGGGATCCCATCAAAATGAGCATTGTGGGGTACCTGGCTTTTACGCTGCATGGCGAGAATCTGAAGCTCGATGTGGAAACGGGGGAGAAGGGCGTCGGATTCTTCGTGGTGTTCCGCGACCTGACCAGCGGGAAAGAGACACATCCGTCCGCGCGCTTCATCGATACACCCGCGGCGAAGGATGGGCCAAACGGGAAGACCGTCGATTTGGACTTTAATAAGGCATATAACCCGCCGTGCGCGTACAACCCCTACACGACATGTCCGCTACCTTTGCGGCAAAATCGACTGTCCATCGCAATTCCGGCTGGAGAAAAACGCTACAACCACGGGCATGAATCCTAAACATTGATCAGGGGCTTTCCTCTCGAAGTCATGCACCAACCTTGAGACGGGTTGCATCGAATCGGCTTAGGAGGAAGCCTTATGAAAGCTGCGGTCGTGCCCGCTGCCAACGGTACATGGCAGATCAAAGACGTACCCGAGCCGAAACCCGGACCCGGTGAAGTGCTGGTGAAAATGCGGGCCAGCGGCATCTGCTATACCGATGTGCACCAGACGCTCGGACACTTGCCCGGCCCGTTTCCGCGAATTTTGGGGCACGAACCCGTCGGAGAAATTGTGGCTGTCGCTTCCGACGTGACCACGCGAAAAGTAGGCGACCGCGTGGGCAGCGCATGGATTCAATCAACGTGCGGGCGGTGTGAATGGTGTCACCGCGGGCGGAAGAACTTCTGTCCGGAGATGAAGGCAATTGGGATCGCAACGCAAGGCGGGCACGCGGAGTACACACCGATGCAGGCCGACGCGACCTATCTGATTCCCGACAAAGTTTCGTTCGAGCAAGCCGCACCAATCTTCTGTGCGGGGTACACGGTATATAGTGGGCTGCGCTGGGCTCGTCCGCAGCCACATGAGCGCGTAGCTGTGCTGGGAATCGGCGGGCTGGGACACCTGGCGGTGCAGTATGCGAAAGCAGCCGGCTTCGAGACCATAGCTATTTCGCATTCGGCCGATAAAGACAAATTGATTCGCGAACTCGGCGCCGATGAGATTGTGCGCGATGGAAAGAGCCTTGCGGCTGCAGGCGGCGCGGATGTGATCCTCAGTACTTCGAACTCGACCAAAGCGATGAACGACAGCATTCAGGGATTACGGCCGGATGGGCGGTTGGTGGCTATGGGTGCGGATGCGGAACCTATTTCCGTATCGTTGATCGACCTGATCGCAAAGCGCATTCAAGTCATTGGCAGCCAGCAGAACGGTCCCGAGTATATGTACGAGGCTTTGGATTACGTCGCGAAGGGAAAAGTCAAACCGATTGTGGAGACCTACCCGCTCGCCGAGGCTCCTAAGGCGTATCAGCGCGTTGCGGAAGGCAGACCGCGCTTCCGCGCCGTGCTTACCATGTAGGCGACCAGGCGAAAAAGCCGCTACGGCTGGGGCTGAGTGAATAAGGGACCTATTGGAACCGCCAAAGGAGGGGAACCCGGGTAAGACCCCGGTTGCGTGGAATTCCCTAGCGGAAGAAAATGTCGCGCGGAGGTGTTCATCATGGTTCACACCGTTGTTGACGGAACGTACCGGCAAACCAATCTAACCAACGAATCGCGAGAGTACCTGGCCAAACGCGATGAGCTTCGGCTGGCCGAAATCGCGTTGATGCGACAGCGCGAACGAGTGGCCGAGATGCGCCGGCACCTGCCGCGTTTAGTAGTCCAAAACGCTCGCTGGTTATTTATCATTTTATGTTCGGAAAGAAACAGAGCAAGGCTTGCCCGATGTGCACGGCGTGGATCGACGGAGTTAACGGGATCGCCCATCACCTGGGGCAAAATCTCGATTTCGCGGTGGTTGCTGCTGCGGATATTCCGACTCTGCGAGCACACGCTCGTGCGCGAGGTTGGGACCGGTTGCGTCTGCTCAGCGCGGGCAGCAACACCTTCAAATATGACTTGGGCAGCGAAGATCGGGAAGGGAATCAAGACTCCACGGTTTCCGTGTTCACGCGAGATGCGGCTGGCACGGTGCGCCACTTCTACACTGCGCATCCTCGCATGGCTGGCGACATTCAGGAGCGCGGTATCGACCTCCTTGGTCCGATGTGGCACTTTCTGGACCTCACACCGCAGGGAAGAGGAAGTTGGTATGCCAGCCTGAGCTACGGCACAAAGGTGCAAGGCGCCGGGACGTGATTTTAGAAGCGTAAATTGGGTCGCCAACATGACTGCATAAGGTTCTATGTTACCCAGGGTCGCACTGCCCGTTTGACCATGGATTTCGTGTATAATCCCCGGAAACTATTTATGAGGGTGGGCTTTGGACTCGACAAAGGCTGCCAATCTTTGGATTCCAATTTGTTGTGAGCGTGTGATGCGCTTCAACATCTTCGTGCAGAAGAGCGGGACGCCCTACGGCTCGCTGGTTTGCACGGTGTGCAATAAGAACGTTACGTTTGAGCTGGAACATCAAACGGACCTGAGCGCGCATGGAGAGGGCGCGCGTGCGATCAATGTGTTGGGATCGCCGAAACCGTCAACCGAAGCGCGACGCAAAATTGACGAAGGCGCCGCGATGAACGATCTAACGCTTTGAGCCGGGTAGCCGCCGCCTGACGCGCGAGTGCAGCGATGCTCGACCAGACCATCTCCCACTTTCACATCGTAGAAAAACTAGGCGAAGGCGGGATGGGTGTAGTGTACAAAGCGGAAGATACCAGGCTGCACCGTTTTGTGGCGTTGAAATTCCTGCCAGAGAAGTTGGCGCAAGACACGTTGGCCGTAGAGCGCTTTCGGCGCGAGGCGCGGGCGGCGTCGGCGCTGAACCATCCGGGCATATGCACGATTCACGATATCGGTGAAGAAGGCGGCCGCGCTTTCATCGCCATGGAGTATATCGACGGGGAAACCCTGCGGACGCATATTCATGGCCGGCCGCTGCCCGTCGAAGAGATTGTGAGATTGGGGATTCAAATTGCGGACGCGCTGGATGCGGCGCACACCCAAGGCATCATCCACCGCGACATCAAGCCGGCCAATGTTTTTGTTACCCGGCGGGGACAAGCGAAGGTTCTCGATTTCGGTTTGGCTAAGCTGGTTCGCACCGGCGTTGCGCTCGGAGCGGGTTCCGAAGAAATTGTAGACTCCACGTCGGTCGTCGGCATTATCAGCGGCACTCCTTCGTATATGTCACCGGAACAAGTTCGCGGAGACAATCTGGACCAGCGCACCGATATCTTTTCGCTGGGACTGTTGCTGTATGAAATGGCCACGGGGAGGCAGGCTTTTAGTGGGAACACCGGCGGCGTGATTATCGAGGCGATTCTGACGCGTTCTCCTACCGCAGCGGGCACCATCAATCCTGATTTGCCACCGCCACTGGAACAAATCATCAATAAGGCGCTAGATAAGAATATCGAGCAGCGTTACCAGCATGCGGCAGATATTCGCGCGGACCTGCACCGACTGGATCGCGGTCCGGACTCGAATTGGAGGAGCCCGGAGACCGACCCGGGATTTTCTCTGAGGTCGACAATCAGTCATTCTCAACTGCCGGCGCCGATGCTTCCGGCCCGGCAGGATACCTCCACGCAAACCCGGGCTGCACGTACCGAGCGAGTCTCGAAGGTCATCAATTCTCTGGCTGTTTTGCCCTTTGACAATGCCACTCGCGACCCTGAAAACGAATACCTCGGCGACGGAATCGCCGGTAGCCTGATCAACATGATGACCACGGTGCCGAAACTGCGTGTGATGGCGCAGAGCACCGTGTTGCGCTACAAGGGCGGTGCCATCGACCCGCAAGCCGTAGGCCGCGAATTGAACGTGCGTGCGGTGCTGACCGGAAGAATCATGCAAAGCGGTGAAGCCCTGCGCATTGGCGTCGAGTTGGTAGATGTGGCGACCGGTTCGCAACTGTGGGGTGGGCAATTTCATCGCAAGCCCGGCGAGATCTTTGCGATTCAGGACGAAATCTCGAGCGAAATTTCTGAAAAATTGCGGCTTAAGCTGACGCGCGACGACAGAAAGCGTCTCAGCAAGCGCCCCACCGCTGATGCCGCGGCTTATCGGTTGTACCTGAAAGGCCGTCACCACTGGGACCGCTGGACCGAGGACGGTTTTTATAAGGCCATCGAATATTTTCAGCTGGCCATCGAAAAGGATCCGACCTACGGGCTGGCCTATTGCGGCGTGGCAGACTCCTACGTGCTCCTCGGCTGGAATGGCTACTTGCCACCAAAGGAAGCTTTCCCGAAGGCGAAAATGGCGGCGCAGCGCGCGTTACGGCTTGATGCGGATCTGGGGGAAGCGCACACGCCACTGGCCGCGGTCTTGTGGCTGCACGAGTGGGAGTGGAAGCAGGCGCAAGCCGAATTCGAACGCAGCCTCGCGCTTAATCCCAGCTATCCGACAGTAAATCACTGGTTCGCAGAATATGTGATGACGATGGGACGTTCGGCCGAAGCGATCGAGAAGATGAAAGCGACGCTGGAACTTGATCCGTTGTGGCTGATTATCAATGTGGCCATCGGGTGGGCCGACTACATGGCGCGGCGCTATGACGAGGCCATCGAGCAACTCCGCCGGACGGTGGAATTGGAGCCGCACTATCCGATGACCTACTGGATTCTAGGCGTGGCGCTGCGAAAAATGGGTCAACTCGAGCAGGCGATCGTCGAAGGGGAAAAAGGCGTGAAGTTATCCGGGGGCAGTCCGCTGATGAGCGCCGCGCTAGCGCAGACGCTGGCCACCGCCGGCGAACGCGTCAAGGCCGTGCAGATCCTGGATGAACTCGTTAATCTGGCGAAGGAAAAATATGTGTCGCCCTACTTTCTTGCGGGAATCCACCTGGCATTGGGAGAACACCCGCGCGCGATGGAATTGCTGGAACAGGCATACCAGGAGCGCACGCACTGGCTGATCTACCTGCACATTGACCCCAGCATGGACGCGTTGCGCTCAAACGCGCATTTCCAAGAGCTGTTGCGACGGATCGGGCTTCCCTTGGCACCTGCGGCTTCCGCCTGAACCGCGGACAGTCACTCAAACACACGGACCTTGCGGACATGGGGCGCAGCGTGCTGCGCCCCTACGCGGAATGAATAAGACGAAGCCGAGAGATTTCTCGCGGCCCTCGAAATGACGGGATTTTTGTGGGACCGGGGCAGCGCGGTGACGGCTGCAGGGGGATAAACGTGCTGCCACAAACTACGGAAGGAGGCCGTAGACGCAGACGGAAGCGGTGGTGGCGAGGAACACTTTGCCGTCGGCGATAGTTGGGGTGATGAACTTGTTACCGGGGCCACACTGGTCGCGGCCATTGGCAGCTTGATTGGAATTGTAGAGTTCGTTGGTGAGGTTGCTAGCGTCGAACGCGTGAAGTACGGCGGGACTGGTGTTTTCATGAGCCCACACGATGGCATTCGACGTGCCATTGGCGGAGATGGCCGGAGCGGTACCGGGATACGCGAAGCTGTTGCCCGTTTGTGAAGAAGGCGAGGACGCGAGCTTGGCCGCGGAAATCGGGAAGGCGCGGAGCGGTCCGCCGACCGCGCCGTAGTAAACGGTGTTGTTGAAGTACGCGGGAGTGGACCAGATGCCGCCGGGAAGAGCGTTGCTGAGCTCCTGCCAGACATTATTGCTGGCTGGGTTGAATTTCCCCATGGAATCGCGATTGACGACGTAGATGTTGCCGTCCTTTCCGGCACCCACGGCGAGATGGCGCACGGTGTTGGTGGAATCGGTGAAATCGGGAAGAACCAGGGCGCTCCCCGAGCCGAGGTCCACGTCACCGTTGGATTCACTGACTTCATTGGACATGGCGAAATAGTCGGCCACGGTGAGGGTGTTGTTGGCGGTAGATATTTTGACGAAAGAATTGCCGTAATCGCCCTGGCTGGGGAGGCCGCCAGCGTTCAGAGTTGTGTCGAACAGGCCGTTGGCGGTGAGCACATAGAGATTGCCGGAGGAATCCACGGCGGGGGCGCCTTCGCTCATCCAGATGGAAGGGCCGCCGCCATTAGGGCCGAGATTGAGGACGGCCGATTGTGCGAGAGTGGTTTCGTTGTAGCCAAGGATCCAAGCGGTATAAGGTTCTGCGTCGCAGTGCGAAGAGAAGCTCATATAGATGATGCCGTTGAGAAGCACTAAGCCGGGACGCTCTTTGTATTGGCCGGGAGCAAAAGTGGTTTGCCCGCTGCTGTTGGGAAATGTGGCGCTGATTTCTTTAGGGCCGCCGAATAGCTCGGCGCCGGTGGTGACGTCGAGCGCGTGAAGGCGATGGTGATAATTGCCCTGCGAATCCTTGGACATAGCGCCGAGGTAAATAGCGCCGTGCGGGCCGGCGGTACGGTCGATGACCGGAGTGTCGCTGACCCCGATTTCGGGAGTGACCTGGTTGCAGCCGCGGGCGTCACTGGTGGAGTCGCCGTTGGCTACGGAAACGGACCAGAGTGTAGCACCGGTGACGGAGTCGAAAGCGTAGACCATGTCGTGCTCGGTGGCCACGAAGATCACGTTGTGAGATGTGCCGCCGATGGAGAGTTGGGAGAGGTAGAGGGGCTGTGCGTCGACTTTGCCAGTGACGGTGAGTGTGCGAAGAAGGCCGAACATGGTGGAATTGACATTGGAGGTGGTCAGAGTGGTTTCGTTGGGATTGAGGCCGGTGCGGGCGAGATCATTTTTGTAGGTCGTGACGTCGACGCCGGCCGTCTGAGTGGAATTTACGGTGAGCGTGGCGTTGCTGCTGGTGATGCTGCCTGTAGAGTTGGAGACAACGACATGAAACGTAGAACCGTTATCGGACTGCGTGGTGGCCGGAGTAGTGTAGGTGGGAGAAGTGGCGCCGGAGATGTTGGAATTGCTTTTCTGCCATTGATAAGAGAGAGGCGCGGTTCCATTGGCGGCGACGGAGAAGGTGGCAGTCTGACCCAAGGTGACGGTTTGATTGGCGGGTTGCGTGGTGATGGAGGGAGCAACGTTTTGAGTGCCGCCGCCGGAGTTGCCCGAGGAGTTGGAAGAGCCGCAGCCAGCGAGAAGCAGAAGAACTAAGCCAGAGAGAATAGCAAGCGAGCGAGTCATGGCGTCTCCGAATCGGGCTGAATCGGGATCGACTAGAAAGACAGGGGACCATTATAGGGGCAGCGCCAGTTCGAAGCATCTGACCTCTAGAACAGGGCGGCCTCGGCAGACGGCACGGGCGAGGTCTCGGGCCGAATGTCTGGAGTGGGTCCGGTTGGCGGGAGTTGACTGGCAAGTGCTGGTCGAACGTTTTTTGCAAGAAGCACCTCGGAAATCTGCCAGACTATGGCGTAGAAATGCCGGGACCGAGGCTGTTCCTTTCCTTCGTGAATCAACCAATGCGGTGGACAGAGTATCTGGTAGGAGGTTTGGCAATGGGACAGAGAACCAGGTTTGCCGAGATGAGAGCGGAGCAGGGGAGAATGACGCAGAGTTGGAAGGCGGAAGGCCGGCTCAGCGAAGCGTGGGTGGTGGCCGACCCGGAAATTGTGGAGATTTTTTCCGCGGGAGTTTCCTTTGGCTTGGAAATAGGACGCCGCGGGAATGCTGCGTACACACAAGATGAATGGCGAAAAGCGCTGCGCGAGGCGGTGGAACGGGCGGCGGACTTGGAAGTCAAGCTAGAGAGTGCGAGAGCGGGAATGTCGAAAAAAGGAAAGGACCAAGGCTAGCTTCTCCCATGTTCAGGTTA
>DATJOO010000076.1:0-37844 GCA_035506955.1 Verrucomicrobiia bacterium
GAGCCATCGCCCTGGAGGCATCGTTGGACCAGTTGAGCATCCTGCTCCAAGCCTTCTTAGCCCCATTCTCCAGTAACCTGCTCAGGCATAACCCTTTAACAGGGCTACTCGGCCTGTCATGTAATGGAACGTAAATTGCCCCTAAAATGTTCCCCATCAAAGGCGACCCCACCGACCAACCTTGGCCGAATGTTACTCGCCTCGAGTTGCCCTGGCAAGCCCTTGGATTTGAATTGTTTACCCTTGCTCATGGCGGTGCTTCAAAAACGGGGTCTCGATTTATACTTGTACTGACGTCGCTCCAGTGCTCCCGGTTTGCATCTGCTCGCAAACCTAAGCTACGCTGCTTCTATATGTCCTCTAGGTCGAGGAAGTGGTTGCTGGTCGCTATTGCCGCGTGTGTGCTCGGCTTCGTTCTATATCGTTCCCGCGATTTGCTCCGTCTGAGCCAGTTTAGCGGCGCCAAGCTTTGGGAGGCTATTCGCGGAGCCAACTACCTGTACCTTCTGATGGCGCTGGTCACCATCTACGCCTGCTACGCGATCCGCGCTCTGCGCTGGCAGCGTTTTCAGGCGCACGTGGGTCAGGCAAAGTTCTGGAATATTTACGCCATGAACTTGGCCGGGTTTAGTGCCATTTTCCTCTTCGGGCGTCCCGGCGAGCCCGTCCGTCCCGTGCTCATTTCCCGCAAAGACGGAATCCCCCTCGCGGATACTTTCGGGGTATATGCGCTCGAGCGCATCCTCGATGCCGCCTCCACCGCTGTTTTAGCTGCCGTTGGCCTGTTGATTTTCGAATCGTCCGGCCATCTGACCGCCGAGGGTACCGGTTCTGCGTTCGAAAAGGCCGCCCGCACGGCCGGCACGGCATTTTCCGTTTTTGCGATTGTGGCCATTGCCGGTCTGGTTTATTTGCGTCTTCATGGCTCCGCGGTGCTGGAACGCCGCATGGAGCGCTGGTTAGTGGCCCATGGATGGCGGGCGAAACTCGCTCGCATCCTGCTCGGCTTTTCTCGCGGCGTGCAGACCGTGCGTTCGTGGGGCGACGTTTTTTATGCCGTGTTCCTCTCGCTGATTCATTGGCTGTTGGTTGTGTTTTGTTACTACATCGTGATCAAAAGCTTTGGTGGCCGGCTGCACACGCTGGGCTTTTCGGACGCCATGCTCGTTCTGGTTTTCACGCTCGTCGGTTCTGCAGTACAATTGCCCGGAGTCGGTGGCGGTTCGCAGGCGCTTTCCATTGTCGCGTTCACCCGCTTGTATGGCGTCAGCCAGGAATCGGCCGTAGCTGCGGCCATGGTTCTCTGGCTCATCACATTCGCTTCGTGTTCCCTCGCCGGCGTCCCACTGCTCTTCAAAGAAGGGTTCTCGCTAGGCGAGCTGAGGCGTATGCGCGAGGAAGAAGACCAGGAAATCGACCGCGAAATTCTGGAACATCCCCACAATCCTGCTTAGCGCAGCGAACAGTTGCTTTCAGTGATCAGGAATCGAGAGCCAAGTTCACGAGCTCGAAGAGGGATTTCTCACTTCGTTCGAAATGACGGAAATTGGAGACGGTGCTTTGCAAGACAGCGGCGTAAAGCCGCTGCTACACTGACTTGATCGCTGGGCTGGGCACTTTCTTCCTCCATCTGCTATTCTCTTTCTTAAATACAGGAGCATCGCCCGAGTGAAGTGTCCTTTTTGTGCGCACGTCGATGACAAGGTAATCGATTCTCGCGAAGGCCGTACTGGTGACACGATTCGGCGCCGGCGCGAGTGCCTGAAATGCTCCCGCCGCTTCACGACCTACGAACGTATCGACGAAATTCCCTACATGGTCATCAAAAAAGACGGCCGGCGCGAACGCTTCGAGCGCCAGAAAATCCTTCAGGGTCTACTCAAGGCTTGTGAAAAGCGTCCGGTACCCACGCCGAAACTGGAAGCGATCGTTGACGAAATTGAGGGCGTGGTTCACGAAGCCACCGAAAGGGAATTGACCACCACCGAAATCGGCGAAATGATCATGCATCGCCTGAAAAAACTGGACAAAGTGGCGTACGTCCGTTTTGCCAGCGTGTATATGGACTTCAAAGACGTCCAGGAATTCATGTCGGAATTGAAGAATTTGCTGAAAGACCGGGCGAATAAGAAGTGATCAGAGATTAGGAACCGGTAATTTAGTCATCAGTAACCAGCAATCAGAGTATCCATCACGCGCGACGCAGCGTGCACACCAAACAACCTCAAAAAACTCTGTCGAAGAGGGATTTCTCTCTTCGCGGGCTCCGTTCGAAATGACAGGTGTCTCGGGAGGTTTTCCTCTCTCCGGCCGAAACGACCTATTGACCCTCGCTCGCCGATTCCCGATCTCCGGTCACTGACCTCTGATCACTGATCAGGTTTTTTGTTGTCACCAAATCCGCACGCGATCCGCCGGCGCCAAATACAGCGTCTGGCCCGACTCCACCGAGAATGCTGGATACCACGCGTCGATATTTCGCACCGTGTCTGCGCGGTACTGCGCCGGCGCGTGCGGGTCGGTGGCCACTTGCTGTCGTTCCGCCGCCTCGCGCGCCTTCGAACCCCAATTCTGGGCGAAAGCGATGAAGAATTGCTGGTCGCCGTTGAATCCATCTTGTTCCGGAGCTTTCTTCGATGCCAGCGCGGCGTGGTAACCGTCGTACGCTGCCGAAAGGCCCGCCACATCCGCGATGTTTTCGGCCAACGTTTGCTTGCCATTCACGGAAAGATCCGGGAACGGTTTGTAGGTGTCATACTGCGCCGCAAGCCGCGCCGTGGCTTCTTCGAAATGCTTCAAGTCCGCGTCGGTCCACCAATTGCGCACGCGTCCCTGGGCATCAAACGCGCTTCCCTCGGTATCAAACGTGTGGCTGATTTCGTGGCCAATCACTGTTCCAATGGCTCCATAATTCACGGCGTCTGGCGCCTGCGCATCAAAGAACGGCGGTTGCAGAATCGCCGCGGGAAAATTTAACGCGTTCTGCAGCGGCAAATTCACTGCGTTCACCGTCTGCGGAGTCATCGACCACTCCTTCCGGTTCACCGGCTTGCCCAACCGCGCCACGTCGCTCTGGTAGGCGAACATGCGCCCGCGCCAAATGTTCCCGTAGAGGTCGTCGCCCTTGACTTCGTAGCCGGAATAGTCTTTCCAGGTTTCCGGATAGCCCACGCCCACATACAGCGTCGTCAGCTTGGCCTGTGCCTCCGCCTTGGTTTTGGGATCCATCCACGTCAGCGCATCGATGCGTTTCCGGAACGCCGCGATCAGTTCTTTCACCATTGCTTGCGCCCGTGCTTTCGCTTCCGGCGGAAAATACCGCTGCGCATAAATCTTTCCCACATCATCGCCCAGATACGCATTTACCACGCGCACACCACGCTGCCAACGTGGACGCTGCTGCGGCGCTCCGGTCATCGCCGTTCCGAAAAATGCAAACTGTTCGCCTGCCAAGGCTTTCGGCAGCACGCCCGCACCCGCTTCGATGGCGTGATAAGCCATCCAATCTTTCCAGCTTTCGAGTGGTTCCGAAGCCACCAGTGCCGATTCGCCAGTGAAGGCTGTCGGCTGCCACACGATAAAGCTGCTTTGTTGCGTCAGTCCTGCCCCGCGGAAATATTCTTTCCAGTCGAGTCCTGGTGCCTTCGTCGCAAAATCGGCGGCGCTCCAGGGGTTGTTGGCCTTGTGGACGTCTTCATTTTCCGCCAGGCTCAAATGTTTTTCTGCGATGGCATGTTCCAGTTCCACGATGCGCTTCACACGCGCTTCCGCATCGGTGAATCCCGCCAGCTTTAGCATGGCCGCGACATGCTTCCCATACTCGACCCGCAATTTGGTCATGTGCTCGCTGCTTGCCAGGTAATACTCGCGATCCGGCAATTGCAAACCACCTTGCAGCAAGTACGCCGCATAATGCTCGGAATCGTTGAATCCCGGTGCCACCCACAAGCCAAACAGGTTCGACGTATGAAAGTTGGTGTTGTTCAGCGCATCGACGTCCGCGCGCAGCGTTTTCCCCAGCGCAAACGCCAATTCCTTCTTGTCCTTGATCGCCGCAATCGCATCCAGTTGCGGCTTCAGCGGCGCTAAACCCTTCGCTTCAATTCCCGCTTCATCCATATACGAGTTGTACAGGTCGGCAATTTTTCGGCTGTCCGAGCCCGGCGCTGCGTTCGCTTTAGCCGACTCTTGAATAATGTCTGCGGTCCTCTTGTTGCTGATTTCATCCAGCTTCGTGAACACGCCGATGCCCGCGCGGTCCGGTGGAATCTCCGTGCGTTTGATCCAGTCTCCGTTAGCGTACAGATAAAAATTGTCGCCCGGCTTTACGGAGCGATCCATGTTGGCAACCTGAATGCCGTGGGTCTCGTCCTTCCCCTTTTCCTGTGCGTGCAACATGACGAGCATCGAGCATAGCGCGACAACCGCTACCGCCACTCCTGAGAATTTCCACGTCAATTTCATTCGGTTCTCCTCGAGTCGCTGCAACGGAGCGTGCGCAGTCGACCTCTCAGTATAGGCGCGTCCACTGCCGGTTGGGCAATCCTCTAAGCCGCTCACGCGCTATACTAGCGCGGCCATGCCTGCCATCGTCTGTATGCTGCGCGGCGTAAACGTCGGCGGCCACAACAAAATAAAAATGGAGGCTTTGCGGGCTCTTTGCGGCGCACTGAAGCTGAAGTGTGCGCAGACCTACGTGCAAAGCGGCAACGTCGTCTTTCGCAGTGGCGAAACAAATCTCGCCGTGCTTTCCAAGCGTATTCAGGATGCCATCGAATCCAACTTTGGCTTTCGCCCGGAAGTCATCCTTCGCACTGCCTCCGAAATGCGCCATGTCATTGCGCGCAATCCTTTCGCCAGCCGGCACGGTATCGAGCCCGCAAAACTGCTGGTCGCGTTTCTCGCTTCCGACCCCGGCAAGGAGGCCCGCGACGCCCTGGCCACAATGGACACCCGAGGGGAAGAGCTCCACGCCCGCGGCTGCGAACTCTACATCTATTACAAGCACGGTATGGGCAAAACCAAACTCTCTGCCGCGGCGCTCGACAAAGCCCTGAAAACTCCTGCCACAGGTCGCAACTGGAACACAGTTCTAAAGCTTCACGAAATGGCCGAAGCGCTGGAAGGGCAGTGATCAGTCGTCAGTAACCGGCGGTCTTTGGAGCCGCGAATGAGTGATCAGAGACCAGAGACCAGAAATCAGAGACCGAGAAACAGGAATCGGGAGTGAAGGTTGTGAAGAGGGATTTCTCACTTCGCGGACTCGCATCGAAATTACAGATATTGATTCTGGAAGAGCGTCGGTTGGTCGACGCGAGTCGAGCCAAGATTCATCGGCCTTGCGGACATAGAGCGCATAAACCCCTTCGCCATGCCAAGCCTTTTCTTCGTAGGGGCGCAGCATGTACGCCAGGGGTCTAGTTACCGATTACTGATTACTGTTTCCTGATCGATGATAACTGGTCGCTTCTTCCTCAAAATCCTGCCGGCCGTTCCTGCCAAACGCCAAAAGCCTGCTCCAACGCAATCCCCGCGCGTCCCAAGGTTCCTTCATCAAACAAGCGACCAATCAGCGTGACTCCGTGTGGCACGCGACGCGGGGGTGAGAACCTCGGCACCGGCCGTGAAGGATCCGGCGCCCAATCGCTCCGCGCCTCCGGGACTTCCACAAATCCTGCGCGCAGCGTCAGCGAAGGATGCCCGGTATTGTTGGTGATGGTCAAAATTTCGTCCCGCAACGACGGCACCAGCAGCAGGTCCACACTGTTCATCACCCGAGCCATCTCCTGGCACACTTTGCGCCGGAAGCGATCCGTCTGCACAAAATCCACCGCGGACAAAAACCGCGCCTGCCGGAAAATATTTGGCCACGCATCGTAGGTTTGCTCGCGCAATTGCCGGAACCCGCCATTGATCCCCAACTCTTCGAATGCCGCTGCACCTTCGGCGAACAACACCAAGTTTAAGCAGTCGTACGGCCAGTCCGGGATTTCCACTTCGACCAACTCCATGCCCACCTGCTTGACGGTCTCGAGCGCCCGGCGATCCACTTCGGTTGCCGGCGCCTGCTTCATCCATTGCGGAAAATATCCCACGCGCAGGCCTTTCACGCTGGCGCTCGCGTCGAAATCGAGGGTGCACGGGACACTCGACAAATCTCCCGGATCTGGCCCGCTGATCGCGTTCAACACCAGCAGCGTATCTTCCACGCTGCGCGCCATTGGCCCCAGCTTGTCCAGCGACCAGCACAGCGTCATCGCTCCGGTTCTCGGCACCCGTCCGTAGGTCGGCCGCAAACCAGTCACGCCGCAACGCATACTTGGAGCCACGATGCTTCCGCCGGTCTCGCTACCGATCGCGAACGCCACCAAACCTGCCGCCGTCGACGCACCTGGTCCCGCGCTCGATCCCGAGGCTCCTTCTTCCAGCAGCCACGGATTCATGGTCTGCCCACCAAACCAGATATCGTTCAACGCCAACGCACCCAGGCTCAGCTTTGCGACCAACACTGCTCCCGCGGCGTTCAGCCGCTTCACTACCGCCGCATCGTCATCCGGCACGCGGTTGCGGTAAGGCTCCGCGCCATAGGTCGTGGCGATTCCCTTGGTGTCTAACAAATCCTTGGCGCCCCAGGGAATCCCGTGCAGCGGTCCGCGATAGCGCCCAGCCGCAATCTCCGCATCGGCTTCGCGTGCTTGTTGTAGCGCCAAATCGCGCGTCAGCGTAATCACACAGCGTAATTTCCCGTTGTATTGCTCCAAGCGCTTCAGATAAATCTGAGTCAATCGCTCAGAGGTCAACTTTTTCTGCTCAATCCAGCGCGAAAGCTTCGTCACCGGAGCAAACGCGATGCCTTCTTCGTTCATTGGCAGTGGGTCCGGATCGCTTTTGCTCCGCACAAATTCGTTTTTGCCCTCGAATGTTTTTTCTCCGGGTATAGCGCTGCGGTACAACGAAAACGGCGGCAACTCCGGGTCCAGTCCAATCCTTCGCGGCCCCGTCCGCCGCTCGTAGAGGGCCGCCATATTTCCGCGCCAACTGCTCGCCGCCTGCGAGAGCTCCTCGTCCGTCATCTGCACGCGCACCAACTTTTCGCCTTGCGCAAAGGTGTCCGCGGTCACTTCCGGCCCCACGGCTGGTCCCGTGCCGAACGCCGGAGGCGCTCCCGCTGGTACCTGGCTCGGCTGTTGCCGGTCTAAAGACCGCCCACTACACAAACGAGGAAATACAAGCGCCGTAGGCGCGATGACACCTCCAGCCACTCCCGACGCTTCTGCCAAAAACTCTCTCCTGGTTTTCCTGACCATTGTTCCTCCGCACCGCATTTTACCTGGCTCTTACGTGCCATTCTCGCTTGCCCATAAAATCATCCACTGCGATGTCGATATTCCCTCCAAGGTTGTGTCGGTGAGGACTAGCTTCCGGTTCCTAATCGCGAGCCTGACCTCTGATCACCGATTACTGATTACGGATTACTTTGCGTTATCATTCCGCCCATGATTAAACGCCCACGGTTGTTCCGCCTGTTCTGCTTTTGTGCGCTGGCTGCTCTGGTTTCCAACTCGCTCTTCTGCCAAACTGCGCCAACGCAAACCCCCATCGTGCTTCATGCAGCGCGTCTACTTGAAATCGACACGGGCAAAATTGTCGCGCCCGGAGAAATTCTGGTGCAGGGCGAGCGCATCATCGAAGTTGGTGCCACCGTCAAGCATCCTCAAGGCGCTCAAGTGCTCGATCTCGGCGACGCGACGCTTCTCCCCGGCCTCATCGACGCGCACATCCATCTTTTCCTGCATCCCGGCGCCGAAGACCTGCAAACCGTTGTGGAGTCCGTTCCGCAGCGCACCATCATGGCCACGCTTGCCGCTCGCGATGATCTGATGGCCGGCTTCACCGCCGAACGCGATATGGGCACGGAAGGCGCCGGCTCGGCCGACACCGCCGTCCGCGACGCCATCAACAGCGGTCAAATCCCCGGCCCGCGTTTGCGCATCAGCGGCAATGCCGTGGACATCCTTGGTGGTCACGAAGACGCCATCGGCTTTAATCCCGCGCAGCACGTGCTGTCCAATGCCGATTACGCCAACACTGCCGACGAACTGGTCGCGGTCCTGCGCCAGCAAGCCAAGGAAGGTTCGGACTTCGTTAAGATTTACGAGACCGGTCCCGACTCCATTCACAATGGCCATTTCTCCGTGCCGTTTCAATACACCGAAGCACAACTTGCCGCCGCCATACAAGAAGCCGCGCGCACTGGCCGACGCGTCGCGGTCCACGCCACCGGTGAGCCCGGTACCCTTTATGCCGCGCAAGCTGGGGTTGCTTCCATCGATCACGCCTATCAACTCAGCGACGAAACCATGCGCATCATGAAGGAAAAACAGATTTTCGCGGTGCCCACCTTCGTCATCTCCGAATATTTCTCCGAGCATCCCCTCAAGCCCGGACTCGGTTCCAAGGAACACGAACTCCTGGAATATCACGCCGAGCAATTCCGCAAGCAACTTGCCGCCGGCGTACCCTTTGCCGTGGGTTCCGATGTTGGCCCTTTCCCGCACGGTACGCAGGCCCGCGAATACGTGCTTATGGTGCAGTACGGCATGAAGCCGCTGGAAGCGCTCCAGGCCGGGCTGCTGAACGGCGCTAAACTGCTCGGCTGGCAGAGCGAAATTGGCAGCCTCAAGCCCGGCTATTTCGCCGACATCATCGCTGTCCCCGGCAATCCCCTCGACAACATCGAGAGCCTCATCCACGTTTCGTTCGTCATGAAAAACGGCACCGTCTATCGCAAACCCTGATGCGCCCGGGAGGCTTACGCCGTGATCTCCAATCGCTCCGTGCCCACCAATATTCTCCTCGCTCATCTCGCGTATCCCGACGTTTCGGAGGCTGTCACCTGGTTGTGCAAAACTTTCGGCTTCCGCGAGCACTTCCGCTATGGCGACCCCGTCAGCGGTGCGCAACTTTCTCTCGGCAATGCGTTCATCATGGTGCACGGTCCCAAGCCGCACAGCTCCAGTCCTGCCGCGGTCGGCAAAAACACGCAAAGTCTGACGGTTTTTGTCGAAGATGTCGATGCGCACTGCCAGCGCAGCAAATCCACTGGAGCGCGGATTATCGAAGAGCTACACGTGACGGAGTACGGCGAGCGCCAGTACGGCGTCGAAGATTTTGCCGGGCATCACTGGTTGTTTTCGCGCCACGCACGCGACGTTAATCCAACCGACTGGGGTGCTGTGGTCACGCATCCCGTTGTATTACCGGCACCCACTTCTCTCGCGCCGCTGCTCTCGGTCCGTCGCGGGCTCGAAGCCGTCGAGTTCTACAAGACGGCCTTCGGCGCCGAGGAACTGTTCTGCCTGAACGATGGCGGTTCGGTTGTCGCGCAAATGCGCGTTGGCCAGTCGGATTTTTGGCTTGCCGATGAATCGCCCGAGCATTTCAATTTCAGTCCCGAATCGATCGGCGGCAGCACCGTGCGTCTCGTTCTAATCGTCGAAGAGCCCGACGCGTTCTTCCAACGCGCCATCGCCGCGGGCGCCAAGGAAGTGTGGCCGGTAGCAGATCAGCCGTATCGCTGGCGGATGGGCCGTGTCGTTGATCCCTTTGGCCATCACTGGGAAATCGGCAGGCCTCTCACCTAATGCTGATGCGGGTCACGCGGCAATGAAGCGTCCTTACGAAGTTACGATGATGGGTTGGCTGTTTATTGCCGTTGGTGTACTGGCCTTCGCCTACCACCTCACGCAAGTCCACAGTTTCCGTCCATTTCCTATCGACCTTCTGGAAATTTTTGTGGTCGAGTTGCTCGCCGTCATTGCCGGACTATACATCCTCTACGGCCACAACTGGGCCCGCTGGCTGGCTGTGTTGTGGATGGCCGCCCATCTGATCGGCAACATTTTCTTTTTTCGCCAGGGAATTCTCGTGCATGCCGTGCTGCTCGCACTGATCGCCTACGCCCTGTTCCGCCCCGCTTCCAGTGATTACTTCCGCGCGCCTAGACACTCCTAACGCGTCTCCGCCCACGCTAATCCGTCGGGCTCTCCGCCCACATCGATGTGCCCGCTTACTTCCAGGGTCCTCAGGTCGACCATCGCCACATAATTATTCGGGGTGCACGCCACGAACGCTCGCGTCCCATCAGGATCGATCAGAATGCCCGCTGCGCCATTGCCAATGTGAACTCGTCTAAACTCTTTACGCGACGCCGCGTCGTACACCAGCAAATCTCCATCGCGCAAACTGGTGATCACCACCCGCTGGCCATCCGGCGTAAACTTCAGCCGGTTCGACGCAAAAAATTTTGGATCGAGCGTTGCTGTGACCTTTCGCGTCGCGAGATCGATCACCGACAGCGTGCCGTCTTGCGCGTTCGCGGTCCACAACTCGCGCCCATCGGGCGACACATCAAAACCTTCATCGCCCTTGCCGACGGCAATAACGGTGACATTCCAGTCCATCCGCGAAGGCACGCCCTCTGGCGGCGTTGGCGTCCCGTGCGGCGGTGGCACTTGTTCCAGAATGCTGACCGTACCCGAACTGACGTTGGTGGTATAAATCTTTTTTTCATCGCTGGTCACATACAGCATGTGCGTGCGATTCTGCCCGGTGCCCATAATCCAGTCGATCGTGCCACTCGCCGGATCGAACCGCCCCACAGCCTTTGCGCCTTCCGCGGTGAACCACACTTTGCTGTCTATGAATGCCAGCCCATGGGGCCCATTCAATGCGCCGGTGTCGATATCGGGCAGCGCTTTCCGGGCCGCCAGATCCAGCACCGAAAGGGTGTGATATTTCCCGAATCCGTAGATCGAAACGTAGGCCTTAGTCCCATCCGTTGACGCAATCACCTCATGCGGGTCGGGTCCCACGGGCAGTCGGGCCACTACTTTCAGTGTCGTTGCATCCACAATCGCCAAGGTGTGATCCCGCTTGGAAAGCGCCAGCAGGCTCCGCTTCGGCACGGATTGCGCCTCCACTACCCCAACGACACACAAAAACGCCGCGACTAAGCACGCTGTTTTCATAAGTTTTCCTCAGCCGAAGTCCGGGGAAAGCACACAAGGGTGCCAGTGCTCATCTTCGGCGTGCGCATCGCAAAACCACTTTTTGCACAAGGCGCAGCGAATCGACGCCGGGAACCCGCACACTGCTGACCCACTCGGCGACACTGCCTCGCATCGCCGTTCGTGTTCCTCGCCCTCGTGTGACATTTCCCCCACCCCATCACCTCGGCTCGCCATTCTACACGCCCGCTTCTCATCTTCCATCCCTATTCCTACCAAGTGGTGCAAGGTGTCCGCGTGTAGGAGAACTGGGCGCCCGGTTTGCCGCAACCCACAAAACAAAATGTATTAGCATAAGGGCCGCATGGCGACCGCCAATACGCACAGCAGTACAACCATTCCCACCACACTGGCACATCCCGGTGCACCGCGATTTTGGTTAGCCATTCTCTTGATCGGCATCACCACGGGTTTAGCAGCCGCGGGGCTCACACGGTTGCTGGAACTTGTCCAGCGTGTGGCCTGGCGCGGTTCGGGCACAAATATACTGGACGCAGCAAGTCAGGCCAGCGCGTCGCGACATCTTGTTGTGCTGCTTGCGGCAGGAATTCTGGCCGGCGTTGGGCAATTCCTTCTCAAACAACTCTCCAGCGGCAACGGCATCGATACCACCGCGGCCATCTGGTTCTATGCTGGACGCATGCCGGCCCTGCGCACCCTTGGCAGCGCGGTGCTGTCCATTTTTGAAGTGGGCATGGGCGCGTCCATGGGCCGCGAAGGCGCGCCCAAACAAGCTGGCGCCGTTTTTGCGAATTGGTTCGCTGACGCCGAAACGCTCTCCGATGAGCAGCGGCGACTGCTGGTGGCCTGTGGCGCCGGCGCGGGGATGGGAGCGGCCTATGGCGTTCCATTGGGCGGCGCGCTTTTTGCTTTGGAGGTGATGCGCGGCAAGCTTGCGTTGCGTTTTGTTCTGCCCGCGCTGTTCGCTTCGCTCATCGCCACCGGGGTTTCCTGGGTAGCGCTGCCGAACGCGCCTACCTACATGATTCCCTCATTCCCGCTTTCGGCGTCGGTGATCCTGTGGGCCATCGTGGCAGCGCCGATCTTCGCGCTGGCCTCCATCCTCTATGTGCGCCTGGTGCGTTGGGCCGACAAGAACAAGCCTCGCGGCTGGCAGCGATTCATAGCACCCACTGTGGTTCTCGGCCTTTTGGGCGTTGTCTCTGTGTGGTTTCCGCAAATCCTGGGTAATGGCAAGGACCTTTCACAACTGGTGTTTGCTGGACAAGTCGGAACGCAACTGCTGCTCGCGTTGCTGCTCTTGAAGCCGCTGGCCACCATCCTGTGCATGCGCAGCGGCGTGCCAGGCGGCCTATTCACTCCCTCGCTCACCTTCGGCGCTCTGCTTGGCGCGGTGCTTGGCCATGTTTGGAGTGCGTTCTGGCCCGGCGTGCCTGGTGGATTGTTCGCGCTGCTCGGCGCAGGAGCTGTGGTCTCCGCAACCACCCAGGGTCCAATCTCTGCGGTCGTTTTGGTGATGGAACTGACCGGCAGGGATCGTTCCTTTATCGTGCCGCTGATTCTGATTGCCGCGATCTCCACCCTGATCTCTCGCTCCATCGACGACCGTTCGATCTATGACGCGCGTCTTACCGACGAGCAAATCGCGCAGCGAAGGAAGCTCCGCGAACAAGAACCCAACGAGATCGGCGTACCGGTCTAGCCTGCCGGCAGCATAGGGTTCAGCTTCTGACAAGGAGGGCTGGCGGACTCGCCCGGCCGATCTCTTGCCACCTCAGGGCAACCGGCCGCTACAAGAAAGAGCGAAACCGGCAACCCGCCGCGCAATGTTGGCTGTGGACTGTTGGCTAAAAAGCTGTGGTGTAACCTCAGCTGACCCGAACGGCCAGCAAACTTCGTGTTACAGTTCACCGCTATAGCCCTAACCGCGCTTGCGGATTCGAAAGGGGCCTGGTTGTGACCAAGACGGTAGTTCTGCTGGGCACCGCGCATCGCCTTCAAGGAGCGGCGCAGGGCAGCGCCAACATCAAAGACCCCGATTACGAAACACTCGTGGATCAACTTTACCGCAAGTATTCCGTTGATTTTGTTTTCGAGGAAGCCAGTGGACTTGGACCGACCTTCGCCGAGAAATTCGCATTGGCAAATCTCGGCCCGCATCGCTACAAGGACATTGACCCCAGCGCGGCCGCTCGCAAAAAGCTAGGCATGCCCGCCGAGACCGGCAAAGACTATCGCATCGGCAACCTCGATCTCGATACGAATCATTGGGGTTTTGGCAGGGAAGAGTTGATCCATGTGCACGAGCAACGCGAACACTTTTGGCTTCCCTTTATCCGCGAGCAAAAGTTCATCAGCGCGTTGCTGATCTGCGGGCAGGCGCACCTGCTGAGCTTTGCTTTTCGCCTGAAGGCCGACGATTTCACTGTGAAGGCGTACTCGTATATGCCGTATAAGCTGCTCGGCCGTCCCGCATAGAGCGAAGGTAAGACTGAGTTGGCCCCTAATAGGCGTGGATCAGTTCCACACTGACGCCACCGATTTTGTCCGTGTCCATATAGTGGTACTGCCCGGAATTGGGTTTGCCCACGTCTCCCCATGCTCCCGCCTGCCGGACCGCAAAGCCCATTTTTTCGTAAGCGGCTGTTGCTTTGGCGAGATCGTCTACCGGCAGGCCAATGTGCTGGATGCCTTCGCCATGGAGCTTCAGGAAATCTTCATAAATATTGGAGGGAGCGGCTGGCGGTTGAATCCACTCATAACTAATCGAGCCCATCTTTTGGAAGCCGACTTCAAAGGCCAGCAAAAGCGGCTGCCCACGATAGCGGGAATCCTCTCGCGGTGTGGCGTGCTCCAACTCAAAACTGGGGAAGCCCAGTTTCTGCCAGTAAGCCCTTGCCGCAGCCGCATTGCGAACCACAGGCGCGATGTGCGAGACGGTTTTCCGTTCCAGAGGCTTGGGAGCACCGCCGGGCCAATACACTAGGCCAAGGACGTATTTGCCCTGTGGTTCCGTAGCGAAGTAAGTGTAGGTCTCCGGTGTGCCCTCGATGTGAAACGTCACCTGCTGCAGCACGCTGACTCCCAGGCTGGCCATACGCTGAATCTCTTTGTTCATCGCGTCCTCACTGGGGACCTCGTGCACCACGGCAAAAATGCCCTCTGTATGCTGTCCTAGAAAATCACTGTAGGAGTTCGATTGGGCTTCATCCGGCTGCAGGAAGTTGACCGTCAGGTTGCCAAGCCGTCCGGTCGCTTGGTGGGTGCCGATGGTTGAGCGCTTTCCATGATCTTTCCCGACGCCTTTGACGTCGCCGTACTTGTGGACGTCGGTCATTCCCAAGGCAATCCATGTTGGCAAAATCGCGTCGACGTTCGGCACGATCCACGTGACCCGGTTGATTGTTTGATAGTAGTCCGGCAGTTGGGCTCGGCAGGTCCCCGCCAGAAGGAATACCACGACAGCACAGTACAGATGCTTCATCTGCATTCCGTTTCCCAGGCCAAGTCCGGCGTAATGAATTTACGCCGGAGACATTTCAGTACTCACATATTAAACAATCGTTACAAAGCAATCCAGTGCCGACAGCGCTGACCTGGGCGTTGGTTCTTACTATCTGTGCACAACCGCCAAACGTGTAAAACCGTTTTGACTTATCGTATCGACTAGTATAGATTCGCGTGACTTTGAGAAATATCGCTCAGCGCTAAGGAGTGAACAAGTGCACCGTATAGCCACTTTCGCAGGGCTCTTCATCTTTCTCTGCATGACGAGCGTCGCATGGGCTCAATCAGGCGCGAGCCTGTCGGGCACGGTGACGGATCAGAAGGGCGCGCCCGTTCCCGGCGGCGAAGTGACCATCCGGAACGTTGATACGGGCGAGACGCGCGGGATTAAAACCGACGCCAGCGGGCACTATCACGCCGCCGGCCTGCCCCCGGGACACTTCGAGATCCGAGTGACGAAACAAGGTCTTGCCGCTGAAACGCGCACGGGAATCAGCGTGAGCGCTGGCCAGGAACTCACCGTTGACATTCCAATGCAGCGGACCGCCCCGGACGCTTGCAGCAGCGGCCACGAGTTTGCCACCACTGATTGCGCGCTGACCTGGCACGGTATCACCTTGTACGGTGCGTACGATATCGGCGTCACCTGGGTCAGCCATGGCTTACCAGAAAACGGTTACAACTACGAAGGCGCCTCTTTGATCAACCGGAATGGCTACGAACACCGCTTCCTTGTCGCGCCGAACAACCTGCAGCAGACGGGGCTAGGCGTGCGGGGCAAGGAGGAGTTTTACCGCGGCTGGGCCTTCGTGTTCAATCTTTCCACCGGCATCAATCCGCAGTCCGGCCTGCTGGCCAATGCCTCTGCCACCATGACCATCAACAACGGCCTTCCTCGACAAGCCTATTCCTACACCATCGACGGCACGCGCGCGGGCCAGCCCTTCAACGACGAAATTTATGGCGGTGTATCGTCCGAACGTTTCGGCACGCTGACGTTTGGTCGTCAACGTTCTCTCGGCACCGACGCCATGCTCCTTTACGATCCGGTCAACGGCGGCTATGCGTTTTCCTACATCGGGTACAACGGAACGATGGCCGGCGGCGGCGACACTGAGGACAGCCGCTGGGACGACGCCATGAAGTATCGCATCGCTTACGGCCCCGTACATTTCGGCGCGATGTACAAATTCGCCGATGGTTCTGGTGGGTGCTATTCCGGCTCCGCAGCCTGGACGGCCGCCAACTGCACTCCGGAAACGGCGCATAACAACGCCTATGGATTTGATGGCGGCGCCGGGTTCGGCAAGTTTTCCTTTGACGTGGTCTTCCAACATTACAACCAGGCCATCAGCGTATTGAACCCGTTGCTCGGGCCGCAGAGCCCCACTGCGCCCTACCAGTCCACCACCAATAGCATCAATACCAATCAGATCACTGGGCCAAATCTGATCCCAACGACCAATACCGTTTATGGCATCGTCACCGACAACAGTGCCATCATGGGCGCGATGAAATATACGTGGAATCGCTTCAAACTCTTTGCCGGCTACGAATACATTTGGCAGAACAATCCGACCAATCCGTTGGGCGTGGGCGCCTCGGTCCAAGGCGGTTACATCATGAGCGGCGTTGAAGATAACAACCTGGATTCTACCAAGCAAGTGCAAATCTGGTGGACCGGAGCGAAATATGCTCTCACCAGCAAAACCGACCTCACCGTGGCCTGGTACCAGCAGCAACAGAATAACTTCCGCGTGCCATCGACCTGCGGCGGAGCAGCCGGTATGCGCAGTTCCTGCGCGGGCACACTTAACGAGGGCTCATTCTATGCGGACCATCACCTGACTCCGCGTTTGGACCTTTTCACCGGAATCACCGGTTCCAATGTGAACGGCGGTCTGGCCATCGCCATTCCTCATGGCCCCGGCGTACCCTATTTCCACGACAGCAACATTGCTCCCGTAATCGGCGGCCGTTTCGCTTTCTAATCGTTTCCGCGCAGTTGATTGCTGCCACTCAAAACGGCCACTAGCCGGCTTTGAGTTTCGCTTTCGCTTGCCACACGCTCCTGTTGTCCATGCTACAGTTTCCTTCCATCTTTCTTTTAGGAGCGAGCATGCGTCAATTTTGGGTCCTTTCCGTCATCGCTATCTTCTGCATCACTGCCTTTGCTAGTGACGCCAGCGGTCCCAAGGTTGATCCGGAAAGAATCCGCGCCCACGTCAAGTATCTTGCCAGCGATGAACTCGAGGGCCGCGGCATGAATCAGAAGGGAAGTGACCTCGCTGCAGATTATATCGCCGCGCAGTTCAAGAGCTACGGTTTGAAGCCCGCCGGCGAAAACGGCACTTATTTCCAGATCGTGCCGATGGTTGGCGTCAAAACTCTCCCGGACACTACTTTCTCCTTTGTTCCGCAATCTGGCGCGCCCCTGCAGCTCAAGCCTCTTGAGGATTACGTCTCCACGAATGAACGACAGAGCGAATGGGCGGAAATCGATGCGCCCATCGTGTTTGTCGGCTATGGCATCAGCGCGCCGGAATATCAGTGGAATGATTACAAGAGCTACGACCTGAAGGGCAAGGTGGCGCTGCTGTTCGTCAACCAACCCATTTCCGACAATCCCCAATTCTTCAAAGGCAAAACCCTGACCTACTACGGCCGCTGGACCTACAAATTCGAGGAGACCGCTCGTCGTGGTGCCATCGCTACGTTGATCATTCATCGGGAAGATTTGGCCAGCTATCCGTGGACGGTGGTGCGCAACTCCTGGGGCGGAGAAAAATCGTTCCTGAAACTCGACGGCACGCCGAAACTCGAGGCCGCCTCCTGGATACAACTGGATGTCGCGCGCAAGCTTGTGGCCATGGCTGGCCTGGACCTCGACAAGCTTTTCCAGCAAGCACAGTCCCGCGATTTCCAGCCCATTCCGCTCAACGTAAACCTGAAAGCACATATCGTGAGTTCCGTGAAACCGTTCAATTCGCGGAATGTGCTCGCCATGGTGGAAGGTTCCGATCCGGCGCGCGAACAGGAAGCCGTCCTTTACACCGCGCATTACGATCATTTCGGGATCGATAAGACGAAGTCGGCGGGCGCGAATATCTATCACGGTGCTGCAGACAACGCCACCGGTTGCGGCATCCTCATGGAACTCGGGCGTGTCTGGGCGGAAACCAAGCCCGCGGCGCCACGTTCGATTCTGTTTGCGGCGGTTACTGCCGAAGAACAGGGTCTGCTTGGTTCCGAATATCTGGGCAAACACACGGCGCAATTGCCTGCGCAACCGATCCTTGATCTAAACTACGACGATCTGCCGCCTATCGGAATTCCTGAAGATATCGAAGTCGTCGGCGCAGAGCGGACCAGTTTTTATCCCACCGTCGAGGAAGTCGCGAAGCAGTTTCATCTGACGATTCGCCCGGATTCGCGCCCCGAAGCGGGCCACTATTACCGTTCGGACCATTTTAGTCTCGGTCGAGTAGGCATACCGGCGTTTTCGGTGAGCGAAGGAATGAAGTATCAAGGGCACGATGCCGCGTGGGGCTTAGCTGAATCGAAAGATTACGTGGAGCATCGCTACCACCAGCCGAGCGACATCTATACGCCCGAGATGGATTTTCGTGGCGATGCGCTGATGGCCGAATTCGGCTACGCTTTAGGGCAAAAAGCCGCCACCTCGCCTTCGATCCCGCGCTGGAACCCCGGCGACGAATTTGCGCCTGCACAAAAACAGCGCCAAGCCGCCGCCAAATGACCCGCCGTCAAATTTTTCGGGATACTATCGAGGCCACACACCCGCGGTGAAGGATTTGATTGTTTGGAATCCCAACTGTTCGTAGAGACGCACCGCCGTACGATTCTCTGCGGTCACCGTAAGCGACAATTCTCGGAAGCGCAGGCTGCGAAGGGCGTCGGCAGCGGTTTCCATGAGCATGCGACCCAAACCATGACCCTGGAATCCCGGCTGCACACAAATTTGCGTGGTGTGCCCGACACCTTCTGCCACTTCGCTGGTCAACACCGCTCCCACCAACTCATCGCTTCCGGGATGCCGTAAGACGAATGAGGCGCTCGGCTGGAACTGCCCGCAACCCGGCAAAAGAATAATGTTCTTCAGGAACTTCAGCGCGCCATTTCGCGAACGGTATTGGTCGTTGATGTCGCCATCAATGTGGTTGGCGTATGCCAGATAGATGAGCTTCGCGCACGGCTCGAAGTACCGATCGTTCCAGCGGTCCAGCCGCATTCCAGAATTTACCGCCGGTCCGCTGCGGACCGCTTGCTTGGCCAGATCCAGGAGCATGAACTGCCGGGTATACAGCCGGAATCCTTGCGAGCGCAGCGCGTCGTCCACCGGCCCGCCAAATGGCATCAACTGCGCCTCGATGCGGCTCATTTGCGGCAGTGCGCGCATGGTATACAACATCTCTTCCAGAAGGCGCTTGCCAATCGGTCCCTGATTCTCCTGCGGCGAAACGTACATTCCGCCAATCAGGCCTTTATGGTCCTCCAGCACGTAAAAAGAGTAGCCAACCGCCGCTCCTCCTTCCAGGGCCACGCATCCCGACAGCGCGTGAGCTTCCAGGAAGCGCTTGATCAACTCCAGCGCACTCCGGTAATCCCAATGGAGTTCTTCGCGCCAGTGGTTAGCCTCTTCCAGCAGGAGTGGCTCGATCTGGCGAACCGTCGCTTGGCGGAGGTCGATGATGTTCATAGATCGGGTCTTACAGTCCCCTGATGCCACAGTCATCATAGCCGATTCATGCAACCCGCTGCCAAACTCCCCGCTCTCGGCAATACAATATCGGGCACATGCCCTTGAGAACACCCTCAAAACGGCGACTCCACATGCTAGCCTTGTTGGGAGTTCTGGCGAAGTAAGCTCCAGGTTCACAGACGGGATTAAGGGTAAACGCTGGACTCAGAGCCCAAACCATGTCGATTTTCGACGAGCTAAGATATCCCCGGCATTGGTACACCAAGCTATTGGTTACCGTGCTTACGCTGATTGTCTTTGTGGCGTTGGCGACGGCGGCGGTGGCGGGAGTTTTGACGTATTGGATCGTCAAGCCGCAGCGCACCAGTTCCGAGATCAATATGGCCAGTTTTCCGGGCCGGCCGGACGAAGTGGATTTCACGGTAGCGAACCTGACTCCGTCGGACCGCAAGGGGTGGTTTTTTCCCGGCTTGCGCGGCGCTCCCACGATTATTCTGTGCCACGGCTATGAATCGAGCCGCGGGGAGTTGTTGACGCTGGTTTCCGCCCTTCAGGATCATCAGTACAACGTTTTCGTTTTTGACTTCGCGGCGCACGGCGCGAATTCCGGACTCACCACGTTCGGCTACAAAGAAGCGGACGAGGTCCGCGCAGCGATTGACGTAATTGCGAAACGAAACGATGTGGATCCTGTTCGTTTCGGATTGTGGGGCTACAATCTGGGCGCATATGCAGCGTTGCGCGAAGCGGAGAAAGATCCACGAGTGCGCGCACTGGTACTCGATTCCATCTACGACTCTCCGAAACAGATGGTCAAAATTGGTGTGGAGCGGACCGGGGTTGGAGGGTTTCCGCTGATGGTGCGATCCGCGCAAACGACCTTCGAGTGGCTGAATTATGGATATAAAGACGATCCGCCACTTTCGACTCGGTTGAAGGCGCTCGATGCTGTGCCCACGCTGTACATTCAGGCCACCGACGATCCGGAATTAGGTTCAATTACCCGGGAGATCTTTCTGAAGGCGCCGGAACCGCGCGAACAGGCCATCATCGCACACGGAAATTTCGTGAATCTGCCCGACGAAGAAAAGCGTACGTATGAGAATCGTGTGGTGAGCTTCTTCCTGACGCGTTTGCCAGTCACCCCGACAGCGCCCGCCGCACCAATCAAGACGGCAAGAGCAAGCAAAACGGCGACGCCGACGCCGTAGCGCAAATCCGAAAACAACCAGAACTTAATCCTGTGCTTTGGTCCTGTCTCCCTTGGTTACGCGATAAAGGAGCCAACCCGTCGAGCCCAGCTCGAGGGCATTTCGGGAGCACGACCAGGGCGGCACGATCGGAGGGCCACAGGACGCCGAGCGGGAAGGCAGGATCACGAAGCTATCTGCCGGACGGGCTGATTCCCAGTCGAGGATTTCGCGGTGCAGATAAAAGCTGAGGCTGAATTGTTGCCCTCGATTCATTCTTGCAACATACAACCCGACACGCAGAGCGTCCGCAGTCGGTTGGAACTTTGCGGCCTCCGCCGCGAGCGATCTGCCCGAAGGATCGCGAGGCAGAAAATCCAACGCCAAGGGTCGAAAGGCCAATACGATCAACAGAACCGGTAAGACGCACATCGAAGGGACAATAAAGCCAGCAAATTTTTTTCTTGGCGGAATGGCCAGGATCAAGTTTGCGATTCCAAGCAGGGCCAGGACCCAACCCCCACCTGTCGCGACACGCATTGTAATCCTGGAGACGCCGAACGGAAGCGACCACACCACTATAGCAACTAGGATGGCTGACGTTCCAACGGAGCATTGCAGCCACAGGAATAACCTGGAGCGGCGAATTGCTTCGCGGAGATAGCTCGTCGCGAGAATCAGGGCCATGGGGGGCAATGCAGGGAGAATGTAGCCAGGCAACTTAGATTGAGACGTGGAAAACAACAGGACGCAAAAACCTGCCCAAGAGAGAAGAAAAATAACAAAAGCGGATAACTGACGGCTCTGTTGCCACCCGACCAAGCCACGAAAGCCCGACCATAGCAGCAGGGGAGTCCACGGAATGAAAGCGATGAGCAGGATGGGGATATAAAACCAGAAGGGCTGAATGTGCTGGAATTCCGGCGTGAAATAACGCTTGAAATTGTGCTCGATGATAAACACGCGGAAAAAATCAGGATTGCGACGCGAGCACAGGATGTACCAGGGCAACGCGGTCAGACCGAAACTGGCGACTGCAATCGGATGCAGACAGCGGAAGGCATCGCGCCAACGTTTTGTGGCCAGCGCCCAGAGGAACACAGCGCCGCCTGAAAGGAGAATGGCAGCGGGGCCTTTGGCGAGAACGGCGAGCCCGAGAAAAAATCCGAATAGAAGCAGGGCCAGCCAAGGAGTGCGAGGAAGTATCGGAGTGCACTGATTTTGTGTGAGTCCCAAAATTGCTGCAACGCAGACCATGGCAATGGCCAGCATGGCTGCAAAAGGCATGTCAGTGGCGGCAGCATGAGAAAAGCCGATCATTCCGACAGTCGCTGGGAGCAATAGAAGCAGCCAGCGCGCGGTCTGATGGCCGTAGATCCGTAAAGCGAGCCAGGCCATCGCCAGTGTGGCGAGAAGCGCAGAGAGAGCGCTGGGCAGGCGCGCGGTGACTTCGCTGACGCCAAAGAGTTTGAAACTGAGGGCCGCGCCCCAATAATAGAGGACAGGCTTTTCGAACCAGGGCTTGCCGTAGAGTCGGGGCGTCACCCAATCGCCGGTTTCGGCCATGTTGCGAGCGATCCAGGCGTAACGGGGTTCATCCGGGCCGACCAGACCGATGGCGCTGAGATTGTAGAAATAACAGATGTACAGCGTGGCGAAGATCAGCGCGACCCAAGCGAGCCGCGCGGCGAGAGAAGTCGAACTTGCCTCGATGGTGGGGTTGTCAGTTTGCGTCACGGAAAGATGAGCCTAGCAATTGTCAGTGTATCTTGGAATGGATGAGTGGCAACCGTAAAAGCGGCAGTCCGGCAGTAGAGCACAAGGCGAGCCCTCCACGAAAGATCTCAGGGCAAGCAAGGTACTGCAAAAATGATTGAGCGACTGCAATATGCGGTGGCGTGGACGTTTGTGAAGATGCTAGGCATGCTCCCGCGACCCGTTGCGAGGCGCGTGTCCGCGGCCTGCACTTGGTTATTGCTGTTGTGTATGCCAAAGCTGCGCAGGATCGCCGAGTTTAATTTGCGGCTGGCGTTTCCAGAATGGACGGAAGCGAAACGCCAAGCGGTGATTACGCAGATGACGCGGAATTTGGGATGGATGGCGGTGGAATTCGCGCGGCTGCCTAAATATTCGGCGAAAAATATTCAAGATGTTGTGGAATTGGACGGTCACCAGAATTTTCTCGAAGGAAAAAATCGCGGGAGAGGCGTGCTGTACCTGACCGGGCACATCGGCGCATGGGAGCTTTCCTCGTACGCGCACGCCTTGTACGGTTTCCCGTTGCACTATATGGCCCGGCCTCTGGACAACAAACCGTTGGACGAATTGGTGAATCGTTATCGCGGACTGTCGGGAAATAAGCCGATCTACAAAAATGAGGCGGCGCGGCTGATGTTGCGGGTGTTGAAGGGGGACGGCACGGTGGGAGTCCTGGCAGACCAGAACACCATGCCGGGTGAAGGCGTGTTCGTCGATTTTTTTGGTGTGCCCGCTTGCACTACCACGGGAATCGCGCGCGTGGCGCTGCACACAGACGCGGCGGTGGTGCCAGGGTATGCGTTTTGGGATGAGCAATTGAGCAAATACCGGTTGCGGTTTGAGCCTGCGGTGGAATTGGTGCGAACGGGCGACACGGAACGCGACGTTCTCGAGAATACCCAGCGATTCGCCAAGGTGATCGAAGCGATCATCCGGAAGTACCCCGAGCAGTGGATATGGATTCACGCCCGATGGAAGAACCGGCCCAAAGGCGAGGCGCCACTGTACGAATTTCTATCTTAGGAGTGGACTGATGAATTTGACAGCGAGAGAAGTGGCGGAGAAGATTCGTGCGCTACTCGACGGAGATGCGTCGTTGGAACTCGCCGGCGTGGCGGCGCCCGAGCGGGCTGGCGCAAAGCATCTAATCTATGTGGAATCGGCAAAGCACGCGGTACGGGCGTTACAATCAGCGGCCTTGTGCGTAGTTGCAGGCGAAGGGATTTCCCTGCCCGGGAAAACCGTTTTAAGAAGCACACAGCCCAAAGTGGCGTTTGCGAAGGCCGCCGGAATCTTGCTGGAGGCTAGGCCCATTGCATCCGGAATTCATCCCACGGCGATTGTGGCGCCGATGGCGCAAATCGGAGAGGGTCTTGGCATTGGGCCGTATGTGGTGATTGGGGAAGACGCGCACATTGGAAATGGCACGCAGATCGGCGCGCATAGCGTGATTGGCGCGGGTTGCTGGGTGGGAGAAAACTGCAAAATTCACGCACGCGTGACCCTTTATGCCGGTGTGCGCATCGGAAATGACGTGGAGATTCATTCCGGCGCGGTCATCGGCGCAGACGGCTTTGGATATGCGTTCGACGGCAACGCGTACTGGAAATTTCCCCAGGCGGGCATCGTGGAGATCGGGGATCAGGTGGAAATTGGTGCGAATGCTACGATCGATCGAGGGTCCCTGGATGACACGCGAATCAGCGTGGGAGTGAAAATCGATAATCTGGTGCACGTGGGGCACAACGTACAAATTGGAGAGCACACGGTGATCGCCGCGCAGACCGGTATTTCGGGCTCAAGCCGGCTTGGGCACCACGTGGTATGCGGCGGACAGGTGGGGATCGCGGACCATTGCACATTGGAAGATCAATCGATCGCTGGAGCCCAAGCGGGAATACCGACGGGGAAGACGATACGAAGCGGGCAGACCGTTTGGGGAACGCCGGCGCGGCCCTTAGACAAATTTAAAGAGGCTTATGCGTGGTTCGCGCGTTTGCCAGAGTTGGGTGAAAGGATTAAGAAGTTGGAGGAGAAAAGTTGAGTTGGCTGGCGGTGTTACAGGCTGAAGCCTGTATTCCACGTGGGCGCGTGAAGCGGACCCAGGGCGCAGCGTGCTGCGCCCCTACGAAGAAAAGATCGGAGGATACTTGATGGGAGGTATTTCGAGAACGGAGATGGATATGGGCACGGCCTTTGTGAAGGAGAAACCGCTGTTCAGGCTGATTGTAGTAGGCGGACACACGCGGAGCATTGGAAAGACCCAACTGGTGTGCGATGTGATCCGGGCGTTTCCGAGGACGGAATGGGTTGCCGGAAAAATCACCCAGTATGGCCACGGCGTATGTGCGCGGAATGGAGAGAATTGCGATTGTGCGCCAACGGAGCATGTTTGCGCCTTGGATTGGGAAACGCAGTCGGATACGGGCACGGATAGCGCACGTTTTTTGCAGGCTGGGGCGAAACGGTCATTCTGGCTGCGCACCAAACAAGGTTATCTAGCGGAGGGATTGCCGCTGCTGCGTGAAGCGTTAACAGCAATAGCGACTGGCTCCTCGAAACATTCGGCTGACGCTAACCTGGCGGTCATCGTGGAGAGCAACTCATTGATGCAGTTTGTGAAGCCATCACTCTATTTCGCGGTGATTGATCCGTTGAAGGAAGATTTTAAGGAGTCGGTGCAATTGGCGCTGGACCGCGCTCAGGCCTTGGTGATGCGCGGGGAACTTGGGGCAGACGCTTCACCGGCGCCGTTGTGGATGAAACTGCCCGAACAACTGATGCGCGAGAAGCCTTCGGTACTGCAAAGAGAAGGGGAGAAGTTGCCCGAACCGTTGTGGGAGTTGGTGCATCGAATTGTGGAGGGGCCGCCCGGCGCTAGCATCTAGAATGCCGACATCGCCGTATAGCCAATTGGGCATCTTAGTCATTGACCCTCTTCGGGGGTGCGGTGATAATAAAAAGGTACTGGGGGTATCCCAGCTCGCACGATTGGCACACTTTCGCACGGAAGTGTAATGCAATAAGCAAGTTAGAGGATTTTTCGGGCCCGCGAGTTCGGGGTGTACTTAAGCTGGCTCAGAGTACTTCTGCTAAGGAGCAGAAATGGCGTCGTTTGTACGAGTGGGAGAGGAACTGCCGGTTGCACCCGCGCCTGCGCCATGGCGGCAGGAAAATTGGGCAGAACGCGTCGAAACGGCGGTAAAAAACGGCGCGGAGTACCTCCTGTCGATCCAGGCGGAAGAAGGGTATTGGCACGGGGAACTGGAAGCCGATACCACACTCGAGTCCGACTACATCTACTATCTCTACGTTTTGGGGCAAGCTCAACCGGAACGCATCACGAAACTTGCGAACTATGTGCGCCGCCGACAGTTGGAGAGCGGTGGTTGGCCGATTTATCCCGGTGGTCCTTCCGAACTGAATGCAACCACGAAGGCATACTTTGCGCTGAAGCTGGCGGGTGATTCTCCGGACGCGCCGCATATGGTGAAAGCGCGGGAAACGGTGCACCGCCTGGGCGGGCTGGAACACACCAACTCCTATGTGCGCTTTTATTTGGCTCTGGTGGGTGCGGTCGGTTGGGAATTGGTACCAGCGATTCCGCCGGAATTAATGCTCCTGCCGAACTGGTTCTACTTCAACATTTACGAAATGTCCTCTTGGACGCGCGGAATCGTGATCCCTATGGCCATTCTGTGTTCCTTGCGGCCGGAATTTCGTTTGCCGGAGCACGCGCGCGTCGACGAGCTGTTTAAGGATCCGACACAAAAGGGCGCGGCATTCAACTGGAGCAAGCAGATTCTGTCATGGAAGAATTTCTTCCTGGCGATCGATCGCGGATTCAAGTTGTACGAGAAGTTGCCGTGGAAACCGCTGCGGCAGAAGGCTATCCGGGAAGCCAAGCAATGGATGGTGGAGCACCTGGAGCGCACCGAAGGCTTGGCGGCAATTTATCCATCGATGATGAATTCGATTTTTGCGTTGATGGCGCTAGGGCATGGTCCGGATGATCCGCTGACTTTTCGTGAGATCAAAGAATTTTCCCGTTTTGAAATTGAAGAGGGCGACACGATTCGCTTGCAACCCTGTGTTTCGCCCGTGTGGGACACCTGCATCGCGATGGTCGCGCTGGAGGAAGCGGGTCTTCCGGCGGATCATCCGGCATTGGTGAAGGCCGCGGACTGGCTGCTGTCCAAGCAGATTCTGGGCGGCGGCGATTGGCAAGTGAAAAACAAAGATGCCGAGCCGGGCGGCTGGGCGTTTGAGTTTCGTAACGATTTTTATCCCGATGTGGATGACAGCGCATTTGTGCTGATGGCGCTTCAGCGCGTGAAATTTCCCGATGAGAAGCGCATGGGCGGCGCGATGCGACGCGGGATTCAGTGGCTGTTGAGCATGCAGAACCGTGACGGCGGTTGGGGCGCTTTCGACCGGGATAACGACCGGCAACTGCTGTGCAATATTCCGTTTGCCGACCATAACGCGATGATCGATCCCTCCACGGCGGACGTGACGGCGCGCGTGCTGGAGTGCCTGGGCAGATTTGGTTGGCCCGCGGAGCATCCGGTGATCCGTAGAGCCGTGGGCTTCCTGACCAAAGATCAGAGCAAGGACGGTTCGTGGTTCGGACGCTGGGGCGTCAACTACGTGTACGGCACCAGCGGAGTGCTGCGGGCACTCGAGACGGTTTCGATGACCGCGCAAGAGTATTGTGTGCGTGCGGTGAATTGGCTGCGACAGATTCAAAAGCCGGATGGCAGCTTTGGTGAGTCGCTGGCGAGCTACGAAACGGTTTCCAGCAAAGGGCAAGGCAACAGCACACCATCGCAAACCGCTTGGGGATTGATTGGATTGTTGGCGGGAGCCGACCCGAATGACCCGGCGATTGCGCGGGCTGCCGCTTACTTGATCGGGCAACAGCATGCCAATGGCTCCTGGAGCGAAGAGGATTTTACGGGAACAGGCTTCCCAGGTGTGTTCTACCTGAAATATCACCTGTATAAGAATTCGTTTCCGGTTTATGCCTTGGCGCGATACCGGAATCAAGCGCGGCGCGCAACGGAATATTGCGCTGCGAAATTCAATCCGGCCGATTTTCGGCTGCGAAGCGGAATGTATACGGCGCGCGAACGGCGCGCCTCCTAAGTAAGCAAATGCGGTATCCCATCGGACTGGTTTTCGACTCCTTCAAACACCTTGCAAGCGGAAAACTGCGCGGCAATCGACGATTCCCGGTGATGTTGTGGCTGGATCCGTTAGGGGGATGTGCTTTGCCCGCGAACGGAAGTAGAAATCACAGCGTGGGCAAACACGAGAATTCACCAACGCTCAGTGTGGAGCGGTGCCTTACAGCGGTTGACGAGTGCCGAACCCCGCTTGTGTCGATCTGTGGAGCAGAACCGTTGGAGTATCCGGAAATTGCATCATTAACACGAGCGATTCTGGAGCGCGGTCGGCACTTATTTCTGTACACCGACGGAGCCTTGGTCCGGCGCCGCTTGCACATGATTCCGCCGTATACCAATTTTTTTTGGAATGTGAAGCTGGATGGAACGCGGGACGTTCATGACGCGCGCGCTAAACGGAGCGGGTTGTTCGCGGAAGCTCTGGATGGAATCAAAGCGGCGAAGAATGCCGGATTTTTTGTTGTGGTGAGTACGACCATTTACCCGGACACCGACGTGAATGATGTAGCGACGCTGTATGGTCGGCTGCACGAAATGCACGTCGATGGTTACCTGTTTTCGCCGCACTACCCGGAGCGAAGGATGTGCCGTGACAGCAGCGCGACGTTTCATGAGCGGATGCGGCAGCGTTTCCGGGAGGCTTGCGACAGGTTGGGCGGTTACAACTTGCTGCTTTCGCCGGTTTACCTGGAATATCTGCGAGGCGAAAGAGAGCTGGATTGCAGCGTGTGGGGCGGGCCGGTGTATGGGCCACAAGGATGGTACGGTCCTTGCACTTTTGTGAATACTGGCTTTGCGGAAAGCTACCAGATGTTGGTGGAGAATACGGCTTGGGAAAATTACGGACGGGGTTTGAACCCGCGATGTGAAAATTGCCAGTGTCACGCAGGCTTTGAGACCGCAGCATTACTGGGAATGAATCCGAAAGCCGGGGACATTTGGAAGATGCTGGCATGGCAATTCAGTGGAAGCTTGGGCGAAAGGCGTAACGGTAAACACAGACCATGACCACGCTGGTTACAGGAGCGGCGGGCTTTTTGGGCAGCCATGTGGCACGCCAGTTGGTTGCGCGTGGAGAAGCGGTGCGCGTATTGATGCGGCCTTCAAGCAACAACCGAGCCATCAGCGATTTACCCTTGGAGTATGTCACCGGAGACCTGCGGGACGCAGCTTCGCTGGAACGGGCGATGAGCGGCGTGAAGCGCGTGTTTCATGTGGCAGCGGATTACCGATTGTGGGCGAAGAAAACACAAGAAATTTACGACTCGAATCTGGGCGGCACGAAAAACCTACTGGCTGCGTCCCGGACGGCGGGGATTGAGCAATTCATTTATACGAGCACAGTGGCGACAATTGCTGTGGATCGTCCGGAATTGCCGAACGAATCGACCGATTCCCGACTGGATGAGATGATCGGCCACTACAAGCGGTCGAAGTGGATGGCGGAGCAGGAAGTACTGCGAGCTGCGCAGGAAGGATTTCCCGCGATCGTCGCGATGCCAACCACGCCGGTGGGGCCGTGGGACTGGAAACCCACGCCAACAGGGAAAATTATTCTGGATTTTCTGAACGGCAAGATGCCGGGGTATGTGGACACCGGGCTGAATTTTGTGGGTGTGGAAGAATGCGCGGCCGGTCATCTGTTGGTGGCTGAGCGAGGCCGGATTGGAGAGCGGTACCTGCTGGGCGCGGAGAATTTGACGCTCAAGGAGTTGCTGGACGTGCTGGCGGGAATCACGGGATTGCCGTCGCCTTCAATGAAAATTCCGCACGGCATTGCATTAAGTGTTGCATATGTGGAAACCGCGTTTTCCCGAATAATTGGGAAAGAGCCACAGATTCCCGTAGAGGGAGTGAAGATCGCGCAGCACAAAATGTTTGTGGATTGCTCGCGCGCGCAGAGGGAGTTGGGATTCCAGGCGGGCCCGGTGTCTGCGGCACTGGAACGTGCAGTGCGATGGTATCAAGCGAATGGATACGTCAAGGCTGGGCGGGTGAAGAAAATGAGGCTGGCAGCCTGAGAAGGACGTGAGCAAGCATTGGAAGTAAATGAGGTAGAGGATGCGGGTGTTGGTTACATTTGCGGTGGACGAGGAATTTGCCCCTTGGCGCAAAATGCGGCATTTCCGCTCCATTGATTACGATGGCCTTCGGTTATGGAAAACGAGCAGCGAAGGGGTGGAGATTACCGCACTGGTAACCGGCATTGGCACGCAGGCTGCCGCGCAAGCCATGGGACTGATGATGAGCATGGCGGACGAGGATCGATACTTCGATATTTGCATTTCGAGTGGGCTGGCGGGGGCTTTGAAAAAAGGATTGCATACCGGCGACATCATTGCCCCGCAAGTTCTTCTTGCGGAACGGGCACATGCGGATCTGACTTCCGATCCGTTGAGAGTAGATGATGATTTGCGCCAGCGCGCACTTGGCACCGGAGCCATTTGCTCCGATTGCTTATTCACGACAGAAAAAGTGCTGGTGAAGGCTCAGCAAAAACAGATCTGCGCCTCTAGAGCACAATCGGTGGACATGGAGAGTTTCGAGATCGTTAAACAGGCGAAGGAGTGGGGGGCGAGGACGTTAGTGCTTCGAGCCATAAGCGACCTCGCCGAGGAAGACTTACCGATCGATTTCAATCGTACGATTTCCAAGGAAAACCAAATCAGTGTTGTGAAAGTGGTGATGGAATTGGCGAAAAATCCATTCGTATTACCCCGCTTGCTGCGATTTGGGAAGCAAAGCCGGTACGCCGCGCAGCGACTGGCGAATTTTCTCGATGAATATGTACAGGCATTGAGTGCTCTTGATCCCGGCCACTTAAAGCAACAGGCGGTAGCACGATGAGCGGGGCGGGACGATTATGGAACATGTGAGCACACTGGGGCCAATACCGAAGACGATGCGTGCTGGTGTGTATCGAGACAAGGGTGTGGTGCGCGTGGAAGAGGTCCCGGTGCCCGAAGTGCGCGACGGGGAAGTTTTGATCAAAGTGGCGGCCTGCGGGATTTGTGGCACAGACATTAAGAAAATTTTTCAGCGGTACGTGGAACCACCACAGATTCTTGGACACGAGCTGGCGGGCACGGTGGTGGCGATTGGCGGGGGCGTTACGAAATGGAAGCTCGGGGATCGCGTGATGAGTTTCCACCACATTCCTTGCGGCGACTGCTTCTACTGCAAGAACCGGCTCTTTTCTCAATGCCAGCAATACAAAACCACAGGGCTCACGGGCGGCTTCACACCCAATGGCGGAGGATTCGGCGAATACGTCAAGGCAATGCCCTGGGTGGCGGAGCACGGAATTGTGGGTTTGCCCACGAATGTAAGCTTCGAAGAAGCTACGTTCATCGAACCGATCAACACAATCGTCAAGGCCGTACAGAAAGCCAGAGTAATTCAGGGCGAAACGGTGTTAGTCATTGGGTGTGGGCCAATCGGGTTGCAGCTGCTGATGGTTACCAAAACGGCGGGCGCGAGCATCTATACAAGTGATCCCATGGCAACCCGTAGGTCGAAGAGCCTTGCGCTTGGTGCGATAGAGTCATTTGACCCGTTAAGTGGTAAGCTTGTGGAAGAAATACGGGCCCGCACGGGGGGGCGCGGGGCAGATGCGGTCCTCGTAGCTGTGGCGCATCCTGCTGTGGTGGTGGAAGCGCTGACAGCGGCGAGACCGGGGGGAAGAGTTCTGCTATTTGCCGCGAACGACCCCGTAACAAAGATTGAGTTTCCAGCAGCAGCAGTGGGGATCGACGAGAAAGAGATCTTGGGCAGCTACAGTGCGGCTGTGGACATCCAAGATAGTGCAGCGGCATTGGTGCTGGAGAAGAAACTCCCGGTAATGGAGATTGTCACGCATCGGTTTCCATTGGCTAGAATCCAGGAAGGGCTGGAACTGGCGAACCGCCCCACAGAAGATTCGTTGAAGGTTTTGATAACGCACGCATGAGAGTAACGTCCACAAAGAAGACCGAGGCGGGACTGGAAGAAATTCCGGTACCGGCGCGAATTAGCGTTCCTTCAAGAATGACGGCGGCGGTGTTGTACGGCAGCGAGGATCTGCGCATTGAGCAGATCGAAGTGCCGACACTGGCGCCGGACGAGGTATTGCTGCGCGTTCGGCTCGCGCTAACTGACGGGACCGATCTGAAGGTTTATAAGCGCGGCTACCACGCCAAAATGATCCAGCCGCCAGCGGTGTTCGGGCATGAGGTGGTGGGCGAAATTGTGGCCATGGGCAAGCGCGTGGACCCGAAATGGCGCTTGGGCACACGGGTCATTGCCGCGAATTCGGCTCCCTGCTTCCGTTGTTACCACTGCCGGCGCGGCCAAGAAAATCTTTGCGACGATTTGTTGTTCAATAACGGTGCGTATGCCGAATACATGAGGATTCCCGGGCGCATTGTCCGGGAAAATATGTTGGAAGTGCCATATTCGGTGGACGACCATAGCGCGGCCTTCGTGGAGCCTCTGGCGTGCGTGCTGCGGGGAATCCATGAGATGGAAGTGCGCACGGGGGATACTACCGCGGTGATCGGTTGCGGACCCATCGGGTTGAAGTTTGTGAGGATGTTGTCGCGGCGGGGTGTTCGCGTGATCGCGCTGGCCCGCCGCGAAGGTCCCTTGGCGATTGCACGGAAACTCGGCGCAGCGGTAACCATTAACGTCACGGAAACTCCGGATGTAGTTGGTGCCGTGAGAGACTTGACCGAGGACCGGCGCGGACCAGACTCTGTGGTCGAAGCCGCAGGAAATCCGGCGACATGGCAACAAGCGTTAAAAATGGTCTGCCGCGGAGGAGTGGTAAACTTCTTCAGCGGGCTTCCGTCGGGAACCCGTGTTGAGATTGAACCGGCCGCCATCCACTACTCAGAAATCAAGATAGTCTCGCCATTCCACCACACGCCACGATTTTTTCGCGAAGCTTTGGAAGCCGTACGCCGCGGGGATGTTTCCGCCGAAGAATTCGTGACCGAAGAGATTCGATTGGAAGATCTACCGCAGGCATTTGCGCGTATGAAGGCGCGCAGTGGCGAAATCAAGCTGGCCGTGCGGCCGTAAGGGCGCGGTTGGTGTTTGTTAGCTTTCAAATCGTGAAGGCCATGCCAGTTAGCGCTCAGTCCGCTTGAAACGAAGGAATCGGAAACTCTTCTCATAATGCTGCGCCCGGGTGAACTGTCATTGATGGAGAAGTTGCCGGGGAACGGGTGTACTCCGAAGATGGCGCAGGAGTATACCAGGTGGCTGGCAACGCACCACTACGAAAACTTCAACGTGGTTTCGTGGCTGCTGCCAAAGGAACTGCACCAGCATTTCTACAACGTGTACGCCTACTGCCGATGGGCCGACGATTTGGGCGACGAAATTCCGGACAAGCATCGCGCACTGGAGCTGCTGAGTTGGTGGGAAACGGAATTGGACGCTTGCTACGAAGGGCGGCCTTCGCATCCGGTATTTGTGGCGTTGCGGGAAACCGTGACCGCGAAGGATGTGCCCAAGCAGCCATTTGCGGATTTGCTGAAAGCGTTTCGTCAAGACCAGGTGATGCGGCGATACGCGACGTGGGATGCGGTGCTGGATTATTGCGTGTACTCCGCCAATCCGGTGGGACGATTGGTGCTGTATTTGTGCGGGTACCGGGACGAAGAGCGGCAGTGGCTGTCGGACGCGACCTGTACCGCGTTGCAGTTGGCCAATTTCTGGCAGGATGTTTCGCGGGATTTGGAGAAAGGGCGAATTTACATTCCGCTGGACCGTGCGGCAGAGCATGGTTTAAGTGAAAACGAGATCGTGGAGAAAAAATTCGACCCGCGCTACGTTGCGCTGATGAAGGAACTGATCGAATACACGCGGAACCTTTTTGAGAAAGGAATGCCGCTATCGAAAATGGTGGCAGGGAAGCTCAGTGTGGACTTGGCGATGTTCAGCCGTGGGGGTATGGCGGTGTTGGACGCGATTGAGGAGATCGGCTACGACACGCTGCATCAGAGACCGGAAGTCGGTAAGGGGAAGCAAGTTAGATTGTTGGGACGAGCCATCGTCGCGCACATGTGGGGAAGTTCGCCGACGCCTATTACGGCGGCGCACACACCGCATGCGGAGAGCAATACGCAAGCGGGGGAATTGCTGGAAATTCCCAGGTCGTACGAGGAGTGCCACCGCATCGCGCGGGAGGCAAACAGCAGCTTTTACCCGGCATTTTTCTTGCTGCCAAAAGCGAAGCGAGATGGAATTGTGGCGCTATATGCGTTTATGCGCCGCATTGACGACGTTAGCGACGAGGGCGCGGATCTCGCCGCGAAGCAGCGGGGCTTGGCAAAGTGGCGCGCGGCACTGGACCAGGTAGTTACGAAACAACAACAGGTGGTCGATGGTTCGGCGGCGATTGCCTCGCCGTTCATTGGTCTGAAGGGTGCATCGGAAATACTGCCGGCGCTGGTGGATACGATTGAACGGTACAAGATGCCTTCGCGCTATTTGCACGATTTGATTTCCGGTGCGGAGATGGATCTGACCATTCAGCGGTACGCCACATTTGAGCGGCTTAAGGAATATTGTTATCGGGTGGCTGGGACGGTGGGACTGACGTGTACGCATATTTTTGGAGTTCACGATTTTCGGGCGTTGGAAATGGCGGAAAAGCTGGGCTTGGCGTTTCAGCTGACAAACATCATTCGTGACGTGAAAGAAGATTACGGGTTGGGCCGGGTATATCTTCCCGAGGAAGATTTGCTGCATTATCGCGTGCTGAGCGAAGACCTTGGACGCAAGGAAGAGAGCTTGGGAGTTCGCGAGTTGCTGCGATTTGAGGCGGATCGCGCGTGGAAGCTGTACGAAGAAGGAACGCAGCTCCTGGGAATGATTGAAGAAGACAGTCGCGCAACGCTGTGGCTCCTTGTGCATACCTATAGCGCGTTGCTGGCGCGCATCGAGTCTACGGATTTTGCCGTGTTTGGTGGACGGGTGCGGTTGACCAAGGCGGAAAAGCTAAAATTGGTGGCCAAAGCGCGATTCGGGCGCCACACGAAAGAGAATATTCTTGCGAAACGTGATCGTGATCGGCGGCGGGCTAGCGGGGCTGTCAGCGGGCGTGTCGCTGGCTGAAGCGGGCTGGCGCGTGCGGCTGTTCGAGCAGCGTCCATTTCTGGGTGGCCGGGCAACCTCATATGTGTTGCCGGACGGCGAGCATGTGGACAACTGCCAGCACGTGACGCTGGGCTGCTGCACAAATCTGGAAGATTTTTACCGGCGGGTTGGCGCGCAAGACAAGATTAAGTACTTCGACCGACTATTGTTTCAGGATCCGCAGGGACGCACCGGCACGATGCAGGCCGGGCTGCTGCCGGCTCCCCTACACATGACCGGATCGTTTCTGACGTTTGCGCCGCTGAGCCCGGCGGACAAGAAGTGCATCGCCAGCGCCCTGCTCGATATTATTCGGGGGAAGGGGCATACGGCAGATTTGGATACGCCGGGTGGTGTTTCGATGCTGGAATGGCTGCGGAAGAGAAAACAGACAACCGGAGCAATCGAACGGTTTTGGCGGGTGGTGCTGGTCAGCGCTCTGGATGAGGAATTGGACAAGACGGATGCGCGGTTCGGGGTGGACGTTTTCTGGAAGGGTTTTTTGTCGAACCGCAGCGGCTACCGAATGGGCGTTCCGGCCGTGCCACTGGCCGAGCTATACGACGGTTGCAAGGCCGCGGTTGAGCGCCGAGGCGGGGAAGTGAACCTGAGGATGCCGGTGCGGGCGCTGCATTTTGATGAGGGCGGCTTGGCGAGTGTTGAGTTTGACGAAGGCCGTCGCGAATCCGGAGATGCCTTTGTGCTGGCTGTACCTCACGAAGCTTTATCCGATTTGCTGCCGCCAAGCATCAAAGAGCTGGAGCCTGGTTTGGCACACTTGGAAAAGATCAAAACGTCACCGATCACCGGAGTGCATTTTTGGTTCGACCGCGAGGTGATGAAGGAGCCGTTTGTCACCCTTTTGGAGACGACCACACAGTGGATTTTCAACAAAAGCGCGCTCTATTCGGGCAGAAACGGTAGCGACTCGGCCAAAGGACAGTATCTCCAACTTGTCATCAGCGCGTCATATGAACTGTTGCAGAAACCGCGTCAGGAGATTATCGACCTTTGTCTGGCCGAGGTGCGCCAGGCCTTGCCCGCAGCGCGCGATGCGAAGCTGATGAAGGCTACGGTGATAAAAGAGGCCGCGGCGACATTTTCTCCGCAACCTGGAGTCGATCGCTGGCGTCCAACACAAGAGACTTCCGTAAAGCGCATGTTTTTGGCCGGTGATTGGACCGACACGGGTTGGCCTGCCACGATGGAAGGCGCGGTGCGCAGTGGCTATTTGGCTGCGGAAGCGGTACTGAGAACTACCGGCACGCCCAAGAAGATCATTCAGCCGGATTTAGCCCCGGATGGGCTGGTCGGCATGTTTGTATGAGCCGCCGGGTCCAGAGTAAAAGAGAGAATATGCCGCTCGTGTGACGTGAGTGGCTCGCTGTCGCGTTCCAGTTCTACATAAGCGAGCCGACTTGCGTCGAGGAAAGCATGGTAAGCGGCTTCGGAATCCCAGAAGTCGATGGTGAAGTAAAAGAGAGGGCGGGTGGGATCCCGCTGGAGGAGAGTGCCCCGGTAGCGCGGGTCGCGTTCAAACAGCTGAACCCAAGGACCAAGGGGTCCATAGGCGTTTTGAAAGCGGTCTTCACTTCCTGCCTTGACTTCAAACTCCCAGAGGATTACAAACATAGATGTCCCATCTTCTGCTCTCGCTAAGCGGCATTCCAGAATAACTTCAAAGGGGACGACTGGTGTGCCGGGCGTAGCGTTCCGATTGGATACATTTCGGGCAAAAGACAAGTATTAACACAGTCGTGATTAAGTTTGCAGTTACAGTCCGGTGCGGCTGACGGACGGAGGCGTTTGTGGATCGCAAGTACGGTCACCGCGGCTATCGTGATGCCGAAAAACAAGAAAAGCACGAAAAGCGTGATAGAGAGCGCAAGCCGCCGCAGGGCGGACCGCGCGGAGCGACGGATCACCTGGGTCCACGCACGCCGCGCATGGTGGGCACAGTAACACGGGCGCGTTGTTCCAATTGCGGAGCGGTACTCGTAGCCGGATTTGATCCCAATGGGAAGTGTCCGAAGTGCAATTCGGAACTGCACTGTTGTAAGCAGTGCCGTTTTTTCGATAGCGGCGCGCAATTTGAGTGCACACAGCCGATCCCGGCGAGAGTGTCGCCGAAGGACGGGAAGAACAGTTGCACGTTCTATGAGTTCCGGACCACGGTGGAAAAAGATACGGCGCCAACGTCGTATATGCAGCCCGCCCAAGTGCCTGCGGAAGCTCCCAACAACGGACGGCCGATGGATGCCCGGCAGGCCTTCGAGAATCTCTTCAAGAAGTAGATCCGTTTTTCTTCTTTGCTAGCACAAAGCCCATGGGGAAAAGTGTGGGTTCGGCTGGCATCTCACTGGCAATTTTGTCGAGCTGGGGAAAATGCTGGCGCAACGGCTCCGGCACTTTGACCTTGGTCGCATTGAGAATGCTGAGCAATTCGAGAGCATTGACCACCGCTTTGCCTTGGTAGTGGTTATTGGTGATGACGTAGGTTTCGCGACTCTCGGCGCGCATGGCCTGGATGCGCTCCACCCAGGGATTTAGTTCCTCTTGCGAATAGAGGTAGTTGTAGCGTTCGTGGGGAGGTGTGTCCGGATTGTCGTCGAACCAGGTGTCGTAGCGACGCCCATGAAGCCGAACGTAGGTGATGGGAGCCGTGATGTTGGTGGAAGGCTCAAGCGAGCGGCCGATGATGGGCTGGTCGATATTGCAGAAGGCAGCCTGGTGATCTTCGAGGAGCTTGAGGGTATCGGGAATTTGCCAAGACGCATGGCGCAGTTCTACGACTAGAGGGTAATTGGCGAAGCGGATCAGGACAGCGGTCAGGTGGGAAAGAGATTCCGGGGTGCGATGGAAAGAAAAAGGGAATTGCAGAAGGACTGCACCTAATTTTCCGCCTTGCCTTAGCACGTCAAAGCCCTCGCGGACGGCGCGTTCTTCCTCGGGGGTGGCCGATGGATCATGGGTGAACCGCTGCCACATTTTTGCGGTGAAAACGAAAGAAGGGTTGGCGGCGACTCGTTCCAGCCACAAGGAGGCGTGGTCAGGCCTTAGCGGTTGATAGAAGGACGTGTTGATCTCGATGGTGTCAAAAAATTCCGCAAGGTAGGCAGCCTCATGAAAACCCTTTGAACGACGCGTTGGATAAACATAACCGGCCCAATCGGAGTAGGACCATCCGGCGGGCCCAACGCGTAGGCGATTTCGCGGCTGCAGTTTAGAGAGAGCTGGTTTGTTCATCAGCAGCAACGCGGCGAACGCTAAAGAGCCGCGGCAAAGTTAGACTAAGAACTCTGGGGGGTAACTGTCAACGTGC
>DATJOO010000077.1:0-12640 GCA_035506955.1 Verrucomicrobiia bacterium
AGACCGTGTACGCGAGCGCCCACTATGCCACTCCAACTGCTTACTACGGCTATCATCCACCGACGACCGTCGCTGTCTATGGATCTTCTTGCTACAACTGCACCAGTGGTTGGGGTGCAGCCGGTGCCGCCGTGGCAGGAGCCGTAGTTGGCGCGACGGTAGCGACCGCGGTTGCTAATTCGAATAACGCGGCCGCGGCGAACAACGCCTATGCCCAAGGCTACAATGCAGGCGCGACCACCGCCAACACGGCCAACGCCAACGCGGCCGCAGCCAATGCCAACGCTGCTGCAGCCAACGCGAATGCTGCCGCAGCCAATGCCAACGCTGCTGCAGCCAACGCGAATGCTGCCGCAGCCAATGCCAACGCAGCCGCTGTCACCAGATCGACCACGAACTACACCGTGGGCCAGATGACCGCCGTTCTTCCTGCGGGCTGTATCACACCCAACGTGAACGGTCAGGCCTACTACCTATGCGGAAATACCTGGTTCAGCGCAGCGTATGGGGCGAACGGCGTGTACTACACCGTTGTGCCGACTCCGTAAGAAAACGCATCGCGCAAGCTCGTAAGACGGTTATTTCGGAAATCCTTAATTCGGTCTTAGGAGAATTCAAATGAATTGGCGGCCTGCTTCGACGTACCAGAGTCCTACGAATACTGTCACCATACTCGTTAATAACTTGATGCTAGCCAGTGCGCTCGTGCTTGTGGCCACAATCCCAGCGCGTCCGCAAAATTCTGAACTTCAAAAAAAGCTCGCAGCCGTGAAGGCGGTCGCCGCAGAAAATAAACAGCAACTTCACCAATATCAATGGACCGAGACAATTCAGCTCACCTTGAAAGGAGATGAGAAGGCTCCTACTCAGAATTTGTGCCAATACGGCGCGGACGGCCAGGTACAGAAGACCCCGATCGGGCCTCCTCCGGAAGAACCCAGCGGTGGGCGGATAAAGCAAAGAATCATCGCCAAGAAGAAAGCCGAGATGAAGGACTACATGGGTGACGTTAAGGCACTACTCAGCTTGTATGTGCCGCCCGATCCGCAGAAAATGCAACAGGCCTACCAGGCCGGAAAAGTCTCTCTGAACCCCGTTCCCGGCATGGTGAATTTAATTTTCAAGGATTATGCGCAACCCGGCGACCAGATGACCCTCACTTTCGATACGGCGGCACACAAGATCACTTCTTTGAACATCAACACCTATATGGGTGAGGCGAAGGATACAGTGACGTTGCACGTGCAAATGGCCACCCTCCCGAATGGGCCCAACTACGCGCAGCAGAGCGTTCTTAGCGCAACCGCTAAACAGCTCGTCGTGACGACGACGAACTCCAACTACCAGAAGCTGTGATTTGGTGTAGTTCGTAAAGAAGCTTCCGTTTATTGGTTTTGAATCGCGAAAGGCAGCGGAAAAGAATCGGAGAATTTGTGCTATTTTCAGTTTGAGAGGACCGGAGGCCACGACGCTCTACTTCGAAGTCCGATACGGCAACGACAAAGGCACACGACCTCATCCGCCCCGCTTGCGGGTGATCCTTCGGTCGCAATTGAGGTGCGAGTGATTAAGGGATGGAGGAAGTCCTAAAGCCCTCCAAAACACAGTAAAGATGCGGTGATTTGCATAGTGTTCAGATTGAAATTTCGATTTCCATCTAGTTTCCGCTTGGAACTTTCGCTGTCTTGGTAAGTGCCGTCAGTCCAGCGTGTTGGGGTTAACTTCGATGTCCTTGCCAAGGTTCAGGCGTGAGTTCGATTCTCATAGGCCGCTCCATTGTCTTCTTGTCTCCTACCAGTCACTGCCATGTAGTATTTTTCACTGATGCTGCCGGTGGAACGTCAGATGTCGGCCATGCTCTGGAAGAGGGGTAGTTGCTCGCAGAGCTGACGAAGCTGTTGTTTTTGATCGTCGGATAATCCTAAAAACTCAAAGCCGTACATGGTGCCGAGCTTTCTGCGGATAATGGCCTTTACCGATTTACTTAGGATCGGCGAGATCTGGACGATGGCCCCGACGCGAAACAGGTTGGGAGTGGCGGCGGACATACCGGACTCGCTGATCTCAAAGGTAGTGGCGGCGTAAACGGTGCCATCCCTGCAAATCTCGATCTCGCGAACGTATTCATAACGAGGATGTTTTCTGCGCTCGACCCAACGGGGGGATGGATTGGGACGCTTGGGGTCATCTTTGGCGAAGAGTTGAAACATTTAAAGCTGCGTCAGGAGGACGAAGTTGCAGCACCTGACCAAGGTATCGGCATCGCGGGAAGAATCTTTAGAACGGCTTGGTGAGCGAGGTACAACGTTAGGTGTGAGCGTTCATAAAGGCAATTACCAGCGCGGTGATTTCATCGGCGGCGGTGCCCAAAGCGAAATGGCCGCCATCGACAATGTGAATTTTCGCGGTGGGTACGTCCTGCCTGTAGGATTCCGGCTCTGAGGGATCAAAAGACTATTCATGCTTGCCCCAAATGACCAGTAAGGGCGCCTGGTTCGCGCGCATCCATGCTTGCCATTTGTGGTAGGAGTCCACATTGGTTCGGTAGTCGTAGAACAGATCGGTTTGAATATCGATTTGGCCGGGTTGGTTGAGGAAATAAAATTCGTCGGTCCAAAGATCGGGATCGTGGCGCTGGGGAGCCGGGATCGCCGCCGGCGTGGCGGCCGTGCGGACGCGAGGCTTGTTCACGGCCAGCCGTCGCTAGAATTCCTACAAGATTCCGCGCCGGTTCTATACGTATGGCTTTCGATGCGTTCCGAGACGGGAAAGGCATTTTTATCTAATAATGACGCTGCAAAGATTTCCTCAGGGACACGAAGAATGGCGGTGAAGCGGAATGGAGTTTCCCGATAAAATCCACCAAGAGGGGAACGGATGTATGGGAACGTTTTGCATTGCGGTGGGCAGCGTGCGGCGGCCCAAAGTGGACGCGGTAAAGGGTGCGACGTCGTCGATGGCGCAATTTTTCGGCGAAGGGGCGGTGCTGCAGGTGGAAGGATACGAGGTGGAAAGCGGCGTGAGCCATACGCCGAGTTCCCGCGAGGAGTTAATGCAAGGGGCGCGGCAACGGGCTGACGCTCTTCGAGAGAAATTACGGATGCAAGGCGCGGGAGCGGATTTCTTTGTTGGCGTGGAGGGTGGCCTAGATATAGCTATGGAAAACGGCCGGAAACGCGTATTCCTGGAGAGCTGGGCTTACGTGAGCGATGGCACGCGCGGGCATTTCGGCTGCTCGCCAAGCATTGAATTGCCCGAGGCGCTGGCGGAAGAGGTGCTGGAGCGCGGGGTGGAACTGTCGACCGCGATCGACCAATTTGCGGGAGCGGTGGGCATCCGCGATGGACAAGGCGCGTGGGGAGTGCTCTCGCGGAATCTGATCTCCCGCCAGGATTCCTTCCGGCTAGCGGTAACTGCAGCGTTCGCGCCTTTTTATAACGCGAATATGTACCGGCGATCGGCCACGGCGGGCGGTTGATTGGGAAACCCAGAATGGAAAGTGTATTCTGTGAAGTAAAGCTGATTGCAAAGACCAATCCAGGGAGCGCCAAGTGGACATCGTGAAGGGCAACATGGGGTGGATCGAAGTGGTGGTTGGCCCGATGTTTTCCGGGAAAAGCGAGGAATTGATTCGGCGATTACGGCGGGCAGAAATCGCGCGGCAACGCGTGCAGATATTCAAGCCCGCGATTGATGTGCGCTATGCGGCAAATGAAATCGTGTCGCATTCGGGGCTGGAAATTCCCTCCGACAATGTGAGTAAGGCGAGTGAAATTCTGGAGAAATTGCAGCCGCGCACGGAGGTGGTGGGAATCGACGAAGCGCAATTTTTGGGTGATGAGGTAGTGGAGGTCTGCACGAAGCTTGCGAATTTGGGCAAGCGCGTGATCGTGGCTGGCCTGGACACAGATTTTCGCGGACGGCCCTTTGAGCCAATGCCGCGGTTGCTGGCGGTTGCCGAAGAAATCACGAAATTATTGGCCATCTGCGTGAGATGCGGCAATCCCGCGGTGCACACGCAACGATTAGTGGAGAACGAGGAATTGATCGTAGTCGGAGCCAGCGGTGCCTACGAAGCGCGTTGCCGGCGCTGCTTTGAACCTAATCCCGCACAGGCCAAACGGGAAAACGGACCGCACATTCTGAACCGGAATCGCGCGATTTCCGGTGGCGGCGCGTAGTAGAATTCCCTCAAGAATCTGTAGGGCCATTTCACGCTCACAGGATAACCATGCGCATCGAATCGAAAGCACCAACACGTGTTGATCTCGCAGGAGGCACGCTGGATATTTGGCCGTTGTATTTGTTCCATCCGGGAGCGGTGACGGTAAACGCGGCGATCTCGCGCTACGCATCGTGCGTTGTGGAAACGCACTTGGCTGGGGATGAGCGAATCAAGTTGGTATCGTTGGATACCAACCGCTCGGAGTCATTCACTTCGCTGGACCATCTTTTCCGGGCGAAACATTACCGCTTGCCGCTGCTGGCGGAAATCGTGAAATTTTTCCACCCTAAGGGCGGGCTTTCGCTCACGACAAACTCGGAAGCCCCGGCGGGTGCGGGAATTGGTGGATCGAGCGCGATGGCGGTGGCGATCTGCGCGGCGCTCGACCGGTTCACCGGGGCAGGCCGGAGCAAAGTGGACTGGGTGCATATCAGCCGCGACGCGGAAGCGATCGTGATTCATATTCCGACCGGCATGCAGGATCACTATCCCCCGGCATTCGGCGGCGCGGCGGCAATCGAGCTAATTCCTGGCGGAGAGCGCCGAATCGAGATCAACGTGAACCTGGACGAATTGGAGAGGCGATTGGTGGTCTGCTACACCGGCAAGCCACGGCAATCGGCGATCAACAACTGGGGTGTGTTCAAGGCACATATCGATAACAAGAAAACCGTGGTGAGCAATCTGGAAAAGATTTCGCAAATCGCGCAGAAAATGAGAGCGGCTTTGGAGGCTGGAAACTGGGCCGAAACCGGACGCCTGATGCACACGGAGTGGCAGTTCCGGCGCAAGAATCTGCCGACGATCTCGACGAAGGTGATCGACCGAATTATTGAGAACACACGCCGCAAGGGTGCCTTGGCAGGCAAGGTCTGCGGTGCCGGTGGCGGAGGTTGTGTGGTGCTGCTGATCGAGCCCGAGGCGCGGGAGCGGGTGGAGAAGACGGTGGTGGAATCCGGGGGCCAACTGCTTCCAATGCGTATTGATCGACAAGGGGTGCAAGTAGTAGCTCAATAGTGCGGCAAAAGTGACCGCTATTCAATCCGCTTGCAGCATCATAGAATACAGGTGCCCGGCCGAGGTTCGGGTAGTGAGTTATGTATTTCCGAATTGCCATTCCACTGAGCCTGCTGTTCTGCGTGTATGGGGACGTGCCGGACGTTCCGCGGGTTGTCTCCCCGCAGACGACCACGCAGCCGAAAGCGGACGCGTTTACCTCCGAGGATCGAATCCCTCTGTATCCGTCCATCGTTACCGGACAGGGACAAGACCAAGGCGCGCCCGCATCGCAAGGCAAGAAAAACGACAATTTAACGGAAGCCTCGAAACTTTCCTTGATCCGATATGTGTCGGGCGAATTCTGCAAAGCCCGGAAGCCGCTGCCAGGAGGAAAGGACGGCGTGACGCTATACGCGGACAAACCTCTGGATGAGCAGAATCTGGACCGCCAAGTGACCATGCATGGAGCCGCGGTGAATACGGGAGACAACTGCCAGGTGACGCAATTGGAGTTTCGCGAACACACGATCGTGGTTGACGTAAATGGCGGAGGTCGCCCGAAGAGCAAATGGTGGCAGCACATTCAGTTCGGCATGGGAGGCAATGTGCCCACCACAAGCACGACGACAACGACAGATGGGCAAGATCAGGGGCCCCCGGGCTTTCAAGAAGGCCGGGGAGGAACGATCTATCTGCAGTTCTCAAAGAACGTGCCAGATCTTACGGCCGAAGAATTAAAACAGCTTCTTTCGCCCTTTCTGGATTTTTCGAAGGAGAAGTCCGCCTCGGTGCATTGGATTGATACCTTGCCACCGGAAATGAAAAAGGCCATTACGGACCGGCGGGCAGTGGTGGGCATGGACCGGGACGAAGTCGTTGCGGCTATTGGCAAGCCGGATCGAAAAGTCCGGGAGCGGGACGCCCAAGGAAACGATACGGAAGATTGGATCTACGGCCACCCGCCGGATAAAACGGTGTTTGTGCACTTTATCGGAGATAAGGTTACGGTCATCAAGCAGTACCCCGATTAGCGCAGCGCGCAAACCGCTTAAGCCCACAATATACGTCTATACAGTAAGTACCCGAGAAGCGATGCGCGAGAAAGCCGATTAAGAAGTTATAGCGGAACGGGAAAAAAGCGAATAAAATTCACGACGGGTGAGATACCGGCGTCACCAGCCAGCGAATCCCAGCCGCCCGAACCACGGAATCACGAATCAACCCAGCCGATTCGATTTGTGAGGAGAGAAGATGAAGCTGTCTACTGGAGCTTGTTTGTTCTTGAGTTTGGGGCTGCTGGGTGGGTGCGCCACGAAGAAATACGTGAACCAAACTGTAGACCCTGTCAGCGCCAAGGTAAACCAGGTCGACCAGAACCAGCAGAAAACCCAAAAGCAATTGGATGAGGCGGAACCGCGGATCAGCGCAGCCGATGAAAAGGCGACAGGGGCGGACGCGCGAGCCACCGACGCGATTGGCCGCGCCGACGCAGCTTCGAAAAAAGCCGATCAAGTGCGCGATGATCTGCATTCTGAATTGAATACGCGGATCGCTGACCTAGACGACTACAAAGCCGGCACGCCGGTGACAGTACTGTTCAAGGTGAACTCTGCGACGCTGTCGGACGAAGGCAAACAGGCGCTGGACCAGATGGCCGGTGGGCCGCTGGGCAGTGCGAAACGGTATTTCATCGCGATTCAGGGATTCACGGACAAGACCGGATCGGCGGATTATAACTTGGCGCTGAGCCGGCGTCGTGCTGAGGCGGTACAGACTTATTTGGTGGCGCAACACAATGTCCCTGTCTACCGAATCCAGATCGTGGGCCTGGGTAAGGACAAACCGTTGAACGAGCAGAAAACACGGCAGGAACGGGAGCAAAACCGGCGAGTGGAGGTGACCCTTTTCACCGCAGATACCAGTGGCAACGCGCCGAAGCCGCAAGCTTCGATGTAACAAAGACTGACAAGGTGCTTGGAGAAAGCCCGAAAGCGAACTTTCGGGCTTTCTCTTTCGTGATGACGGCAATCGCGACCGGCAGATTCGCTAGTATTTTTCGGGGATGAAACGACGATGCTTGATAGAGGCATGGTCGTCGTAGTGTCCCTTGTTGGAGCGTTTAGGAAGTTTTACCTTTTCGCGAGGCGCTTTCTTGTAAGGAATGAGGCTCAATAAATGGGAAATGCAATTGAGCCGGGCTTTCCGTTTGTCATCGGACCGAATCAGGTACCAGGGGGCATGCTTGGAATCGGTGGCTTTGAGCATGCGGTCGCGCGCACGGGAATATTCGTACCAGCGGCGAAACGACTCTAAATCCATAGGACTGAGTTTCCACTGACGAACCGGGTCGCTCAGGCGAGCCTCGAAACGACGCTGCTGTTCTTTCTGTCCCACTTCAAGCCAGTATTTGATCAAGATGATACCGGCATCGACGATGTACTTCTCCGCTGTGGGACATAACTTCAAGAACCCGCGGTACTGGTCATCGGAGCAAAAGCCCATCACGTGTTCAACTCCGGCGCGGTTATACCAACTGCGGTCGAATATCACGATTTCACCGGCAGCCGGAAAATATTGCATGTAACGTTGAATGTACATCTGGCTCTTTTCCCGGTCGGAGGGAGCAGGCAGGGCGATCAGGCGAAAGACGCGAGGACTGACGCGTTCGGTGATGGCACGAATCGTTCCGCCTTTACCGGCAGCGTCGCGGCCTTCGAAAACGATGATGATGCGGAGGCCTTTGTGCTTGACCCAGTCCTGCAGTTTGCAGAGTTCAGCCTGAAGGCGGCGCAATTCTTTTTCGTACTTTTTGCGCTTGAGGCGTTTGTCGTCGCGTAAATCTTTATTTGCCATAAATGACGCTCCGTTCGCAGAGTCCAGACGAGCAACGGCTCAAACGAACTGGTGGCCGGCTCGTCCGAATCTATTTACCCGGATTGTACTGAAATTAACGGAGACCGGCGGTAGTTCGTAGAAAGTACACACCACATCCTGCTGTTGGTGGAGCGAGGCCGCAGCTAGTTTCTTGGGGACGGACTAATCGGGCTGAGCTAAGACTTAACGCCCCAGAAAGAACCGTCCGGTTCGGCGAGCGCGATCCCAATGTCCCAGGCTTCGTGACCACGCCAGACCACCTCACCTTGAGTGGTGCGGCCCGTGTCGGGTCGAACCAGGCGGACCTTGCGGCGTAAAGGAAGATCGGCGCCTACGACGGCCATGCAACCAGAGCTGCTGACGTCCACGGTAACGGCGTTGGCCGAGCGGCGGTTGTCGCCATCTTCCCATTCGACAAGGAAACGCAAGCTGGCGGCGAGGCGTTTGTGAGAGCGCATCCTCGCCCAACGTTCTTCGAACTGACGGGAGAGGGCCAAAGGTGATTCAATCGTCGGAGCGGACATAAGAAACCTCTCGGAAGGATTGCTGCCTAAGGGCGGGCTAAAGGACACGTTAGTGCGGCGATCATATCCTGTCAATGGTACTTGCTAAGAAAAAATCACGGGTTCGGGGGGTGGTCAGCGTGGTTCTACGGGTTTCGGAGCCTCGCGCAGGCGAATGAGCAGGCGATGCAGCTGGGGTGCATCCTGTGTGGGAACGGAATTAATTTTCATGCCAAGGCCGCGACCCGCCTCAGCGTGCTTCACGACGGCCTCCGCCCTTATCTGGCCTTCCTGTACAAGGAAGTGGAGATTCATTAGGTCGCCCTCGCGTTTACGGGCGCGAGTTTCAATGAACAGTCCGGAAGGGCTCAAGTCCTTCACACGCGAAATGTCGCGAAGAGAGCCGGATAAGGACTCCCAATACACCCACACAAAATCGGCAATTGGGATACGGGAAGTTCTTCTACGGGATGGGCCGGACGTGACTTGCATAAGACGCTCCGTCTGTCACCCAAAACCGCGATTGTCCCGGTTGGGCTTGCTGTACCACGGTGGAACAGTTTTACATTCTCGTTATTGTGCGCCTGGAAGTCAACGGTTTAGTACTGTGGAAACCCACCCTTGACCGGGTCAGGTGCAGTCTGTACGGGTCTCACAGAACGCCACCGGCTTGCGAAAATAGTTGCAGGAAAACCACAAGAGAGGGACAATCTGCGCATACCGACCGGCACCGTCCCCCCGGTCCTGCCTCTGATCCGTATGCGTGTATGAGAATGAGCGGTCCAGCCCGGGGGCCCTCCTATGTGTGGCGGCTTGTGTTCTGCGCCGTCGTGGCCGTTCCATTTTGTGTGACAGAATCGCATTGCCAAGATGTGGCAGAGGCTGCCCGGCAGCAAAAAACGCGAAAGACGGAGCGACAAGCGACCCATCACGTCTACACCGACGACGACCTGAAACGTAAAGTCATTCTGACGCCAGAAGATCAGGCGCGAACCGAAACCCGGAAGAAGCAGCAAAACTCCGTGCCCGGCGAGCAAGATGCCAGTTCAAAACCGCAGCCAGTCGACGCCGCCCCGGCTACCACGGAATCATTGGGGGACATTGCGCGGCGCTATCGGATGGAAAAGGCTGGGCGCGAAGCGGCGTTAGCGGCAAAAAAGAAATTCACGCCGTTCCCGTACGGTGTTCCGAACGACGCGCTTGCGGAACCGAAGATTGGCACGACGCCGATCACGGGGGTTCTGCCGGGCTTGGAGCGTCGCCCGGAGATGGCTCCGGAAGTTCGTTCTGGTCGGAGGCTTCAACCACCTGTTGCACTCGATCACCACGGTAGAATTTCACCTTTTGAACCGCGGCCGGTACTGGGAGGTTCTGCGGTGAAGCTGCCTGCAATTGCGCCGGTGCCCTCCAGACCGTTGCGAACCGTTGCGCCTGTGAGCGGAGCGGGAAGTCTCGAAGCGGCAGATCCGGTTGGTGCCGGGTTGAAAAGTATTCAGGTGATGCGAGGACAGAGTTGGTGGAAACTCGCCGAGACATATCTAGGCAGTGGCGCGCGCTGGCCAGAGTTAAGGAAATTGAATGCGGAAGCTGGCGATCGGCCGGAATTCCTCAAGGCGGGTAGCAGGGTGGTAGTTCCTGCGAACGGCAGCGTCACTCAAGCATCGTCGCAGACGATCACCGTAAGCAAGGGTGATTCTCTATGGTCGCTTGCAGAGCAGCATCTTGGGCGGGGAAGTGCTTGGACTTGCCTGGCCAGCGCGAATCCGAGAATCAGTGATTACATGCACCTGGCGATCGGAACCGTCTTGCAAGTCCCCAGCGGCGGGGCGGGCTCCTGCGAGCAGAGTCAGGCTGACCTAGTCCGTAGATAAATCCATACAAGGTTGAAGGGATTCCAACGGCCTGCCTCAGAAGGCGGCCGCCAAAGGTCGTGGCTTCAGCGACTGCGGGCCTAGCGATTTACGCCAGTGATGCCGTGGCATAAGCCATGTCGTAGGGGAAATGCGGCGGGATTGTGCCGATCCCTGCACCGCCGCGAAACAAGCGTGACGGTACAGAACAAAACCGAGCAGCGGTCAATCAGGCAGCAGCACCGGTTTTGTGCAGGCGCGGAGGCGTGTCGTATCCGTCGCGCTTCAGGTAACGATAGAGGCTGGTGCGGCCGATACCCAAGATCTGCGCGGAACGTAGACGATTGCCGTTGCACATCTGCAGAACTTTTTGGATGTGTACCTTGCGAACCTCGTCGAGAGAGAGAGGCTGCCAATCGTCATCGCCGTTGAGCTGTGGCGTGCGATGGCGCCATCGGGCAACATGCGCTGCAGGGAGATGTGGTGACCGGCGAAATCGTCCGAAGCCAGATCGGATTTTTCCACGCAGAAAGATTGGTTCTCGTCCCATCCGGAAACTTCGACCCGGTAAACTTCCGATGGCGCTAACCACCTCAGGAATCATAACGGCTCCCAAGAGCGGAGAGCACTTGTTAGACCGCCGCAATGTTGGGAAGGCATTGGAAAGACGAAAGATAGTGGATGTTAAGAAAGCCGAGAAAGGGATTAGTGCACGGGATAGAGACGGACTTGCAGGAAGATGTGCCGCTCTGATGCAGCTAATGCAAAATGCAAGAACTCTTAGAGGAGAAGTGATTGAACGAATTGTTCGACGGGCGGAAAGATGTACCGGAATACGATTAAACCAACGAGGATGCCCGGCAGAGCGTAGGTTCCAGTGTGGATCCAATCCAGGTAGCCGCGCGCGCGATCTTCGCTCATAAGGAGCGTGATGGCAGAACTGCCATCCAACGGCGGCGCAGGAATTAAATTAAATACGCCCAAGAGTAGATTGAGCGAAAACAGCGCAAAAAGCAGTTGAGCTGCAGGATCGTGGAAGGAGTGAATCCAGTGCAGGGCCGCTCCCAGTCGTAGCCCGATGGCCCCAAGAATCATTAGAGAAAAATTAGTTGCTGGGCCCGCTAAAGCCATCAAGCCGGCGCGATGCGGATGACGCCTTGCCCAGTTTGGATCATAAGGAGCGCTGGCGAAACCAATCATTCCGCCATTGAGAAGAAAGAAACTGAGCAGCGGGAAAACCACCATACCGAAGGGCGAACGGCGAATGTGAGGAAGGGGATTCAGGGAAACTTGACCCCCACGTTCCGCGGTATTGTCGCCACCGAGTTTCGCGACAAGGGCGTGAGCCGCTTCATGGCAGGTGGTGGAGAACAGGAACACGACGTAGTAGATGAAACCAAGGACCAGGAAGTTGGGATCAAGGTTAGGCATAAGTGAGTCAGGTTAGGGCGTCGTGCGGCGAAATGCAAGCGGCGGTGCGCAAGGGAATCCCTCGCGCTGCTCGGGACGACGAGAGCTTTTGTTTAGCGCGGATGACAACGAGCAAGTCTACGTCGTGGTTATTTCTGTGGTGGACTTGCCAGTAAAGAAAGCGCGCGCGGGTGTCGACAGAAGATAAATCAGTACAAGTAGGTTCAACATGCCGAGCAAAAAAGAGAATGGATGAAAATGAAGCAGTCTGGGCAGCAGGGTCAGAAAGCCTAACGCGGAAAAAATGATGGTGAGCGAACGGGCCCAATTCTGGCGCCAAAGCAAGCCGAGGCCAAGAACGATCAGAATGACGGCGTAAATGAGTAAGGCCATTGAGAGAAAATGGCCGAAGCCGGAAAGGAATCGCTGCGCAGCATTGCCTTCGCTGGCGACCGAGGCGAGACGTGCAGCCACGCTGCCCAGGAAGCGAGCGCCCAGCGCAAGAATGCACAACAGGAAGGCGCGAAAGAATTGGAAAAAAGCGGAAAGGGTGACGCCGAGAGGTCGCATGGCAGCTCCAAGTGCAACTGGCCGCTAGTTTAGCGCAAGCAGAGTCCCCGGGGTGCGCGAAGTGGCGCCAGCCGTTTCGGAAGATTGACGGGGGCTAGCCAAGCTTGGCTCTGTCAGAACGCTCTTTTGTCCCCTCTGGCCACCGTTCCGCAGTAGACTCCTATTTTCGCATTCACAGATATGGCTTGCTCTGTGATCTGTCTTATAGT
>DATJOO010000078.1:0-66535 GCA_035506955.1 Verrucomicrobiia bacterium
CATCCGGCGGGCCCAACGCGTAGGCGATTTCGCGGCTGCAGTTTAGAGAGAGCTGGTTTGTTCATCAGCAGCAACGCGGCGAACGCTAAAGAGCCGCGGCAAAGTTAGACTAAGAACTCTGGGGGGTAACTGTCAACGTGCGGTAACATTGCAAGGGATTGAGCGGAGTGCTAGGCTGAAATCGTCATGCGGTGCAGAAACACTGCGTCGCGTTCCTACCTAAAGACCTATCTGCCCTACAGGTGCAACCATGAACGTTTCAATTAGCTATAAGCATATTGATTCGCAACAGGCGGTAGCAATGGAAGTCACCCGGCGTTTGGACAAGTTGGGACGGCTGTTAAAAAGCTATGAGCCCGATCTAGTGCAGATTAAAGGCGTATTTTCGAAAAACGCCCGAACCGAAGAACAGTCCCTGGCGCTGACCCTGTCTCTCCCCACGGGCACCCTGCGCGCCACGGGAAACGGAAAGAATGTTCTGGCAGGCTGCAAGAAAGCGTTTAGCGAGATCGAGATGCAGATCAAGAAGCATCAGTCGCTGCTGCGGCGGGAACACGAATGGAAGCGGAAACGACCGGTCCGCGAATCATAGAATTTGCGCCGAATCAAACCAAAGAACTGAGGGAGTCGCGTCTCTAAAGGTGAATGATGCCGCGGCGAATGCCTATAGCTACCGCCTGCGTGCGGTCGCTGGCACCGAGTTTTTCCATGATGTGCTTGATGTGAACCTTCACGGTTTCCTCGGTGATGAAGAGCTTTTCGGCGATGTCGCGGTTGCGGTTGCCGCCGGAGATTTGACGGAGAACTTCGATCTCGCGTGCTGTCAACGCCTCATCGCTTAAGTGTTCAGCGAGTTGCGCCGCGATCTGAGCGGGGATACGTTTTTTTCCAGCGTGCACCTGGCGAATCACTTCGAGCAGCTCCTTGGGAGGCATGCTTTTCAGAAGATAGCCGCGGGCTCCTGCTTCCAGCGCCCTTTGAATTTCCACGTCACCTTCGAAAGTAGTCAGCATAATAATGCGGGCTTCCGGGAATTCGCTACGAATGGCAACTATCGCGTCAATCCCGCTCTGGCCGGGAAGCCGTAAGTCCATCAAGGTGACGTCGGGTTTTTTCGTGCGAAACTCCTGGAGCGCTTCCTGCGCGTTCGAAGCCTGAGCGAGCACGGCCATATCGGGTTGGCTGTTGATCACCGCGGCCAGGCCTTCGCGCACCAACGGGTGATCATCGACACATAAAATCTGGATACGGGTTTGCTCATTCATTGTTTTTGCTCCGCTAAAGGTTTCTCATGCTCGGACTTCCTGCTGCGAAATAGACTGGCAAACCGGCTGGTGCCACGATTGCGAGCGGGGGATTGGAAAGCGATGTGACTGGGCACCCAGAGATCAACCTCGGTGCCAGCCGCCTCGCGGCTAAGTACGCGGAAAGTCGCGCCAATTCTTTTGGCGCGCTCGCGCATCCCGGTCAAGCCCCAATGATTCTCCGATTTCTTCTCAAGCGAGTGCGGATTAAAGCCATTGCCGTTATCGCGGACGACCAGGCGAAGGCCTTCTGCGCCATACTCGAGTTCGGCCTCGATGCGCTCTGCGCCAGCATGCCGGAAGGCGTTGGTCAACGCCTCGTGGCCAATTCGGTAGATCTCGTCACGAATCATGGGATGGAGCGCTTTGGGCGTACCTTCAACTACGACGCGAAAAGCAACGGCGTCCTGGTCGGGGAATTCACTCTTGATGCGCGAAAAAGCTTCTCCGAAATCCAGTGAGTCATAGTCGGAAGTGCGTAAGCCGCGAACTGCATTGCGGCCCTCGTCGATCACCCGGCCGATTAAGCCCAACACTCGCTGGAGTGCCGGTTGTGTAGGCGAGTCGGCGGGGAGTTGATCAGCGATCACATGCAGTTGCATGGAAGCGCTGAGGAAGCCTTGCAAGAGCGTGTCGTGCAACTCCTGCGCAATGCGAGTACGTTCGGCAAGGCGCTCCTCAAAGCGAACATTCATCTGCTGGGCAAATGCCTGCATGCGTAAGCGATAAAACAAGAAAATGCAAAGGGCACCGAGCCCCACGACGCTCACCCGAAACCACCAGGTCTCCCAATAGGCTGGCGCAATCCGGAACTGGAATGCGGATTCGCCGCTATTCCATACTCCCTGGCTGTCGCTGGCTTGCACTACGAAACGATAGGAGCCGGAGGCCAGATTGTTGTAGGTCATCTGGCGCTCTCTAACCGGCTCACTCCATCGGTCGTCCACGTTTTCCAGTTTGTATTTGAATTGCACGCGGTCCGGCACGGAGAGGCTGAGTCCCGTGTAAGTAATCGTCAGCCGGCGCGGTTTCTCCGAGAGCATGGCTGTTTCGTTGGGGTTTACAGGAGTTCCATCTACGCTTACACCTTCGATATGGACAATTACAGAAGCGGAACCGCGCAGCGCTCGTCTGGGGTCAACAACAGAAATGCCTCGATTGGTTGAAAACCAGATGTTGCCTTGAGGATCGGCAACCACGGAGGGAAAGCGGTTTACACCTTCGGTTCCGCGCAAACCGTCCTCCACCCCATATTCACGCACGGCGGATTGGTCGAGTACATCGGCCATCAAGCGGGCGCGATTGACGCGCAAGACGTGAGTGGATGTGGCGATCCATAACCAACCGAATTTGTCTTCGGCGATGCCGAGGGTTTGTTCTCGCAGTGTGGAAGGGAGGTCAGCGGGAACGTGGATAATCCCGGAACGAAGAAAGGCCATGCCGGACTTTGTGCCAATCCAGAGAGTGCCTGAGGAGTCGACCATCAGGCAGGTTACCTCCGAAGAAGGCAGCCCCTCGCGGACTTTGAAGATGTGCCACTGGTGGTCTGCGAACTCATCCAAGCCGTTGGAAGTGCCGAACCACATGTTGTTGTCGGCGCCTTCCGCAATCGAGGTAACAAAGTTGGAAGACATACCATTGGTGGTGCTGTAGGTCTTAAAGGTGCCGTTGGCTAAGGCGCTCACGCCGGCACTTAGGGTGCCGGCCCACACGGTGCCGTCGCGCGCCTCGTGAACCGCGAAGACGCTGTCTTGTGCCAGGCCGTCGGCCTGCCTGTAAGTCTTTGTATGGAGGGAACCACCGTCGTACACCAGGTGAGTCAGGCCACCTTGCTGCCGTCCTATCCACAAGTCATGGTCGCCGCCGCTTAGCGAATAAATGACGTCGTGGTCTAGCTCATCGTTACGGATAGCCCCACTCTGGTCGTTCTTAATCCAGCGCAAGCCGCCATCGAAGGGGGCAAACCAAGTGCGGTTTGTTTCATCCACGTATACCGGCCCGCCACTCTGAGACTCGCTGCCAGCCGAGTAGGTGAGAAAAGTATCGTCGCGCAGACGCTCCAGGCCGAGATGAGTGCCGATCCAAATATTGCCTTCCCGGTCTTCGAGCAACACAGTGATGCTCTTGGCTTCGGGAGATTGATCCAGGGCTCCTTCCGGATTGATGCGAATTAGTCCGTTGGCTGTCCCAATCCAAATATTGGAATCGCGGTCGCGGATCATCGTGAGGATCGTTTGGTCCCGCAGGGTTTGCGCAAGCGCGTTTGACGTTAGCTCATTGCCGTCCCACCGCAGAATGCCGTGGTCCGTACCAATCCACAGTTCGCCGTTTTGTAGGGGAAGCAGACAATTGACAGCAATTTTGAGCAGATTCTTTGCTTCGGCAAGCGGCCGTCCGGGAGAGATGTAGAAGAGGCCGGTGCCCCGCGTGCCGAGCCAAAGTTTGCCATCCGTGGTCTCCGCAACAGAAACCACCGGGGAGTCGGGCTCGACAAAGCGATGTGGCGTGACGCCCGTCGCCCAACTCAGGTGGCTGGAGAGAGTGTCCGCGCGTTGGACCACGCCGGTGTTCGCTGCCGACGAATTGTCGGGTGTCGCCAACGCTGTGTAGTTACCATCCGCGTAGGTCAGTGGCCCAAATGCATCGGAGGAAAGCAACAGAGAACCATTTTGCCGTCTGCCAATCGCAGTGATCCCAAACTGGGCTTCCCCATGTCCAGCTTCAAATCTTCCATCGCGGTAACGGAGCACTTGAGTAGTCTTCAAGAGAATCCAGAGATTTCCTTGGTTGTCTGCGGATAATTGCTGGACGGGACCAATCGGCAAGCCGGGACCACCACTCTGATACAGGTGGAAAGTGAGCCCATCAAATCGAACCAAGCCGCGATCAGTGCCGATCCAGAGGTAGCCGTCCGTTGTTTGTGCAATACAGGAGATGGCTCCCCCGGGGAAACCTCGCTCGCTTCCCCAGGTCTCGTGTTGGTATTGCGAGAGTTCGCGGCGTGGACCCGTGGCAAAGGAAACCGTTGCCGAGCAAACCGACAGTGCCAATATCACGAATCTGAATAGCCGCCGCATTGCCTAATTCCTCATGGCATATATTCAAATTTTTCGATGACCACTTCCGCGTCCTTGGTTTCCGGCGCTTTTTCGCTGGCGACCACGTAAAAAAGAAATTGGAAGGTTTCCTTGCCGGGGGTGGGGACGCCAGAGGTAAAGACGTGCTGCGCGACAACAGGTGCACTCCCGTGGGTGGATTCGCCCCTCACCGTTTCGAAGCTGGCACGACCAGATTCCCAGTGCATGGAACTGGTCAAAGGGCCTGCAGGGGCGTTAAACGGGTCGAGATTGCCCGGAACATAGAACGGTTGGATGCCAAATTGCGCATTGCTCTTGCGTTCCGGCTCGCCCCAACGGCCAAACTCCGTATCCATCTCGCGATAGTGCTGATCACCGCCCCAGTCATCAAAGGTGGTAAAACTCAAAATCGTAGAGGGCTCAAGAAGGGAAACGTCACGGACTACGGTGATGTAAGTGCCGTAGCCGAAGCTGCGATCCGAGATGACCTCCGTGCACGACCACTTGTCGCCTTTTTTCTTGATTTGCAGGTGTAATGCGCCTTTCTTGTCCGTCCAGGCATTGTCGCCATCATAAAGGTTGTTCATTCCACCGCGGTCGCTGGAAATGGTGCGGACTTTCCAGTCGTAGCCACTGAACTTCAGTGGCTTGGTGGGCGCCAGGGCAATCGAGCCAGATCCCTTGACCGTTGTAATCGCGGCAACCGTTACACCCTGGTTGGGAAGCACGTCCATTGTGGGAGGCGGTTGATAGCCGGCGTCAACTAAGAGAGCAGCGTATTCGAAGCCCAAATGGGTGTCGGTGCTCCAGCTGGAGTCGGCCTGGATAGGGATGAATGGCCGGTCCGGCCACGGTTGCACCCACCATGGACCGCTCCGGGCGTAAACCACAATATGCTGGCCAGGATGGGCACCCGTCACGCGGCCAGCAATCGTATCGACACGCTCTCGACCTCCCTGTGCAGCGGGGGGAATCTTGGTGAACTCGATCGACGGAGGAGCGTCGGCGTTCTGTACGCGACAGCCGTGCATAAGGAAGAAAGCAGCCAGGGCGATCAACGGCAGCGGTACCAACACGCAACGAACCTTGCGAACGGAACGACTGCTCCGGTCTGCAACGCACGGGAGCGAATCAAGGCGAAACGTCTTAATCTTCTCAAGAATCACGATGGCCATCAGTGTCTGTGCACGAGGTTCTGATTCTAGCGCTCGCCAGGCAAAATAGCACCAGCGTCACCGCGCTTTCGCTGTACCAAGGCGTCGATCAGGAAAAATTTTAACTCGACTACCTCCAGGGCCAATACCGCGAAAGGGTTAGCCAAAAATCCCGAAAAGAGGGGTTTTTTTCTGTACTCGTGGGCAGATAACTTGGGTGCGTGCGTCTATGCGCTCGGTCGGGAGGGTCCGCTGCAGCGATTATTTTCCAGTTTTCCCGATGGAAGGCCCGGGCTTGGACTGCTCTTGTTGAGGCTGGCAGTTGGTGCCGTGGCCATGGTCCTTGGCATCACTTGCATTACGAGTGCGGCTCATCGTGGGTTATCGGTTTGGCTCGTGGGCACGGTTTTAGCGGCAAGCGGCGCAGCGCTTATCGTTGGGTTTGTCACGGTGATAGCGAGCGCGCTGCTGGGTTTGTGCGTGGTAGGCATTACGCTCTCGTGGATTCCTGCGCCCCCACTGGGGTCCTTCGGTGCTCCGATGATTGGCATCCTCGTGGGAATTGTGGCTTTAGGGATTGCCTTAATAGGGCCCGGCGCGTTTTCCGTAGACGGTTACTTGTTCGGACGCCGGGAGATTGTCATTCCGCCCCGCCCTCCTGACTCGTAAGGGGTGTTGGCTATACACCAAAGGTGGTAGGCGGTGTCCCCCCTGCTGGTGGTAGCGAAAAAACAACCGATTGCGTGATGTATTCGAAATGCCGATGCGGCATGTTACACGCGACGCCACAACAAAACTAAAGGGCGTCCAATAGGGGAAAAAACAATGATGCAACATTCTCTCGCTCCAGAGGATGGTCTTCGCTATCGCGATCACCAAGTACGAAATATCTCTGAAGCACAGCTTATCTTGCGGGCAAAACGGGGGGATTCCGAAGCATTCGAGGCACTTTCGCAAATTCACACTACGCGGCTACTGGGGACAGCGTTGCATATCACTCGCAACCGCGAAGACGCCGAAGATGCGCTACAGGACTCCTTGATGCGAGCGTTCATGCACGTTAAGAATTTCCACGGGAAGTCAAGTTTCTCAACCTGGTTGACACGCATTGTGATCAATTCGTCGCTGATGATCCGGCGCAAACGTCGCGGCTCCAAACAACTCTCGATCGACGAAATGCACGAATCGGGCGCCGAGCGCTTCCATCGGCAGATGGTAGATGGCGGGCGCAATCCGGAACAAAGCTATGTGGAACGGGAACGTAATCGAATCCTGCATAGTGCCATTGGCAAGTTGCGGCCACGAATCCGGAAGGTTCTGGAAATCCGGCACCTTCACGAACTTTCGCTGAAAGACACTGCAAAGATCCTTGATATTTCGGTGGCCGCTGCCAAAGGACGCTTCTTTCATGGGCGCGCCGCGCTGCGTCGTTCGATGGCGCTACGAGCAGTTGTACGGGGGCGGTCAGAAACGGCGGCTTGAGTCCCTGTTCCGGAGATATGTTCAGCAAGAAGGCTTGTCGGGCGTGCTGTTGTAGATATCCAACTTCGAGTACTTGATCGGAAGGAGAGCTGCCGATGGCAACAATCACCACGAAAGACGGAACCACCATTTACTACAAGGACTGGGGAAGCGGGCAACCTATTGTCTTCAGCCACGGTTGGCCGCTCTCTGCCGACGATTGGGACGCGCAGATGATGTTCTTGCTGAAACAGGGGTATCGGGTCATCGCGCACGACCGCCGCGGACATGGGCGTTCCACACAAACCGATGGCGGTCATGATATGGATCATTACGCCGACGACTTGGCCGCGGTGGTTGCGCATCTCGACTTGAAAAATGTAATTCATGTTGGGCACTCCACCGGCGGCGGTGAGGTGGTGCACTACTTGGCGCGCCACGGTCAGGGTAGGGCACAAAAGGCGGCGTTGCTCTCTGCGGTACCGCCGTTGATGGTGAAGACGGCAGCCAACCCCGGCGGGCTGCCCAAAGAGGTATTTGACGGTTTTCAGGCGCAACTGGCGGCCAACCGGTCCGAGTTCTACTACGAAATCGCGGCTGGACCGTTCTACAACTACAACCGGCCAGGCGCGAAACCATCTCAGGCGGTCATCTGGAATTGGTGGCGCCAGGGCATGATGGGAGGAGCGAAGGCGCACTATGACGGAATCGTGGCCTTCTCCCAAACGGATTTCACCGAAGACTTGAAGAAGATCACCATTCCCGTTCTGGTGATGCATAGCGAAGACGACCAGATCGTGCCATATGCCGATTCCGGACCTTTGGCGGCGAAGTTGCTGAAGAATGGCACTCTGAAAACTTACAAGGGTTTCCCTCACGGCATGCCCACGACTGAGGCGCAAACGATAAATACGGACCTGCTCGCCTTCCTGAAGGGTGCGGCGAAGGCGGAGGCTGCCCGTTAGCCAACGGTCGTCTCAGAAAGGTTGCACTGCAGGACGGCACACGTATTAGAGAAGCAAGACGCATGTGCCCCACATCCAAAACCGGAATGTGGGGCACGCGTCTTTCAAGAAGAACGTACGCTCGCGTTGTGACTTGTATGGACGTAACCGAACTTAGCGTGCAGCGGATCAGCATAGTATCTTCGAGATCGTTCGAAGCGGTCGTCGGCTCGTTGGAGCGCGCGATCGGTAGGCCAGACATAAGGGCCTTTCGCAGGGATCTCAGCACCGCACAAAATCAGCCACAGCTAGAACAGGTCGTTCGCACCGCCGTCGGGCCTTCGGATCTGATGGAGTTCGTTCGTTTTGATCTGGGCGAAATCCTCCGCAAAGAGCAGGGAAGTTGCGCGCCACGAATGTTGCGGCTGGTGGCGGGCAATCCATTAATCATGAAGCAAATGGTGAAGCATGTGCCCGACGCCGGTTCCTACACGCCGGTGACGATTTTGATCGATGAGCGAGCCGACGGTGTGCACCTGTCCTACGATCGAATGGCGAGCTTTCTGGCGCCCTACGGGAACAAGGAAGCGCTCGCGGTGGCTCGGGAACTGGACGCGAAGGTAGAAGCGCTTTTGCGAGAAGTTGCCGGCGTCTGAGTGTTTGCGTTGGCTCGTTAGGGATTCTTGCTCAGGCGGCGATAGTAGTCTGCGACGGATTCCTGGTATCCCGCGGGAATCACATCGGATTTTCCGGTGCGCGCGGTGCTGGAACCTGCTTCGCGCTGCAGTTGCAATTCCAACTTGTCCACGGCGCTGAGCACTTCGCGGTGCATTTGTTCCACTAACGCAGGATTTCCTGGAAAGCGGCTGGGATCGAGACGCTGCATGCGGCGGGCGAGTTCCGCAACCTCCTTCGCTGCGTCCGGATCGGTTTGCACCAGTTGCTGAAGATCCTGCAGATCGCGCAGGCTCTGCTGGTAGGCGCGCTCGGTGTCGGCAGGATTTGCGGAAGAGTCCGGTGACGCCGGAGCCACAACGCCAGGTCTGCCGTAGCGGTTGTTACCGGTGTTAATGTTTCCCCAGACCGTGCCGTCTGCGCCGCGGGCACCGTCAGAGCGGATATCGCCGCTGTTGCCAACGGAACTGCTGGGTTGCGGTGAGCCGTTGGTAGCGCTCTGGCCACCCCGGTTTAGATTGCTTTGTGCGAGTTGCCGGTTGGAGTTGCCGCGCTGTCCAGTCATTGCGTCCAGTTGGCTGCGCAGACGCTCGAGGCGATCGAGGGCGGCGGAGGAGTCGGGCTGATTGGAGCCTGCGGTTGCGGGTTTGCCTTGTCCGACGCTTTTTTGAGCCTGTTGCAGCTGATCATTCAGTTTCTGCAGTCCCTGCGCAATTTCGGATTCCATACCATTTGAATTTGGATTGATGCCGCGACGCAGCCAGTCCGCGGTTCGTTGCACATGATTGTCCAAATCGGACTCATCCATTTCTGTGAGCGCATCGCGTAACTTGTGCGTGGCGTCTGGTTGATTAGAAGCCATCTGACGGGCTGCGTCGCGAATGTTTCTTTGCAAGTCGGAAAGATCATTGGAGAGTTGCTGGCGTTCCTGGGCCAAGCGATCGCGTTGATGCAGCTGCGAGGCCATGCTGTCCAAATTGTCGGGACTGGCGTCGTTCTGCTGATTGGCAAACTTGTTGATCTGGTCCGCTTGGATACGCTCCTGTTGCTGCAGCCGGGATGCTTCGCGTGCAAGTGAGTCGACTTTGCCGTTGGCGAGCTGTTGTTGCGTGCCAGCCATGAGATTTGAGGCTTGGCGTAAATCGTCCGCCGCTTTTCGAGCGTCTGCGGATTGTTGTTGCGCCCCTGTCCCGGATTGCTGCATCGCCTGGGTGGCTTGTTGCAAACGTTTCAGGGCTTCCTGAACCCGCGGATCTCCCGATTGGCCTGACGGCGAACGGCCGGCCGAATCGTTACTTAGCTGGCCAGAAGCCGAGCCACTGGCACCTTGTTGGCCTTGCTGACCGTTTCTCGAGAGCTGTTCCATTTGGTGTTGCAGTTGCTCTGCCTCGCGGCGCAACATTTCTTGTTGCCAGCGCTCCTGAAAACTTTGTTGCGGGTTGCTTTGCTGATTAGCCAAGTCTTCCTGCCGTTTGGCAAGTGCATCGAGTTTCGCGAGCGCATCGTCAATGTCCTTTTGACGCTGGTCGGCTGGGGAGGCCTTCTGTGCGGTCTCATATTGGTTTTTTTCCGTGTCCAACTCCAGATCAAACAAGCTGGCCAGATCGCGGCCGGCGTTTCCGTCAGCGGCCCCCGCGCCGCCTTGCTGGCCAAAAGCGATTTCGATTTTACGGAAGGTCGCCTCGGCGCGAAGTAGCGCTTGCAGCGCTTTCTGTTCGAGCGGAAGAGCATCCTTCCATTGAGTGGCTTTCAGTTTGTCAGAAGCCGGCGCCATAGCTGTGGCGGCGCCTTGCATTTCCTTATCAAAATCGGTGAACTCCTGGTTGGCTTCGGCGATATCACGGCTCTGCATGCGAACCGACAGAGCATTGACTTGGTCACGGAGCCTCTGCTGTGCATCGGAAAGAAATTGCCCGGCGGCAGCGGCGTCCTTTGGGGTGGCGGTCTTGTCATTCTGCTGCTTCCACGTGGCGGCGATCAGTTCCTTTTCGCGGCGGGATATTTCGGTTTGGTTGTTGCCGCCCTGGCCGCCTGCTCCGCCGGCCATTTGTTGGGATTGAGAGAACTCTCGTTCAAAGGGTTCGACTTGGATGAAGCTGATCTCGGTACGTGCTTCGCTATGACCATCTTTTGCGGTCGCGTAGACACTGATCACATCACCCGGCACCAACTTGAAGTCTTCCAGTGGAAGCAAATAGGAGCCGTCGGCGTCTTTTGTGCCTGGCGAATTGAGCAGATTGACGTCGCGCTCGGGCGAGCCGTTGACGGAGTAGTGGAGATGCAAATCGCGCAAGCCGAATGGATCGCTGGCTTTCACTCCCACTGTAACTTCCTCGATGGGGCTGGCTCGATAATCGCCCTTGGGGCGTTCGATGGCGATTTCAGGCGGCATGGCTTTATCTGTGGCGATGAAGTAATCCTCTGATAGGCGAAGCTGTTGTCCGTCTTCGATGTCGGCGAGATGGTAGGCGCCGTCCTTCTGCAAGTGAATGGTACCCGTGTAAGTTGTGCCTTGGCTGTGCGTGAGGGGAATCGCCTGGTTTCCGTCAAGCTCCAGCTGTCCGTCTTTTAGCGCACGATCCATGCGCAGTTCCACTACGGCTTCGGTTCCTTCGATGGCCCGCAGATCCCCCGAGCTTTCTTGAGTTGCCGGCTTCATGCCGGTCCATGCGGGATAGTGGTAGGTGACATGAATGTCTTTTATCGAGGGTAGGTCCACAACATGTACCTTGTAATGTGGGGAGCGCAACGGGCCGGCGTTTACGTAATACTCCACATTTTCCGGCAAGCCCGCGAAGACGAACTGGTAAGTAGCTTCTTCGCCGGTATCGGGCTGACGCAACATGGCCACGGGCTCCCAACGATTTGTACTATCGTAATGAGCGAAGATCTGGGCCTTATCGGGGCGCATGCCAGTGACGCGCGCAGTTATGAGCTGATCGCTATTCCGGCGGATGGTGGCATTGCCGGGTTTTACGGTAATGGCGTACAGGGGCGTGGGCTTGGGGCCAGTCCAGAGAAGAGAAGCGCCGTATCCGAGATAGCCCGGTCCAGCGGCGACCATCCAGACGAGCACGGCGAAACAGGCGAGTCCTCCTCCGCCCAGCGCAAAGAGGCGATTGTTCGGAACCAGCGAGGACGGCTGTATTTTCTTGGTGTGTGCCAGAGTGTCGGCAGCGAGCAGCTCCATAAAGGGATCGTTCGTCGTGCCAGCACGTTCCTGGAACGTTGTCAGCCGCTGCTGCAGATCGGCATTGGCTGTTTCGGTGCTGCGTACCGCCCACTCGCGGGTTAGGCGAATCACTGGTAGAGCAATGCCAAAGACCGCCGCAACACCCAGCGCAGCGAAAATGGCGACCCGTGCCGCGGTAACGCCGTGATGCGGGAAAGCAAATTTGTTCAAGATAAAAACAAGCAGAAACGTGACGGAGAGCGCAGTGCCAGCGAAGATAGCCGCCCCGCGCAGCCATGCACCGAGGCGCAATCGCTGTTGGACTTGCTCGATGAACGCATTGAGTTCGGAGAGATTGCTCATACTTCCTCCCGCGCGGTGCCCATGTACCGGCTGGCAAGCGTGGTCTCCGCTAACGCCACGAATAAGGCGAAAAACATTACGTACCACCACAGGCCGATGGCTCGGTAGCTGACTTCCACTGCGGTGGTTTCAGCGTTGGGCGATGCCGTGACGCTGGGACTGCCAATCCAAAGCCTTTGCACATCCTCGGTAAGCGGTGTGAGATCCGACTCACGGCGGTCTGGATTTACGGCAATAACCGCGTCGTGGCCATTCGCAAGACGAACCTGATAGAACCCGGCGCGTTCCAAACGGAGGGATTGTACGGATCGAGCCTCGCTCAGCGAGATGGGCCTGTGGCCAGCGGGGTCAATCACTTCGACGTTGGAGACGGCGCCGACTGGAGGACTGTTCGCGCGAACCTGAAGGAAAGAATCGACCAGCTTCGACCCGCTCAACCGCTCGCTGCCCGCGAGATACCGCGTGGTGTGGTCGATGAAGGCCACAAAGACCGGATGCAGAGGAAGATCGTTGGTGAGATTATCGAGGCCTGAAGTGAGCAGCACGACCCGCCCTTCACCGATTTGTTTTTCGAGAAGCAGCGGAGTTCCGTCGGTAAGGCGCGCCGCAACACGGGCGCCCTCCGGATTTAACAGCGCCGCATAAAGAACGTGAACGTCCGCCCAGCCGCCGTTGTCGTGTCCGGGTTCGGCCTGCTCAGTGGGGGGATAGCTGAAGTCCACTTGCCCAATCGTGCCGGGAGTGCCGGTGCGGCCGTAGTCATGCTGATCCTTTATGCCATCGCCCCACAGGGGAATTTTCGGCTGATGCGCAGCCGAGGTGCCTAGCGCGATGAGCACGCTGCCGCCTTTGGCCACGTACTGCTCCAGGGCGTGCTCAAAAATGGAAGGTAACCTGCCAGCATCGGACAACACTACGAATGCGTACTTGGCGGGATCGAGATCGGTAGCCTGCCCCTCGACGACGGATTGCAGCAGAAATGAGCCTTGCGTTGCGGCGTCGAGGGCAGCGGCAAAGTACACAGGAGAACGCGTATCGGTGGAGGAGTGCACGAAGAGAATGCGCTCCGGATCGGAGCGCCGCACCACAAACACACTGACATCGTCGGCGGTGAAAGAGTCTCCACCCTCGATGCGAATCTCACAGCGGTTGAAGCCATAGCCCACATCGAGGGGCGAAAATTCGACAGGAGCGCTGCCGCCGGCGGGCACGTCCACCTTGCGCTGTGCAGCGACTTTGCCGTTGACGACGAGCGAGACCGTTTTGGTTGCGGCCGGAGTGCTAAATCCGGCCACCACCGCCTGCACCCGCGAACGCTTTGGGTCTTTTGGGTCAGCGAGAATTGCTGGGGCGTCCACGCTTTCAACCGTCCAGTTGGCGGGCGTTTCGCCTTTTGCTACCGGATGCAGCGTCAGGTTGACATTGCGCGGCAAAACCATATCGGCAAAGTTTGCGGGCATGGCGGTGCGCTGCATATCGCTGAACAGATGCAGATCGATGGGTCCATGGACGGTTTCCGCCAGCGCTCGAATGGCGCGGCCCAACTCACCGAAATTGGCACGTCCATCACTCGGCTGAATACTTTCCAGCGCAGCGCGCAATTGAGGCTGATCTGCAATGGGCTGGGTGGTCAAAACAACCAACTGCCCGCCCAGCGCCATGATTTGCGCTTTTTGGGCATGCGATTTCGACGCCAATTGCGCCAGCGCGCCCTCCTTCGCGTCGGTGAAGCGCGACCCGGCACGCATGCTGAAAGAATTGTCCAGCACAATCAGTTGCAACCGGCCATTCGCATCGGCGGCTGCCCGGCGGAGATAGGGGTTCGCAAACGCAAGCACAACAAGCAGCACCAGTGCCGTCCGCAGCGCGAACAACACCAGATAGCGCAGACGGCGATGCTTCGTTGAGCTTTGCGTGCCACGTTCGAAGAACATCAGCGAGCTTACAGGTCGCGGTGTAGCTTGATGTCGGCGCAGCAAATGCACAAACAGCGGAACACCGAGAGCCGCCAGGCCACCGAGGAACCATGGAGCGAGAAATCCCATCAGTTGCCTGCCTGCCGTAGCGAAAGATATTGGCGCAGCGTGGTGTCAAGTGGCTGGTCCGTAATGAGCAAATGATAATCCAGGCCCGAAGCACCTGCTCCGGTGCGCAGTTGCTCGATGTGCGCGTCAATCCTGGCGCGATAGGTGGTTTTCGTATATTCGGGGATAACCTCAAGCCGGCGGTCTGTCTCAAGATCTACGAGAATGGCCGAGCCCTTCAGCGTTGGCCGGATTTCCTGAGGGTCGAGCACGTGAAACAACACCACATCATTGCCGTGGAAACGTAACGGGGCCACAGTGCGGATGATCGTTGCGGGTTCCTCATAGAAGTCCGAGATCACCACGGCGATGCCGCGACGCTGCAGGAAGTTCTGGACGTGCTCGAGAGGCTTGGCGAAGTTCGTTAGAGCATGCGGCTCCGCTTTTTCCAGTCCTGCGAAGAGTCGCGCTAACTGCCCGGGACGAGTGGAGGGCCGGATGTACTCGCGAACTTCGTCGTCAAAAACCACTAAACCGGCGGCGTCGCGTTGGTTATGGATGGCCAGATAAAAGAGCGAGGCGGCAATGTAACGAGCGTAATCGATCTTCCTTGGCGGACCAGAAGTAAACTGCATGGAGTTGCTGGCGTCCATCAACACCGTCAATTGGGTGTTAGTTTCGCCGCGATAACGCTTGAGGTAGCAGCGCTCCGTCCGCGCGTACAGATTCCAATCGACATGGCGGAGGTCATCGCCGGGGGTATAGGCGCGGTATTCCGCGAATTCCTGGCTGAAACCGAAATCGGGCGAGCGGTGCAGGCCGGCCACAAAACCATCGACCACCGTCTTCGCGAGCAGGTCTAGCGAAGAGATGCCAGCGAGCACATTGGGGTCGAGGAAACGCTCCATCAAGTCTCCTTGGGCCGGGCCACGTGGGCGATGAGCTTCTTAAGGATGTCGTCGGCGTCCACGTGATCGGATTCCGCATGGAAGTTCAGCAGAATGCGGTGACGTAATACAGGCACAAGCAGTGAAGTGATGTCGTCGTACGTGACGTGATAACGCTTATGGGAGAGCGCACTGGCTTTCGCGGCCAGCACAACAAATTGGGCTGCGCGAACGCTGGCGCCGTAATTCACATATTTTTTGACGAAATCGGGAGCGACCTCACTTTTAGGACGGGTGGCACGGACCAGGCCGATGACGTAACGAGAGAGCGTCTCCGCGATGGGCACCATGCGCACCAGCTGCTGAAAATCGAGAAGCTCTTCTGCGGTGGCGACGGCGCTGACATTGGCGACGCGCGTGGTTGTGGTGCGGTCCACGACTTTCAGTTCGTCATCGGCGCTCAGGTCCTCCAGAATGGCGTTAAACAAAAAACGGTCCAACTGCGCTTCGGGCAGCGGATAAGTGCCCTCGAGTTCGATCGGGTTTTGCGTCGCAAGCACGAAGAACGGCATGGGCAAACGGTAGAGATGACCGCGAACGGTGCACGAATGTTCTTGCATGGCTTCAAGGAGCGCCGACTGGGTTTTCGGAGGCGTGCGGTTGATCTCGTCCGCGAGAAGGATATTCCCGAAGATTGGTCCTTCCACGAAGGTCCATTTGCGATGGCCGGTGGCCAGGTCTTCTTCGATGATGTCCGTGCCGGTGATATCGGAGGGCATAAGGTCTGGTGTGAACTGGATGCGCCGGAACTGTAAACCGAGGGCGTCCGCGATGGTGCGCACCATCAGGGTTTTCGCAGTGCCGGGCATGCCGGTCATCAGGCAATGACCACCGACGAAGATGGCGATGAGGATCTGGTCCAGAACGTCTTGCTGGCCCACGATCACTTCGCGCACCTGTTTTAAGATTTCTTCGCGCACGGCGTGAAAACGCGAGATGCGCTGCTGGAGCGCCGCGGCATCCTGATTCAAACTGGCAGATGAGACCATCGATGTTCTTTCCTTTTCAGTTCGATTTTCTGGGCGATTGCTGCAACTCCAACAACAGCTTTTGTGCCGGACGATAACCTGGCGCAGTTTCCAGCGCCGCCAGAACACTTTCCTCGGCTTTGTCCTTTTGGCCCGAGGCGAAATAAGCTTGGGCGAGATTAAATTGCGCGCCGGCCTTGTCTACGGGATTGCATGCGATCCGAGCGCGATATTCGCGGATTGCGCGGTCGTACTGTTTTTGCGCGAAGAGCAAGTCACCGAGGCGATGATGCAAATCCTCATCTTTGACGGGGTAAATGTAGTTCAAGCGTTCGAGCGTAGCCACGGCTTCAGCGGGCTGACCCGCGGCCTGTTCCAGTTCAGCCAAGCGTTTCAGCACATCGGGCATTTGCCCCCCTTGGTGTTCATACGCTGTTAGGATGGCCATTTCCGCCTTGGCGTCACCCCGGGCCCTGTCGGCGGTGGCCATTAACTCGTAGACATTCGCGTCGTCCACGTATTCGGGATACATGGCCAGCACTGCCGGGCCTTGCTGCAGCACGGTTTCGAGTTGTTTTTGTTGGAGAGCCGCCACGAGACCCTTCAACTGCTCACGCCAGTGGTTGAAATGTGCGGCTTCGGCGCCATATTGGTGATCGATCCAGGCCAGATATTGCTTGTCGAATTCTTCGGGAGTGATGCCGAGGTCCTGCTGTACAACCTGGGGCGTGGTTTGCAGCTTGCCAAACGAGTGGGCCATGTCGAGCAGCTTTTCTTCTCCCCATTTTTGCTTGATGAAGTCGCAAATGCTGCCCGCCTGGAAGTAGGAGACGACGACCTGGGAAGGATACTCCGGAGAGACAAATCCGCGATCGAGTTTGGCCACAGGCAGGAGCTTCTTGTCGCGGATGGCGACGAGCACTTCCGGAGACACGCGATTTCGCCACTCTGGTGAGCGCTCACCCTCCTCGTGCACGGCCAAGCCTTCCGTAAACCATCGCGGCACACGATGATCGGTGGCGGTAAGAATAAACACGTGACTCATCTCGTGCCAAAGGGTGGAACCCCAATTGAACTCGCCGGGCTTGCGCGCTGACGGACTATCCATAGCCACCACTTGGCCGAAGGTGACACCGAGCGCGCCCAGGCCCGGCATTCCTGTGGTGCGTACCGCGAAGTCTTCGTGATTCGGATAAACCTCCACCTGCACCGGGCCAGAGAGTTTCATCTTGTACTTTCTTTCGTAGGTGGCGAGGATGGCGTGCAGTTGGGTCTGCAAATAAGGGGCGAGAAGTGCAGCTTCTGTTTTGTTTAGCTTGAGGATGGTGGTGGAATCGCGAATCGTGTCGAAATTCTTGTAGCTGTCGAGCAGTCGCAGACTGTTCACAGTGGCGGCGTTGCGGTAACCATTGTCGTAACTCAGCTCCAGCTCGCGGTACGGCTCTTCCTCCTTGCCCAGCCGCATCAAATCAATTCCGAGCGCGGAGTGCGCCGCCCAAAGGTTCGGCTCGACCTCGACGGCTCTGCGATAGTAGGTCACGGCGTCTTCATAGCGATAATGCAATTCCAATTGGCGGGCTATGCGGGCATAGGCTTCGCCGTAGTGCACGTTGACCGCTTGAATTTTCGCGAACCAGGCGTCCGGAGAGCGATCGGCGAGCAATTCAATGGAGGCGTGAATGGCCATGGCGTCCAAGGCATCATTTTCCAGTGCGTTGGCTTTGTCGGCTTCGGTTGCAGCCAGGTCTCGATCGTCGTTCGCGAGCGCCAGGTCGGCCATTAACTCGTGCGCGTCCGCGCGTTTCGGGTCGAGTTGCATGGCCTTGCCTAGATATTCGATGGCTTTCCCATCGAAGCCTTCCGCAGATACCACCGCGAGCCCGACATAGGCTTCGGCGTTCGCGGGGTCCTGCGTGAGCGCTTCGCGGAAAAGCCCCGCGGCATCGGCATCATTGAAGCGCTCGTGGAGCAACATGCCCCAGCGCGCTTTGTAGATGGCCTTGCTGTTTGGGGCCTGGGTCGCTAAGCGAAACTGTTCGTTGGCTTGTACCCACTGCTCCAGCCCCCAAAAGCCTTCCGCGCGAGAATAGGCATCTCCGCTGCCCGTTAATGCGATGAAACAGGATTGCGCTTGGGTCGGCTGGCCGTCTTTTCGAAGCTTCCAGCATTCGCCCGGAACCGCTCCGCTCGCCGTTGCGGCGAACAGGAGGAGGACAATGGCGCTTGGAACGAGGTGTTTCATTTGTCCAACTGCTCCTGCACTGTTGCTAATTCCACGAGCGCCTCGGTGAGCTGCTTCTTGTATTCGTCAGGATCCATTGCCGCTTTCTGGTACTTCAGCGTGTCAATCTTTTGCTCCAGTTGATCTTTCTTTTCCAGCAACGAGCGCTTTGCCGGATTGTTTGCGGCTTGTTGGCTAGCGCCCAGGCGCAGCAAAGTGAAACTGGCCATGAGTGCGCCTTGCCCGTTTCCGGCTTGGCGAACGGGATCGCCATGACCTGCGTCATTAAAGACGGCGTGTTCCGTGGCCAGTCGCTTTTGGGAATCGTAGAAGGCTGCGGTCTTTTTGGTGGCGTAAGTGAACGCCTCCATCGCGCTGATCGATTCGCTTTTGTCGGTATCGGCTTCGGGATCCTGGAAGGCTTCCACCCAATAGCGAGCAAACACCGTGGCGTTTTTCTCGGTTCCTGATTTGGTTGCGGCAATGACGGCGCGTCCTGGCCGTTCGAGCGCTTGAAGCGCGCCTCCGCTGGAACTGGTGGTATCGACTATCAGTTGACGCCGAGCCGTAATGCGGTCGCACATCTGGGCAATTTGCGCGCCGGTTACGTCTGGGCCAACGAGGTTGAATTTGTATTCGACACCATCGAAGGAACCATGGCCGATGAGGATCAAAGCAAATTCGTCTTCGGTCTTGGCGTCGCGCGCTACGGAATCCATCGTGGAGCCAAGTTGACTGGCGGTCGCTTGCGGGCCAAAGAGCGTGTACACGTGATTCAAAGGGCCAGCGGCCTTGAAGATGCGATCCAGGTCCTTGGCCTCGGCGCTAAACCGTTGTTCGTAATCCGGCTCACCGCCAATGCCTGCGACGATGACGTAGTAGGTGGCGGCGCGGGCCGGAATTGCCACCATGCCGGTCAGCGCCAGCAGCAGAGCGTACCTCATATGACACCCCACTTGCGGCGCAACAGCCATTCGCCTAGGGGAAATCCAAGCAACAGTAAGAAGACGATGGGCATGTCCCAAAGTTCTTTGGTCGTGCGGACCGAGATGCCTGCTTCGGAGTACGAGATGTCGCGGGGAAGGTTTCTCAAATCGGATGGATTCCAGTAACGGCCGCCGGTTTGCGAGGAAAGTTGCTCGAGCAGCTTGCGATTCTGTTCGGTGTGAAAATTCTCGGCCGCGCCATCGGTGCGCTGGAATGTAACTACGTCGCGTCCTAGCTCTTGCGACTGCTTACCAGGGGATTCCGCGGTGATTTCAGCGAGGTAACTTCCTGGCTTCTCAGCGCTCCATTCCGCTTGGTAGAGGCCCGGTGTTTCTTCCGAAGGCGCCATGTCGATCAGCGCGGTCAGACCGTCTGGTCCGACGATGTGCGCGGTGACATGGGCATTCGCGGCTGGCTGAAACTGGCGGTCGTGCACCTGGGCCTTGAACTGCACTTGGCCTTGATCCAGCAACAGGCGCTCTGGCATCGACGCGGTCACCGGGCCCGGGGAATCCGCCACCAGCCAACGCAACAATTGCTGCCAGAAAAGGTCGTGCGACGGATCGCCCAGGGCTTCGCTCATTTGCCAGCGCCAGGTGCCACCGGTAGCGAGGATGGCGGTACGGCCGTGTCCATAATTCTGGGTCACCAGCAGCGGCAACTTGCGATGCGCCACATTCATGTCTGCCAGAACCGTGGCGCCAGGCTTCGGCGAGCCTGCATCTTCGTAGTCCGCCAGATAGGTGAGCTTCCTCCAGCGCTCCGCATTTTTTTCCGGGTCATCGAGAATCCGCGTGACTGGCGAGTCTACGCCTTCGGGAGTTAGCTCCGCGGTGGCGGCGTTGCGATGAAAATTGTGGCTGCCTTTTGGCAGGGAAGTGGGCAACAGTTCATTCAGAGTAGAAGCAGCCCATCCGCCATCGCTTAGAGACGAGCGGCCGCCCAAGAACAAGACTCCGCCGCCACGCCTATCCACGTATTCGCGCAGCAGTTCCTGCTGCAGCGGAGTAAAGTAATTGGCGGCGACCGAGCCAATGATGATGCCGGAATAAACGAAAAGGTCTTCAGGGCGGGTGGGAAAGCCGTCGGCCAATTCGGTAGGATCGCTGATCCCTTGTCGATAGATTTTGTTTTCACTGGTGCGGAGCATGGAGACCAGTTGCACGGTAGGGTCGTTATCTTCGGCCCTGCGGATGAATTTGTATTCCCAGCGCGGTTCGCCTTCCACATACAGAATCTTTCGCTTGGTCTCCGTCACCAGTATGGGCCGAGTCACGGAATTGTTCGCCACGTTCTCCTCGCCCGGAAGCGGATCTACACTGAAGGTCAGGCTTTTCGCCCCGGCCGCGCCGACAGGGAAGAAGAGCGGCTCCGATTGAATTCGTCCGTCGGGATCCAGGGTGATCTCGCGTTGGCTCAGCACCTTGTTGCCATCGCGTACCACCAGCGAGGCTTTCTGGCCGGTATAGCCGTGCTGCGTGAAGCTCACGGTGGTAGCGATTCTGGCGTTCGCCATTGCGCTGGCAGGGACGCTGATGTCTTCAATCTCGATGTCGTGTTTGTGCTGCTCTTCGCCAAAACCAACCGTGTGAACCGGCAATCTTCGGTTCCGTAGGGCCTGCAGCGCGTCGAGGCGGATGCCCGAGCCATCGAGGCCGGCGGAGTTCTGACCTCCATCGCTGAGGAGCAGAATTGCGCCAACCGGGAGATCCGCGGTTTCGGAGGCCAGTTGCTTTAGCCCATCGCTAATGTGAGTGGCCGTTTCTACAGGAGCGATCTGTTGGGGTGCATCGACGCGTGTAAGGTTTTTCCCGAGGCGATAAACACGGGTTTGAAAGCGTTTTTGCAGGCCAGAGAGAAGGCCATTTTGCAGTGCTTCCACGGCGGAAGACTCGCGGGATTTCCCATTGCTGTCGGCGATGGCCATGCTTCGCGAATCGTCCACGACGACTGCAATGATGTTCTGTTGAGAATTTAGTTCGGCGACCGTGATGGCCGGTTGCCAAAGCAGGACAAGCAAGAGCGCCACCGTTAGGGTCTGCAGTTGCCAGATCAGCCATGCGCGCCAGTTGCGTAATTCGGGCACGGCATCCCGCAGACGCCAGCGAATCAGCAGGGCCAGCCCCAGCGCCGCGGCAATGATCAAAGCGACCAGCAACCATGCTGGCCAACTGCTAAGCAGCACGAACCGTCCCTTCGAAAAGACCGTGCTCGGATATTTGAACAGGAACTGAAACATTCGCCCGTTTTCTTCCCCATGAACTCGGAGCTGTACTTCTCCCCTGCGTTCAATCTCCTTCGGTCCGGCGGGCGAAGACTAATGCGTCATGCCGTAGAGGATATAATCCAGCCCCACTCGGAATGCCATAGACGCAAAGGTCTCCGGGTAATTGGGATCATCGGCCCACTCCCAAGCGTCGCCTAGATGCATGTTGTGGCAAATGGCGACGATGATTCGGCCCTTGTCGTCGCGGATCGCTCTCCATTTCGGTTGATAGCCGTCCTTCTCGTAGGTTCGGCCGGTCCACACATACTGTTCACCGGGTATTTGCATCTTGTCGTCGACGTCATAAAGCGTATGAAAAATTTCGTCGCCGCTCTGCAGATCCTCGACAGGGCGATCCGGCAGCACCTGCCTCATGCCGTTCATGAAATTTTCCCAATCTTCGGTGCCGTGGAAATCGTCGACCATCAGGAAGCCACCCTTGAGCAGATACTGGCGCAAGCGTTTGGCCTGGGCATCGGTGAAAGCCCAAGTTTGCACTTGCACCGCATAGATCCACGGATAATTGAAGATGTCGTCGGAATCTAGCGTCACCACCTGCTCGGTGGGTCGCCCGTCGATGCGCGTCAGGCGATGCATGGCAATCAAAAACTGGCGATCGGCCTTGGGATAATCGCGCGACCAGGATCGCCAACCGCGTCTGCCGTAAACTCCAAAACCTGTCATGTTTGAGGAATAGGCGAGGCGCGACCAGTAAAACTCGGCTTTCACATTCGAGGCCGAATCGTCGTCGCCGAATCCAAAGTCGCCAGTTCGCTGGAATGCGCATACGCCCGCGCAACACACGGCAGCCGTGATGGTTGCCAGCGCTGCCCAGACAAGCTTCATCGTGGTCCTCCGCATGGCGAGTAGGGCGAGAACAAGTTAGACGATGAAAAGCTATGGTTGGTTGCAGTTTGTCCACGATGGACACACGCTTGTTCACATTCATGCCGCGTGAGACCATGCGGAAATGTGCGGCCCTGGCCTGGTGAAACGATCATGAATCGGCGCAGCCTTCTCAAACTCGGCGGGATGGCTCTAGCACACTCCGCACTCGCTCGTCCGTCTCTCGGAGGCCCGTCAACCTCGCCCGCCGTTTCGGCTCCAGAGAGTGCCGCTGATTATACGCTTCGGATTGCCCCTGTCACAGTTGAACTGGACCGTTCGCACATTCTTTCGACGATTGGCTATAACGGCACGGCACCGGGTCCAGTGCTGCGCATGCAGGAAGGCAAGCAGGTCACCATCGAGGTGATTAACGACACGGATACGCCCGAACTGGTGCATTGGCATGGCATGTTGATACCAGCCGATGTGGACGGCACGGAAGAAGAAGGTTCCCCGCTGGTACCGCCGCACGGTCGGCAGCGTTTCCAACTTACACCCGGCCCTGCCGGCTCGCGTTGGTACCATTCGCATGCGATGGCCATGGCGGATTTGCATAAAGGCGCATACACCGGGCAGTTTGGCTTTGTTTATGTCGACGATGGCAACGACCACGGGCAATACGATCAGGAGTTGTTTCTGGCGCTGCGGGATTGGGACCCCTTTTTTACCGCGACCATGGACGATGAGGACGACGATACGCACGATGGACCGCTGCTGGAGAAGCCGGCCACAATGAACACGGATCCGGATGGCCTGGAAGTAGGATCCGCGACTTACTCCATCAACGACAAAACACTGGGAGCCGGCGAGCCGATCCGGGTGCGTGAAGGCCAACGGCTGTTGATCCATTTCCTGAACGCCAGCGCGATCGAAAACCGCCGCGTCGCTTTGGCGGGCCACAAGATGAAGGTGCTGGCGATGGACGGAAATCCGGTGCCGTCTCCGCAAGCGCTCGATTCGATTTTTCTCGGAGCGGGCGAGCGGGTGGATGTATTGATCGAGATGAACAACCCAGGGATTTGGATTCTCGGCTCGACGGAAAAGCCAATTCGGGAGTCGGGCCTCGGCACCGTGGTCGAATATGCGGGACAGCATCGCCAGCCGCAGTGGATTGATACGCCCAGAACGCGATGGGACTATACGATTTTCGGTACTGCTGATTCGAACGCGCCGGCGCCCCAGCAAACCATCGAATTGGTCTTCGAAAAGATTCCCAGTGGGGCGGGTAAATTCAATCTATGGCTGATCAATGGCAAGCCGTATCCCCACGAACGGGAATTTGTGTTGCAGCAGGGCACGCGCTACAGGCTGATTATGCGAAACCGGACTGACGACGCCCATCCCATGCATTTGCATCGTCATCTTTGGGAGTTGGTCGAAGTGAATGGAAAATCGACGGCGGGGATCAAGAAGGATACGGTGGTGGTGCCTTACTTCGGTCGCGCTGTTGTCGACTTTACAGCGGATCAACCCGGACTTGCGCTATTTCACTGCCACATTCAACAGCACATGGATTACGGCTTCAAGGCGCTGTTTCGTTGTTGACGGGAACTCAGGGCCTTAGGCGAACAGTCGACGCTGATAGAGGTGCGAGGTATCGATGCGACGGTTTTTCCGGCGGTTGGTGCTGGTTGCGCGGCGAGTAGCACGCAGTGGCGTATCCCCCCAATAGGCTTCCAGCGCGTGCACAGCGACATTTGCGAGTACCGCGTCGCCGAGTTCCTTCAGTGAAAAGGCCCGCATCATGATGGTAGTGTCCGTGCGCGCGGTCGCTAACCGTTCGGTGCTGCTGATAAGCGTCAACACCGTTGACGTGCGATTACGCCGCAGATTCAGTAGATCCGTTCCCAGAGTCATTCCCCAAATTCTCCCGAATCCATGATAGTGATTCGGTTGAGGAGTAACACCTGTCCTGACGGACAGGTGTGGATAGTTCGCGGCGCAAACACGGTTTAGCGATGGCCATCTTCGTAAATCAGTTGAAACCGAGAACGGGATGCGGTGTATACTGCTCTTCCAATGCAGCAATCTCCTCGGGCGTCAACTTCACCGAAACCGCCGCAACAGCATCCGGCAAGTGATTGGGCTTAGTGGCTCCCACGATGGGGGCGGTGATCACCGGCTTGCTGATCATCCACGCCAAGGCCACTTGGGCATGCGGTACACCACGTTTTTTCGCGATCTCACCCACGTTATCTACGACGCGGCGGTCGGCTTCCTCTGTCGACCCGTACAAACTTTTCCCGAACTGATCGGTAGCGAAGCGTTTGGTCGCTTCCGATTGCCAGGGACGGGTTAGACGGCCGCGTGCCAACGGGCTCCAGGGAATGACGCCAATTCCTTCCGACTGGCACACGGGGAGCATTTCACGCTCTTCTTCGCGGTACAGCAGGTTGTAGTGATTCTGCATGGAAACGAAGCGGGTCCAGCCGTGGAGATTGGCAAGGTAGAGCGCCTTTGTGAATTGCCAGGCATACATCGAAGAGGCGCCGATATACCGAACTTTTCCCGCTTTGACGACATCATGCAGCGCTTCCAAAGTTTCTTCGATGGGCGTTTCATAATCCCACCGGTGGATCTGGTAGAGGTCCACGTAGTCCGTTTGCAGGCGGCGTAGGCTCTGGTCTAGCTCATAGAAAATGGCCTTGCGGGAAAGTCCGCGGCCGTTTGGTTCCTCGCGCATGACACCCCATAACTTCGTAGCGACGACTACCGCTTCGCGGCGGGCGTGCGCTTTTAAAAACCGACCGAGCACTTCCTCGCTGACACCGCTGGAATACACGTTGGCAGTGTCGAAAAAATTGATGCCAAGCTCCAGAGCCTGACGGAAAAAAGGTTGACTTTCTTCCTCGTTCAAGACCCAGGCGTGCCTGCCACCCTTTACTTCTCCGGTTGCCGGAGCGCCGTAAGTCATGCAACCCAGACAAATCCGCGAAACTTTCAGTCCGGTCTTTCCAAGATTGACGTATTCCATTGGTTCTCCCGTAGGTATCATAGCGTCGCCGCACGAATACTTGCACGCAACTCCTGCTCATGAGATGCATCGAGGGATTTACCGCTACAAGTTGGGTTTATAATACTTTGGAAAGAGTCATTACAAAGTGGAATTAGATGGTTTCAAGGAGAGGCCCATGGAGCGCGCCGCACAGTTAGAGGGATACCGCCGGAAGTTGTGGGGTAAGTTGATGATTCTTGTGGCGTCGGTGTTTTTGTGCCTGGGGTTTCAGACACTGGCGGCACAGGAAGAAGCACCCCAAATGCCCATGAAAGCGGTATCTGAGGATGGGGCCGAAGCGCGCTGGCTGAACAAAAAAGTACTGGAATCAAAGATTCTTGATTCCATGGAAGACCTGTCGACCTGGACGTTTCAGGGCGACGGCGATATGGCTCTGGCGGATTCTCCTGTAAGGGACGGCAAGCATTCCTTGCGTATTCGGTCGGTTCAGAATATCGGCAAGGTGGGCGGCGCGGGCGAATGGGAGGACCTGATCGCCGAGCGTAAGTTCCCGGCCGAGGACTGGAGCAAATACAACCGCATCTCCATCTGGGTATATCCCGACGTGGTTGGTGCGCCGGCCATTTCGGCGTCGCTGGTCCTGCACAACGAGAGCACGCATGTTCTGCCGGACCATTACAACGAAGGCCGCGACGAATCTCTGATCCTGAACAACCATGAGTGGAATCACCTCGTTTGGGAAATTACGCCTCTTTCCCGCGACAAAGTTACGGGCCTCGAGTTCGCGTACAGTCTTCCCAAGATGTTGCCGGACCCGGGTGACCAGACGATTCTGTATATCGACCAGCTCGAGCTACAGAAAGTGGATCCCGACTACGTGGAAGGTTGGGCGGTGGCTCCTGGCAAGATCGCATTTAGCCATGCGGGCTACACGCCTGGTTCAACAAAAACCGCCATCGCGAGCGATCTGCAGGCCAAAGAATTTTCGATTGTCAACGAAACGACCGGGAAGGTTGTGCTGAGCAAGCCAGTGCGGCAAGTGAAGACGTCGCTCGGCAATTACGAGGTCATGGATTTTTCTGAGCTGCAGGCTTCGGGCAAGTACGCTCTGCGCGCCGGCGATGAGAGTACACGTTCCTTCGAAATCAGTCCCGAAGCTTGGCGCGAAACTATCTGGAAAGCGATCAACTTCATGTATAGCGAACGGTGCGGAACTGTGATTCCGAGGATCCATGCGATTTGTCACACCGACGACTACAGCATTCATGGCGACAAGCGCATCATCGTAAACGGCGGATACCACGATGCCGGCGACCTGAGTGCTACGGGCAACACCCCCGGTATGGCGTATGCGTTGTTCTCTCTGGCGGAACGGCTACAGCAACAAGGAGAAGACCCGCAGCTTCAGGCACGCCTGCTGGAAGAAGGAACCTGGGGACTGCGCTGGGTACTGAAGACCAACTTTGGCGATGGCTATCGCACCACAGGCCAACTGATCAGTTATTGGACGAACGGAATCATCGGCGATGCCGACGATCGATTTGGCCAAGCCGTGAATAACCCGGAGTGGAATTTTCGTGTGGCTGCGGTGGAGGCGCTGGCGGCTCGGGTATTGAGGCAGAGTCAGCCGGAACTTGCCATTCGCAGCTTGCGCACAGCCGAACAGGATTGGCGTTATGCCGTCGAGGGACTGAAAGCGGCTCCCCCATTGGCGGAAGTATATGGTGCCCAAGATGAACTCGAACGTATCTCGTTTGGGGCAATTGCCTCGATCGATTTATATCGAGCCACCGGAGAGCAGAAGTATGCGGACGAGGCGTTCAAACTGGCTAACCTGATTATTGCTTCACAAGAGCAGAAGCTTCAGCGGTGGAGCATCCCGATGACGGGATACTTCTACACGAGCCCGAAACGCGAAAACCTGTTTCATCGGTTTCACATTGGCCAGGAAGAAGAACCAATCATTGCTCTCGCACACTTGTGTGAAACTTTTCCAAATCACGCGGACTGGATGAAGTGGTACTCCGCGATTGTTCTGCATTCGAAGTATTACCAGCAGGTGGCGGCTAAGGTCGACGAACCGTACAGCGTGTTGCCCGCCGCCGTGTACAAGGAGAGTGAGATGCGGTTGATCCCGCAGGCAAAGGATTGGACGCCTTTGCGCGCCGCAGATCGCGATTCCTATACCGAACAGGTTCATCGCGGTATTCCTCTTGGAGGCGAGTATTATTTGCGGCGTTTTCCGGTGTGGTTCGATTTTCGCGGAAATTCCAGTGTGCTGCTTTCGCAAACAAAGGCGCTTTCTGCGGCTGGCCAATTGCGCAGCGATCTGGAAGCGGAGGATCTGGCGCAGCGGCAAGCTCAGTGGCTGATCGGCCGTAATCCATTTTCCGCGAGCATTATGTATGGCGAAGGCTATGATTGGGAGCCTCTCTATAGCGTGCGTTCCGGTCAAATGGTCGGCGCTTTGCCGGTTGGCATCGAAACCCGGGAATACAATGACGCGCCTTATTGGCCGCACCAGATTTGCTGGACGTATAAAGAAGTCTGGACGCAACCGGTAGGAGAGTGGATCTGGGTGATGCAAGACTTACACGGCAGCCCGGTGGTGGAAGGGGCTGCAGACGCCAAATCAAAGAAGCCCATCACGTTTCGAGATGAGAAGACAGGCCACACGATCGAGGTGACTGTGAATTCAGCGGACGGCCAATTCCGGACGCAAGTGCCGCAAGGGAAGTATGACGTCCGTCAAGGCGCAGCGCGTACGAAGATTACCGCGCTTTCTGGCGGGGTCTACCATGTCGAACTGCGGCCCGATCGCGCTTTTGCGTTTATCGTTTCGGCGGAGAACGCCGGACAGAACCAAGTGAAGCTGCACATCCACGCTGCCGGGGCGGGGACTCATTCCTTGGAGATTCGGGCTAGTAATTTGGAGTTACCACAGCCGGGAAACGAGAAGATGCAACTAAGTCCGGGTCACGATTTCGAGTTGGTTCGTGATGCGCGAGTGGTGAACACCGAGACGCCTTGGGTAGTTGTGGTAATTCCGGATGGCTTGCTGAACGAGCATCAGGAAGTAACGGGAAGTGGTACAGCCGCTCATTAAGTCTGCACTCGACGGTCGCGGGCGGTGTCCCAGGCCAGGCGTGCCACACCCAGCAGGTTTGCATCCGCACCGAGTTTGCTAACCAGCACGCGGACGTGTTTTGCGGCAATGGGTTGGGCGTACTGCCTCAAGCTCTTGCGGAGCGCATCGAGAAACAAATCGCTGGCACGGGCTAAGCCACCTCCGATGACCACCACCTCGGGATCGAAAAGACTGATCAGATTCGCCACGCCACAGCCCAGCAAACGTCCTGCTTCTAAATACACCTCGATCGAGAGGGCGTCCCCTCGCCTGGCGGCTTCCGCCACTTCATAGGCATTGATGGAGGCGGGTGGAATTTCCCCGAGCAAACTGCTCACTCCGCGTGCCAGCTCCTTGCTTGCCGCGAAGGCGATGCCCGGGCCGGCCGTCAGCGACTCGAGTTGACCCACGCGTCGTACCTCGTCGCTGTCATATTCGGTGACGACCATCCACCCTGCGCAGCCAGATAGCTCATGCGCGCCTCGCACCAGTCTGCCGCTACTCAAAATACCTGCGCCAATTCCAGTGCCTAACATTAGAACGATCGCATCGGTTGCGCCGCGAGCGGCGCCACGCCATGTTTCACCCAGCACGGCTGCATTTCGATCGCTCTCGACGATCACAGGTACACCGAGTTCACGCTGCAAGCACTTGGCAAGCGGCATTCTTTTCCATCCCCTTAAATTCGGAGCCCAGACAGTTCCATCACGACGCACGAGTCCCGGCACCGCGATACCAACTGCTTGCACGGCCGACTTGAGTTGTTTTCCGTTAGCTAACTCGCGAGCTGACATTACGATCTGCTTTAGCGGGGCGAGAGCGGAACTGGCATCTACAGTCAGGGATTTGCGCCGGGAAAGTTTTCCCTCGCGACTGACCAACGCCATCGCGAGCTTGGTCCCACCAAGATCTACGGCCAAGACGTGTTTTGCGTTGCTTCGTTTCATTGTATTGCTCAGGCAGATTTTGAGGAGCGTGGTTGCGTCACCAAAATTCGAAAGGCCAACGCACAAATACCTGCGGCCCCGAGTAGAGGAACGATCATCCCGTAGCGCACGCCGGATACCTGCGAGATATGCCCCACGGCCCAAGGGAATGACATGCCGCCGAACAAAGCAATAGCGATCAACAATCCAAACAGTGTTCCTGCAAATTTTTGAGACGCGTCGCCCGCAATCGCCAGAGTCGTGGGAAAGATGCCCGCGTAGGAAAGGCCGATCAGGAGCACTCCAGCTACCAACATCGCCTCGTTTCGCGTTGTCAACAAAATGGCCGCGCCCAGCAAAGCGCCGACGCCACTGACGAGCACCATTTGTATTTTTCCCACGGAATGCAGGAGCCGTGCGACCAGGACACGGCCTAGCATCAACATGGCCCAATAACCCGCCAGGATAAAAGTGGCAGCCTTTGCTCCCAGACCCGCTTCACCAACGTAGGTCGATGTCCAGCCGCCGATACTTGCTTCATTCCCTGATTGGCAAAACAGCAAAAACGCCAAAATCAACACGCCAGGGTAGCGCACTACTTTCAGCGCCTCTCGCCAGGAAAAGCTTTGCGCCGCGCTGGCTTGTGGAAAACGCATCAACAAAAACAGGAGCGCGCAAGCCGCTGCTAATGCGCTACAAAAAAATAATTGCGGAGCGATCGCGAAGTGTCCTTCGATCGCTCCCGCCAGCAACGGGATGCACAGCGCGCCAATGCCATAGAAAATCCCTAAAATATTGAGCATTGGCCCCCGGCTTTCGCCATAGAGGTCGGAGACCAGGACATTTGTGGAGGTGTTAAGTCCACCGCCACCCAAACCCAATAGCAATGCGGGTATGGTCGCTTCGGTGTAGGAGTGCGCTAGCGCGAAACCTGCCATTCCCGCAGCCACCAAAGCCGACGCGATGACCAGAATGACCTTATTTCCCATCGCGTCAATTACGGGTCCGGCGACCAGAGTGGCCACCAGAATTCCCAGATAGAGCAGGAGAATCATGTTGCCCTGCTGTGCCAGATTAATCTGCAGACGCGCGCGCATCTCCGGCAATCCAAATAACGTACCGAGCACCGCCATCACGATTCCGAAGACGAAAATTCCGGTTGCCGCGCCGCTGAACAGCACACTCCGTCGAATCGTGTCTGGCACACTTCACCTTTTCAGCCGCTGCTCGTATTCCTCGTAGACGCGGTTCATCTGGTCGGGTGGAATTCCTAAAACATTGGGTGAAACGAAGACCGGCGGGGTCTGCCCCTTTGCGGCGAGGTTGGCAGCAACTTGCGCCACGATGGACATGGCAATGGTAATGAAGGCCACCGTGGAACCAGCCGCTACCGGCGCCTTCCAGCCATCAATCTGGACGAGTGCATCTTCGGCCGGAGTGCAATTATCGATCACGATATCGGCGACGTCCGCCAATTTCTTGCCGGACGAGTGCGTGGCCAGCCTCTTCGCATAATTGTCCATCGACGTGAGCGCGACGGTGGTTAGTCCCCGCTTCTTCGCTTCCATCAGCACTTCGATGCCGACGGCGTTCAGCCCACCGTGGGAAAAGACCAGCATCACGTCACCTTTGCGAATGGGCTCGTTTTCGAACAACACTTGGGCGTAGCCTTCCCGGCGCTCCAGCCATAGCAAGCCTTTTGCGCCGCCACTGCCAATCACGTTCGTCCACATCAGACGCATATCCATCAACGGCCGGAAGCCCGGGAAGGCGCCATAGCGCGGGAATATATCCTGCACCGGCAGCACGGAGTGTCCGCTCCCGAACATGTGCACCAGGCCGCCGCTGGCCATGGTGTCTGCCATGACGGCGGCTGCTTTCTCGATATTGGCAGTTTGCGTCTCCCAAATCTTGGCCAATACTTCGCTGATTCGCTTTTGATACTTCGATACGCTCACGATGTGCCTCCGAGGATGTCACGCTTCGAACATCAATAATCAATTCGGTAGATCTTTACTTCCTGCGCCGGAACGTTCGTGCTCACGGTGAACTGCTTTCCCGCGGGGTGTGGAGTCTCGCCGCCGAAAACGAACTCCTGAACTCGCGTCGCGGGTTTTTCAAGCGACTCGGTAAATTCGACGTGGGCACTTTGTTCTCCATGATTGAACAGAAATACAAAATGTCCCGTGTTTGCGTCCATTTCGCGTAATTCCACGAGAGCGGGAGCTTTCAGCTCGGGTGCGGCCAATCCTGCCCATTTTGCAAGGGCTTCGCCCAGTGGATGCATGGGCATGGGCTTTGCTTCATTGGCCTGGCCGGCAAATGTGCCGAGCAGAATCGCGCTACCTTTTCCGTAAGCGTGTTCGTACCCGGCCGGTGAGCCATCGGCAAATTTCGCGACGACCTGTGCCTGTTGATCGAGCACGGAAACACGTTCCGCGAAGGTCATGCCCGCGAATTCCATATTGCCCCACTTCACGGAAACTTCTTTGGCAGGATCGATGGAAGTCTCGCGCACTCCGAGCATTTCGGTCCATCCAAATCCCGGCACGGCACCTTCCGCGTGGCCGTCTTCGTTCACCCAACCGGGCCGCGCTTCGACGAACAGATGGCCGCCATTTGCCACGTAGTCTTTCAGGGCAGTAGCTTCGTCGTTGGTCATCATCAAGGGGTAGGGAAGCACGATGAGTTTGTATTTCTGCAGGTCGTGACCAGCTAATTCCCGCGAACTCAGGATCTCCACCGGGATATTGCGCTCGAAGAACATGCGGTGATAGCCAGCAACCGCTTTGTGCATGGCCGTACGCGTGTTCTCTTCGTCATATCCGCCGAGCAAGGGAACTAGAGGACTGAAAACGATGGCGGCTTCAGGTTGTTTCGGTTTTGCGGCAAGCAGCAAATCCGCATTGTCCGCGATCTTCTTCGCAGTTTCGCCGGCGCGACGGCTTCGTTCGGTCAGCGTTCCATCCAACTGGATCATGCCGTAGCCGCCGCTCTCATAACCTGCATTCATGGGATAAAACGCGTAGTAATTGATGGCGCGTGCGCCACGAGAAACCATTCCCCAAGTCCACATCTCCAAATCGTTTGGGGTGACTTCCGAGCCGATCGTGGTCCCGTGTACGCCGAAGCCACTTTGCAGTTCGCCTACATAAAATCCCCGGTCGCTGGTCATCGATGCGGTCAAATCCATGGCCAGCACGCGCCGATTCAATTTCCAGTTGTATTCCACGGCGGTCAGCTTGGGGTAAAAGCTCGTGCCGAAATAATCGACCGAGTCTTTCATCAAGAAATCGTCGGTGGGATCGTAAGGGTCAGCCAAAGTGCGCACTAACGGAGAAGGATTAGGGGCATGGCTAGTGGTTATGTGCATGGGGTCAACTGCCTTGACCGCATCGTTGCGCATCTTCAAGTCTTCGGCGAGCTTGTAGCCGTAATAGACGCGCCAATCCATAAAGTCGGTGTAAGTCAGAATCGTACCGTAGCGGGGTGGCTGCACCTGATTCCAGTCGGTGAAAGTGCGATGCCAGGCGATGTTCAGTTTGTCGAGGCTGCCGTATTTCTGCTGCAGCCATTCCCGAAATCGCGCCGTGCTGGCCGGGCAGTAGCAAAACATAGGTTCCGATTCATAGCCGATGCGTGCCCAGTTCAGCGCAGCGGGTTCACTCCACAGATCCCAACCATAAAAAGCAGGGCTCTTATCCGCGTGCCGGGCCACTTCCTGAAAGAACTTCAGCACTGCCTTGCGCACATTCGTATTGTCGAAACAAAACCCAGGCGCAGCTTGCGAAGGTATGGCCTGCCCATCTTGTGCGGCGTAACGACCTTCCGGAAATTTCGCGCCCACCCATTCCGGGGCGGAGTCGACATAGACCTGCACGATGACTTGCAATCCGACTTCGTCCGCCAAGCGCAGCAGCAAGTCCAAGTTTTCGAGGTGATATTCCCCCTCGCGGGGTTCCCCGACGTTCCATTCTACCCAGGTGCGAACCGTATTGAAGCCTAGGCCTTTGATTTTCAGCAGATCTTCTTTCCAGAGGCGAGGAGATTCCGCATTGATCTCCGAGAGCATGGGTGCGCGCGCTTTGCCGCCGCTGTACCAGACAGACACGGGGAAAAAAACGGGGCTGCCGGCATCGCTCTTGGCTTTGTTGCTGCTCTGCGTGGGTGCGGATGCCCCGTTAAGGGCCACCGCAAGTGCGACGACGCAGGCACACATTCCCGTGATGGCCTTCAAATTCATCAGCAATCCTGTTTCTTGAACTGCGGCTGCGGCGCGCCATTCACCGGTAGCGGAGTCTGTTGTTGATTCCGCAACGAGTTCATTCACGATGCAACTGGATCAGGTGTAGGCAAACGGCCTCGTTGCGCCTCTGGTGGTGCATCTTACGATAGCCGCACTGCGTGCGCAATCGCGGCAGTCACTGCACGATTTTGCAATTTTTGTCTTTATCCCGGAAGGCGCGCTTGCTCTGAGAAAGTTGACACATCAATCAGTCGGTGGATTGCACAGCAATACGAAACGCAGCGCGAAATCTGGCGCCCGGTTCCAACACCCGCAAACCAACACCTGTGGTCAGCGAACTCGTGGGTGCGGTCATCGGCTCGATGGCCATGAAATTCTTGCCTTTCGGCGCAAAAATTTGGGAATAGCGGTAACCTTCCAGAAAGCTCACGGCGACTTTGTATCCAGCGCCGGCAATCGAAAATGACGACTGGTCCTCGAGTAGAGCAAAACCATTGTCGAACTGTTGCTCGCCCAGTGCTCCATTGAACGAAGCAAAGGGCTGATCAGTGCCCGTGGGGATGCCGCGTTCGTCGAGGTCAAGGCTGCGCATCGCCGGGAGGTCTAGATGCCACTGTTCGCGTGCTAGATGGGGAATCCCTAAATACGGATGAAACCCGAAGCTGATCGGCACAGGCGATCCTGCATCGGCAGCGACAGTGGTGGTTAGCGTCATCGAATCCGCCATGAGGCTACCCGCCATTTCCACTTGATGTGGGAAGGGGAACACCGCCAGAAGTCTTGGACTATTCCATAAAAATCGGGCTAAAAAGGAATTGGCCTTTACGTCCAGAATTTCCCAGTGAAGCTGGCCCCAAGGAACACCATGCATGGGCAAGCCATGATCGTCAAAATGAAGTACGGGTGATTTTGTATCGAGGACCACGTCCTTTCCCGCCGCAACATAGCGAAGCGCGGCTAGCCGGTTGGCCCATGGATAGAGCAATGGAATGCCTGCGGTGCTGCCTTTTTGACGCGCAGTGTCGAGGTCTTCGATGCGGCGCAGAAGTTCTTCTCCGCGATAGCGTAGTGAAGCACCTAACATCCCAGCGTCTGGCCAAAACACGGCGCGCAGATTGCTGGATTCCAGAGTGACGGCAAGGGGCTGGTTCATTGGTTCCTGGCGAATCGCGAAGATTTTACTGAAAGGAGCCCGCTTTGGCGGCGGCAGCGGGAGTGGCTATCGCCGGATCCTCCCAGCCGCCCGGCGGCACGATACTTCTTGCCGCTTCCTTCGGTCCCCATGTGCCCGGCTCGTATTCATAAACGGGAGTGGCTGCTTTTAGCACTGGATCGACGATGCGCCATGCTTGTTCGACGTAATCCTGGCGCGCGAAAAGCGTGGGGTCGCCGGCCATTGCGTCGCCCAGCAACACCTCGTAGGCACCCAACTCACTAGGTGTAGTTTGATGATGCGCGAGCATTTCTGCTGGTTCGCCGACCATCTGTTCTCCCGGGGCCATGACGGTCATGCCCATGGCAATGTCGACGTCGGGGCTGATGCGGAACCGCAAATAGTTTTGGGATAGCTTGTTGGTCTCAACGATGGTGGGCGGCAAACTGAACTTCGCGATGACTTCCGTGCACGTAACAGGCAAGCATTTACCCGCGCGAATATAGACGGGAACCGCTTTCCAGCGCCAGGAATCGATGGCGATGCGAACGGCCGCGAAGGTTTCCATCTTCGAATCTTTCGCGACACCTGGCTCATCCCGGTAACCGCGAAATTGACCACGTACCACGTCGGATTCCTGCAGGGTAGGAATGGCCTTTAGAACTCGGGCCTTGTCATCCCGAAACGTCTCACATGCGGCACAAACCGGGGCTTCCATGGCCAAGATTGACAGAATTTGGAACAGATGATTCTGGATCACATCGCGAATCGCACCGGTGGCGTCATAGAAAGCACCCCGGCCCTGAACGCCGAAAGCTTCGGCCATAGTGATTTGTATGCTTTCGATATAGTTGCGGTTCCAGAACGGTTCCACGAAGGAATTGGCGAAACGGAAAACGAGCAGGTTGTTCACCGGGCGCTTGCCCAGGAAATGATCGATGCGAAAGATGTTTTGCTCGTCGAAGGAACTGAGCAGAATCTTGTTCAGCTCGCGAGCGGAGGCCAAATCATTGCCGAACGGCTTTTCGATAATGATGCGCCCGCCTTTTGCGCAGCCGGATTTCTCGAGTTGTTCGACAACGGTTCCGAATAACACCGGCGGAATAGCCATGTAATGCGCGGGATGTTCGGCGTTACCCAACTCCTTGCGGAGACGCTGGAACGTAGCCGGGTCCTTGTAATCACCATCCACGTAGCGGAGCAATCCCGACAGTTTTTCCCAAGCCGCTGCGTCAACCCCGCCGTGTTTTTCGAGGCTGTCCTTGGCGCGCGCTTTGAGTTGATCGAGGTTCCAACCCGCCTTGGCAACGCCGATGACGGGCACATTCAAGTGCCCCCGTTTTACCATTCCTTGCAGAGAAGGGAAGACCTGCTTATAAGCGAGGTCGCCTGTCGCTCCAAAAAAAACTAAAGCATCCGAATGCACGGTGGTCATGAGGTGTCCATTTCCGGGCGGGCATTTGCCGCCGCCAGGGATTAGATGACGGCAGCCGAAAAAGGGAGTCTATCAGTATTCAAAAATTGTGGATATGGGCGGTCTTGAGGGCGGCTAAGAGCGCGCCATGGCTTCAGCGGGGCGGGCGTCGCTGGCCGGAGCTAATGTCGCGTCCACCAGGGCCAGCGCCTCTTCGATGGTGTCCAGGCCCTGCGCCAGTTCCTGTTCGTTGATGATCAGGGGCGGGCAGACCCAGAGCATATTGAAGCGGCTGAAGGCATAGAGATGCTTGCTTTTTAAGTGGCCGGCGAGTTTGCCCATTTCCGGGCTGGTGCCGTTAAAGGGAGCCAACGGCTCGCGTGTGGCTTTGTCGCGGACGAGTTCAAGGACGCTGAACAGCCCTTTATAACGAACATCGCCGACGCACCGGTATTTCTTCTTTATCGCTTCCAACCGCGAAGCCAGGTAGCGTCCTTGACGCTCGACATTGGCGAAAATTTGCTCTTCTTCGTACAAATTCAAATTCGCCACGGCAGCGGCGCAGCACACGGGATGACCGCTGTAGGTCAGCCCACCCCAAAGCATGTGCGTCTCGAAGTAATTGGCGATGGGTTCAGAGACGATGACGGCGCCAAGAGGCAAGTAACCACTGGTGAGGCCTTTTGCACAGGTCACGATGTCTGGCTTAAAGCCGTAATGCTGCGTGGCCAGCCACTTTCCGGTGCGCCCAAACCCGCTCATCACTTCATCATCGATCATCAAGATGCCGTACTTGTCGCAAAGCGCGCGCAGCTTGGGGTAGTAATCGTCCGGAGGAACCAGTAGTCCATTCGAACCGGTGATGCCTTCGGTAAGAATTGCCGCAATCGTGTGCGGACCTTCTAGCTGGATGATTTCTTCGATGTGCGAAACGCATTCGCGATGGCAGGTTTCGACTTTCTGGCCGAACGGGCAGCGATAGCAGTAAGGATCAAACACTCGGACAATGCCTGGGATTCCCGGCTCCACGGGCCAGCGCCGAGGGTCGCCGGAAGCGGTCATTGAACCCATGGTAGCACCGTGATACGAACGGTACCGCGTGATGATCTTCTCGCGGCCGGTGAATAGCTTCCCCATTTTCATAGCGTTTTCGTTGGCTTCCGCTCCGCCAAGGGTAAAGAACGCTTTTGCCAATCCGGTGACATCCGCCAGTTTCTTGCCCAGCAAGCCGCGTGGTTCGGTGGCGAAACCTGGTCCGGCAAAGCAAAGCTCATCCACCTGCTTCTTGATAGCTTCGAGCATCTTGGGATGCTGATGCCCGACGTTCAAATTGATCAATTGCGAGCTGAAGTCCAGCCAACGATTATCATCACCATCCCAAAACCACACACCTTGGCCGCGCTTCATATGGATCGGAGCGGAGGCGCCTTGCACCGACCACGAAAACATTGTGTAATCACGATTTTCTTGCACAACCTTGCGGGAATGGGAGTCCATATGCTTTCGTCCTTCCTTGGGATCTCAAGCCTGTTTTTGAATCCAGTCCATGGTCTTGCTCGCCAGCCGGTCTAAGGCCACGACGGACATTTCCAGATGCTCTTCCCTTGTATCCTCGATCTTATTATGGCTAATGCCATGCAGCGATTGCACGAACATCATAACAGTCGGAATTCCCACCCGGGATACCTCGGCGGCATCGTGCAGCGGCCCGGAAGGCATGCGGTGCGACGTTCCAGAGGTTTCGCGCACTGCCTGGTCGCACAGGTCCAGCAGATGCGGATGAAAGGGAATCGGCTCAATACTCCACAGCCGCGACCACTCCACTCGGCACCCTTCCTCTGCCGCGAAGCGCCGGCTGGCATCCTGAGCCTCGAGATACATCTGTGCGAGGACGCCTCGGTCCAAGTCGCGCTGGTCCAGGGTCACTTCGCAGCGGCCGACCACTGCGGTGACAATGCCGGGATATGTTTTCACGCTGCCCATGGTACAGACCGCGTCTTCGTGCTTCTTTGCGATGTTGCGAATCTCCAGTTCCAGCTTGGCCGCCGCAGCCAACGCGTCGCGCCGGGCGTTCATCGGTGTGGAACCTGAGTGCGCTTCCTGGCCGTAAAAATTGATAATGTGCCGCTCCACGCCCTTTGTGCCCAGCACTACACCGAGCGGCAGGCCCATGCGCTCCAACACTGGACCTTGCTCGATATGAAGTTCGAGATAGGCCTTGGCGTTCTTGCGTTCTTTTTGCGCCTCGGGGAACCGGTCGATTTCTACGCCGCAACGGTGCAGCGCGTCTTCCAACAACACACCGTTACGATCCGTCCGTATGCGATCTGCTTGCATCGAGTGCGTTCCCGCAAACGCGGAGGATCCAAGCAGGCTTCGGCCAAATCGCGCTCCTTCCTCGTCCGCCCAGTCGACAACGCGCACCGTAATCGGTGGGTGCCCGGCATATTCCGCGTTAATTCGACGGAAAACCTCAAGGGCCGCAAGCACATTCAGCGAGCCGTCGAGCCATCCACCGTTGGGGACGGAGTCGAGGTGCCCTCCAAGCAACAAAGTTTTCTCACTCGCGCCGGGTAATGTGACCCAATTGTTTCCGGCTGCGTCGTAGTGATGCTCAACGGGCAGTTCCTTAACCTTTGCGGCGAACCATTCCCGTGCCTTCAGCCACGTGTCTGTCCAAGCGACACGCTGCGCGCCGTTCTCGTCGCCGGTGAGTGCGCGGAGTTCCTTCAGTTCAGCTACAGTACGTTTCGGATTCAGGCTCATGTTCGTCACTCAGAAATGACTGGGCTCGCGCTTCAGCAACTTGCCTCGGCCGCGCTCGCCAACGAATTTCCCATCGCGTACCTGGATTTTGCCGCGCACGCTCACCGCGGACGGGCGTCCTTCAATCTCCATGCCTTCGAAACCGTTGTAATCGTTATTTGTATGTTGCGACTTGGCAGAAACGCGACCACGATAATCTGTGTCGTAGACCACCAGGTCCGCATCGCTGCCCACCGCGATGGTGCCCTTTCGAGGGAATAGTCCAAATAGTTTCGCGGGCCGGGTGCTCGCGGCGTCCACGAAACGATCCAGACTCAAACGGCCGCGCTTGACTCCGTGAGTATAGAGAAGGTTGACGCGCTCTTCGATACCCGGAATACCATTGGGAATATTAGTGAACGCACTCTTCCCGAGTAGCTTCTGCTCCGTATCGAAGGGGCAATGATCGGTGCCGACGGTGTCGATCGAGCTTTCCGCCAACGCGTTCCACAGCGCGGCTTGATTCTGTTTTGCGCGCAGCGGAGGAGACATGACGTGCTTCATGCCCTCCACGCCTTCGCGTTCGGCAAAAGTCTTGTCCAACAAAAAATGGGGCAGAACAGATTCGACAAAAATTTTCACGCGACGAGCTTTTGCTGCCAGTGCCACATTCAGTGCTTTCTCACAGGAGAGATGCACAACATATCCGGTGGCGCCGGTGTTCTCCAAAAATGTCGCAAAGCGGCCCGTACCTTCAGCTTCGACCGATTCCGGGCGGCTCGGCTCATGCCATTCCGGCCCGATCTTACCCTCCGCGAGCAATTTACGTTGCAGGCGCGCGACAAGCTCGGCGTTCTCGCAATGCGCGGTGACGATGACGCCTAGCTTCTTGGCCAACTCCAGTGTTTGATACATCTCGCCATCATCCACACCGAAGAAATTCTTGTAAGCGAGGAAAATCTTAAACGAAGCGGTACCGTCCGCGACGATTTCCCGCAACTGCGACTCGGTTTCGTCCAAGAACTTCGTCACCGACATGTGAAATGCGTAATCGCAGGCGCTTTTTCCGGCGGCCTTCGATTTCCAGAGGTGATAACCCTCCAGCGCATCGTCGTTGCGATTGGGGCAGCACATCTCTATGTAGGTGGTGGTCCCGCCAACAAGCGCAGCGATACTGCCCGTTTCGTGGGTATCCTTCGCAAATGTGGCCATGAACGGCAGGTAAATATGCACGTGGGGATCAATGAAACCAGGAAAAACTAGTTTCCCGGCGGCTTCGATGATTTCTGTGCTGGGTGGTGCTTCGAGGTTTTGTCCAATCTTCGTTATCGTCTCGTTTTCGACGAAGATATCGCCCTTCACCCGCGAGCCGGCATTTACAATTTCGCCATTCCGAATCAACAACGACATCGTTCGCTCCTGCAGCGCGCCACTTCCACTTCAGTGAATGTGAATTCCCATTTTGTTGCGATATTGCTTCATCTTTTCCCAGTCTTCGGTTACTTCTTTTTGCGACTCGGAGATTTCCTTCCAGGTTACCGGCGGTCGGCCCGATGATTCCTCTGCCATTTCGATACATCCCTCGACCGGGCAAACGTTATAGCAGAGCCGGCAGCCGACACAATCTTCCTCCCGCACTTGAACCTTGGGGCGCGATTCGATGGCCTCCTGCTTGCCATTCATGCGGATCTCGTAGGAATACGGCTGCACCACCGTGCCATCCCTCGCGATAAGGTCAATGCACTGGTGCGCCGTGTCATTGCAGGCTACATAACAGAGATTGCAACGGATGCACTTAGTCTGGTCAATGCGCGCCACCGCACGAAACGACAAGTCAAAATGATTGAAATCCGACACGCGAGGGAGGCTATGGCCAATGACATCTGAAATTGTGGCGAATCCCTTTTCGTCCATCCAATTCGACAGGCCGTCGCACAAATCCTCGACAATCCGGAAGCCATAGTGCATCACGGCAGTACAGACTTGCAGGCTGCTGGCGCCGAGCAACAGAAACTCCGCAGCGTCATTCCAAGTGGAGATGCCGCCCATTCCGGAGATGGGTAATCTTGAGTTGCTGACGACCGTGTCTCGACCCAATGCCGCCAGCATGTTCAGTGCGATCGGTTTGACCGCGGGCCCGGCGTACCCGCCATGTCCACCCTTGCCCCCGATGTTGGGGGTGATCTGCAGGGTATCCAGATCGACGCCCATGATCGAGTTGATGGTGTTGATCAGGGAAATAGCGTTTGCACCAGCGGCAACTGCGGCGCGTGCGGGCATCACAATGTCGGAAATGTTTGGCGTGAGCTTCACGATTATCGGGATCTTGGCTACTTCCATCACCCAGCGGGTAATCTGCTCGCAATATTCCGGCACTTGTCCCACGGCACTGCCCATGCCACGCTCGCTCATTCCGTGCGGGCAACCGTAATTCAGTTCGATTCCATCGGCACCGGTGTCCTGAATTCGCCGGATAATGTCGTGCCAGGTCTCCGGTTTGGATTCCACCATGGCCGAGACGATCACCGCACGATCCGGCCACGCCCGTTTCACTTCGTGAATTTCCCGTAGATTTACTTCCAAGGGACGATCGGAGATTAGCTCAACGTTGTTGATCGCTAGCATCTTCTGGCCGCCGTAGTGCCACGCACCGTAGCGATTCGAAACATTCAATACCGGCGCTCCGATGGTTTTCCAGACCGCTCCTCCCCATCCCGCTTCGAACGCGCGGTGCACCTGCATGCCGGAATTTGTGGGTGGCGCGGACGCAAGCCAGAAAGGGTTGGGTGAATGAATGCCCGCGAAATTGATGCGCAGATCAGCCATGCGCCACCAGCCTTTCGTGAATCGCACGCGCTGCCAACTTTCCATCCTGGACGGCCATAACGGTAGAAGCCGCACCACGCGCGCGAATGCAATCCCCTCCGGCGTACACGCCCGGCAAACTCGTTTCGAAACTGTCGCTAACCTGGATGTACCCTTTGTCGGTTTTTAGCTTTAACCGGGAAGCGAGCGAAGGCTTTTCTTGTCCGGTGGCTTTCACAATCTGATCCGCGGCGAGACAAAACTCCGATCCGGGCACCGCTTCTGGCGCGGGCCGGCCCGAAGAGTCGGTGGCGCCGAGACGCATACGCACGCATTCCAGCGCTTTTACTTCCCCATTCTCTGTGCACACGCGAACTGGTTGTGTTAGAAACGCAAATGCTACCCCTTCGCGCTTAATGAAGTCGTACTCGTGCTCGTAGGCGGTCATTTCCTTTTGCGAGCGCCGGTAAACCATGGTGACATGCTCGGCCCCGAGCCGCTTGGCAATCGTCGCGCAATCAATGGCGGTATTTCCCGCGCCAATCACCAATACATTCCGCCCCACCAACAACTTCTGGCGGTCCATTTTGCTCAGCTCGATATATTCCAAGCCATCCAGTATGTAACCTTCGTCGGGAATGCCTAAGGTTGTAGTCGAACCTAGGCCCACACCGAGAAAAACTGCGGCAAAGGCAGCCTGTAAGTCCGGCAGGTGCAAGTTGTGTCCCAACTCTCGATCGGGTTCGACGAGGATCCCGAGTTTGGACAGCATTTCCACTTCGGCCAGCGCCACCTCCACGGGTTCGCGCAGGCCGATAATGCCGTAGGTCGAAAGGCCGCCGGCCAGGTCGCGCTTTTCAAATAAAGTGACGCTGTGACCGCGCTTGGCTAATTCCCCGGCGCAAGACAAACCGGCCGGCCCCGCACCAATCACCGCCACTTTTTTCCCGGTGCTCGGCTCGGTTTGAAACAAAGTCAATCGCTGGCTGTAAGCGTAGTCCATGGCATAACGCTGCAATCGGCCGATCGCGATAGGCTTATGCTCAGCGCCAAGGACACAAGCGCCCTCGCACAACTCCTGCACCGGACACACACGCGCACAAGTAGCGCCAAGCAGGTTCGAGTCCAGAATCGTGCGAGCCGAACCGCGCAAATTGTTCGTGCTGATTTTCTTGATGAATTTGGGTATATCGATATGCGTCGGGCACGCCTGCGTACAAGGCGCGTCGTAACACATCAAACAGCGTGCCGCTTCCACCGCCGCTTCGTGACGCGTCAGTGGAGGTAACAACTCGCCCAGCGCATTGTGATTCGCCGAGCCGGCTAACGTCTCTGTCAACACTTCCTCCCGACCCTTACTTCTCTCGCACGCATTTATTCGATGAGGGTAAAAGCGAACGCGGCAACTTTCAATAGGCACTCTCGGGCGGAGCATCGATCGCAGCCGCACGGCCGCGCATCAAGCCAACATACACGCCGCCGGAAACGAAGAAGCCGACAAACCACGCATAATCGTACAGCCAATGCAGTTCCGGCACCACCAGCCCAATCAGCGCCACGGCTATGCCCGCCACCAGCGCGACGATGGCCGTCAAATTAAATCCTCTACGGTACTCATAGGCGCCCTGTTGCCGATACAACTCTTCGACCGCCAACTGGCGGTTCCTCACGACGTAGTAGTCGAAGATCATAATCCCCGCGATCGGTCCCAAGAGCGCCGAACAACCCACCAGCCACCCGAAGATGTAAGAACTGAATGTGCTGAGCAGTTTCCACGGCATCATGGCAATACCGATGACGCCGGTAATCAGGCCACCGGTGCGAAACGAGATCAGGCTCGGGCGGAGATTCGAAAAATCATTGGAGGGAGAGACCACATTGGCCGCTACGTTGGTATTGAGCGTGGCCACCAGCAGCGCCACCAGCGCAATCAACGCGATGATCGGCTGATTGAATCGCTCCAGCAGCACCACGGGGTCCCAGATGGCTTCGCCAAAAATCAGCGCCGAAGCCGAGGTGACGGCCACACCGATAAATGAGTAGAGGGTCATGGCCGTGGGCAATCCCAACGCTTGCCCCATCACCTGCGCTCGTTGCGAGGTCGCATAGCGCGTAAAATCAGGAATATTCAGCGCCACTGTGGCCCAGAACCCTACCATGCCGGTGAGCGAAGGAATGAAGAACCGCAGGAATTCTGAGGTGCTGTGAAACTTGCTAGAAGTGTGAAGCACCGGTCCCATCCCGCCGGCTTTGCGCGTGATCCACAGCAGGAGCAGCAGCCCGACAATCAGCATAAAGGGCGCCCCGATTCCTTCCAGGAACTTAATGGTTTCGATGCCGCGCCAGATCACGAACATGTTGATGGCCCAAAAGCAAAAGAAGCAAAGCCAGTGGCTCCCCGCAATGTTCGCGGCTCCTGGCCATACGATTTTCAGCATGGAGTAAATGGCTTGCCCGCCAATCCAGGATTGGATGCCAAACCATCCGCAAGCCACCAGCGCCCGCAGCACCGCCGGAATATTCGCACCGCGCACTCCGAAGGACGCGCGCACAAACACCGGAAACGGGATCCCATATTTGGCCCCTGCATGCGCGTTCAACAGCATGGGAATCAGCACAATCAGATTGCCCAGTAAAATGGTGCCTACCGCCTCGATCCAGTCCATGCCGCCCGCAATCAGGCCGGACGCCAGCATGTACGTCGGAATACAAACGCTCATCGCTACCCACAACGAGGCGTAATTGTAGGTGTTCCACGAACGCTTTTCCGCCGGAATCGGCGCGAGGTCGGGGTTGTAGAGCGAGGCGTCGACCTGAGTGAGGTTCATCGTATTCCTTCGACAAACGGTAACGAGGCGTCAGCCTATAGCAAGCGGAGGACAATTTCCACATCGGAGTGCTGTATGGGTGCTAATGGCGGCATGATCCAAGGGTGTGATCCCAACACATCCATTCCGTAAAGATGTGGATATAATCGCTTTCCGCGGAGCCTCTATGACCTCTCTCAATTCTGCCTGCCGGATTCGGTTCGTTGTCGTTCTGCTCGTGTGTTTGGTTTTGACGCAAACGATGTTCGCGCAATCGACCGCGCCACCGCTCTTACTGGGCACGGCCTGGTATCCGGAGCAGTGGCCCGAATCGCGTTGGGACGCGGATCTCACGCTGATGCAACAAGCCGGCATTCACATGGTGCGCGTAGGCGAGTTTGCCTGGAGCCGCATGGAGCCGGAAGAGGGACGCTATGATCTGGACTGGCTGGATCGTGCGATCGCTGCCGCCGCGAAGCACAACATCTATACTGTCCTCGGCACGCCGACGGCTGCTCCCCCGGCGTGGCTGACGCAGAAATATCCCGAGACTCTGCGCGTATTGGAAGATGGCCGGCGCGCAGAACATGGCAATCGCCAGCAATTCAATTGGGCGAACCCGAAATACCGGGAAATGGCACGCAAGATCGCAGAGCAAATGGCCAAACGCTTCGGGCACAATCCCTATGTGCTTGGCTGGCAGATCGACAACGAATACGCCGAAGTCTCCTTTGATCCGCAAACACGCGCGCAATTCCAGCAATGGTTAAAAACACGCTACGGCACCCTCGACAACCTGAACACGCGCTGGACTACCGCGTATTGGAGCGAAACTTACACCGCCTGGGATCAGATTCCTATCCAAGTGGGCTACGGCAATCCCGGCTTACTTCTTAGTTGGATGCGCTTCGTCAGCGATACATGGCGCAGCTATCAAAAGAACCAGTTGGACGTAATTCGTGCAAACTCCGACGCACGCCAGTTTATCACCACAAATACGATGGGCTGGTTCGATGGGTTTGATCATTACACCGTCGAGCAGGATCTCGATCTTGCCGCTTGGGACGATTACGTTGGTCAAGGCCATTTGGATCCCGTGCGCAACGGCGCCACACATGACCTGACGCGCGGGTTCAAGGGAAAGAATTTCTGGGTGATTGAGACGCAGCCAGGCTCGGTGAATTGGGCGGACATCAATAATTCTCTGGACAAAGGGGAAGTCCGCGCCATGGCCTGGCACGACGTTGCGCATGGCGCCGACACGGTCAGTTACTGGCAGTGGCGCAGCGCCTTAAATGGGCAGGAGCAATATCATGGCACGCTGGTCGGGCCCGATGGCGCGCCTGTGCCTCTGTACGAAGAAGTCGCGCAAGTCGGAAAGGAATTCGCCAAAGCTGGGCCCGTGCTTGCGGGCACTTCATCGAAATCTGAGGTCGCCATTCTCAATTCTTACGACAGCCGCTGGGCCACCCAATGGCAGAAGCACAACAATAAATACGATCCGGTGGAGGAAATTCTTGCGTATTACGGGCCGTTGCGGGCCCTTGCGCAATCGGTGGACATTGTTCCGGCCACCGCATCGCTCAGCCAGTACAAGCTCGTAGTCGCACCGGGCCTGAACGTCTTATCGGATGCGGCAGCCAAAAATCTCATCGCTTATGTGGAAGGCGGAGGGCATCTTGTCTTGGGCCAGCGGTCCGGTATGAAAGATGACGATAACTCGTTGCAAACGGAGCGCCAACCTGGTCCACTCTCGACCTTATTAGGTGGCCGCGTTGAACAATACTACGCATTGCTCAACCCAGTTCCGGTGCAAGGAAATTGGGGAACTGGCGAGTGCCAACTCTGGGCCGAACGGCTCAGCACCAACGATAGCGGCACGGAAGTCCTGATGCGGTATGGGACCAGCAACGGATGGTTGGACGGCCAGCCCGCCGCAATCACGCGCAAGGTAGGCATGGGGCGCATCACATACGTCGGCGCGTGGCTCGACGCAAAAACAATGGCGGCAGCGGCGAAATGGATGACCGATGACAGCGGGGTGAAGGCGCTGTTCGGTGAAGTGCCTGCTGGCGTCGAGGTTTCGGCTCGTTATGGGGCCCGCTCGGTTGTTTATGTGCTGATCAATTTTTCCGGCGCATCGCAGACGGTCACGCTGCCCAGCGAAATGACCGACGTACTGGAAGGCGGGGCAAAGCGATCAGTAACCTTGCCCAAGTATGGAGTGGCGGTGCTTTCCACGGCGCGTTAACTAGGGCTTCTTCAACAAACGTATCGCGTTTTCACGGTAAACCTTGCGCAACACGTCGTCGGGCAAAAACAAGCCATAGATGTTCCATCGGCCCTGCCGCGAAGCATGCGAGGGATATTCAAAATATTCGTCGCGAGTTTCCAGGAACCGGTAATGCAGCTGGTACATGTTCACTTCCGGAATCAAATCCGTGCCGAATAAGATGCGATCCGCAAATTTCAAGAAGAATTCGCGTGCTGTGTAGGGTTGGCGGCCCAGCTCGGCGCACCGCGCGCCAATGTCAACGCAGAGGTTTGGATTGTTTTCGAGCAGCCGTGTTACATACGCTAAGTCTTCCGGATGCTCGGCCACATGCGCGCCGACGAACGTCGTTTTTGGACGCCGGGCAATCACGCGATCGCGCTGTTCCAGCAGTTCCAGCTTTCCGTAATGCGAGCCGTAGTAGCTCCACTCCGGATGTGCTGCCAATTCTTCGTATCGTTCATTCGTAGCGTCAATGGGCAGAAAAAAAGCATCAGGATCGGCGATGTGATACATGATGGGCACGCCCAATTCCGCCGCCTTTTCGTAGATGGGATCGAGGCGCTCGTCATCGATCCGCAATAGACTGCCATCCGTATTACGCACCTTGGTTCCCAAATCCTTCCAGATCTTTAGTCCGCACGCCCCGTGTTCGACCAATTTTTCCAGGCGCTCCACACTGCGCCGGTAGAAGCCAGCCGATTGCACGTCGCTCCAATCCATCCAGCCATAGGTCGCAAAACGGTCCGGCGCGACCGTATGGAACTTGCGGATCATTTCCAAGGCTGTTTCCCCGGTATGCATGGTGATATTGACGACGCGCTCTATTCCGCACTGGTCCATGATGCGCAGCACCTCGCGGGGTTCTTGCGCGTCCAGGTGATTGTGATAATCAATCACCGGAAACTTCGGCATGTGTATTTCGTGTTGCGGTGCAGCCAGCATGGAGCGGGGATGAAAATCGCTAAGCTTTAGATCTACTTCCGCGCGCGCAGTGACCATAGCCACAAATGGATCTTTGTTGGTTAGCGAATCGCTCATCTCTGCTCCTCATCAAAGCAAACGCCATACTAACAAATCAGACGCTTCTTTCGCTGCGCTTCCAGTACAATCCCTGTATCGCTCCATGCGAAGATAAAGCGCTGCACTTCGTTCGACGCAGCCCCGAGCTTTTCCCGGGGATTCGCGCAAAAAAACGCTCCAACGTTTCTTTGAGAGAGACTGATGAAACCGCCTAAGTTCGTTTTCTCATGCGTACTTTTGAACATGCTTCTTTGGGGTTCCGGCTCTTCGACCCCTGCACAACAAAGTTATCTCTACGGCGTCCAGCCCGGCGACGCAAGCGTCAGTTTTCGAGACAACACGATCCTTGTGAGAAATGCCATGTTGACCGCGGAATGGTCGATCGCCAAGGAAAAACTGCGTGGTGTGTCTTTTGCCGACCATGCGGCTTCGAAGCCGATTCGCTTGCCGCAAGACGCTTTTACGCTGGTGTTTGCGGACGGCAAAACCCTCAGCGCCTCTTCGATGCGCATCAGCGAGCCGGCCCATCTTGAAAACCTTGAGGCGGCGGAGCAATCTGCCCGGCTGGAAGATCATTTCACCGGCAAACGCGTCTTGGTGCGGCTACAAGACCCCAACTCCAAACTTAGCGTGTTGTGGTCCGCGGAACTGCGGGAGGGCGATAATTATTTTCGGCAACAAATCGAGGTTTCTTCGCCGTCGGATGTGGCGATTCGAGAAGTTCGCCTTTTTGACTTTAATCTTCCAGCTGCGAAACTCATTGGCACGGTGAACGGTTCGCCGGTAACCGCCGGTAACGTGTTTGTTGGCTTCGAACATCCGCTAAGTCACTGCGCCGTAAAGGGAACGCACGTCGTCTGCTCGATCGATCGCAAGTTGCCGCTCAAGGCCGGTCAAACAATTCGCTATTCTTCCGTGATGGGAGTCTCACCAGTTGGCCAGATGCGCCGCGGTTTTTTGAACTATGTGGAACGCGAACGCGCTCATCCCTACCGGCCTTTCCTGCATTACAACTCCTGGTTCGATATCGGATACGGCAAACCCTACGATCAAACGGCCGCGATTGACGCGATTCAAGGTATTGGCGAGGCACTGCACACCAAGCGCGGCGTCAAACTGGATTCGTTCCTGTTCGACGACGGTTGGGACGATCCCCGTTCTTTATGGAGCTTCAATTCGGGATTTCCCGACGGCTTCACCCCAATTAAGGCGGCTGCCGCAAAATATGGGGCGGCTCCCGGTATTTGGCTTTCTCCCTGGGGCGGCTACGACGTAGCCAAGAAAGAGCGCTTAAAGTACGGTGCGCAACAAGGTTTCGAGATGAATCAAGGAGGCTTTGCGCTTTCCGGGCCGAAATATTTCAACCGCTTCCACGATGTCTCGATTCAATTCATCCTCAAGTACGGAATCAACCAATTCAAGATCGATGGAACTGGTAACGTGAACAGCGTGTTTGCGGGAAGTCAATTCGACAGCGATTTTCACGCGGCGATTAGCCTCATCGAAGAATGGCGCGCGGTGAAGCCCGATATCTTCGTGAATCTCACCACCGGCACATATCCCTCGCCGTTCTGGCTGCGCTATGCCGACTCGATCTGGCGGGGAGGGGAAGATGATGACTTTGCGGGCGTCGGCCCTTGGCGCGAAAAGTGGATTACTTACCGCGACGCCGACACCTATGCGGGAATCGTCAAAAAGGGGCCACTCTTCCCACTGAACTCATTAATGTTGCACGGAATTATTTATGCGCGGCAGGCGGAACATCTAAGCGATGATCCGGCTCATGCTTTTGCACATGAGGTCGAAGACTACTTTGGCAGCGGCACGCAACTACAAGAAATGTACATCACCCATGCGCTGTTGAGCGACGCGGATTGGGACGTACTGGCGGAAACGGCCAACTGGTCCCGCGAAAATGCTGCGATTTTGGTGGATACACATTGGATTGGTGGCGATCCGGGCAAGCTTCAGGTTTATGGCTGGGGCTCCTGGTCACCGGAGAAGGGAATTATCACGCTGCGAAATCCCAGCGATCATCCGCAGACCATTTCCGTTGATGTGGGCCAGGCATTCGAACTGCCTGCAATGGGTGCGCGAAAATACCGTGCACATTCTCCTTGGCGGCGCGACCAACAATCGGCAGCGTTCGATCTCCTCGCCGGTCAATCTCACACGTTTTCACTGCAACCGTTTGAAGTCCTGACGCTGGAAGCGATTCCGGCGCCGTAGCAGGTAAGGCTAGCGCTTTGCATGTGTCGCTGGGCTTTCGCGCAATTTTGCGCCGTGTCCTTGAAGAAACTTTTCGCGGTGCTCCGCTTCTCGGAAAGCCTCAGTTCCTCCTGACCGCGTGACCGAGAGTGCTCCTACAATGTTGCCCAGCTTTAGGCAGTCCTCGATCTTTCCGCCCCGAATAAACTCGTGGAGGAAGCCCGCATCGAAACTGTCTCCTGCTCCGACATGGTCGATCGAATCTACCGTTGGAGGCCAGGCCTCGTACTGTTCTGCACCTCGTTTGGCGATCGCCCCGCCGGAGCCACGCTTCACTCCCACGATTTCCACCTTCTGCGACAGTAGTTCCACCGCGCGCGCCACATCGTCTACCCGCGCCAGTTTGCAAGCCTCGCGCGCGTTGGGCAGCAGCACATCGGTATATTTGAGTAGTGACTCAATCTGCGAGTCCCAGCGGTCTTCGGGGTCGTCATTGGTATCTAAGGATGTGCTCAGCCCAGCTTGCTTTGCCTTGCGAAAAATCCCCGGAAGCGCGGGCTGCAAGCCCTTTTGCAGGAAATACGACGACACATGAAGGTGTCTCGCGTCGAAGATGTAATCCAGGTCCAGATCCTTTTCACTCATTTCGAACATAGTGCCGGGATAGGTCAAAATGTAGCGCTGTTTGCCCTGAGGCAGGATTACCGTCAAGCCCGTTTTTTTGCCACTCATTCGCCGAACGCGCGACAGGTCCACGCCGCTTTCCCCAAGGCGCTTAAGACAGATTTCCCCCAAAGGGTCGCTGCCGATGGAAGAGCTAAACCCGACTTTGTTGCCAATCGATGCCAGATTGTACGCAAAAATTGCCGACGAGCTGCCAAGAGTAAGATTCAGGTCATTGGCGAGATGCTCCCGCTCCAGTGTCAACTCCGTCGGCAAGCCTGCCAAAATCAGATCCAGGTTCAGCTCACCGATCACACTCACATCGAACGTAGCCAAGGGATTCTCCTTTTCGCCGGGCACATGCAACATGCTTCAGTGAATCGCACCATCGTTGCAACCACAGGCGTAAGCATACTGTTCCAGCACTTCCAGGATTTTGTCGCGAATCATGGCACCGGGCTGGTTCAACAAAAATCCAAACCGCACCGCATTCGCTTGGCGAGGCAGGTATTGGCTCAGCAACGAATGCGGAGCGGGATTCGCCGTCAAATTGTGCAGCAGTTGCTGCAACGCAGCCGTAACCGTTGGCACTGGCCAGTAATAACGGACGCGGTCGCTATAGCTGTATTTTCGCGCGATTCGGAGTGCACTCTCGTCACCATGATAGTAATTCTTCCAGTGCACCGCATTCTCCATCATCGCTGCATCCAGTACATCAGGTAGCCCGGAGAGCGTGACCCCGGCTTGGCTTCGCAGCAGTTCCTTTTCTACCGCTGCCAGGGCAAACACGGCTTCCCGAAACGCAAAGGTGAGCCAGGGTCCCACTTTCAGGATGGCGAAGTGATCGAGAACCATTTGCCGTAACCCCTCGCGCGTTTGATAGTCCGTCGAGTGCGCTTCGTAAACGCCCGTCCAATGACCCGCAAGAAACCGCGAGAGCGCTTTCGCCTTTTTCGTTTCATACGGAAAAACATTTGTGTCGCCGAATTCCACTCCGGGCTGCACCACAACGGCGATCACCCGTTCCCAAGCTGCGCCGAGCCCGCACTCGAGAAAAGCATTTTGCGAAACTTCGAGGGTGTTCGCCAGATTCTTCGGTTGCGTCACCTCCGGCGCTTGCGAACCAAACTCCTCCCCGCCGGGGATCGGAACCTCCGTGCCAATCACATACACAGGGGGCGGAGAAACTAGCCCCAAGTCGCGGTAAGCTCCTTCCGCGGCTTTGCACAATTCCGCGGCACGAGTCGCGACAATTTCTTCGGCGAGCGACTTACCCTGTTCAATCTTGTCGTCAGCGCAGGGCATGCTGGTGTCCAGATGAATTTTGCGAAAGCCCGCGCGCACATAAGCGGCGACCATCTCTTTGGCTTTCTTCATCGCCTCTGCTGAGGATTCCTTACGCCAAACGTGTGGTCCCAGATGATCGCCGCCCAACAGAATTTGCTCCTTGGCGAAGTGCATCTCGCTCGCCACATCGTCAACGAATTTTGCGAACTGTTCCGGCGTCTGCCCAGTGTAGCCCCCGAATTGATTCACTTGGTTGGAAGTGGACTCGATCAGCAGCAGGCTTGCGTCTCGCTGCGCTTGAAGCATTCCGGCTTCCAGCACGAAGCGATTCGCGGAGCAAATCGAATAGATGCCCGACCCCTTGCCTCGGCGATTTCCTGCCAGCAATACCCGCAGTTGGCCGGTGGTGCCGCTGTGTTTCTTTGCCGATGGCCCTTTGCGCTTCTTTTTCGTTTTAGTCACGTCCGAATCCTTAACTTTGCGTCCTATTACGATTTATTTCTTTTAGTTTCTTTTACCTGCCTTTGTCAAATCTCCCAGGGGCCTCGAGCTTTTTCCTCCTATGTAGTTATGCGATTTTAATTTGCAACTCCGGTGCTTCTGTCGTTTACTGATTGGCACTCGCTGCCGCTCCGCACCGATGCCACACCCGCCTCAACATTGCCGGGAGGTAACCATCATGAAGATTCGAGATTCCGCTACAATCGTAACCCTTCTTGCCGGTTTCGCGCTGTTGCCTATTGCCTCCTATGCCCAGCAGCCGGCCGCCGCTTGGAGCTACAGTGGGGATGAAAGTCCGAAGGATTGGGGCAAACTCGATCGCGCCTACGCCACCTGCTCGGCGGGACACGCGCAATCTCCGATAGATATTAGGGGCGCGAAAAAATCCGATCTGCCTGCGTTGAAGTTCGATTACAAAACGGTTCCGCTCGACATTATCGACAATGGACACACCGTCGAGGTTAATTATGCTCCTGGCAGCACCTTGACTGTGGGAGACAAGAGGTACGAGCTCAAGCAGTTCCATTTCCACCACCCCAGCGAAGAGCATGTGAACGGGCATGGCTACGACATGGCTGCCCATTTGGTTCATGCGGATAGCGACGGCCACCTGGCGGTGATCGCGGTGCTGTTCAAGAAGGGGCAGTCCAACGCGTTCCTCGAAACGATCTGGAAAAACATTCCAGCGAACAAAGAAAAAGACGTAGATGTTCCCGGCGTCAGCCTGAACGTCAACGACTTGCTGCCGGCCAAGCGCGACTATTACACTTTCGCCGGTTCCCTGACTACGCCGCCCTGCTCTGAAGGCGTGACCTGGTATGTGTTGAAGGAGCCGGTTTCTGCTTCTGGTGAACAGGTGAGCGCGTTCGCCAAGCTATATCCAAACAACGAGCGTCCCATTCAGCCGACCAACGGCCGTGAGATCCTGGAATCGAAATAGGCGCGCGGCACCAGTATTCCTAAGTCTCATGTGACCGCCGCCCGGACCCCAAAGTCGGCTGTTGCCAATCCGGTTTTCGCCGTAGTACTGTCCCCGGATGGCGAACCAGCCGCATAGACGGAAGAAGGGAGATCGCAAAGCCATGCCAGCCGATCATGAGGAAAAGAACGCCGCGAACGGCGAGGCCCGTGAAGGTGCCAATGTAGACAAAATCCGCGACATCCTGTTTGGCGCGAATATGCGCGAATACGAAAAGCGCTTTGGGCGTCTCGAAGAGCGCCTGACCAAGTCTTCGGACGCGCTCCGCGAAGACTTGAAGAAGCGGTTCGACACGCTGGAATCGTATGTGCGCGAGGAAATCGAGTCTCTGGGACAGCGCTTGAAAAATGAAAAGGGCGAGCGTACCGATGCCCTGAAAGAGCTGACTCGGGAAACGCGTGAGTCTTCGAAAGCGCTCGAGAAGAAGCTTTCGCAACTTGAAGACGCTCTTGCGAGCGCCCAGGCCGATCTGCGCTCACGCCTTCTCGATCAGTCGAAAGCGCTCAGCAACCAGATCCAAAAATCTAAGGAAGAGCTGGAAGGCGCTTTGGAAACCGAGGCTGCAACGCTTCGCAATGAGAAGACCGATCGAGCTGCCCTGGCCGATCTCTTCACCGAACTCGCACTTCGTCTGAAAGACGAGTTGGAACTTCCGGAGAAGTAGCGGATCGCTACGGTATGGGTTCCGCCCCACAACAGTCTCCGGATTCATCCGACGCGGGCTTTTCGATGGCAGACAAGCCAAAAGACCAATCCACAAACACGCCCGGAGAAAACTCTTCGCCTGATGGTTCAGGCTCGTTCGAAGATCTGCGCCACTTGATCCTTGCCCCCGAGCAGGAAGCGCTCGAGCGTTTGCACGAGCGAATTGCCAATCCCGAATCTCGCACCGAAGACGTCAGCGGCGTTGTGGCCGAGGCCATTCAGCTGCGCCGTGAGCAAGGTGGCAGCGATGCGTTGAGCGAGGCATTGAGTCCGACGATTGAGAGCGCGTTGCGCGAGTCGGTGCGAAAGAATCCTTCGACTTTGGCCGATGCGTTGTTTCCCGTGATGGGGCCAGCGATTCGCCGATCGATCTTGGAAACGTTGCGCTCCTTTCTGGAATCGTTTAATCAAGTGCTGGACCAAAGTCTTTCCTGGCAGGGTCTGAAGTGGCGCTTCGAGGCGATGCGCACCGGGCGTTCCTTCACCGACGTCGCGCTGCTGCACAGCTTGGTCTTTCGCGTCGAGCAAGTGTTCCTGATTCATCGCAAGACCGGTTTACCCATAGGCCATGCAGTGGCCTCGGCGGTTGCCACCCAGGATCCCAGTCTGGTTTCCGGCATGCTCTCCGCGATTCAGGATTTTGTACGCGACTCGTTTCATACCGAACAGAATCAGGGCCTGAGCCGCATGAGCATTGGCGATCTGGACGTGTGGGTAGAAATTGGCCCTTACGCGATTCTCGCCGCGGTTATTCGTGGCGTTGCACCTTACTCGTTGCACGACCTTATGGCGGAGACCCTGGAACACATCCACGCTCAATATGCGTCTCACCTTCGAAGCTTCAGTGGAGACGCGGCGCCGTTCTCCCATGTGAATGAGCAACTTTCTCGTTGCCTGGAATCTAAGTTTAAAGAAGAACCGCAAAGGCGCGGATACGGATATGCCGTGGTGGCTGGTTTCTTGCTAGTCGCAACGATTGGCGGTTGGCTGGGTTGGCGTTGGTGGCAATACCATCGCTGGAGCAATCTGGTCGAAACGTTAAGCAGCCAGCCCGGTTTGACGGTCACAAGGTTTGGTCGAGAGCACGGCCACTTGGTCATACGTGGACTGCGCGACCCGCTCGCACCAGATCCGATGCAGTACGTCCGGGGCGCGGGGCTCGATCCATCGCAAGCTGAGTTCCATTGGGGCGCATATTATGCCCTTGATGATCCGCTCATACAGCAGCGCGCAATTGCCGCACTCGCGCCACCCTCGGGAGTTTCTCTGTCGGTCAATAATGGCGTCTTGCACTTAGCAGGACAGCCTCCCGCCAACTGGCTTAATGATGTGCGTTCGCGGGCCTTGCTTGTTCCAGGCATCCGCGCGTTGGACCTGGGCCGTTTTATGCCAGAACAGTTGGCCTTTGATGAGGCCAAAACCAAGGTGCAGGGAACGATTGTGCGGTTCCCACTTGCAAGCGCATCTATTTCCGCCGCAGAAATTGGCAATCTGCGCAACCTGATGGTGCTGCTCAGACAACTGCTCGACGCTCAAGCCGCCCTGCATGAAAGCATCACCATCGACGTCATAGGCCACAGTGATATTACGGGTGCCGAAGCCGCAAACCAGAATCTAAGCCAGCGGCGTGCCGATCGCGTTGCTGCTCAACTGATTCAGTGGGGTATTCCCAGCACGAGCTTGCGTCCGCAGGGTGTCGCGACAAGCCAGCCAGTCCGCCCAGAAACCAGCGAGGAGAATCGCCAGTATAATCGCAGCACGACCTTCCGCATCCTTTCCGTTCCATCTACCCGGCCATGATTCAAAAGAAAATTTGCATGCTGGGTGCCTTTGCCGTCGGCAAAACCAGCCTGGTCCGGCGTTTCGTGGAAAGTATTTTTTCCGAGACCTATCACACTACCGTTGGCGTCAAAATTGACAGAAAGACCCTGCAACTGAATGCGACGGAAATCAATCTGGTGCTCTGGGATCTTTACGGAGATGACGATTTCCAGAAAATTCGTTGGTCCCATTTTCAAGGCGCTTACGGCTATCTGCTGGTAGCCGATGGCACCCGTCGCAGCACACTGGAGAAGGCGCTGCTCCTGGAAGAGCGCGCGCGTCAGGAGATTGGCTCTGTCCCCTTCGTTTTTGTGATTAACAAGAGTGACTTGGCCAAGGATTGGGAACTCGACGCACAGGTGGAGGCTCAGCTACAGGCGAAGAAGTGGACGGTGCTGCGCTCCAGCGCCAAGACCGGAGAAGGAGTCGAGGAAGCTTTTGCGGAACTCACGCGAAAGATGTTGGTCTGAATATGTCAGCAATCGCCCTTCAATTCTTGCGTGAACTGGGTTTTGTGCTCCTGCAGCACAAAGACCACGGGCGCTTTGTTTTGCTCTCACCGCCGCCTCCATGGTTGCTGGAACTTTGGGGAGCCTACGACGTTAACGGCGGAGAAATACGCATTGTCGAGAAATCCCCGTTTTTAGAGAACTTTCTCTTCGAAGCCGATACGTTCTGGCAGTCGGGCAAGACCGGTCTTTGTCAATCCGAAATGTGGATCGAAAAATCAGTATCCGGCAAGGAAATCGCTCTTGCCGCCATTGCTCTGGAGTCCGGCGGAAAACGGCTGCTCGCGCTGCACAGTCCAGAATCGCAGTTTCACGAGCGGCAGCAACTTCTTCAGACCGCGCGCAACTCGCTGCTGGACCACGAGAAGCTGCAGCGCGAAATTCAAAAAAAAGAAATTCTTCTGCACTGCATCATTCACGATTTATCGCAACCCCTCAGCGTGATGAGCGTCGCGCTGGACTGCATGATCGGTGAGCAAATCAGCGATCGCGGCCAAGGTCTATTGGACTTGGGCCGGAAGGCCAGCGACCAGCAGTGTCTGATGATTCGCGACATTCTTCAGGTATTTGCGGCCGACCTGCAAGCTTCTATGGATGCTGAGAGCAAGCCGGGTTCGGCGCCCGACCTGCTTGCCTGTGCCTCTTCTGTGCTCAATGCATTTGTCCCTGTTTACGCAGCCAAAGGTGTGCAGCTTCGTATCAATGATTCGGCGAAGCAGCGCTCGGACTGGCGCGTGCGGGGCCAGGGCCGCCGGCTAGAACGAATTTTTTCGAACTTGCTCGAAAATGCTCTACGCTATTCGCCACCCGGTTCCACAGTTACGATCGGACTCGAGGAACAAGGCGAGTTTCTCAAAGCGTATGTCGATGACGAAGGTCCCGGCCTTCCCGCGGATATGACGCCAGCCCAGATTTTCGCGCTCTTTTCCAAGGGCAAGGAAAGTGGCGGCAAAGCCGGTCTTGGACTCTATTTTTGCCGGCTGACGGTGGAACGTTGGGGCGGCATAATCAGCTGTGAGTCGCGGCCGGAACGAGGTTCGCGATTCTGGTTTCAGCTGCCTGGAGTCTCGGCCGAGGTGGAGCGGACGCCGCAAGCGGCAGAGTCCCAACCACCGCCGAACAGAGTGCCGCTGATAAAGAGGCCTATGCGTGTTCTTTTGGCGGACGATCAAAACGAAATCCGGCTCTTGACCGCTCACCAGCTCGAGCGCAATGGCCACCACGTTGTTGCGGTAGCTAACGGACAAGAAGCGCTGGATGCGCTGCAGAAGGAATCGTTTGATGTTGCCTTGCTCGACGAAGACATGCCCTTAATGACCGGGCTGCAAGCCTTGAAAGCGATCCGCGAGCGCGAGGACAAATTCAGCGCGCTAATCGTAATTGCGCTCACAGGTTACAACAGTGAGCCGGACCGCCAACGGCTGCTGCACGCAGGTTTTGACTCCGTCATCGGAAAACCTTTTCGTCTCGACGCATTGGAAGCCTTGCTCCAAGGGGCTGCAGAATCCGTTTCCGCAGCACCGACCGTTGCCCCGCGTGCTGTCGTAAAATCCCCCTGGGAGATTGTGCTGGACCGGGTCGCCGGCGACGAACAACTCGCGCGCAAAATGGTGCTGACGTTCTTACGCGAAACTCCGCCACGTATGGCCGGAATTCAAAAAGCACTGACGAAGAAAAGTGGCGCGCGTCTTGCGTCGTTCGCTCACGCGCTGAAGGGTTCGGTCAGTATCTTCGATGCCCACGGCGCACGCGAATGTGCCGAGAAGCTGCAAGACTTGGGTCGTGCCAATAGTTTTACCGAGGCAACTGGCCTCTACAGCCAGCTCAAGGAAGAGATTGCGCATCTGGAAGAAAATTTGAGAGGATACGCGGGACGGAGACGTCCCCGCGAACCGGGGGCGAGTTCCAAGAACCAGCGGCGGAGTTCCAAACCAAAGCCGAAGCAACCATAGGATTCATCTGGAACACCGGAGCCCAACCCCCCGGAGCGTGTAGATGGCGAATATCCTGGTCACCGACGACGATGCCACAACCCGGCAAATGTTGCGGGGCATCCTTAAGAAGGCCGGCCACTCCGTGGTGACAGCGGCCGATGGCGTCGCCGCTCTTCGCACCATCCAAAAGAAAAAATTTGACCTAGTCCTTCTCGACATCTGGATGCCCAAGATGACCGGTTTGGGCTTCCTGGGTCATCTCCACGGCGAAAAGCATATTCCCAAAATTGTGGTGATGACCTCTGATCGAACGTCCGACACCCTGCTTGCCGCGCTACGAGGTCGTGTTTATCAATACCTGAAGAAACCATTGGACGCCACAACCGTACTGACCAGTGTGGAAAACGCGCTTTCTACCAGCCCCGAAGTACCTGCGATCGAAGTTCTCTCTGCCAACTCGCAATGGGTCGAGTTGATGGTTCCTTGCGAGCGTTCTGTGGTCAGCCGTGTGCAGAGCTTCCTCATGCACATGGACACGGACCTGCCCCCGGACGTTCTGGAGAAAGTAGGTTATGCGTTTCGCGAACTGCTCAACAACGCCATTGAATGGGGCGGCCACCTCGACCCTAACTTGAAGGTACGCATCTCTTACATCAAGACCAAGAGAATGCTCATGTATCGTCTGGACGACCCCGGTCCTGGCTTTAAGCTCGAGGACTTGAAGCATGCCGCAATCAACAATCCGCAAGACAACCCCATGGCTCACATGCAGGAACGGGAAGCCATGGGACTGCGTCCCGGCGGCTTGGGACTCATGCTCACCCAACAGCTCGTCGATGAGCTCGTTTACAATGAAACGCGGAACGAAGTCGTGCTCATCAAGTACCTCTGAATCCCGCAGCATTTGCCATCGTCTCTAACTAACCTACAGCAACTACTGACTTCGTCTATCTACACGGTCAGTGTAGAGTTTTCCTAGGAACAAACGACAGAAAATGGGTACTCGAAAAAACTGGGGCCATCGCCCTTGGGAGATCACCTTTACCCCTGCGCGCAAAGAACTTCCCGCCACCGTGGATTACGCGGTTATCGGCGGAGGCTTCACCGGACTTGCCTCTGCGGCTTGGCTGAAGATCTTGGCGCCTCAGAAGAGTGTCCTGCTACTCGAAGCGGAGACTTTAGGTGCTGGCTCCAGCGGGCACACGGGCGGCGTGGCGCTGGCCGAATCCGCCGTGGGCGACCTGCCGGGACTGGGTGATGTTCTCGCCGGCTACCAATCGATCCTCAAGCAATTGGAAGTCGAAGGCGATCTAGTCTTGCCGGGAGTGTACGAACTGGGTCGCAGCGACGCCATGCGGAATTCGCCGATCCTTTGGAGGGACTCTGGCGATCTTTGCGCTGTGAAAGATGTGCCCGGCGGCAGCGTCGATCCCGGAAAAGTTGTCAGCGGTCTAGCGCGTGCCGCGGATCGTGCGGGAGCGTTAGTTTTCGAACATGCGCCGGTCAACGAACTGAAATTTTCCAAAACCATCACGCTCTGCTCTTCTGCGGGAACTGTGCAGGCCCACAAGGCCCTGTTCGCGACCAACGCCTTCGCTCTCGATCTCAATGGGATGAAGGATCTTGCTCAGCCGGCGTTTACCTCCGCGGTGATGACGGAAGCGCTCCCCGAAGATACCCTGACCAAAATTGGTTTGGGCGAACGCAAGCCTTTCTACACCATCGATCTTCCGTACCTGTGGGGCCGTTTGCTGGGTAACGCGGTGATCTTCGGGAGCGGTCTGGTCTTTTTCGAAAACTCGGAAGGCCTGCACTCGCTGGACATTGACGAGGGCGAGACTCTCGAACTATTTGACCGTTTGCAGAAGCGCATCGCCCGCCTGCATCCCGCGCTCAAATACGTGAACTTTACGCATCGGTGGGGTGGTCCCATTTGTATACCGGAAGACTGGAAGCCGGTGTTTAGACGCCATCCAAACAGCGAAAACGTGATTGTGCTTGGCGGTTTCTCCGGCCACGGTGTGGCGCAATCCGTGTATCTGGGCGCGTGGGCGGCCGAAGTGCTTCTTCAGAGACGGGAACTGCCCGACTGGCGGTAGAGTTGCTCCCCATCTATTGCGCCAAGCCCGGAATCGTTTTTAACAGCGCCGATACTCCATTCCAGATAATCTGCACGCCAATGCAAACCAGCAAGAACGAGGACAGGCGCATGATCACGCTCATCCCCGTTTCGCCCAGGGCGCGGGCCAAGCGGTCGGAAAACGCGTAGCAAACATAGACGCTCGCGGCAATCAGTACTGCTCCAATCACCGCACCAAGTATCGAAAAGACCAGAACATGTCCGCCGTGTGGCTCATTGGCTCCCAAAGTAATGGCCACGGAAATCGATCCCGGCCCGACGGTCAGAGGGAGCGTCAAAGGGTAGAACGCCTTCGTCAGTAGGTCCTGCTCTCCCACGCTGCGATGTACTTCCGCCTTGGTGCTGTCTTCGTCCTTCTGCTTTAGCAAAGCCCAACCCGTCGTCGCCAGCACCAGGCCGCCACCAACCTGCACCACCGGCAGGGAAATCCCAAAAAACGCCAGGATATGTGTGCCGATGAAGTAGGAGCCTACGATCAAGGCCACGCTGTTGAGCGCAATTCGCCTCGAGAGCATCTTTCGTTCATCCGGCGAATAGTAATGGGTCAGGGAAAGGAAAAGAGGCGCGCTTCCCAGAGGATTCACGATGGGAAAGAGAGCGGTAATGACCAGAAACGTGGATTTGAGCAGTTGCGCCATAAAGGAGAGCGACAAGTATAACCGCACAGGGCTGGCAACAATAATTTCCTACCGCCGAGCTACCAGCCTCGCCGTAGTGATGGCCTGCCCGGCGTGCCGTTGCGTGTGATCGGCCACATGCACCAGCAGCCCGCCAAGGGTAGTTGGTAGTTGTTTCTTCCCGACTCGTCGCAGGGCCTCCAATTCCGCCATGGCCAAGGCGCGGATACGGTCCATGCTTCTCTGTAGCGCCTGCTCCAGTTCCGTAAAGGTCGCCTGATGCTGGGCTCCAGGCTCTGACTCCGATTTCAGCAGTGCTAATTGTGTTTCGTCCAGAACGCGATCTTCGGCATAGGTCAGCAGCCGGTCTAAACTTCGCGAGATATGCCGTAGATGAAACGCTACGGACGCAATTCCCCCCGGCCGCTCATTTAACTCCTCCTCACTCAGTCCATAGCACCATTTCCAAAGATCTTCCTTGGCAAGTTGCAGAGCGTGCAGCACCGCGCGGCCCACCGTGGGGGTTTCCGTGAGCGTGCCGCGCAGCCATGGTTCTGGCAAGCTAGCCTTTGCTTCACTCATGGTTCCATCCTTTCGGACGTCACTTGAATTGACAGCCAGGAACGCAACACATAGGATGAGAAAACTCGCTCGCAGAATCAAATAGATCTTCGGCACCCCTGTCGCTCATCAATCGAAAATATTGGGCAGCGGCGTGGCGCCTTAGGAGGGCCCTTCAGCGTGTCTACCAGCCGCACCGCTAAATTGAAAACTTCCCCTGGTCTTCGCTCCGGCGAATCCGTTCGTGTGCTCATTTCCAGTGCTCGTGTGAAAACCCGCCTCAAGCAGTTGGCCCGCGACATCCGCCGCGATTTTCCCAGCGAGCCTCTCCATCTGATCGGTGTCCTGAAAGGTTCGGTCTTTTTTCTTACCGACCTCGCCCGTGAACTGGGCGGCGAGGTTTCCTTCGACTTCCTTTCCGTGTCCAGCTACGGCGATGGTACTGACTCCACAGGTGAAGTGAAATTGATCAAGGACTTGGACGTCAGCATCGAAGGGAAGACCGTCGTTGTTGTGGAAGACATCCTGGATACGGGTCTCACTTTGAAGTACCTGTTGCGCTTTTTCGAAGAAAAGAAACCGAAGCACCTTCGCGTGGTCGTTCTCTTGGATAAAGTTGAACGCCGTATCGCCGACGTCAAGGCGCATTACACCGGATTCGTCATTCCCAATGAATTTGTGGTCGGATACGGGCTGGATTTCGATGAGCGCTATCGCAATCTTCCGGATGTGTGTATTTTGCAGTTCGCAGGTGCGGGCAACAGCAAGCCAGCCTAGGGATTCGCTTTTCATTCGGTACCCGCCCGCACGCCGCCGCGCCTGTTATACTTAAGAGATTCATGGAAGCCACTGATCCCAAAACACAATACAACCTGCCTCAAGACAGCAGCCCAGAGGTTCTGGCCACCCTGGCGGAGATCGGCCAAGAGGTAAACGCCTCTTTAGACTTGGACGAAGTGCTGGCCCTGTCCGCCGTCTTGATCAAACGGCATATCGATTACGAGCTTTTCGGCGTGCTCATGCTGTCCGATGACGGAACCTACCTGACCCACCGCTTTGCCATCGGCTATCCGCCTGGGCTCGCGGAAAATTTGAAAATTCCGGTGGGGCAGGGGATTACTGGAACAGCGGCGCGCACCGGCCATCCCGTGCGCGTCAGCGACGTCAGCCAGGATCCACGCTACATCAACGCCATCGACAGCGTTCGCTCCGAGCTGGCCGTCCCCTTGATATTTCGCGCTAAATGCGTGGGCGTTCTGGACATTCAGAGTCGCCATCTCGATTACTTTACAAAAGACCAGCAGAACATCCTTTCCGTCCTTGCTAACCGCCTGGCCGTCGCTATCGAAAATGCGCGTCTGTTCCAGCAGGTCCGCACGCAGGCGGAGACCCTTTTGGTGCTCAACGAAGTCAGCCGAGAAATCAGCTCCATCCTCGATGTGGAAGAGCTTCTTCGCCGCACGGCGGAGTTGGTGAAGCGCATTATCGATTATCAGATTCTGAGCATCATGCTCTATGACGAAGAACAAAAGGTTTTTCGCCATCGGCTTGACGTAAAGCATGGACAACGGGTGCAAGGGAAATTGCGCGCTGCCGCTACCGAAGGGCTGGTCGGCGCTGCGGCCACTTCGCGCGAGCCGGTGCTCGTTCCCGACGTCACCGCGGACCCCCGCTATCTCATGGTCAATCCGGAAACACGCTCCGAACTCGCGATCCCCATGATTCATCAAGGCAGAGTGATCGGAGTGCTCGATCTCGAGAGTCCGCAGCTGAACTATTTCACACCCGACCATGTGCAGACGCTCTCGATCCTCGCGTCAAATTTGGCCGTCTCTGTGGAAAATGCGCGCCTTTACGAACAGGTGGCCCGGGGCGAAGCTCGCCTCGAACGCGACTTACAAGCCGCCAAGCGCATTCAGGGAGCTTTGTTGCGCGCCGCACCCACCGATGATTATGGCGTCGACGTGGCCGCGCGCTATGTGTCGGCTCGCGAAGTTTGCGGGGACCTTTACGAATTTCTGCGCTATGGCCCTCAGCAACTGGGTATCGCATTGGGCGACGTGAGCGGAAAGGGAACGGCTGCCGCTCTATACGGCGCGGTGGCCATTGGCATCATGCGCAGCTTGGCCCCCCAGAAGCTGCAACCCGCGGAAATGTTGCGGCAGATGAATCAGCTTGTTGGGGAGCGCCGCATTGAAGGGCGTTTCATGACCGCCTGTTTTGCTACCTGGCAAAAAGGCCGGCAGAAATTGCGCGTCGCCAATGCTGGGCAATCGCAGCCGCTGCTCTACAAAGGAGGACGCTGCGATAAAATCGAACTCACCGGTTTTCCTCTCGGGATTTTTGAAGAAGTGCAGTACGACGAGTGGGGTGTGATCCTGGAAGTGGGCGACATTCTGGTGTTCCATTCGGATGGCATCGCCGAAACCACGAATATCGAGGGCCAGTTCTTCGGTACCACTCGCCTGATGCGCCTGATCGAGCAAAATCACGAGCGCGCCGCCGCAGAAATCGCCGATCTGGTTTTGCGCGAAGTGGATTGGTTTACGCAAAACGCTCCGCTGTCTGATGACCGCACTCTCGTGGTGTTAAAGGTAAAATGACCTCGTCGAGCGGCTCCCGTCAGAACCTGCCCTACGTCGATCCTGCCGAGTTTACTCCCCAGTTTGCCTGGAGGACGTCGTCCCACGGCCCCGGTCGCGAGGTCTTCTGCGAAGGTGTGGCGCTGCAAGACATTGCATCGCGCTTTGGAACACCGGCGTATGTGTATAGCCAGCGCGCCATCGAGAATGCCTTTGACGAACTGCACATGGGTTTGCGTCGCCTGCCTCACTTGTTGTGCTTTGCCGTGAAAGCCAACGGTAATCTCTCCATTCTGCAATTGCTCGCCAAACGAGGCAGCGGATTCGACATTGTCTCGGGTGGCGAACTCGAGCACCTCGGTCGCATCGCTGTGCCCGGAAACCGCATTGTGTTTAGCGGGGTCGGAAAAACGCGCGAAGAAATTCGCGCCGGCTTGAGATACAAACCCGGGCGAAACGCGGCAGCGGGCATCTTGCAGTTCAATGTGGAATCTGCGGAAGAGTTGGAAGTGCTGCTGGCCGAAGCTTCACGCCTTTCTCGCCGCGGCAATTTGCCCGGAGTTTCCCTGCGCGTGAATCCGGATGTGAAGGCTGGCGGCCATCCGCATATTTCCACCGGACTCTACGAGCACAAGTTTGGTGTGAGCTGGCACGAGGCGCGTTCTCTCTATCTGCAGCACAAAAATTCCAAATACATCCGCTGGCAAGGAATCAGCGCTCATATCGGGTCACAAATTGTGGGCCTCGAGCCGTTTCGCGAGGGGCTCGGCCGTCTCGCCAGCTACCTGCTGGATTTGCGCCGCGAGGGCATTGCTCTTAAATATCTCGACTTTGGCGGCGGACTCGGCGTTCGTTACACTAATGAAACGCCGGTTGGTCGCAGAGCGTACGCCCAGATGATTGCGGACATAGTGCGTCCGCTCGGTGTGGGACTTCTGCTTGAGCCCGGGCGCTCGATCATTGCGCCAGCGGGGGTGCTGCTCGCCAAGGTCATTTACACCAAGAAGAATTCCGTCCGGTCGTTTGTCATTCTGGATGCTGCGATGAATGATCTGGCCCGGCCTGTCCTTTATGATGCGCCGCATCCCATAACTCGCGTGCGCGATGCAAATCCGGGGAAGAAGAGCGCATCGGAACGGGTCGATGTGGTCGGTCCTGTTTGCGAAACTGGGGACAGTTTCCTGCAAGGATGGCCGCTGGGACATGTCGAGCCCGGTGATGCTGTAGCGATCTGGACCACCGGCGCCTACGGCATGGTTCAGTCGTCCAATTACAACGGCCGGTGCCGGCCCGCCGAAATTCTGGTTCACGGGAAGAACGCGCGTCTTATTCGTCGCCGCGAAAGGCAGGCTGACTTGCTTCGCACCGATATCCTCGCGTAACTCAATTTTCACGCTTTCTGCACCCCCCTCCCCCCTGTTTTTCCGTAAGAGTGGCAAGCAAAAGAGTTAGCGGGAAAATTTTTCACAATTTTAAGTGGCGCAGGCGAAAAGTTGGGAGGAACGTCGCAGGGCTGGTGGCCCCACCCCGGTCTATTTTCGTATCAAGGGGAAACAAAGGGGTTACGAGGAAATCTCTGTATGAAGGGGAAACAAAGGAGTTAAGGGGCAGTGGCGAGTGACGAGTGGCGAGTGGCGAGATAAACACTGAGGAAAAAGCGAACGGTGCGATGCCGGTGGTGTGGTGACGTTGCGCGGAGGAAGAGGAGCGCGGCATGGAAAGGCTAGGCGTGGGAATTTGCGGGGACGGGATCGACGGGCCCAGTTTCCGCAGGAGGCTTGGATTTGGACGCGAGCTTGGTGGTAGGAGCGGGGTCTTGCTCGTCCTCGCAGGGGGTATCAGGATGTTTGGGATGGCCCTTGGGATATTTGAGTTTGAGTAGCGTTTTGTAGATGGGCAAATCCAGGTCCCAACAGCGGGCTTCCTGCTTGGCGCCTCCCTGAGAGCGCATGAGGAGATCGTCGATGTAGGCGAGGCTGGTGGCGCGCTTGGTGGAGATGCGATTGGCGGCGAGGGCGTCAAAGAGTTTGCCGAGGACGTGGTTGATGTCGATCTGAGTGATGTAATCATCGGCGAGACTGCGGATTTCGCGGGAGAGATCTT
>DATJOO010000079.1:0-5862 GCA_035506955.1 Verrucomicrobiia bacterium
GTGCAGTCCGATGTGATGGATCGATTAGAGGAAAGTCAGGGCCAATTGGAGGCGGAAATTCGCAAACTGCTGCACGCGGTGACGCGCATCGCAACACGTGCGCTGGAGCATGCGAGGGAGGCGAGAAGCCGAGGCGCCGCAGCCGTCGAGGAAAAGCTAGAAAGAATCGACGAGGTGGAGAGAGACATTCACTTGTTGTTGGGGAGTTGAACCTATACCTTGCTGTCCTTGCGGCCGACGGAGCAATTGCAGGAGGAAATTCGCCCAAAGGGCCTTCCGATGAACTGCCTTTAAAGCGACGATTCTTCAGGTCAGGCGGAATAGCAACAGAATGATCAATAAAAAACCGACTGTGTAGGCCACATACGCGTTCAAGCGTCCGTGATGCATCCCCGCCAAGAGCCTTGCGATCCAGCTGACCGCGTCTCCCACAGGATGGAAGAAGAGCCGGTCGACCAGATGTGTCTCGTCCCTTCGCCTGCGAATGGCGGTCCGAAAATGAACCGCTACAGTCTCCCGAGTGTCCTCAATGATGTTGGGGCGAAAGATCTCCTGGAACACGACCCGAACGGGATTCGAGAACCCGGTCGCCGTGTAGGTCATCTCGGGCAGCAACCGCGGAATGCCGCCGGCCCAAAGTTCTTTCCGGGAAAGCTTACGTTTTCGCGTACTACGCGTCACCGCAATCCAGGCGATAGCAAGAAAAATCGCCAGGGCGATCAAGCTGTACGACGGAGCCGCGGCAAATACAACGGGATTCTTCTGCGAACCGCGTACAAGAAGTACCAAGCCCCTGCCCGGAACAAATGTGCGCCCGCTTTGCGCGCCAAGATTGTGGAACTCTTCCAGAAATGCGGGGGCCAGCTTCTGATTTGTCGGCGTCGCGACAAAAAATGGCGGTACCAGTGACTCGGACGCACTTGCTCCGACAAGAGGTTCCACGGCACGGTTCAACACAGGAACTATGTATGTCGGGAGCACCCCAAACAATAAGCACGCCAGCGCGAGATAAGCGGATGGAAACCTGACCCAGTTGGCACCGTGACGCGGATGCGGACGCCATGTGCCCCGCCGGATGCCGAGAAAACTCATGGCATAAACCTTCACAAAACAGGTGACCGCGAGTGCCGCAGTTAGAGCAAGGCCTGCGCCGCACAAGGCGAACAATATCTTCACCGCAGGTGACGACAAAACGGCGCTTCGCAGCAGCGATTGCAGAGTGAGCCATTCGCTGACGAAGCCGTTGAACGGCGGGATTGCCGAAATGGAGAGACAACCGACGAGAAAGATCACGGAGAGCGCCGGCAGAAGATGCGCCAAACCTCCGAGGCGGTCCATTTCCCGCGTCCCCGTGGTAGCTTCGATTTCTCCGGCCCCTTGGAAAAGCAGCGTCTTATACACCGAATGATTCACCATATGATACAGCGCCGCGATGAGCGCGATCGCCGCGGGCACCGCATTACCCGATGCGCGGAAGACCAGTGAAGCCCCGATGGCAGCAACGATGATTCCGGCATTCTCAATGGAACTGTGCGCCAGCATCGTTTTCATGTCGTTGTCCGTCGTGGCGTAAAGAATGCCAAAGAGGGCGGTGATGCTCCCGACAATCAAGGCAACCAAGCCCATCGCTATCGTAGGCGGCGGGACTAGGTCGGCATGAAGGCGCAGGATTCCGTAAAAGCCGAGATTAAGCGTAACCCCCGCCAGCACCGGAACGAACAATGGAGGTGTCGAGGTGTAGGCGCGGGGCAGCCAGAAATTCACCGGCACAAGTCCGGCCTTTACGCCAAAGCCGAAAAATCCAAGAAGAAAAATGCCCCATGCGGCTTTGCCCGAAAGATGTGCGGACGCGGCTGCAAGGGACGCGAAGGACCAATCTGCGGCGCCCTTTCCCGCAATCAAGAAGGCGACCACTGCCATCAAGAATCCCGCTTCGCCCATGGCCAACATGATGTATCCGGCGCGCGTGTCGGTGCCGTGGCTCTGCTCATAGTTCACCAACAAGTAGCACAGGATCGACATGCATTCCCAACTGATCAGAAACGTCAACACATCATTCGCAATGACGATGAGCACTACGGAGATCATCAACCCGAAATGCAACATCCCGTAGTTTCGCGCTGGATAGTGTCCTCGAAGCCGCTGCTGCGCCAGATTCCTCGCGAAAACAGAAGCCGGTAAGTAGATGAGGCCTGCCGTAAAGAGGAAGATCGCGGAGAGCATGTCCAAGCGCAACGTCAGCGGCCCCATCCCCTCTATTCTCCACAGAACCACTTCGAAATTTCGTCCGGTGGCCAGCGCTATTCCTGCTGCGAGCATCATCAGAACCGAGCACGCGGAACTGAAAATGACAAAGACGAGCATCGGATGGTTGCCGCGCAACCCCCGTGATAACACAAGGCCACAAGCAGAAAGAACGAAAAAGAGAGCAAGCGCACCGCTTATCCAGGGAAACACGTTCAGGCCTCCCTCTCTGTTATTTCTTCGCTCGGAACAGGAGGCTTTCGTCCTGTGGCCACCAGGAGACCATGAAGGATGGCTAGAGGCGGAGGAGGCTCACCGGGAATCTCGAGGTCCACCGGTAGAACGGACGCGACACCTCCCGCGGACATAAATGTGTGTCCGAACACTCCGCCGGTAATGGCGCAGGTGCCCACGGCAACGACGCGCTTGGGAGTGGGCATGGCCTCGTAGGTCTTGGTCAGGGGTCCCCTCATGTTCTCGCTCACCGGGCCGACCACAAGGAGCACATCGGCGGCACGGGGCGTTGCCGTGAGGAAAAATCCAAGACGGTGCATGTTGTAAAAAGGATTGTTCAGCTGTTTCACCTCGTGAAGACAGGCTCCGCAGTCGCCGGCGTCCACTACCATGATGTGCGTGGAGCGGCGATAGGCTGCTGGAAGTGGTCCGAAGGTTTCACTATGCGCTGCGGCCGTCCATTCGTAATCCACCTGCCATGTGAGCGGATGCGGAAAGCCGAATCGGCAACGCTGGCAGTGGATGCAGTTGCGGAAGACCACCATCGCGTTTTTGCCGTTCGCGACGATCGCACCGGTAGGACAGTTGGAAGCTGCGGCATCGGCTTCTGCGGCGGAATCGAATTCAGTCGTCACGGGTCGCCCAGGGGATACTCCGATGGTGGATTCGAGAACACGCGGATAGCGTGTCGTTCGAACGCCATTTCGCAATCCGTGCCAGAACCAAAAACTCATGCGCAGCTCCTGGTGTTATCGGTCACATTCGGTGGCCGAAAGTCCGAAGGTGGCCAAGATAATCGGAAAATCCTGAAACGCGAAATCTTCCACGGCGACGTGGAATCCGAGCCAGTTGTTGAATGACGGCGTGATCGCCCGGTACCGTTCCACTCGTCCCGCATCGTCGAGTCTCACCCAGTGAAGGGCCGCTCCAATCGGAGCTTCCACCCACCCCAGCGCAACGCCTGCGGAAGGACGTGCCTGTAGCGGGGCGCACACGGGGCCCGGTTCCAAACGCCCGACAGCCTGAGAGATCAGACGGGTCGACTGATAGACCTCTTGGAACAACACGCGGAGACGGGCATATCCATCTCCCTCGCTCTCTCGCGGAACCTCGAAGTCGTAGCTCTCATATGCGTTATAGGCGCACTCGCGCCGCAAGTCGTGACCTTGCCCGGATGCGCGGCCTACCGGTCCCAACAGGTTCAAATCCCGCGCCTTCTCGGGATCAACCACACCGGCGTCTTCCAACCGGTCCAAAAAGCTGCTCGTGAAATAGAGGCGATCCTCGAGCACATGCAGTTTTTCCCCGGCCACATCGACCGAGGCTCGCAAGTGGTTGAGACTGGCGTCATCAAAATCGCGCTGGAGTCCTCCCGGTGCGTTTAATCCGAACAAGTACCGATGCCCCGTGAGGTGGCAAGAGGCGCGCAGCAGTTCCTCTTCGACGATGGCAGCCTGCGAAGCTGCCACGCCGAGCGCCGTGGATTGGCAAATGTCCGCAATCGTCGCCGCATGGTGACGTAGTCGTTCGAGCTCGGCCAGCACTACACGCAGATGCCTCGCTCGAATCGGAACATCGAGACTCCACAGCTTCTCGATCGCGCTGGAGAAGCCCATAGAGTGAGCAAACGAAGATGTGGCAGCGAAACGCTCCGCCAACAGGAGGGCCTCCGCCACGGTTTGCCCTTCCGCTATCTTCTCGACGGCGCGGAAGTTGTAAAACAACCGCGGCACAGCGCGCAAAACATCTTCGCCCACGGTCTCGAGCAGGAAATGAAGCGGCTCGCCAATTCCACCTTCGTAGACCGGACCAACAGGCATCGCAAAGGAGCCGGGATCCTGGACCACAAGCAGCGGCCGCCATTCCGGATTGGGCCGACGTCGCAAATGCGCTTGGTGCGGATCCATCGATTTTCTATGTAGTTTCCTGTGGGGGGCGACACCTTCCGGCCACACTTGGTCGTGCAGAATGAAATCTCCCAGGCGAGGGTGGCCTTCGAATTGAAGACCGAACAGGTCTTCCGCTTCCCGCTCATGCCAGTCACCCGCGTGGACCTCGGAGCTGATGCTTGGGACAGAACGCGTTCCGGAGGGCACTTCGAGGATGACCTCGATCCAGCCGGTGCCTGCCGCAAGAAATATGTAGGATAGACGCCAATTGGCCGCATGCTCCTCGACGACCAAGCCGCCCAGGGAGCACCCTGCATCCCAGAACAGGAACTTGCAGAGAGGCGAAAGGAGACTCGGCTCCCGCAGCGCAATCGAGAGCGCTATCCCCCCGTCGGCGCGCGACAAAGAAAGGCTCGGCGCGAAACGCTCCTGAACGGCAGCAGCTAAGCCGTCGAGTGCGACTCGCCTACCAGAAAAAAACGGAAGGGGCGTACTCGGCATCTTAGCGGCCTCCCAGTTGTTGCGCCGCCAAAGCCAACAATGAGTGCACCGGTCCAGGCACATAAACGCCAAACAGCGCCACGGGGACCGCCGCGACTAACACACCGACGCGGCACGACGCGGGTAAGTCCCCAGTGCGTGACGTATCCGGGTCGGGGGTGCCAAATACCATCCGGTTCACATGCATCATGATCCCCACAAAAGCGATCACGATCAGAGTGGCAAGCACAGCGACAGCGACGGGATGGCCCGCCCGAATTCCGGAACCCAGGATCGAAAACTCGCTCAAGAAAATCGGGAAGGGCGGAGCGCCGGCAATCGCCAGCGAGCAAAACAGCAGCGTGACTCCCGCGAAAGGGGAAACTCTTAGAAGGCCTCGAACCGACTTGATCTCGCGGGTATGCAATGCAAGTAGCACAATTCCCGCTACATAGAAACACAAGGATTTTGTGATCGAATGATTCAGGAGTTGGGAAACCGCGCCGAGATCAGACGTCTGCGTCGCCATCCCAGCTGCAGTCAGGATGATGCCCATGTGCTCCACTGTGGAGTAGGCGAACATCCTCTTGTAGTCTCGAACCTGTAGCAGGAGAAATGCTCCAATTCCCACCGAAATGAGACCAATCACAATCATCCATCGGCCCACGCGGGCTTCGGGCGAAGCGAGCAGGATTCCCAGGAACCGCAGGATCACGTAAAGCGGAACAGTGGTCTTAACACCCGACAACACGGCGCACACCGGAGTGGGCGCCTGACTGTGCGCATCCGGCAGCCAAGTGTGCATCGGAGCGAGTCCCGCCTTGGCCCCGAACCCGACAAACACGAGCAGGAAGGAAAGCCTGAGCAACGCAGACGACATGAGGGGAGCCACCAGTCGAACGCTTTCCCAAGTTTCATGCTGGGCTCCAGCGACGGATCGGTAGGCCCAGAACAGCACGAAAAAGCCGAGCAGCGCGATGGGTGCGCCCATGATCGTTAAGACCGAAAATTTCCA
>DATJOO010000080.1:0-4735 GCA_035506955.1 Verrucomicrobiia bacterium
CGTGGGTTGGATGAGGAGGCGTCGCGCGGCTATCAGGCGATTGTCACCCCCACGGTGAAGAACTTCACTGGGCGAGTTCCCATGTCGGTCGAGAACTTTCTCCAGACGACTGTGCCCGCATTGGTGGCGGCGTAACCCTCCGTAAGAAGCCGTTTTCTTCAAGAGCGGTCTCTGGCAAATCGGCTTGTGTGAATCGATTTCACCAACTCCCGGATCAGGGGCAACTCGGAAGTTCTTCAAAAATAACTCATCGCCATCTCATCTTATGCCAGTCCTCACGGGGTCGAACCGTCTCTATCTTGACATCAAGATACATTACCGCTTAGACTTCTGGTCGTCAAACTATGGAGGACCAGCCAATGGAGCATTCCAAAAGCGACCTATCAAATAAAGCCGAAAGGGCCGGAAAAAACGACTTTCTGCCGCGACGGGACGTTCTCAAGGGTGGCATAGCGCTTGCAGGTGCTTTGGGTATGGGCGTTGGGTTAGGCATCACCAGCGCTGCTGCGCCGTCTGAGCCCAGTCCAACGCCGAGGTCGAGTCCTCCCCCTGCGCCCGCTCAAGGCCCCTTGGACGCTACCAGCGAGGCAAAGAAGATTGCGTTCGACCGCATCGGAAATGGAGAAAAAGTCCTTTTGATTTCCGGCTTTCCGCAAACACGTATCTCCTGGAACCGGTTGACTCCATTGCTATCCCACCAATTCCAAGCCATACCAGCCGATCTGCCCAGCTTCGGCGACTCGGGAATTCTTTCGGCACCAGCAACGACCGAGAACGTCGGGAGAATTTTTCACGAGTTCGTGGCCAATCTGGGAGTACCGCTACACGTAGTGGCTCACGATTTCGGCGCGTGGTGTGCCTATAGCTGGGCTTTGCTCTTCCCGGAAGACTTCAAGTCGCTCACGCTGATCGAAGCGGGAATCCCCGGCATCACTCTGCTAAACGACATTCAGCTTTCCGACTACAAAAGGAAATGGAACTTTATTTTCATGATGCTTCCCGATTTGCCTGCCGAGCTGACCAAGGGCAAAGAGGACATCTATGTGGGCTGGTGGTACAAGAACAAAGTACACACATCGGGAGCCGTTTCCCCTGATGCCGTTGCCGCATATGTGAAGGCATACGCGCGAGATGGACGAATGGATGCGGCTTTCGACTACTGCCGCAGAATCCTCGACGACATGGATTTCAACAAAGCGCACTTCAAGAACAAAATCCCGATCCGTCTGCTTGCAGTTGGCGGACAATATTCCATTCCGAACATGGGTGAGTTGCTGCGTCCTTATTTTCAGGACGTCAAGCCTGTCGTGATCGCCGATTCGGGCCACTTTGTTCCAGAAGAACAGCCCGAGGCGTTGGCTCAAGCTCTCTTGGCCTTTCTGTGAGTCGCCAGTCGTTCATATCCCGAGGCGTGTTGAGATGAGTGGAAGGAGGACATCATGTCGAATTCGTTGAAGGAAAACCTACCTGAAGCTCTGAAGAGCGTGCGAACCAGGCCTCTGTTCCTATTGCGCGAGGCGGTGCCGCCGCTACTGGTCGTCGGCCAAACTCCAAACGCATTCCGTCGCATCGGAATAATTACGGGTGGTTCTTTTGAGGGTGACCGCATGTCCGGCGAAGTCGTCACTGGCAGCGACTGGCAAGATGTTCGTAAAGACTCATGCATTAAGTTGGACGTGCGTCTTGTGCTGAGGACGACCGATGGGGCCTTGATTGTCATGACTTATCAGTGCTTGCGCGCTGGTACGCCAGACGTTATGGAGAGATTGGACAAAGGTGAAGACGTCGATCCTACGAGTTATTATTTCCGAATGAATCCCATGTTCGAGACCAGTTCCAAGAAATACGATTGGATGAACCGCATCATTGCAGTCGGTATTGGCCACAGGCCCCCTGACGGGCCCATCTATAGCATCTTCGAAGTTCTTTGACGCGGCCGACACACGCGATCAAATCCGGTTGGGATTGAGAAATCGGCTTCTCGACCCTCGCTTCAGTTTGGCCCGCGGCCTGCGAAGAAGCTTGACGATCTTTCTGGCGTTTTTGCGGCGGATTGAATGTCTGTCGCAGCCCGATTTCGTCGCGGGACGAACCGCCGGAATACAAGGCCGGGCTGTTTTCGATCGAGACTGTTCTCAACCTGGAAAAATTGATTTTTTGCAAATCAAGCCCTCGTGGCCGGACTTTTGAGGCACGAAATCAAATTGTACTTCACTGATTTGGCACAAGGCAGATTCGGAATGCATGACGGCAAGTGGGAATTAATCCCAAGGTAAGAGTTACCGACAACACAGCCGGAACCTTCGGTGCGCTCTTGATATCTCTAATCGACTATCCACTTCCGGCTTTCCTTACAAAGCCGTCGTCGCTCCAGTCTTCCGAGCCCACGCCGTGATGCACGAAAAACAATCCCGTGGGATCGTATTTCTTTTTCACCGATGCCAGACGCGTGTAGTTGCTTCCCCAGTACGCGTGCTGCCACTCGTCTTGGAAAAAATTGCTCTCCGAAACGTAGGCTCCGCCATTCGGGACGATCACGCGCAGCTCATCCACGCACTTGTGGATCTCTTGCCGAGATTTTCGTCCGGCCTCGATGTCCGGCTCATGGCCGCGCACGCCAGGATATCCGCCGCCTGCATCGCCTACGATGGCCAGCGCAAACGCATTCAGCACTGCGGGGTTCGTCGCGGTTTCGCGTGTCATCTCTATCGCCTCGGGTGGCGCTCCCGCCAGACCCTTGTTGAAATGCAACTCAATATCTTTGTGGCGCGAACCCGCAAATAGCGCCTGCGTGAGCCGTTCTTGGGAGTCATCGTCAAGCAAAGATGCCGGCATCCACAGCGATTCGTATCCGTAGAGGAACCACGCCACTTGTCCACCGTCTCCCTTCCACCACGCGTTGGTTGAACTGGCGCCCGGCCGCTGGTCTAAATCGAAAACGTCCAGATGGTTCTGCTTACTCCACTCCACATCCCACCAATGCCGGGCCGGCATGGCGGCCAAAATCGCTGGTGCCGCGATCGTGTAAATGCCCGGCGAGCGTGCCACCCAATCCAGAAATGGTTGCCATATCTTTTTTACCTCTTCAGCAGTCAGACCCTGGCACACCATCAACAAATCGAGCACATTGTCTCCCCCAATGGTCGCGTGCTCGCCCCAATGATCGTTGAAAAGATGTTCCCGATAAAAAGCGACGAAGTAGCGCAGCAAACGCCGGAACGCCTCATCCGAAACGGCCTTCACCGTGAAGATCGCTGCGCCGAAAAATTCTGGAAGGTCCCTCACGAGCAGCGTCACTTTGCTCACCGCGCCGAATGTCCCTCCTCCGCCGCCTTTCAGCGCCCAAAACAAATCTGAATTCGTGCATGCATTCGCGGTGCGCACTTTGCCATCGGCAGTAATGACTTCCGCTTCCAACAATCCCGCCGCCGCCGTTCCGTAATGCTTCGAAAAACTTCCAAAGCCACCGCTCTGAACCAATCCCGCCACGCCGACCGTAGTGCAACCACCGCCTTGCACGTAGGTGCCGCCTTTCGTGGTCACCGCCTCATACGCTTGCATCCAAATCGCGCCCGAGCCGAGTGTTACTGCGCGTTGCGGGGCATGGCTCGCCTTGCATCCCTGCGGGACAAATGTTTCATGCCTAGTGATGTCGTGCATGTGTCGCGTCCACACGAGCAACGAATCAGACGAGTTCGAGGTCCCCTGATAACTATGGCCACCACCCTTCACCACCAGCCGCAGTTCATTTTCGCGTGCGAAGTTCACCGCCGCCGCAATATGGTTTACATTCTTTGCCGCGACGGCATAAACGCTCGGTTTGCTCACCCACGCATCCACCCATCCCAAGGTTTGGGTTAATCCGGGCTGGTCTCCGATGTAATAGGGATTGTGAATGTTGTCTATCAAGTTCTGGCAGGCCGCGCTTGCCGTGTCTTTGACGCAAGCGTCGATCGGGAAGTCCACTGGAATCAGGTTTCCTTCGACCTCAGCATTCAGACGTTTCCATGCTGCCGGCGAAGGCCAATTCGCATCGGATGGTCGTCGCCGACGAAACGCCGCGCCTACGTGCGTCGCATGCCGCGGATCCGCAGTGCCCGCGTCCTGCGCAAGATTCTTTTCGGCTCCCCACAGTTTGTGCGGCCACCACCTAGTCAGCGCCGCCATTCCCGTTTGTCGGATGAATGTTCTTCTGTCCATTGAATAAGAGTTCTTTGTAACGGCTTCCAGATCCCCTCAGAACTGCTGCCGGTGGTTCCTTATATTAAAGGAATGTTCCACCTTGGCGCTGAAGTGTGCGCAGGCCGCTTTCGAGTGGATGACGGGCAAGTTGGAAACCAGCGGGCTAACGAGAACGGGAGATCCCAGCTTGGCCTGCCAGAAATCTCCCGCAGTCATCTCCTTAATTTAGGCGTACAGCGCGAGGCTACTGCTGTTGGCGTGCTCTTGGGCTTCCTCGGACTCGGCGTCCTTGCCTTGAGATAGGCGTGCGTTACGTCGAACGATTCGTGCTCCGGAAGACGACGAAATTGTCTACGTCGATCCTACGGGCCGTTTTTAATCGTCGGACCCGAGGGCGACGCGGGCTTGACGGGCGATAGATCGACGCCAGAGACCTTGACGACGGCCTGCCACGCGGCTTCCTGGCTGGCGCGATCGTGGAGGTGTGGCTGGCGCTGCACCTCCATTGGGCCTGAGAACTTCCCTTTGGCCGAGGCGAAGAATTGCCCCGAGA